>JBBILQ010000031.1:0-28673 GCA_037444845.1 Candidatus Aminicenantota bacterium | reverse complement strand
CGCCTCGGTCAATCAACGCTTGCTGAATCTACGCGATTCGCGGAAAGAAGATTTTCAGATCATTCTTAACCGGTTTGGACTGGAGCGCTTTCTTTATAGAATATCAAAAAGTCCGTTTGTTGATCGGTTGATTCTCAAGGGTGCGTTTTCTTTCGAGCTCTGGGGAAAGCATCTCTATAGATCAACCCGGGATGCGGATTTTCTTGGCATTTTTGAGGCGTCCGCACAGGAAGTTCGTCGCGTTTTTGTCCTAATATGTGGACAAAAGGTAGAACCTGACGGGCTCATTTTCAATCCGAATTCCGTCTCGGTAGAGATCATACGAGGGCAGAATGTACTGGGCGGTTTCCGCGTCCGCTTAACGGCCCAGCTACAGCGAATCCGAATTCACCTTCAATTCGATGTGGCCATCGGGGAACGGATAAAGCCGAAGCCCGGAAAGACAAAATTCCCTACTATTCTTCCTTTTCCAGCCCCGCACATTTTAGTTTATCCGAAAGAGTTGACGATCGCAGATAAATTCCACGCCATCTGCAAACTGGGCATGCTGAACAGCAGGGTCAAAGATTATTATGATATTTATCAGCTTTCCAGCCATTTTCTTTTTATGGGGACGGCGCTGAGAAACGGAAAAGGAACAATTCCTTAGGCGCCTCTCCCGGGAGATAGGGAGGCGCGGCGCGCTCGATGTACTGCGGAATGGAGTTAAGGACTCGGGCTGCAAATTCAAGCTCGCGTTCTTCCGGCCTGCGAGCTGGCTCAACGAAGAGATCATACGGTTGCACGCGGCAAACCTTTTCTCTGTAGTCCGCCAGCTCAACTATAGCGAGAAAAGCTCCAAGAGCTTGGACATGGTCCTCTTCCTGAATGGAATCCCGATATTCACTGCCGAGCTCAAGAACCCTCTGACCGCCCAGACCGTCGAGGATGCCATCAGGCAATACAAGACCGACCGCGATCCCCGTGAACCGCTCCTTGCTTACGGGCGATGCCTTGCCCATTTCGCCGTTGATCCGGATCTTGTTTATGTGGCAACCCAGCTCGCCGGAGCGAAGACTGTGTTCTTGCCTTTTAACCGCGGGAAGTTCGGCGGCGCGGGAAATCCGCCCGTCCCGCCAACACAGAAGGGATACGCAACAGCTTATCTCTGGGAGAAAGTCTGCGCGCGCGACAGCGTGCTCGACCTTATTCGTCAGTTTATCCACGAGATCGAGGAAGAAGACGAGAAAGGGCGAAAGACAGGAAAGCGGACGCTTGTCTTCCCGCGTTATCAGCAGCTTGATGCCGTCCGGCGCCTCGTCAGCCACGCCCGCCAATGCGGCGTTGGCCGGCGCTATCTCATCCAGCATTCGGCCGGAAGCGGCAAGACTTTTACTATCGCCTGGCTCGCCCACCGGCTTTCGACGCTTCATGATGATGAGGACAAACGCGTTTTTGATTCGATCGTCGTCATCACCGACAGGCGCATCCTGGACCGCCAGCTTCAGAGGACCATGCGCCAGTTCGAGCAGACGCTGGGTGTTGTAGAGAATATTGAAAAGACCTCACGCCAGCTCAAACAAGCCCTCGAGTCGGGGAAAACGATCATCGTCACCACCCTGCAGAAATTCCCTGTGATCGTGAACGAGATCGGCGAGCTTCCCGGCCATCGCTTTGCCGTTATTGTGGACGAGGCGCACTCGTCGCAGTCTGGTGAAAGCTCGAAGAGTCTTAAGTCGGTTCTTGCCGCTAGAAGCCTTGAAGAGGCGGAGAAGGAGGAAGCGGGGGCTCAAACCCCCGAGGAGAAGCTCGATAGCGCGATCCTTGCTGAGATGGAGAAGCGCGGCCGACTCCCGAACCTCTCGATGTTTGCCTTCACGGCAACGCCCAAGGCGAAGACGCTGGAGCTCTTTGGGACGGAACGGGCGGACGGAAAATTCGAGCCTTTCCACATTTACACGATGCGCCAGGCGATCGAGGAGAGATTTATCCTCGACGTCCTCCAGAATTATACGACCTATAAGGCTTACTGGCGGCTTCTCAAGAAAATCGAAGACGCCCCCCCTATGATAAAAATAAGGCGGAATATCTCCTCAAGTCCTTCGTGGAGCTTCACTCGCACGCCATTAATGAAAAACTGCGGATCATGGTGGAGCACTTCGCCGCCCAGGTCCAGAATGAAATCGAGGGGAAGGCGAAGGCGATGATCGTCACGAGGTCTCGGCTGCATGCCGTTCGCTACAAGCTGGCCCTGGATCGCTACCTCCATGAAAAGGGATTTCCTTAAGTCATTGAACTTCACTTCCTCCAGACCCGGTTCGGCTAACTGCGCCGCTTCTTCCAGATATCAATCTTTTCTTGTGCATAGACATGCTGTAAAAAACTGGCGGTTGCCCTTGATATCTTTGCTGTCATTATTTATATTTCCCTGCGATGGTTGAATGGGAAAACAAAGACAAAGATGCTCACCCAGCGAGCGCACGTGAAAAGGAATTTAAGCAGAAAATGAAAACCACGCTCTCGTCATTCCGGAAGGAGGCCGCACGCCTTGACCAGGCCGACCCTCTGAAGGATTTCCGCCGGCGCTTTTTCATTCCGCCGAGCACGGTCTATCTCGACGGCAACTCCCTCGGCATCCTCTCCCGGGATTCACTGGCCTCCCTGGCAAAGGTCCTGGAGTCCTGGAAGATCCTCGGCATCCGCGGCTGGCTCGACGCCGACCCGCCCTGGTTCCATCTGGCCGAGCGCCTCGGCGCGCGGTGCGCGGCCCTGGTCGGCGCGGAACCAGACGAGGTCGTCCTGTCGGGGACCACGACGGTCAACATCCACGCTCTCGTCAACACCTTCTACCGGCCGTCGGGCACGCGGACAAAGATTGTCGCCGACGAGCTCGACTTCCCGACCGACATCTACGCCCTGAAGAGCGCCCTGAAGCTGAGAGGCCTGGACCTGGCCGAACATCTTATCCTCGTCTGCAGCCGTGACGGCCTGACCCTGGACGAGCGCGACATCGTCGGTCGGTTCGACGACACCGTGGCCCTTGTATTTCTTCCATCGGTCCTCTACGGCAGCGGCCAGCTCCTCGACCTGGAGTTCCTGACTCTGGAGGCGCGGACAAGAGGAATCCCCATCGGCTTCGACTGTTCCCATTCCGCCGGCGCCGTGCCTCATGAGCTCGACCGGTGGGGCGTCGACTTCGCCGTCTGGTGCAGCTACAAGTACCTCAACGGCGGCCCCGGAGCCACGGCCTTCCTCTACGTCAACCGCCGCCACTTCGGAGCCGAGCCCGCCCTGGCCGGCTGGTTCGGATCAGCCAAAGACAAGCAGTTCGACATGTCCCTCGACTTTGAGCCTGCGCCGGACGCGGGACGATGGCAGATTTCCTCTCCTTCGATCCTCAGCGCCGCCCCGCTCATCGGGTCGCTGGCCATTTTCGAGGAAGCTGGAATCGCAGCGGTCCGGGAGAAGTCGTTAGGGATGACGAGGTTCCTGATGGACATGGCCGACCGCTTTCTGAGCGCAGAACCTTACGGATTCTCGATCGGCACCCCGCGCGAAGACAAGCGGCGCGGCGGCCACGTGGCCCTCATCCATCCGGAGGGGATGCGCATTGCTGAGGCTCTCCGCGCCCGGAACGTCATTCCTGATTTCCGGCCGCCTGATATCATCCGCGTCGCTCCTGTCGCGCTCTACAATACCTACACGGAGCTCTGGCGTCTGGCCCGGCATCTCCAGGAGATCATCGACGGCCGGGAACACGAACGGTTCGACCGGGCCCGGAAAGCCATCTCCTGAGGGACATTTCTCCGGAGTCATGGACGAGTCATAAGCCTGATCAAATTCGTCAGCGCTGCTGAAGGAATCGGGTCTGTGAAGCCATATCTACTGGGTGAAACGCGGATGCGTCACCGGTCTAACATCGGCTCTTCCCGGTAATCGATGGATATCTTCGCGCCTTTCCTGGGCTTGAGGAGCTCGATGACCCGGAGAAAAGTCTTGTTCCTCTTCTGCCACAGCCGGTTTAAATTCCTGGCGTAGTGGGCGAGATACACGTCGAGCCACCTGCCCTCAACAAACCTTTTGGCCATTTCGATGAGGGAATAGAACTTCTTGTGGCTGAAAATCTGAGCCCACTGGAGGCCGGAAAGGGAAAATCGCGCGGGCTGGAAAACCACATGGTGGGCGTCATAGAGACCCCAGTCATGGAATTTAATCCGGCCTTCATTCTTTATTTTCTCGTAGAATTCCGAACCCGGAAGCGGCGTCAGGATCATGAACTGGGTTGAGGTCAGCCTGGCTTTCCGGGCGAATTTCACGGTTTCCTTGACCGTCCGCCAGTCATCCTGGTCAAACCCGATGACAAACATCCCGTGGATGTAGATGCCGTGTCCCTGGAGAATGCCGGCGGCGATGGCGATTTCTTCCACGGTCTGCCGTTTTTTCATTGCCTTGAGGCTTTCCGGGTTCATCGATTCAAAACCGATGTAGACGGTGTGACAGCGGGCCTTTTTCATCAGCTTGACAAGCTCAATGTCTTTGGCCACATCGGCCCGCACCTGAGCCGTCCAGCGGAACTTGAATTTTTCCCGGATCATAGCCTCAAGGAGCTCTTTTGTCCGCTTTCGGTTGGCCGCGAAATTGTCGTCGTAAAAGAAGATGAACTTGCGCCGGTCGTTGTGGCGCCGCAACTCTTCTAACACGTTCTCGGTCGAGCGAAACCGGTAGGCCCGGCCGAACATCCCGGTCACGGCACAAAAGAAGCAGTCAAAAGGGCAACCCCGCGAGGTTTCGACCGGGATGGTCCGCCTTCCTTTCTGTCTCCACTTCGGCAGTTTGAGCAGGGAGAAATCCGGAAACGGGATCTGGTCGAGGTCGACCCAGGAGGGCGGGAAAGGATTATGAACGATCTCTCCGTCCACCCTGTGGGAAAGGTTGGGAATCGAGGAGAAGCCTTCGCCCTTTTCCCAGGCATCAATGAAAGCCATCAACGTCTGTTCCCCTTCGCCACGAATGACATAATCAGCGTGCCCCATGGCTTCCTCTGTCAGGAACGTCACATGGGGGCCGCCCATGATCACCGGGATCCCGAGCCTCCGGACTTTATCGGCAATGGCATAAGCTCGCGGCGCCGTCGCGGTGATCGTCGAGATGGCCACGAGGTCGGCCGACCCTGCAGCCTCAAAGTCGATTTTTCTTACTTCTTCGACAAAGACTTCGACCTCCCAACCCCGATTTTTCATCATCGTTCCCAGGATAATGCTGCCGAGCCTGGGCAGAGGAAACTTCGAAAAGATGTGGAGGTTCGGGGCCTTCGGCTCGATGAACACGATTTTTCTCATTTTCCCTTTCTCTTATCCGCCGCTTTTTTCTTTCTTTTCTGGTTCTTATTTTTCAGGCTCAACACCTCTTTCTTCTTCTTCTTTAGCAAGTCTTCCCACCTGCCGATCCCTTCCTTAAAAAGATTGATCTTGTTGAAAAGGCTTTTGATTTCAGCCAGCATGCCGTCCAGCTTGCGTTCGGCTTCATTCTGGGGGAAGGCCTCGAGCTTGTCCTTGAGCGCCAGAAAATCCCGGAAATCGTCCGACATCTTCTTGATCTCTTCGAGCGTGTAGCCGAAAAGCTGCAGGTCCCTGATCAGCTCGCAAAGATAGATGAAGACCTTGGAATAGAGACGGAATCCGCCCTCGGTCCTCATATCCGGCTCGATGATGCCCTTGTCTTCCCAGTGTTTGATGGTCCGGGCGCTCAGCCCCACGCTCTCGGCCAGGTCGCCGATCGTGAGATACGCGTCGTCTCCAGCGGCGCCGCCTTTCTTCTCTCTCGATCTCGGCAACCCGACTTTTTTTATGATCTTCTGGATTTCTTCCGGCCCATAACCCAGGTCTCGCAAACTCTGGATATGCTTTAAGTTCTCTGCTATGTCCTCCGCATAGAGAGGAATTTTCTCATCGGTGAAGCCGACCGGCCTGAGAAGCTTCAGTCTTTCCCACTCCCGGAGAGTCGGCTCCGGAATGTCGAACCTGGCCGCGAATTCATCGCGCGTATAAACCTGTTTGTTCATATTAAACCTATACGTTTAGTTATTATTTTATTCTATAAAAATCATACGTGCAGGAATATATTTGTTACGCCCAGGTTTGTCAAGCGAAATCTTAGCGGTTCTTTTCCTTGACTTTTTTCTCTGCCCGCCCTATTTTTTTTCCGTGCTTCCTCTTCCAGAAAACAAACCATCGATATAGCTTCCTCTGATCAGCGGGAATGTGATCAGCACGCTCGGAGGCCAGAGAAGATGATCAGGAAATGCCTGTTTTCTGCGGTTATCTTCTTAGCCTTGCTTATCTTACACGCTTCTCTCAACGCAGAAAAAACCGACCGGCTCCTGGTCAGGATCACCGCGGCGCCCGAAAAGATGATGACCCTTTCCCGGAAACAACTCGATTTTGCCTCGATGGCCCAAAAGACTCCCAGAGATGTCATCGTCACTGAAAAGGAGCTGGCCTCCCTCCTTGCCGAAGGCTATCAGGCGGAAATCCTCCAGCGTGAATCCGGCTTGGCCGGCCAGGCCCTTGACCCCTTCTATCAAACGCTCGAAGAAACCCTGGATGCACGCGATTAACGGAACCCTCGAAGTTGAAAAAGATATCGTCCTTGTGCCTCTGCGCGACCGTAAACAGGCAGGCAGGTCGCCCGGGAAATAAGTCCCCGGAACCCCGTAGATTCTGTTGATTTTTTTGCCTCGTTGCGATAAAAGTTGCATAAACCCGCGAAAAAAGGAGGCTTCGAATGAGAAGGAGGGATTTTCTGGCAGGAGGGCTGGCGATGGCAGCGGCGGGCACATCGCTTGCCGGACCGCCATCGTCTGCTGCATCCGAGCAGGCGGGCGCCGCGCCTAAAAAAGGCCGCTTCAAACTGAAGTATGCGCCATCCTTCGGTCAATTCAGGCATCATGCCGGAGATGACCTTGTCGCTCAGATTCAGTTTGCCGCTGACGAGGGGTTCGGCGCCATGTTCGACAACGGCTTCATGAACCGGCCGCCCCAGGACCAGGAGAAGATTGCCAGTGAGCTCGAAAAAAGGGGCATGGCTCTCGGCCCGTATGTCCTTTATGCTGATTTTGCTCAAAAGAGCTTCGTCTTGAGGGACAAAGACAGCCGGGAGATGCTCATCAAAAAAATGAGGCAGGGCATCGAGACCTCAAAAAGAGCAAACGCTCCATGGGCTCTTGTCGTCCCCGGCCGCTACGACGAAAGCCTGGCCTGGGAGTATCAGACAGCCAATGTCATCGAAAACTTGAGAGCCTGCGTTGAGGTTTGCGAGCCGGCCGGGCTCATCCTGGTCTTAGAGCCGCTCAACCCAAAGGACCATCCCGGCCTGTTCCTGACCCGGATTCCCCAGTCCTACGAAATCTGCCGGGCTGTGGCCAGCCCGTCGTGCAAGATTCTCAACGACCTCTACCATCAGCAAATCACTGAAGGCAATCTTATTCCCAACATCGACAGGGCCTGGGAGGAGATCGCTTCGTTCCACATTGGCGACACGCCGGGCCGGAAGGAGCCAACGACCGGCGAGATCAATTACCGGAACATCTTCAAGCACATCCACCAGAAGGGCTACCAGGGCGTGTTGGGCATGGAGCATGGCCACAGCTTGAAAGGCAAGGAGGGCGAACGGGCGACGATCGACGCCTACCGCGCTTGCGATGATTTCTAATATGAGGGCAATTAATGCAGCCGCATTAAATAGAGTGTCATGCGAGGAGTGAAGCGACGAAGCATGACGACGCCGCTCGACATCCGGAGAATCGAATCGACGGATAAGGCATTTCAGAAGGAGGTGAACAATGCCTAACCACTTCTATCAAAACGATAGAAACAATAAGAATAGTAGTCTTTCGCGAAGGGAATTCATCAAAGCCTCGGCAGCGGTTTCGCTGGCGGCGGCCATGCCGCGGATTCCCGGCGCCCGCGCGGCCGGCTCTGACGCCATCCGTGTCGGCATCATCGGATGCGGCGGCCGGGGAACCGGAGCCGCCATCGACTGCATGAAAGCGGCACCGGGCGTTGAGGTCGTGGCCATGTTCGACCTCTTCCAGGACCGTATCACGAGCTCACTGAAGAAGCTCACCGAGGCGCACCCGGACAAGGTAAAGGTCCCGTCAGAACGGCAGTTCACCGGGTTCGACGGGTACCTGAAGTTAGCTGCCTGCCCGGAAGTGAACCTCGTCGTCATGGCTGCTCCGCCCCATTTCCGGCCGATGCACCTTCGCGCCGCGGTCGAAGCAGGAAAGCACGTCTTCATGGAAAAGCCCGTGGCCGTTGACCCGGTGGGCGTCCGCTCCGTCATCGCCTCATCGGCGTTGGCTGAGGAAAAAGGGCTGGCCATTGTCGCCGGAACCCAACGCCGCCACCAGGCCCGTTACCTCGAGTTGATGAAACGCATCCAGGACGGCGCCATCGGAGAGCTCGTCGGAGGCCAGTGCTACTGGAACCAGGGCGAGCTCTGGGTGAAGAAAAAGGAGCCGGGCATGTCGGACATGGAATGGCAGTGCCGGAACTGGCTCTACTTCACCTGGCTTTCTGGCGACCACATCGTCGAGCAGCACGTCCATAATATCGACGTCATCAACTGGGCCTTCAGGACCCTCCCGGTCAAAGTCATGGGCATGGGCGGGCGCGAGGTGAGGACAGCGCCCGAGTACGGCAACATCTACGACCACTTCGCCGTCGAGTTCGAGTACTCGAACGGCGTGCGGGTCCTGAGCATGTGCCGCCAGATCCCGGGATGCGCCGACCGGATCGAGGAGCGCGTCGTCGGCACCAAGGGCGTGGCATTTGGCTATGGTGAAATCAAGGGGGAAAACAGCTGGAAGTTTGAGGCTGATGAGACGAATCCCTACGTCCAGGAGCAGGCCGACCTCATTGCGAGCATCCGCAGCGGCAGTCCCCTCAACGAGGGCCGCCGCATCGCCGAAAGCACGATGTGCGCCATCATCGGCCGGATGAGCGCTTACACGGGCCGGGCGATAAGCTGGGAATGGGCGATGAACGCCTCCCAGCTCGACCTTTCGCCTAAAACTTATGAGTTCGGGCCAAACCCGGTCGACCCGGTGGCCGTCCCCGGCCAAACCCCGCTCGTTTAAACTGGTCCAACAGGCCAATGCGCTCGCGAAAAGTTTTTCACCCGTTTTTCGCCCGTGTTGACATCCCTTCCTGTTGTGATTTATTATCGCTGGCTGGGCGATAAAGCGATGCCCACACAGAGAGGCACACATAGCCTCGGGCCGGCGGGAGATGAACTTTTGAAGCTTTCAGAATTGAAGTCCCTTTGAATGGCTCTTCATAGATCGAGCTTGAAAAATCCGAAAGGAGAGAAAGAATGAAATTTTCGTTTACGGCCAGATCAGTTTTTTTAGCGTTATTCTTTTTCTTATTGGGAAGTCCGTCCTTCCAGGCCGCAACGGCTCAATCTTCCCAGCCGGTTTTAACGCCAGCCGAGCATTTCGGGTTCAAACCTGGAACCGACCGGATGATGTTCGACTATGGGGAACTCATCAGCTACCTGCAGAAGCTGGATGCGTCCTCGCCCAGGTTGAAAATGGTCGAGATCGGCAAGTCGCCCCTGGGAAGACCCATGTATATCGCCTTTATTTCGTCCGAAGAAAATATCAACCGCCTGGAGCGGCTGAAAGGCGTTAACCGCAAGTTGGCCCTGGATCCGGGCTTGACTGAATCCGAGAGAGCTATTTTGTTTGACGAGGGGAAAGTTTTTGTGATGGCCGCTCTTTCCATGCATGCGGATGAGGTCGGCCCTGCCCAGGCCGCGCCTTTGATTGCTCATGATCTCGTGACAACTCAAGACCCCCTGCTGCTCGAATGGCTCGCCAATGTCGTCACCATGATGATTCCCACCCATAATCCGGACGGCATGGATATGGTGGTCGAGCATTACCGAAAATACAAGGGGACTAAATATGAGGGCAGCGCCATGCCCGGCGTCTACCACAAGTATGTTGGCCACAATATCAACCGGGATTACGTCGCTCTGAGCCAGGAAGACACACGGGCGGTCGCCCGGATCTACAACCTTGACTGGTTTCCTCAGGTGCTGGTGGACAAGCACCAGATGTGGACGACCGGTCCGAGGTATTTCGTTCCGCCGGTGCACGATCCCATCTCAGAGAATGTGGACGCCGGGATCTGGAACTGGACTAAAATATTCGGCTCTCACATGATCACCGACATGACCGAAGCTGGACTGGCCGGCATTTGTCACAGCTATATTTTTGACGATTACTGGCCGGGCTCGACGCAAACGTGCATCTGGAAAAACGTCATCGGCATGTTGACGGAATTGGCCAGCATCAAGGATGCCACTCCGGTCTTTGTCGAGCCGAACGAGCTTGCCGTTTACGGCAAAGGGCTTTCGGAATACAAAATAAGCATCAACATGCCGTTACCCTGGCCGGGCGGCTGGTGGCGGCTCGGCGATATGGTTGAATATGAGATCGCTTCCACCATGTCGATGCTCAAAACCGCCTCGCTCTATCGCCGGCAAATCCTCGAGTTTCAAAACGACCTCTGCCGCAGAGAGGTGAAAAAGGGAATGACCCAGCCGCCGTTTTATTATGTCCTGCCGCGAGCTCAACGCGATCAAAGCGAGCTGGTCGGCCTTGTGAACTTGCTTCGGGAACACGGCGTCCGGGTTTATCGTCTTTCCAAAGCGGCGGCGATTGAAGGCAAAAATTTCCAGGCCGGAGATTTTGTCGTGCCGCTGGCCCAGCCATTCCGCCCTTTCATCAAAGAGGTGATGGAAAAGCAGGAGTATCCTGTGCGGCGGTACACGCCGGGTGGCGAGGTGATCAAGCCCTACGACATCACGAGCTGGTCTTTGCCGTTGCACCGGGGGATCAAGTCGCTTGAAATCAAAAGTCGTTCGGAGGATTTGGAGAGCCTTCTTTTAGAACTCAGTCAGGATTTTGCCCTGAAGAAAGACATTCCGGCTGATTTTCGGGCGGCGATTCTCAATGTCAACAACAACGAGAGCTTTAAGGCCGCGTTTCAAGCTCTGAGGCAGGGCTTGAAAGTGGAAAGATTGGACAACAAGGAAAATCCCGCAGGAGAAGAAATTCCCAGGGGCAGCTTTCTCGTCCGACATGACCTCCGATTGAAACCGATTCTTGAAGCGCTGACCGTTGCGCCGATGATTTTGACCGAATCTCCGGAATTCAAGACGACGCCAATCAGACTGCCGCGGATCGCCCTCGTGGAGACGTATTTTCACGACATGGACGCCGGCTGGGCCCAGTTTGTGTTTGATTCTTACGGCATCCCTTTTAAAGTTCTGCGCCCAGGCGATTTTGAAAAGGCCGAGCTGGCCAAAACTTTCGATATAATCGTTTTCCCC
The DNA here is from genome assembly GCA_037444845.1 of Candidatus Aminicenantota bacterium. Lineage (GTDB taxonomy): Bacteria > Acidobacteriota > Aminicenantia > Aminicenantales > UBA8522 > JARYMI01. The sequence goes on along the minus strand of JBBILQ010000031.1, from coordinate 17,291 downwards.
GACGCCGATAAATCCATCCTGATGGAGGGAAAATACAAAGTTAGGGACGAATATCACGTGGCCGATTACCCGCCCGAGTACACCAAAGGCATCGGTAAGGCCGGGATGGAAAAGCTGATGGCCTTTCTGGATCAAGGGGGGACAATTATTTCCTGGGGCGGTTCCACCTCTCTTTTCATCGGGAAGCTGGAAATCGTGCGCGGCAAGGAGGAAAAAGAGGAGTTCCAGTTGCCTGTCCAGGATATCTCCGAAAGCCTCCAGAAATCAGGTTTATATTGCCCGAGCGCTCTGATGAAAATCTTGCTTCTCGAGGATCATCCTCTGACCCTGGGCTTGCCGCGTGAGATCGGGGTCGTCTTCAACGGGAACCCTGTTTTCACCACCTCCATTCCCATATTCGATATGGACCGCCGCGTCATCGGCAAATTTCCGGAGAAAGAAATTTTGATGAGCGGCTATTGCGAAAAACAGGAAACCCTCGGGGATAAAACCAACCTGGTCTGGCTGAGGAAAGGCAAGGGCCAGGTCGTCCTGTTCGCCTTCAGTCCGATCTTTCGGGCTTCCATCCAAGCGGCTTATAAGCTGCTCTTTAATGCCCTGCTGCTGCAGAAAATCTCATAAATTGGACCATCTGCTGGCCGAATATAAGTCACATTCTGAGAACGAATAAGGGTTTTCCCAGCCCATCCCCTCCAAGGGCAGGGCCGAGATGATCCGCAAAGTCTTTGAGGTTGACCCGCATGAACGCTCATTCAGCGATCGCAGCAGAAAAGGAATTTTCTATTATTCTGAGGCGATTTATCCGACGCTGATTGAAAAGGGAGTGGAGGCTGCAATCGCCCGCTACCGCGAACTCGAGAAAAATCAGCCCAAGGACTATATTTTCCGGGAAGTTGAATTAAATCGTCTGGGATATTATTTGCTCCAAAATAAAAAGCGCGTTGATGACGCCATTGCTATTTTTAAGCTCAACGTGGAGGTCTATCCAAAATATGCCAACGGTTATGACAGCTTCGCTGAGGGCTACATGGTTAAAGGCGAAAATGACATGCCAGTCATAAACTATGCCAAATCCCTGGAATTGAACCCTAAGAACATGAACGCCGTCGAAATGCTGAACAAACTCATGAAAAAATAGGATGGTTGGAGGCACGAGCAGAAATCATTTTCTTGATTTCGAAGCATCGTGCCTTTTGATGACTTCGCTGGTAATATTGAAGTGCTGACCGTTGCGCCCACGATTTTGACCGAATCCCCGGACTTCAAGACGACACCGATCAGACTGCCGCGGATCGCCCTCGTGGAGACGTATTTTCACGACATGGACGCCGGCTGGGCCCAGTTTGTGTTTGATTCTTACGGCATCCCTTTTAAAGTTCTGCGCCCAGGCGATTTTGAAAAGGCCGAGCTGGCCAAAACTTTCGATATAATCGTTTTCCCCGACGCCGATAAATCCATCCTGATGGAGGGAAAATACAAAGTTAGGGACGAATATCACGTGGCCGATTACCCGCCCGAGTACACCAAAGGCATCGGTAAGGCCGGGATGGAAAAGCTGATGGCCTTTCTGGATCAAGGGGGGACAATTATTTCCTGGGGCGGTTCCACCTCTCTTTTCATCGGGAAGCTGGAAATCGTGCGCGGCAAGGAGGAAAAAGAGGAGTTCCAGTTGCCTGTCCAGGATATCTCCGAAAGCCTCCAGAAATCAGGTTTATATTGCCCGAGCGCTCTGATGAAAATCTTGCTTCTCGAGGATCATCCTCTGACCCTGGGCTTGCCGCGTGAGATCGGGGTCGTCTTCAACGGGAACCCTGTTTTCACCACCTCCATTCCCATATTCGATATGGACCGCCGCGTCATCGGCAAATTTCCGGAGAAAGAAATTTTGATGAGCGGCTATTGCGAAAAACAGGAAACCCTCGGGGATAAAACCAACCTGGTCTGGCTGAGGAAAGGCAAGGGCCAGGTCGTCCTGTTCGCCTTCAGTCCGATCTTTCGGGCTTCCATCCAAGCGGCTCATAAGCTATTGTTTAACGCCCTCCTGCTTCAGAAAACAATATAACCTGCTTTTAGGCGGTCATTTGAGAACAATCGACGTGACCATTGCTGTCCATCTTCCTCTCAGACGTCACGCAGTCGGCAAGCGCAGCCGATGGCCAGCGGAGTTGACCGGGCCCATATGCCTGTGCTACTTTGAGGCTCACTGAAAGCGATGAGTCCCACGCCCCCCAGCTCCAAGCTTTTCGTTCGCTTCATCCTCCTGGCCGCCTCAGGGCCCGTCATTCTCCTGCTCGCTGCCGGAGACATCGGCTGGACAATGGGCTGGGTCTTCGCTGCTTTCGCCTTCACCTACTCCTTGTTCAGCCGGCTGGCCATCCTTTGCCGGACCCCTGATCTCATCGCAGAGCGCGCACAGTTCTTGAAAAAGCTCAACGTCGAACCCTGGGACAGGGTCCTCGTTCCCATCATCGGCATCCTGCTGCCGATCGCAACGATTCTCCTGGCTGGCTTAGACCGGCGTTTTAGCTGGAAGCCGGAGTTTCCGACTTGGATTCAGGCGTCCGCTTATGCCCCGATGATTTTGGGAGCCCTATTCGCCCAATGGGCGGCGATGGAGAACCCCTTTTTCTCGTCGGTTGTCCGCCTCCAGACGGACCGAGGCCAGACGGCCGTGACGACAGGCCCTTATCGCTTCGTTCGGCACCCCGGCTATGCGGGAGGGATGCTCTTCAACCTTTCCATTCCCTTTGCGCTCGGCTCTCTATGGGCAGGCCTTCCGGTTTTTTTGATCCTGATTCTCACCATCGTCAGAACTTCGCTCGAGGACCAGTTTCTGCTCCGCGAGCTGCCGGGTTATAGCGAGTACACAGAAAAAACCACAAGGCGTCTCGTTCCAGGTATCTGGTGAGGACGAGCTGAAGACTAGCTTCGTTTTTTTCATGTCCATGTTTTTGGCCACGTCCGCACGATTCAACAAAGGAGGCAACTCATGCAATGGAGACCCATCAAGCTCTCGTCCTTTGCTCTTTCGTTCTTTGCTCTTTCGTTCTTTGCCGTGCCTCTCTTCATGATGACGGGTGCCAGCAACGGCATATCCATCCCCCGTTCTGTTCTAACAGCCCCCGTAGCCGCAACGACCTCACGCACCCTATGCTGCGCATCCATGTCAACGGTATCTCAGAAGAGCAGCGCAAAGGGAGCCGCCCTTTCAGGCAGTACTTACATAGCACGTCTGCATAGAAATAAGACCGCTTGCTGTTTCAGAGTCAGCGCAGTTAACACAAACAGCAAGAGCGGAGAGTGCCTGTGCTCGCCCGCCGTCCCGCATGCAGAAATCCCCAAGCCCGGGCTCGTTTGCATTCCGGCTGGTCCTTTCCGGATGGGAGATAACTTTGATGAAACGCGTCATGCGCTGCCAGTCCACGTCGTGGACCTCGATGAATTCTACATAGACAAATACGAAACTACGTATACTCTATGGAAAGAGGTCTATGACTGGGCCGTTGCCAACGGATATAGATTTGATAATCCCGGATCAAACGGCTCACAGGGCAAAGGAGACAATCTGCCCGTGGTCCTGATCAACTGGTACGATGCGGTGAAGTGGCTCAACGCCCGCTCCGAGAAAGAGGGCAGGACGCCGGTCTACTATACAGATGACGCCCACACGGAAGTATACAGGACAGGGCGTGTCGATCTAACCAATGCCCAGGTGGATTGGAGCGCTAACGGCTTCAGGCTCCCAACGGAAGCGGAGTGGGAAAAGGCATCGCGGGGAGGTGTTGAGGGCAAGCGTTATCCCTGGGGAGATGAGATTGGAACGGGCAACGCCAACGACAACATGGGCGGCACCGTCCCCGTCGGCAGCTACCCGGCCAACGGGTACGGCCTCTATGACATGGCGGGGAACGTGTTTGAATGGGTCTGGGACTGGGGCTCAGAAGGACAGGCTTACGACTGGGCCGTTGACGGCGACAAAAACCCTCGCGGACCCGATGCGAGCGATACCCGAACAAGGATCAGACGGGGAGGTGCTTATGCGTATGGGTCCCGTCATCTCAAGTGCTCCAGCCGCATGTTCCGGGCCCCGACTTATACAGCTCCCTACTTCGGTTTTCGCTCAGCAACGAGCAGGCCCTGATTACATATGGGCAGATCGCTCGTCAGATGCCGGAGACGACGACATCGGTGAAAACCAGACTCGGGAAACGCTGCTGGGAAAAGGCGTACGGGTCGTTAGCTGCTTCAGCCAGCCTCTGCCAGATTTTTAGGTGATTGTCGGCGATGTTCATCTCCGACACAGGATGAACGGGCTCGCCCTTCTCGAAGAGCTGGCCCGTAATCCCGATCGACGTATCGCCCGTCGTCGAATTAGAGTTCCCGCCGATGAACCCGGTGATGAAGATGCCGCGGCCGAGGTCTTTCATGATCTCCTTGACCGAGCGCTTTCCCGGCGGAATGATCAGGTTTGAGGGGCTTCCCGTCGTCGGCTCCCACCCTAATTTCCGGCTGTAGTACCAGTCGACATAAAAATCGTTCAGCACGCCTGCTTCAATCATGACCCTCTTTTTGGCCGCTATCCCCTCGCCGTCGAACGTCCTGCTGCCTAAGGCGCCTGGAATAAACGGGTCGTCAACGAGAGTCAGCACGTTGCTCGCCACTTTCTGGCCCTTTTTATCTGCCAGGAAGGACTGCTTCTGCTGGATGCTCCGGCCGAACATGGCCTGCACAAAACCGCTGCCGAAACGGGCGACGACGCGGTTCTCGATGATGATCGGCAGCGTCTCCGTCTTGACCTTCTTCGCCCCGAGCAGGCTTAACGCGCGCGCAGCCGCATCAGCGCCGATGTCTTCAGGCCTGGGCAACGCCTTGCGGCTCAGGGCTACGGCCACAGAGTATTCCGCCGGCCTGCGGTCGCCCTCATCCTTGGCCGTCATCTCCGCTCCGCCATAAAAAACTGAAGCTTCCTCGTAGCCATCGAAACCGTTGCTGGTCATCAGGAGCTGTTCGGAGTGGCTGTCGTAGCAGCCGGCGGTTACAGAGATGACTTTGTCCCCGCCCCTGGCCAGGCAGCTCTCTTCGATCGCTTTGACAAAGCTGTGCCGGCTTTCAGGAGTCACCTTCTCATAATCAGGGTCGTATTGCTTGAGGTCGATCGTCCCCCGGCCCTGGTAGTACTTCGGGTCGGGAAGTGTCCGGAATGGGTCTTCTGCCAGGAGACTGGTCGAGGCGACAGCGTTTTCGATGAACGTCTTCAACGATTCCGGACGCAGGTCCGATGTGCTCTGGCTGGAGAACCTCTTGTTGACGAAGATTTCAACCCGCAACCCCTTCGTCGAGGCTTCTTTGATGTTCTCTGGCTTTCGGTCCCGGTAGCTGATCTCGACAAAACGCTCTCCGCCAATGGTGACACGACAGTCGTCAGCTCCGGCGGATTTGGCTATTTTGATCGCCCTCTCAGCAAGGTCATGCAGTTCTTGCTTCATTGTCTTCCTCCTTCTCTCCTCAGCCCTTGACTCCGCCGACGGTCATGGATTTGACCAGGCAGCTCGGCTGCCCGAAGCCAACGGGCGCTGCCTGCCCGTCCTTGCCGCAGGCCCCGGCTCCGCCCTCGTGGAACTCAAAGTCGTTTGCTACCATGATGATGTTGGAGAGCATCTTGGGACCGTTTCCCATGATGTTGACGTCCTTGATAGGAGCCCCTAACTTCCCGTTTTCGACCTGGCGTCCCTGGGAAACATAGAAGGCAAAGTCTCCCTCTCCGATTTTCACCTGACCGTTGGCGACATCCTGAACGTAGATGCCCTTGTCCGCGGCTTTGATGAGGTCTTCGGGCTCCGCCTCTCCGTCGAGCATGTACGTGTTGCGCATGCGCGGAATGACGTAGTGCTGGTAGCTTTGCCGGCGGCCGTTGCCAGTCGGTTTGACGCCGTAAAACCTGGCCGAGATCTTGTCATGGAGGTAGCCCGTCAGGATGCCCTTATCCACCAGAACGGTCTTCTGGCCTGGCGTCCCTTCGTCATCGAAATTGATGGAGCCGGTGAGGTGGGGAACAGTGCCATCGTCGATGATGCTCACGAACGGCTCGGCGACTTTCTTGCCGATCATCGTGCAGTAGGTCGAAATTTTCTTCCGGTTGAAGTCGGCCTCCATGCCGTGGCCGATGGCTTCGTGGAGCAGCACGCCCGTGACGCCGGGCCCGAGCACGACGGGCATCTCGCCGGCCGGAGGCTGGATGGCATCGAAGAGGATGAGCGTGCGGTCAACGGACATCTTTGCCAGTTTTTCGGCAAGCGCGGGAGTGTAGTAGGAGAACTCCCTCCGTCCGCCGAAGTTCCAGCCGGACCTCTCCCGCCGGCCGTTCTTTTCGGCGACAACGGTGGAAGCGATGTAGCTCCGCGGCTGAAGGTCTTCTGCTTTGACTCCGTCGCTCGTGACCACGAGAATGCGTTTCTGCTGGTCGTGGAAGACGACGTTGACCTTTATCACCAACGGGGACAGGGCGAAGCATTTGTCATTGACCGACTGGACCACCGGAAGCTTGTCATTGAGGGGAACGGAGGAGAAGAGAGTTTTCACCGGATAATAATTCTTCGTTTTCAGAGGAGCGAACTCCCTGGCCGGATTTTTGCTTGAAGCGGCGGCGATCGTGGCAGCCGTTGAAGCGGCGGCTAACATGGCTTTTTCGTTCAGCTCCTGGGTGAACCCGTAGCCGACCTGGTCGCCCTTGACCGTCCGGATCCCCACACCGAGAGCCACGTCGCACGCCGCCCGGTTGACTTTCCCGTCCTCAAGAATGAGGAAGTTGCTGATCGTGTGCTCAAAGAACAGGTCAGCGAAATCGCCGCCTTTGGCCAGGGCTCTGGCCAGAACCCTGCGGCACATGGCTTCGCTGACGCCAAACTCCCGTTCAAAATAGCCCGCGGCTTCGGCCTGAGCGAAAGCGTACCATCCCCTCGGCAAGATTGCAGGGACGGCGATCGTCGCCGCGGCCGCTGTGGCGCCTGTCTTGATGAAAGAGCGCCTGGTAATGTGTTTCATGAAAACCTCCCCGAGAAAATTCCGAGCAATAAAGCGTTTAGATAAAAGACTTGTCTATTAAAGGACACAACTCTACCTTTATTTATAATATACGCAACAACACGGGTAAAGGTTGCAGAATTTTTTGCGCCGGAAATTCGTTTGGGTGCCTATTTGAGGATTGAAGGCCTATAATGAATCAGGTATGATGTCCCTCGAATTCGGGAGGTGAGAGGATGAAACGCCGGGAATTTCTCAAAACATTGCCAGCTGCAGCAGCCGGAGTGGCGGGGTTTCCGACGATTGTCCCGGCCTCGGCCCTGGGCAAAACGAACCGTCTGGCTCCTTCGAACCGCATCGTCATGGCCGGAATCGGGTTCGGGATGATGGGCTTTCCCAACATGGAGGCTTTCCTCGGCAAGGACGAGGTCCAGTGGGTGGCTGTCTGCGATGTCGACCGGAACCACCTTGCCGAAGCCAAAAGCATGGTCGACCTAAAATACGGCAATGGCGACTGCAAGGCGTACACGGACTTCCGGGAGCTCTGCTTGCGCCGCGACATCGACGCCGTCTCCATCGCCGTCCCCGACCACTGGCATGCCGTTCTGTCTATTGCCTGCGCCCGATCCGGGTTCGATATCTATGGCGAGAAGCCGCTCAGCCACAGCCTCCGGGAGGGTCAGGCGATGGTTAGGGCTATCCAGCGCTACGGCCGGGTCTGGCAGACAGGCTCCTGGCAGCGCTCGGTCGAAAATTTCCACAGGGCGGCGGAGCTCGTCCGCAACGGCCGCATCGGCAAAATCCTCAAGGTCGAGGTGGGCCTTCCCTCCGGTCATCACGATTTTGCCAGGACCTTCGGCCAGGAGGCCATCACGCCGCCGCCGGCCGAGCTCGACTATGACATGTGGCTCGGTCCGGCCCCTTATTGGCCCTACTGCAAGGCCCGCGTTCATATGAACTGGCGCTGGAATATGGATTTTGGCGGCGGCCAGCTCATGGACTGGGTCGGCCATCATGTCGACATCGCCCATTGGGGAATGGGCTGGGACCTTGCGGGCCCGGTCGAGGTCGAAGGCCGCGCCGAATTTCCGCTTCGCGGCATTTACAACAGTGCCACCCGGTATTATGTGACGGCCGGGTACGCCGACGGAACGCCCATGGATATCGCCGGCGGCTACCCCGAAATCCGAAGCGGCACGCGCTGGATAGGCGAGCGCGGCTGGGTCTGGGTCGACCGCGGCCGGTTCGAGACGCATCCCGCCCGCCTTGTGGACGAAATCATCGGCCCGGACGAAATCCGTCTCTATAAAAGCCGTGACCATTACCAGAACTTTCTCGATTGCATCAGGAACCGCAGCCTGACCATCACACCGGCTGAGGTTGCGCATCGGTCAGCCAGCGTCGGACATCTGGCCGTTGTATCCATTGAGTTAAGCCAAAAAATCCGCTGGGACCCGGCGACCGAAACTATTATCGTCGACCTGGAAGCGGAGCGGTTGCTCAGCCGCGCCTACCGCAAGCCCTGGCAACTTCCGGTGTGAAATGACTGAGGAGATGCCGAGATGAACAAGCATTCTTCGACGCTAATCAAGATAAAAATGATAAAAAGATCGTATGGCCGATGCCTGACCACAGCAATGGCGTTATGGCTTGCCGCAGGATTCTCCTCCCCTGCCCTTCCGGCTCAAGACGCATCCCAACCGATAAAAACCCTGATTGTCACCGGCCAGAACCATCATAGATGGCAGGAGACGAGCGCCGCGCTCAAGGAGATGCTCGAAAACACAGGGCTTTTTGACGTCGTGATCGCAGCCAGCCCTCCGGCGGGCGCAGGGATGAAGGACTTCCGGCCCGACTTCTCTACCTACAGGCTCGTCGTCCTCGACTACAGCGGTGACTCATGGCCGCGCTCGACTCAGAAAGCCTTCGTTGATTTTGTAAAAAATGGGGGCGGGGTTGTGATCTACCACTCGGCCAACAACGCCTTTCCCGACTGGCCGGAGTACAACGAGATCATCGGACTTGGAGGCTGGGGAAAACGAGATGAAAAAGCGGGTCCCTATGTCTTTTGGGAAGACGGCGGGGTTGTCAGAGACACGCAGCCGGGAATTGCCGGCTATCACACCGACCCGCATCCTTTTCTCATCATCACGCGTGACGCGACGCACCCCATTATGGCCGGGCTTCCCGAAAAGTGGATGCACGCTGATGATGAGCTCTACGGACTGCTCCGCGGCCCGGCCAAGAACGTGACCCTTCTTGCTACAGCTTACAGCGATCCTGAGAAGGCTGGAACCGGCCGGGATGAGCCCGTGCTTTTTACGGTCACCTACGGCTCCGGCCGGATTTTCCACACTGTGCTCGGCCATGCCTCGGGCGATCCGCCTTATCCAGCGCTCGAATGCGTCGGGTTCATCACCACATTCCGGCGCGGCGCGGAATGGGCGGCCACTGGCCGGGTGACCCAGAAGATCCCGGGCGATTTCCCGGCCACGGAGCGCGCCGTCTCGACTCCGGCCGATGTCCGGCTCTGGCCGGGATACCGGCCGCTTTCTCTCGATTCGATCCTGGAGGACATGGCTGGTTTCGAGCACAGCAAGAATGAAGACGTCGTCTACCGGCTCAGGGACTTTGTCTGGGCTCATAAGGACTCGCCTGACGCAAGGATGGAATGTGAGGCTAAACTTTTGGTTTTTCTCGAGTCAAGCGCTACGCCAGCAGCAAAAATGGAAACTTGCCGCCATCTCCGGCTCATCGGCAGCGAAATGTCAATCCCGGTTTTGGGAAAAATGCTTCTCGATGAGTCAACAACGGATCTGGCGCGCTATGCTCTGGAAAGAATCCCGGGCCAGGCCGCGGACAAGGCTTTTCTGAAGGCTTTATCGCAAACGCAGGGCGATGCGAGAATCGGCATTATCTCGTCTCTCGGGCAGCGGAAATGCCGGGCTGCGGTTGTCGAGCTCGGTAGGCTCCTTGAGAATCAGGATAAATTGACGGCAGCTGCAGCCGCCACCGCCCTATCTGAAATAGGCGGCCGGGAAGCGGCGGGATATCTGATTTCAGCTTTCGATAAAAGCAGCGGCGGCTTTCGGGAGGTGTCAGCCTCATCGCTCATCAAGTGCGCTGAACAAGCGGCTGATTTAAAGGACTTTGAGCGCGCGTCTTCTGTTTACGAAAAAATTTTTTCCTCTGATTTGCCGCCTGTCTTTCGCCGCGCTGCCCTGAAAGGGAAAATCAGCACGGCCGGAAAAGATGAGGCCCGCCGGTTGATTCTCGATACGCTCATCTCCGGCTCATTGGACATGCACGAGACAGCCTTCAGCCTCATCCCGGGCTTTTTTGATGAGTCCGCAATCAAGGCAGTCAGCAATCTCCTGGCGAAGCTTCCCGAGACCGCTCAAATTAAGCTTCTGGCCGTGCTCGAAAACTTCCCGGGCCAGGCCGTGCTCCCCACTGTCCTCGAGGCTTCTAAAAGCAAAGACCCCTCAGTCCGGATAGCGGCTCTCAAGGCCATGGCCAAAACAGGCAACTCTTCCACCGTATCTTTCCTGGCCGAGCGGGCTGCGACAAGCCGCGGCCGGGAGCAGGAAGCGGCCCGCGCCAGCCTCTGGTCGCTCCCGGGAAAAGACGCAGACGAAACCATCCTCCTGCACCTGCTTCTCTCTCCCGGCGAAGCGGTGAAGAACGAGCTCATCCAGGCAGTGGGAGAGAGGAGAATTAATTCCGGTAAAGCTCTCGTCTTCCAGCAGGTGCGCTTGGCTTCCCCTAAAAACAGGCGCGAGGCAGCCAGGGCCCTGCGCAAGATAGCTACAAGCGAAGACCTCCCTCCCCTTCTCAAACTGCTCCTTGAGGAAGACGACGAGACGGTGGCTGAAGAGATGCTCTCGGCCATCGCCGCACTCTGCCAGAAAATCCCCGAATACGCTGAACGGGCCAGGGCGATTGAGGAGATGCTCGAGCCGGGCCCCAAATCAAAACAGGAGAGAGTCGAAGATTCAACGAAGCGCTGTCTTTTCTACAGGCTTCTCGGCCGGATCGGCGCTGACAGCTCCCTCCGCCTCCTTCGCGCCGCCCTTCTGGATGAAAACTCCCAAATCTTGGATGTGGCCGTGCGGACTCTGGCCGACTGGCCGACCTCGACGCCCCGTCATGACCTGATATTAATCGCCCGCCATTCGCCCAGTCTTGTCCACCACGTGCTGGCCCTGCGCGGTTATGTAAGGATGATCGGTCTGGAAAAACACCAATCACCCCAGGGCGCCGTCAGTGCTCTCCAATCGGCTCTCGATGCGGCGAAAAGACCTGAGGAAATCAAGCTTGTCCTGGGCGCTCTGCCTGAGTTTGCCTGTCCGGAAGCTCTCAAGCTGGCTGAATCATATCTCGGCGTCGAAGAGGTCAAGGAAGAAGCCCAGGCCGCCGTCGAGGCGATCAGGCGACAGCTTATCCCCGATTCTGGAAAAAGCTCAGCTTCTCGGCGGGTTTTTGACCGACCGTGAGCAATTCCCGAACACCCTTGACATGTCTTCGAGCCGGATTTGTGCTTGCTTACGATGGGCGGATGGGATAATGGCTGCAAAAAATGTGACTCAGCCAGTTGACGAGTCCTCTTTAAATTATTATAATATAAATGTTCTTACCGTGAGTTCAGGCTAACATTTAACTTGTTGCTTGAACCCATAAGAAAATCGGAATTTATTTAATATCGGGAGGAGGTTTATGGCAAAACACACGATTACAGTTATACCAGGAGAAGGTACCGGACCGGAAATTTGGGATTGTGTCCAGATGATACTGGATGCCAGTGGAGTAGATTTGGCTTATGAATTTGCCGAGGCGGGACTTCCGGCAGTTGAAAAATTCGGCATGCCAGTTCCTTATGAAACTATCGAGTCACTTACCAAAAACAAAGTCTGCATGAAAGGCCCCACCACCACCCCCGTCGGCTTTGGTCACAAGAGCGCCAACGTCACTCTGAGAAAAGCCTTAGACCTCTACGCTAATGTCAGACCAGCTAAGAGCATCGCCGGAGTTAAAACCCCATGGACTAATCTTGACCTGGTGGGGATTCGAGAAAACACTGAGGATAGTTATGCGGCTATTGAACATTGGGTCTCGGATGAAGTTGCGCAATGCTTGAAAATTATTACTCGTCCCGGCTCAATTCGCATTATAGATTATGCCTTTAGATATGCTCGTAGCCATAACCGAAAGAAAGTAACAGTGGTTCATAAAGCAAACATCATGAAGATGACCGATGGGCTCTTCCTCAACTGCGGTCGGGAGGTGGCAGCCCGTTATCCCGACATTGAATTTCAAGATTTGATTGTGGACAACATGGCGATGCAATTAGCCCTGAAGCCTCACCTTTACGATGTGATTTGCCTGCCCAATCTTTATGGTGATATTCTCACCGACCTGATGGCGGGACTTACCGGGGGACTGGGCTTCGCGCCCGGTGCTAATATCGGTGACAAGTACGCCATGTTTGAAGCAGTTCACGGGTCCACTCCTAAATACATCGGGATGAAGCGAGTAAATCCCAGTGCGGTGCTTCAAGCTGCCATCATGATGTTGGAGCACATCGGTGAAAACAATGCCGCTAACCGCATCTATAAAGCTATGTGCGAGGTGCTGGCGGAAGGAAAAACGGTTACCGCAGATGTAGGTGGAACCTCCACTAATGAGGAATACGCCAAAGCCATCGTAGAGCGTCTTAAGGCCAGTTAAAGGAGCTAATAACTATGGATCATCTAAATTATCCCAAGCCAGAACGAAAGATGGAGTTAATCGGAGTTGATGTCTATATCATTTCCGACCACTTGCCTCCGCTTCCAGAGCGAATTGGACCATTTCATTTAGATATTATTTCTAATCGGGGGCTCAAGGTTTACCCCGGTCCTATGCCGGATGCACTCTGCGTCAATTGGTGGAGATGTCGTTATAAAGCAAAGGAAAAGGCTACCGATACTGATGTTACTAATTTGCTCGCCGAATTAGCCCCCAATTTCTGGTGGTCTGCGGCTCAGAAGCTGTGGAATTTTGATGGCGAACCTGGCTTTACCGTCGCCTACTAGCTTTATCCTCTCCTAAAAGTTGGATACACCGAGCCAAGCGGGGAGCAACTACCACCCAATTTTACCCATAAAGCAGGGACCACGGGAGAAGGTTAAGGCTGTTCTGCTTGGAAATTCAAAAATCCAACAAATTTTTCATGATGCAAAATTGAACGGTTGACGATCAATAATTCTTGTTGTAATAATGCTCCTTGCTTTTATTCCCTCAAAAAAGCGAGGGAGTTTTAATAAAAAGAGGAAAATAATGGCAAATTGGCACTCGATGGAGGCCACGCAGGTTTTGCGAGAACTGAATACAGACCTCCGTCGTGGTCTAACCGAGGAGGAGGCTAAAAGGCGACTTGAAACGTATGGCTACAATGAACTGAAGAAGGAGGAAAGGACATCTCCTTTGACGCTCTTTTTCAACCAGTTCAAAAATCCCCTTATCCTCATCCTTCTCGTCGCCATCGGGCTTTCGGCCCTTGTAGGAGAGACGGTCGATGCGGCCATCATTGCCGCCATCGTCTTTTTCTGTGCGGTTCTCGGATTCATTCAGGAATACCGGGCGGACCGCGCTCTCGATGCGTTGAAGAAGATGCTCACTCCCACCATCACCGTGATGCGAGAAGGGATGGAGAGGGAGGTTCCTACCAAAGAGCTCGTTCCGGGAGATCTCCTGCTCCTCGAGGCGGGAGACCGGATTCCGGCTGATGCGCGGCTGGTTGAGAACCATTCCCTCCGTTGCGATGAAGCGCCTCTGACCGGGGAATCCGTTCCGGTGGGCAAGGGCACTCACTCTTTGCCGGAAAATGTCAGGGTCAGCGATCAGAAGAATATGGTCTTCGCAGGGACCAGCGTCACTTTTGGAAGGGCCATCGTAGCCGTCACCTCCACGGGGATGAAGACAGAATTCGGCAAGATCGCCGAGGAGGTCACCGCAGTCAAAGTTGAAAAAACTCCCCTTGAAAAAAGGACGGAAGAAATAGGGAAATGGGTCGGCATCTTTGCCCTTTCGATCTGCTTTCTCGTGGCAGCGATCAGCGTCCTGCGGGAGGCCCTGGGCGACAGGATCGATCTCCCCTTCGTCGTCAAGATGGCAATGTTTGCCGTGGCCCTTGCCGTCGCCGCTGTTCCGGAGGCCCTTTCAGCCATTGTCACTGGCGCTCTTGCGATCGGGATGCGCCAGATGGCTAAAAAGAACGCTCTCGTCAGAAAGATGCCTGCGGTTGAAACCCTGGGATGCGTCACGGTGATCTGCTCCGATAAGACCGGGACGCTCACCAAGGGGGAGATGACGGTCCGGAAAATATTTACCGGAGGCAGATGGATGGAGGTTTCGGGCGTGGGTTATGCTCCGGAGGGGGAGATGAGAGGCTCCGGCATTCTCCATCCGAAGGAAGATCCTGCCCTGCAACTGCTCCTCCAGGGAGGGCTTCTATGCAATGATGCGGCCCTGGAAGAGAAGGATGGGAAATGGACCATAAAAGGAGATCCGACCGAAGGGGCTCTCGTGGTGGCCGCGGTAAAGGCCGGGATGCATCAAGTTGAGATGAGGCTTGAAAACCCAAGGATTGAGGAGATCCCCTTCAGCTCTGAAAGAAAGAGAATGACCACCGTCCACCAGATGAAAGATGGCAGGAGATTGGCATTCATGAAAGGGGCTCCTGAAGTGGTTCTCGAAAAGTGCAATTATATTTTTGATGATTCCGGGCCCATGAGGCTCGGAGAAAGAGAGAAGGCAGATATCCTTAAAGCCAATGAAGAGATGGCGCAGGGAGCCTTGAGGGTTATCGGGTTTGCATACAAGGATTGCCCGGATGGATTAGGGTGCACGGAAGAGCATATTGAAAAGGACATGGTCTTTCTCGGACTGGCCGGGATGATCGACCCGCCCAGGGCGGAAGCGATTGAGGCGATCCAGGTATGCAAGCAGGTGGGCATCAAGCCCGTCATGATTACGGGAGACCATAAGCTAACAGCTGTAGCCATTGCAATAGAGATGGGTATTTATAAAGAGGGCGATATCATCCTGACGGGCGAAGAATTAGAAAAGATGCCTGATGAGGCGTTTGAAAAGATTGTCGATCAGGTCACAGTCTACGCCCGGGTCTCGCCCTTTGATAAATTGAAAATCGTCAAGGCGTGGAAACAGAAGGGCGAAGTCGTCGCCATGACGGGAGATGGCGTCAATGACGCCCCGGCCCTGAAACATGCTGATATCGGAGTGGCGATGGGAATTACCGGCACGGAGGTGACGAAAGAGACTGCGGACATGGTCCTGACCGATGACAATTTTGCAACCATCGTCACCGCGATTGAGCGCGGGAGATGGATCTATGACAACATCAAAAAATATCTGATCTATCTCCTTGAGAGCAATGTGGTGGAGGTGACTTTTATTGGAGGGATGGTCATTCTCCTGGGGCCCGAATATCTGCCGGTTCTGCCGGCCGCGATCCTCTACATCAATCTGGCAACCGACGGGCTTCCGGCCCTCGCGCTCGGGGTGGCTCCCCCTGATCCTGACATCATGCAAAGGCCGCCGCGGTATCCGAAAGAGAGCGTCTTCACGTGGGATGTAAGGGCCTTCATCCTGATGATCCTAATTGTTGAGATCCCGATCCTCTCCTACATCTTCTTCAGCGAACTGGCCGACCTGACTCATGCGAGGACGCTGATCTTCTTCTTCTTTGTCATCACAGAATTGGTTATTGCCCTCCACCTCCGTTCGATACGATACAGCGCCTTCAAGGTCCATCCGCACAAATGGCTTCTGGTCGCCATTTTCTGGGAGATTGTCATCCTGGTTGTCGTGCTTCAGTTTCCCGCAATGCTGGACACCTTTGGAGTCACCAAACCGTCGCTTCAAGACATGTGGATCATCCTGGGCTCTTGCGTCATCCTCACCCTCGGGATGGAGATCGTCAAGTTCCTTTTGAGAAGAAGAACGCGAGCTTGACATTTATTTATTGCTATTTCAAATCTATAAGAAATCCCTCCCATGAACTGTCAAACTTGCGAAGAGAGGGCTTTTTATTCTCTTGTAAAAAGAGAGGAAATTTTATAGAATAGCGTAGTACATCAAGTAAAGATGGAATATTAGAATACGGGAGGTTTTATGGAAAAGCCCTTGGTTGGAATCTTAATGGGAAGCGACAGCGATCTGCCGGTGATGGAGAAGGCGGCAGAAGCTTTGAAGGAGATGGGAATTGCCTATGAGATCGATATCAGTTCCGCCCATCGGTTGCCTGAAAAGACAGCCAGCTATGCCAAAACAGCGAGGGATCGCGGCATCGAGGTCTTGATTGCCGGAGCTGGGATGGCCGCTCACCTGGCAGGGGTTCTGGCGGCCCATACCACTTTGCCGGTCATAGGTGTTCCGCTCAGATCCGGGGCGCTCGAAGGAGTGGATGCGCTTTATTCCACAGTCCAAATGCCTCCGGGTATTCCGGTGGCGACCGTTGGAATCGATGGGGCAAAGAATGCCGCTTATTTAGCCTGTGAGATTCTCTCAATCAAATATCCGGAGGTTGCCAAAAAATTGGAAGTCTTCAGGGAGAGGACGAAAAAGTCTCTGGAAGAAAAATCAGCAGCCCTGAAGAAGGGGAAGATTTAAGTCGATGGCACTCTCGGAATAGCTCTGTCGCTTAAAAGCCTGAACCTGTTCAAACATCGCTTTGCTGATCATTCCGGCTCCTGTAAAGTTTTCTCCTGCTTTACGGGACTTCTCTGACCTTGCGAATTCCATTTACCGTGCCAATGGGATTCCTGTTTGCCATAACCATGGGATTTCTATTTACCATGACACTAAGAATTCAGCTTGCCACTTCCACCCTGTCCGGACTGCCAGGGAGAGATGCGCCTTATTGCCTTCCTTACCGACTATGCCGTGGTGGACAGGATCAGCAATCACCTCAATCTGACCTTTGTCACGGAGAGACATCCTCCGCCTCTCATCGCCTGCCAGGAACTCTTGATGGCCGCTGAGTCGTCGGCCGAATATTTATCGTCATTCTCTCTTGCCCCGGAAGGAGAAGTCTGTCGGATTTCCGACGCTTTTTGACATGTCTGCGGGTTTCCGGCTCGCTCTCACCCGTCTTAAGCTCAATTTGACATCCCTGAGTATCATGTTGATAATTTCCCACGAGGGAATGAGCCAAAAATTGGTGCTCGAGAGATCATTCGGCCAGCGCAGCAGAAAACGAATTTCTTCTA
>JBBILQ010000030.1:0-29080 GCA_037444845.1 Candidatus Aminicenantota bacterium | reverse complement strand
CCTGAGTGCTACAAACTCAGGGTACCATGATTGGCGTCGTCAGCCGCCAAAGCGGAATTATTACCTCCGACAAAGTTATATCGATGAGAGAAGCATCCGCCGGCAGCCCAAAAGCGTCCCAAACGCCTCTTGCTTGTCCTCGACGATAAGGCCTGCGTATTTTTTTAAGCATCCCGCGTCGCCGGTTCGTAACACTCCCAGTCTTTCACAGCCGTCGGTTCAGGACAGAAAGCGCACCTTTCGAATCTCGTATCACATAGATTCCCTTCCGGCGGAAATGATTGGGCAAAAGAGTGCCCCCTTGACCGCTCGCTTCTCACTTGAGGAAGGATTCTGTTCCTGCCAGCTTCCGCATGTCAAGAATAAATGTCAATCCAGACGTGTGGGCGGCGGGCTGCGAAATTCTGGGGAACATACCAGATTAGGAAATCTGGAGTGAATTTGGGGGACACGATCCCAATTTAAGAAAATTGGGTCATGTTCCTGGAATTTTTGTTGACATGCTCAATATAATGAGTATATACTCAATATCATGAGCAAATATCAAGCAGATTTTGACTACACCTCCTCCACCAATCAGCTTAAAATTCTAAGCTTTCTCGCGAAGTTTTCAAATCAAGAATTCCACGAGCGCGAGATCGCTCGAAGAACAGGCATCAGTTATGGGTCGGCAAACAGGGTATTGAATGAGCTTTTCGCCGACGGCATCCTGGGCCGTCGCCAGGCGGGCAAAATGTTGTTTTACTCTTTCAATAGCGGAGACCCTGGCGCCAAGATCTTTAAGATTCTTGTGTCCATTTCATTGTTGCGCCCGTTAGTTAAAAATCTTCGAGAGTTGGCTTCGGAAATTGTTTTGTACGGAAGCTGTGCCCGAGGTGAAGACGCGTCGGCCAGCGACATAGACCTATTTATCGTCTCAGCGGACAAGGAAAAGGTGTTAGGGATAATAGAGAAATATAAATTCAGGAAAGGCTTTGAGAGTATCAAAATCGAGCCGGTTGTCCTTTCTGCTTTGGATTTGCTCAAGAGTGAGAAAACGGACACGGAATTCCTGTCTTTAGTCAGGGAAGGGATTGTCCTCTGGGATGAGATGAGGCATGAGGCAGGAATTCAGAGAATGTCTGAATCGAGAGAATTCTTCCGCTAATTTAAATAAATCATAAAGATTTCAGGTGTTCGCGGGCTCCCTTCGAGGTTTTACAGCTCTTCCCTCGTTCAGCGACCAGGCGCTTGATCTTCCCCCATTCCTCTTGCGTATAAGTATCCCTCTCTGTGATTTCGCCAGGCAGGAAGAATACGCCCTTATCTGTCACCTTGAAAATAACCGAAGAGCCTTTCTGAAGGAACGTGAAGATTTTCTCATCTTGGGCAGGGGGACCGAATTCGGTCAAGTCCCCAAAATCGAGCCGGTGATCCTTTAAGGGCTAAGCTCCGTGAATAAGGCGGCAGCTTGACATTAATAAGAAAGGAGCATAGGGTAATTCGGGGGACAGCATCCTTAATGCACCAAATACTCCCTGGAAGCAAGGACAAATATCTCACCAAGCGAGTCGTGGCGCCGGCCGGTGTTTCAAGGGTGGAGTATCTGAGCAAATTCGGAAGGAGATTTTGAATCGATAGGATCAAGCCAGAACTTGGCGTGGTTGCCGTTTGATGCAACATGCATGTGCTTGCGCTCAGTTCCTTCATTGTTGAAGAAGAATAAACGGTACTTTCCTAATCCCGTTACTGTGGGCATGTCAGCCTGCGCCTTGCCCACATTGGCTTGGTATTTAAACCGACGCTCGGCCATCCTTTTCACGACGCCGTACGTTTTCGGCCCGGGGGCCCGAGCCCAATTTGAGAGGATCCTCCGCCCCCAAGAAGAGAATTTCCGGCTGGCCGCCGGGTGAGATGCAGGATCTCCGGAACTCGTTGACATGCCGAGACAAATCACGTAAGTTTCCAAGAGCATCTCGTTTTTACTCAAAAAAACTGATGCAGTGGAGCGATCGATGAAAACGTTGACTCTGAAGGAATTCATGACGGCTTTGAAAGCCCGAATCGATCAATACACCCACGAAGACCTTAAAGGCATAATCCTGGCTCAGGGGATGGCTTTGGCTCCGCGGGAGCGCGCCCTTTTCCTTGAGGGATTTGTTCTTACGGAGAAAAAGGAAGAGAAGAAAAGAAAACAGGAGAAGGACGGGGATGATCGCGAAGATTTCCTGTTGAAGGAAATCGCATCGTTCGGCCGACGTGTCGAAAAATATGAGTTCACGAGCGGCTGGGGATGGGATGATCAATATGGAGATGAACGGGCCTGGGGAGACGACAGTTGGACTGTTGAAATCGACGACTTATTCAGCCGCATCCTCGACATCTACGGGGAAGGAAATTATCCTTTGGCGCGCCGGGCGTTCGAATCTCTTCTGGCCATCTATGAAGAAGGCCTGGAAGAGGGAAAATTCCCCGGATACGATCATGACGAAATGATCGAAACCGATTTCGATGAGGCGAAGCTGAAATATTTTCGCTGTGTCTATCTCACGGAGACCCCTGCCGAGCGTCCTCGGGCCGTCTGGAATGCGATTTCCAGATACTCCTCTGACGCCCGGGACTTGAATATCCATGGGCTCATTAATGTCGATATGGAGGAGCTTCCCCAACTGGAGGATTTCGGGCAACGATGGCCGGAGTTCTTAAGGAAACAAAGGGTTAGTTCCCTATCCGCCGGTCTCCTCAAAGAGGCCGTGAGTTTGTTTCAAGGTGTCGCAGGGCTCGAAAGACTGGCCACAGAAGACGGCCAAAAGTACCCAAGCGCCTTTCTCGCTTGGCTGGAAGCCCTGAAGAAAGAGCGCAAGTATGGAGACATGATCCGGGCGGCTTCGCTTGGACTGGAACGGTTGCCCGCTCGCCTGCAGATTCGGTCCAAGATTGCCGATTTTTTGCGCGAGGCGGCCGTCCGTTTGAAAAAAGACGATTTGATCGACCGATCCTTGATGGAAGCGCTCCGCGCCGATCCATGCCTTGAACGATTATTGGACGCCCTGGACAATTCCAGAAACCGCGAGAAACGGAAGGCCATCCTGGACGAAACCCTGGCCCTTGTTGAGATGCTCCAGAAAAAGGAAGGCGGAAGCCGGACCCGGGAGTGCGATCGATTGCCGGACTTCTGGGAGAGTGACGTTCGGGGGAATTTGGGCCTTTACTGTCATCTATTGAAAGGCGATTACGAGAACGCCGCAGTCCTTTTGGGAAAATCGAAGCCCCTTGGCTGGAGTTCGGGAGAAGATCCGGGCGTGCTCGGTGTTCCTTTTTTCTTGCTGGCCGAATGGAATCAAGGGAAGAAGTTGACTGCCAATATGTCGTCATTATGGAACAGGGCGACTGATCCCGTTCTGACCTTTTCTTTTGAGAATGATGAATGGAAGGGAGATGAAGATCGTCCGGGCGATCGGAGGCCGGCGAAACCGAGCTCGCGTTTCCGAAAATATCTCGAAGCCGTTTTGAAGGAAATGCCGCTTCAGGCTGCCGCCAAGGAGAAATATTTCGGCCTGGCCGGCAAAATTGCTCTCAAGCGAATTGATGCGATTGTCGGAAACAAACGGCGTAAGAGCTACTGGAAAGCCGCGGAATTATTGCTGGCCGTCGCGGAGGTATATTGGAGCAACGACCGGCCGGATGAAGGGCGTGCGCTCATCGCACGGATCAAGGATAAATACAGGCATCACTCGGCCTTTCGCGGCGAGCTGCGAAACATGGCCGAAAAAAGCGGGATATTCGCGATCAATTAAGCCAAAGCGGGCAGGAAAATGGGTGACCGGTTTCGAAAAAGACGGGAAGGAACTGAAGAAGGCCGTCTTCCGCTTTAAATAAAAGTATATGCACGACAGAGAAGAGGTTGGCCCAAGGGGGGAGATTTTTCACAGGACGGTGGTCGGCGGATACCAGACTGCGCTTGCCACTGACGGAAACATCAGCGGCCGCATCGTCTGCGATACGTTCTTGAGGTATAAGGGCCTCGAGCGCCCGGCTATCATCGTGACCGACATCCAGCCTGACGTCGAGAAATATGGCGTCCGCATGAACATCGTGGTGAGCAGGGCATATGGCGTTCTGCGGCTGGTCTGCGCGAGAGGGGAGATTGCCAAGGACGAGTTCCTGAGACTGTGCGCTTGACATTATAGGTGTAATAATTTACGCTTATCGGTGTAAAAAAAGACAATGATTTCCTTAAGGTCACAGGTCACTCAGAAGGTCCTGAACTACCTTTTTCTCAATCCCAGCGAGAGCCTTCATGTCAACGAATTGGCAAGAAGCCTTGGGCTGGACAAAAGGAACCTCGTCAAAAAGCTTCGCGAGCTTGAGCAGATCGGCATCCTGAAGAGCGAAAAGAAGGCGAATCTCAGGCTTTTCAGCCTGGAAAAGAAATTTCCTCTGCTTAAGGAATATCAAAAGATCGTCTTAAAGACTGTGGGTATTGAAGAAAGACTTAAGCAGATCATCAAGAACATACCAGGCGTCAGGGAAGCATATATATATGGCTCGTACGCTCAAGATAAAATGGACGCCCACAGCGATTTAGATCTATTGGTCATTGGAAATCACGAGATTCAGTCTCTCCAGAGGGAAATAATTCTCCTTCAACGTGAGATTAATCGGGAGGTCAACTGCGTCAATATCAGTGAGGAGGAATTCAGGAGAAGGATGGAAATGAAAGATCCATTTCTCTCAGGGATATTCAAGAAGAAGATAATCAGACTTGCCTGATGAGCTTAGAGAACAAATATTTTATCAGGTTTAATTTCAGCAAAGAGCAAATCGAGCATACTCTTTCCGGCGCATATAGGGACATAAGCATATCGGAAACTGATGCCATTCTGGATGTCAAGTTCACTTATGCCTATATGGCGCTGATCAAAGGGGGAATTGCCCTGCTTGGTCATCATCAGCTTAAAATAAAGAGCATCCCCGGCCATCAAGCTATGATCATCGAAAAGTTAGCCCAAATCCTGAACGACCAATCTATTGAAATCATGGGAAACACGATGCGCCAGAAAAGAAATCAGGATTTCTACTCCGGTGGAATCGAGGTCACAGAAAAAGAGTGCAAGGAGTACTTGGATTTTGTAAGGAGCGTCTTAGAAAAGATCGAGGAGCATATCCTTAGCAGCTAAGGAATTCGGGGGAGCGTTATGTAATCTGAAGATCACGGGGAACTAAGTGCACGCGGATTTAGTGCATTACGTATGACGTCCCCCTATTGATGCCCCTATTGATGATTGAAGGACTACGAATGAAGCGTGGAAAATTTCTTCTTGACATGAAAACCGGTTCCCATAATAATGTGATTATAAATCACAGACAATAACCAAAAGTATGTGATTAGGAATCCAGTATGGACAAGCAAAACCTAAAGCGAATTATCATCGAGCAAAAGGAAGAGGTCGAATATCTTTTTCGGAACGAGCAAATCATACCGCGTGAACTTGACATTGAACCCGCCCTTCGGCATCCCAACGTCGTTGTGATCATGGGACCTCGCCGGGCAGGCAAATCAACACTTGCCTTGTCAGCCGTCAAAGACAAGAAGTATGGCCACCTGAACTTTGACGACGAGCGCCTCAGTCTCGCCGGCCCGGACCTTAATCAGGTTCTGGAAACGCTCTATGAAATCCACGGCGAACTGGATACCTTCGTCCTGGATGAGATTCAGAATGTCCCCGGTTGGGAGCTGTTCATAGGGAGGCTGCGGCGGACAAAACGGGTGATCGTCACCGGGTCGAATGCGCGACTGCTGGCGGGGGAGTTGGCCAGCCGGCTCACCGGCCGGCACATGGACTTCACCCTGCTCCCGTTTTCCTTCCGGGAATTCCTTGTCCGGCGCGGGGGGTCGCTCCCGTCCACGATCCTGACGACTGCTCAAGAAGCCGAGCTGCGCCGCGAGCTGGACGCCTACCGGCGTGACGGAGGATTCCCCGAAATCTTCAAATTCGGCCGTACGATTCTGAAAACTCTCTATGAGGACATCCTTCACAAGGATATCATTCTGAGGTTTAGGGTCCGGAAGTCCGTCGCCTTTCGCGAGCTCGCCCGGCTTCTTTCCGCTCAATACAGCCGGGAGTTTTCCTATTCGCGGCTCAAAGCGGCCGTCCAGATCAAAGATGTCCATACAGTTAAAAAGTTCGTCGATTATCTGCTGACCGGTTATCTGTTTTTCATTGTGGGGCGTTTCTCATATAAATTGAAGCAACAGCTGATCTCTCCGAGAAAAATTTACGGAATTGACCCGGGGCTGTTGACCGCAACGGCCTTCCGGATCTCGGAAGACGAGGGGCATCTCGATGAGAACCTGGTGGCGGCGGAACTGGTGCGCCGCAGGTCGTATTGGGGAGAGGGGGATATTTATTATTGGAAGGATGCGGCCGGCGCCGAGGTCGATTTCTGTGTCAAGACGGGACCGCGCATTACAGAGCTCATCCAGGTCTGTCGTTCCTTCGCCGAGATGGGGAAAAAGGAGCGCGAGCTCGGCGCCCTGGTCAAGGCCTCGGAGGAGCTTCGTTGCCGCCGGCTTCTCGTTCTGACCGACGACCTTGAAGGAGAGGATTCATTCAAGAAAACCAAGATCAAGCTTCTCCCGCTCTGGAAATGGCTGCTGGAAATGCCCCCCAAGAATTAGGCAAGTGGAGAACACAGAACTGCAAACCATATTCCGCGTTCGTGTCCCCTTTCTTCTGTCTATGGGAAAAAATTTCTATAAAAAAAAGGCCCTTGCGGGCCCGATGGCTTGCGCCAGCCACCTCCGGCAATCGGCCATGTCAATATTCGGGCTTGTCCCAATATTCGGTTGTCCTTTCTGCTTTGGATTTGCTCAAGAGTGAGAAAACGGACACGGAATTCCTGTCTTTAGTCAGGGAAAGGATTGTCCTTTGGGATGAGATGAAGCATGAGGCAGGAATTCAGTGAAACTGCCGATTACAGGAGCGAAGAGGAACTGTATTTCACCTCCGTCCACCACTGGGTCAATTTGATCAAATAACGGGGCAGTGGTACGGCCTCTTGATTTTCTCAAGCAATTGAGTAAAAATACTCAAGGCTCTGAGTAAAATAAATTTTCCTGGGAGAAAACCATGTATAAGAGGCCCCAGTTTAAGGTACTTTTCGACAGGCTCACGGAGCCGCGGCGTTTTATCCAGGTGCTCTCAGGCCCCAGGCAGTCTGGAAAGACCACCCTCGTTGGCCAGGTTCTGAGAGAGCTGCCTATTCCTTCTCGGTATGCTTCTGCTGATGCGGCCGAAGCGAGTGGGCCGGCCTGGCTGGAGCAGCAATGGAACGCTGCCCGGCACGAGCTCGCTGCCTCCTCCAGCCGGAGTTTTATCCTGGTTATCGACGAGATTCAGAAAATCCCGGCCTGGAGCGAGACAGTCAAAAAGCTGTGGGATGAGGATACGCGGGCTGGATTAGCCCTCAAGGTTGCGCTGCTTGGTTCGTCATCGCTCCTTCTCCAGCGCAGCTTGACGGAATCCCTGACGGGGCGATTCGAAATCCTTCGCCTTTCTCATTGGACGTATAATGAGATGAGGGACGCTTTCGGATTCGATCTGGATAAATATATCTATTTTGGCGGCTACCCCGGCGCCGCCCCGCTCATCTCCCAGGAGCAGCGCTGGCGGGATTATGTCCGGGATTCCATCGTGGAGACGACGATCTCCCGCGATATCCTGATGATGAGCCGGGTTGACAAGCCGGCGCTCCTGCGACAAGTTTTCGAGCTCGGGGTGCTTTATTCTGGCCGTGTCCTCTCCTTCAACAAGATGCTCGGGCAGTTACAGGACGCCGGGAATACAACAACCTTGTCGCATTATCTGGACCTTCTGAGTGCGGCGGGACTGATGACGGGACTTCAGAAGTATTCTGCGGCGCCGGTAAAGCGAAAAGCCTCGAGTCCGAAACTCCAGGTCCTGAATACGGCCCTCATCAGCGCGTTGGCCGGGTTGGGGTTTAATGCAGTCCGGCAGGATCCAGCGGCATGGGGGAGGATGGTGGAGTCGGCAGTCGGCGCTCATCTCCTGGCCTCGGCAGTTGGGCAAGAAATCCGCGTGAGCTTCTGGCTTGAGAACCGGAGGGAAGTGGATTTCGTGTTGGAAAAGGGCGGGCGGCTGGCCGCGATCGAGGTGAAAAGCGGCAGGGTGAGGGACAGAATCCCCGGAATCGGGCTCTTCCTCAAGAGGCATCCGGGCGCACGGGCATACCTGGTGGGAGGGGAGGGCATGAACCTGGAGGATTTTTTCTTGACCCCGGCCAGCGACTTAATCTGAGAGGCAATCCTGGTTCGAGAAAAGCCGGAAAAGAAAGAAACGATAGTTACTTGATCAGCGCGGCGATTGAGAATCATCGCCACCTCCAGGCGTCTTTAGGAGTGAGGATAATTGAACAGAAAATTTAGGGGAAGCACAATCTTCTTGACATTAATAAGAAAGGAGCATATATAGTATGCAGGAGTATGACATGATTAGAAAGACGGTCGCCATGGATGAGGACCTTATCAATGAGCTCGACCACTTTGCCAAGAGCGAAGACAGGGATTTTTCCAGCGCTCTCCGCTATGCCCTGAGGATCGGTTTGCTGGCGCTCGAGAACCCGGAGCTGACCGTAGAGGAGATCAAGGACATCATCGAGGCCCAGGTGGACTATAAAATGGGCAAGTTGACTGAACTCGATCCGCAGGACATCTGAATGCGAATCCTCCAGACTTCGAAATTCGAGAAGCTCCGGAAGAAAATCAGAGAAGAAGCAGAAAGGGATTCGCTGAAAAGAGCGATTCTGGAAGTTGAAAAGAATCCGGAGGCCGGGAAAAAGCTGAAGGGAGAGTTCGCTCTTCTCAGGTCATATCCATACACGGTCAAGGGCCAGGCGCGGCGACTTATCTACCTGTGGGAAAAAGATCAGATTATTCTCCTTTCCTTCGGCCCGAGAGAGGGCATATACAAATAGAGAAATTCGAGCAAATCGCCAGAGCCAAAGCGTCCATTCTCGTGAGGACAGAGAATCTTTATGGCGGCAGAGCGATAACTTGTGCGGCCTTATTGATTTTATACAAAGTTTGTATATAATATGAGGAGGTGAGTTTTGGAGGAAAGAACAATGGCCGGGACGACCGTTAACATCTCTTTCAATAAGGAACTTCTGGCGGAGATTGACAGGACCGCCAAACAAGAATCGCGCACGCGGTCTGAGCTGATTCGCGAAGCGGCCCGCCTGTACATTGGGCGCAAATCGAGGTGGGAAAAGCTCTTTACTTTCGGAAGCCGTCAGACCCAACGGCTCGGGCTTCGAGAGGAAGATATCGCGCGTGAAATCCAGAAGTACCGCACCGAAAAAGAAGTTCGAAAAGCCTAAGCTCGTCCTTGATTCCAACGTTTTGTTATCTGCGATCGTCTTCGGGGGGAAGCCGCGGAAGGTCCTGGACTTGGCCATCAAGGGGCTCGTCGAACTTGCCGTTTCGGACGACATCCTGAGTGAGATCGAGGGGGTTCTGGAGGGCAAGAAGTTTCAATATCCGGAGAGAGTTGTTAGAGCCTTGATAAGGGAGATCGAGGATCTGGCCGAGCTTGCCGAACCCGAAGAGAAGATCGAAGCTATCGTGGAGGATCCTGCTGATAATCGAGTTCTCGAATGCGCCGTCGAGTCCCAAGCTAACGTCATCGTATCCGGCGATTCTCACCTTTTGGCGCTTCGTAGCTTCGGCAAGATCAAAATTATGAGACCGGACGAGTTTCTGCTCTGGCTCAAGAGAAACCGGAGGAGAAAGAAATGATAGCAACTTGAGGGGACACGATCCCGATTTCAGAAAATTGGGTCATATCCCCATATTCTGTCACAGAACCTCGGTCGCCGAGCAGCACATTCACTGCTGAGATTACACGCTCGTGAGCTTGTTTTTTGGGCCCGAGCGGCTCTTTTTGTGATGGCCATTATTATTCATCCTCACGCCAGGGAACGTATGGAGGAGCGCGGGGCAACCGAAAATGAGGTTAGAACCGCAATCAGCAAGGGCGAAAAATTTCCTGCGAAATTTGGTCGCACAGGCTTCAGACACAGTTTTCCTTTTGAGAGCAATAGAAATGGGAAATTCTTTCGGATCAAACAGGTTGAAGTCTATGGAGTTGATGAGGAAAGAGATTTTATCGTCATCACAGTTGTAGTAAAATATTTTCAGGAGCAAAGCCATGGATATCACCTATGATCCGAGATATAACATTGCCTACATCCGATTCAGACAGAAAAGAAAGGGCGTTGAGACCCGCCAGATTAGTGCTGAACTCAATATCGATATATCCCCCGACGGAAAGATATATGGGATTGAGCTTCTGAATGCAAAAGAGCAAGTAATCAAAAATAAGAGAATTTCCTTCACGGATGAATCAACGGGCAAGGCGTTCAAAATTCCGTTGAAATTTTGATAAGCCCGAAATCAGGCGACAGCATATTTGCCCAATTATTGGGAGGAAATATCGGGGGACAGCATACGTAATGCACAAAATTCGCGAGGGTTGTACAGGATAGGATCACACGGCAGGGAGTCGCGCTACAGAGGGTCTCGCCGCAGAGAGCCTCATGGCAAAGAATTGTCCAGTAAAGAATCGCACGGAAAAGGGCCTCACGGCAGAGAGGGCAGCGGAGCGAGTGGCAGGACAGAGAGATAGGCAAGACAGGGGGGGAGGTCAATAGGTGCGGAAGGCGGAAGTCCGACAGGGGGAGCATTGTGCTATCTGTAGATCACGGGGAACTAAGTGCACGGAAATTTAGTGCATTACGTATGGCGTCCCCCTAATTCTTGACGTTTTTTCGAGTCCTGGATTAAAATCCTGGCATCGCCTTGTCATTACACGCCAACTTGAATCGAAGGAGGTTTGCATGAAATTCCAAACCTGGAGCCGAAGGTCATTCCTGCGCGCGGTCGGCACCGCCGGAGCGGTTGCCTTCACCTGGAACGCGTCCAACCTCGAGCGGGTTGAAGCGGCCTCTCAGTCGGTATCAAACATGTCGCCAGAAGAAGCCGCCCGCGACGAGTTCTACTGGAGGGAAGTCCAGTTGGGTTTCAAGCTTGACCGCTCGCTCATAAACCTCAACAACGGATTCACCTGCCCGTGCCCGCGGGTCGTGCTCGAGTCGGCTTTCCGCTACACGGAAATGATCAACATGCTGCCGGTTCACTACCAGGGCATGGTGGCCGGGAACATCGAGACCATCCGGCGCCGGATGGCCAACGAGTTCGGCTGCGACCTCGAGGAGCTGGCCCTGACGCGAGGCGCCAGCGAAGCCCTGCAGATCGTCCAGAACGGGATTGATCTCGAGCCCGGCGACGAGGTCGTCACCACAGAGCAGGACTACCCCCGCATGCTGACGACGTGGGACCAGCGCATGCGGCGCGAAGGCATCAAGGTCACCCGTCTCCAGTTCCCCGTGCCGGCGACGCAGGACCATCTGTACAATCTTTTCGAAAAAGCCATAACGCCGAAGACCAAAGTTTTCCATTTCTGCCACATCACGAACCTGACCGGCCAGCTCTTTCCTGTTCAGAGGATAGCCCGGCTGGCCCGCTCAAAGGGCATCGTCACGATCGTCGACGGCGCCCACGCGCTGGGACATTTCCCGTTAAAGCTCCGCGACCTGGAATGCGACGCCTATGGCGTCAGCCTGCACAAGTGGCTCCTGGCTCCCATCGGCAACGGCTGCCTCTACGTGCGGCGGGAGATGATCCCGAAATTATGGCCCCTTCAGGCCGCGCCCGAGCAGCAGGACGACGACATCCGCAAGTTCGAGGCCATCGGCACCCATCCCTGGGGGATCCGGGCAGCGCTCGGCGAAGCCCTGGCCTACCACCAGGCAATCGGCACCGAACGCAAGGCCGCACGGATGCGCTACCTCACCCTCCGCTGGGCCAACGCCCTCAAGAAATACCCGCGCGTCAAGGTCCTCACAGACCTCTCCGACCCGCCCCAGGCCTGGGGTGTGGCTGCCGTCAATATCGAGGGCATCGACGTCCGGTCCCTGGCCAAGTTCCTAAGACAGAAATACCGGATCATCGCCGTGCCGCTCGTCGGGGGAGCTCCGCCCAACCAGGTCTTTGACTACCAGGCCCTTCGCATCTCGCCGAACATTTACACGACCATCGAAGAGATCGACACCTTCATCGAGGCCATGGAGGACGCGGTTAAGAACGGCGTGGAGGAGGATGTGTTCCTGCCCGAGGCAGGTGCCGCGAGTGGAGGCATGAATTTATATTAAGGAAAAAATAAAGGGAGAGATTCCGATGAAACGTCATGCCATCTGGGTTTCGCTAATCTTGGCCATAACCCTTGCCGCCGGGCCGATAGCGGCCTCTGCTCAGGCCACTTTCAACATCCCCTTCGAGTTCAAGGCAGCCGGCAAGAAGATACCGGCTGGAGAGTACTGGTTGGGCTTGAGCGGAGAAGGGCAGCTCCTGCTCCGGCAGATTTCCACGGGAAAGGAACTCCTCGTCCCGTTCACGGAGAAACTGCCGCCGCCTGATCCGCCCGCAGCAGAGCCGCGCCTCATCTTTGACGAGGTCGGGGACTTCGCTCCGTCTTATACCGAATACCTCACGGTCTACGTCCTGTCCGAAGTCTGGCTGTCCGGAGACGAAGGCTTCCTGGTCCATACGACCAAAGGAGCGCACAAGGAAAAGACGGTCACGGGAATACGAGTGGAAAAATAGAGAGCGCTTTCATGCATGCCATGGTAGATTGGGACAAAGTGCGGAAGGACTTCCCGATAAGCGAGAATTCCGTTTATTTCCAGAGCGCAGCTATGTCGCCCCTGCCGAAGCCTGTCTTCGAGGCGATTGTCGACGAGTACCGCAAGCTTTGCCTGGTTGGAGATGTGAACTGGACAGACGACATGGCGAGGTTCGAAAAACTGTGCACCGCCCTGGCCGAGCTCATCAACACGGAGACGCATAACGTGACCTTCGTCCAGAACACTTCCACAGCCATGTCCCTCTTGGCTCTTGGGTTCAAGAATCAAATCAAGAAGCCGTTTAACATCGTCTCGATGAAGGACGAATTTCCGGCCTCGACGGTCGGGTTTGAGTATCAGAACATCGACATGCGCTATGTCGAGCCGGTCGACGCGCGCTATCCGATTTCGTCAATCCTTGACATGACAGATGGCGAAACTCTGGCAGTCGTCACCTCGCAAGTCCAGTACGCCACGGGTTTCCGCCAGGACACAAGCGCTCTTGGCCAGGAACTCAAGCGCCGCGGCCTCCTCTTTATTGTCAACGCGACCCAGGCCTTCCCCTATTTTCCGGTGGATGTCGAAGCTTCATCCGTCGACGTCCTCACAGCTTCTCTCCACAAATGGGGGCTCGCCGGCCACATCGGCACGATGTTTTTCACGACGCCAGAGTTTCGCGAGAAATTTCCCTCTCCGATAGCTGGCTGGCTTTCTGTGGACACCGGAGGCGGAAGTTTTATCCACACCGCCAAAAACGCGCCTTTCCGGCTTCTTGGCTCTGCCCGCCGGTATGAATTCGGCACATTCAACCTCCAGCCTCTTTTGGCCTTTGAGAGAGCGCTGGATTTCATCAAGGCTCTCGGGATCGAGAACATTCAGAAGAGGCTCTTCGAACTAACAGACTATCTCATCCAGGGATTGCAGAACCTCAAAATCACGATCATCTCTCCCATTGCCAGGAGAGAGGAGCGCTCGGCCATCGTTTGCTTCACCCTTGGCGAAAGGAACAAGGCGTTCGTCAAAAAATGCGCCGAGAAAAAAATCTTCCTCACCCTGAGGGATGGCAACACCAGAGTTTCTGTGAACATATTCAACAATTTCGCCGACATCGACCGCCTCCTCGACGTTTTGCGGACATTCGACTGAGTTAGAAATTCGCCTCCAGCGCAAGAACAAAATTTCGGCATGGACCGGAAATCCCCGAGCTGTAAGGGCGGTAACGCTGATCGGTGAGGTTTTCAACGCCAGCACTTACGCCCAAGGAATCTGTCAAGCGAAACATTGCTTTGAAATTCAAGGTGTACCATCCTGGGGCATAGGTATTTCCATCAGCGTCCTTAGCGTAGATTTCGGTCTTGCCCTTTTCTTCCTCGGCCAGGTCCCTGTGCTTGCGCTCGCCCTGATACACGGCATAAAGTTGCAAGCTGAGTTTTCTGGTCGTATAGGCTAATCTGGACACGCCGAACCAGGGTGCGGCATGGCGGGAAGGGCTGGTGGTTCCATCATCCAGCTCTTCTTCCCCCTCCTGGAAGTTAAAATCCGAGGAAAAATCAAATCCAGCCGGCAGCTTGACTTCAATTCCAGCTTGAATCCCGTAGACATGGGCAACGGCCGCATTCTGCATGGCCTGCACCCGGCTCAAGACGCCATCGTAGACAATGTAGTCAAGGCCATTGAGCGTGAAGTTACGCCGCACCAGGGCGTTTTGAAGGGAAGTGTAATAACCCGCCAGGTCAGCCCTTAGAACATCTCCAAACACCCTGGCCACGCTGAAATCGACATTATAAGCGTATTCTGCTTTTAGATCAGGATTGGGGACGACGACAGAGCCTGGGACAGAATCAAAAACTTTGCCCATATCGTCTACGTTGGGAGACCGGAATGCCGTGGCCAAATTCGCGCTGAGGACCCATGGTTCAGAGGGCCGGTAGACCCCGCCAATGCTTCCGGTCAAGGCGCCGTTGTTAAAATTGGCCGTCGTAAACGGGAAGGGGTAAAAGGTCGTGTCAAATTCAGCATCCAGGAGGAACTGGTTGTATCGCAACCCAGCCTGGAGCAGAAAGTTGTCTGAAAACCTGTACTGATCGTGGACGTAGGCGGCAACCGATTGCCATTTTGCTTGAGGATAGCGCGTAGGCCCGGGCATGCGGGTCCTTTTTGAAATGTCTTCATTGATACCGGTGGAAGTCACGTCGTTAAGAACGTACTCCATCCCATAGTAGAGAGTATTCTTTGGCCCCGTAAATTTCATAAAATCCAGGTTGACATTATAGGCCTCCACTTCTTCGATTCGGATGCGTCTCTCGTTGCTGTTCAAGGAGCGGTCAATGCGGCTCTCTTCAAACGACTGCAACGCCAGACGAATGGCCATTTGGTCGTAAACAGCGCTGTTGCCGTTGTGGGCGATGTTCAGGTTGTTCATCATCCACTTCTGCGGGCCGTAGTCCCATTCCGCAAAACGCGGCAAGCCTTTCCTGACCTGGTTATGGCGATCGTATCGGCCATAGGGCGAGGTTTCAGAATAATGGAACCCGTACTGGAAATCCCAGTTTTCGTTCGGCTGAAAGCGCACCTTTTGCATCAGGTTTTTCTGGGCATAGGCCGAGGGAATTTGGAGAAGCGGGTCCTCTTGGGCAATAACCCGGTCCACGTTGTCTATGCGCTGCACATAATAGGGTTTCAGGTAATCATCCTGACCTTTGCTGCCTTGCCGAAGGTGGTCAAAATCGAATGAGCTGATGCTCGTTAAAAAAGCCCATTTTTTCCAGCCGACGCTTACGTCGAAATGGCCGGTTTTCTCGTTGTTTGCCGATGAGGCACGGCCGACGGCCTTGCCCGTTATCCGGGGCTCCCCGACCAGGGAAAACTTCGGGCTCAGAGTTTGAAAACTCATCACCCCGCCAATGGCGTCACTTCCATAAATCACCGAGCCGGGGCCAAAAAACACTTCGGCGCTCTCCGTGGCAAACGGGTCCAGAGAGATGACGTTCTGAATGTTTCCGGCCCGGAATATGGCCGTATTCATCCGCACGCCATCCACCGTGTAAAGGAGGCGGTTCGTTGCAAACCCCCTGATCATCGGGCTACCCCCCGCTTGCTGGCTTTTCTGGATGAATACCTGACCAGAGACTCCCAACAAATCGGCGGCTGTTTGCGGATTCTGCAAAGCCACTTCTGTGGGTGAGATGGAAATGATTTTGGAGGGAACATCGCTCGGAGCCTGGCGCCAGCGCGTGGCCGAAACCACGACTTCAACCATTTCGAACGGCGAGGGCTGCATGAGCAATTCAAACGATAGCGATTCGAGATCCGCGTAGCTTTTGACGATCGTCTTGTAACCGATTCGACTGATGACAATTTTTTTTGCTCCATGGAAGGCTGTGATATCAGCCTGCCCTTTGTCGTTTGTTGTCGCCGAGGATTTGGGGTCTTCGCTTCTCAGCAAGACCCAGGCGATCGGCTCTTTGGTTTCCTGATCTTTAATCGTGATTGTCTGGGAATAGGCACTGGAAAATATCCCCAGCATTAAACACATAATAAATAAGCATGTGGTCAATCGCTTTGTCACTCTTCATGCTCCTTTCTCATCTAAACGAAAGAACTGACACGAATAGACCTTATGAATCCAGACTTCCCCTTCCCTGGGGCGTCTGGTTTGCCTGGAAATTGATTTGATTAGCTTAGCCGTGGGGGAGGGTTTGGAGGTTGGATGTAAATCGAGGAATATAAGTAACAAAATAAGAAAAGCTGCTTGCCCTTCAGTTCGGGCCCTGGCGCGCTCCAACTGGAAGAGAATGTGCCGTATAACGATTTGAAGCATGAAATCAAAAGTGTGAGGTTGGCCATAGTTTCTGCGTTTTTCCCCAGGGCTTTGTATGCAAGCTCTTCTAGTTTCCTTATCAGGGTTGTCTCTTCATCATCCCGCCAGCACCAGTAATAAATCGTGTCGTCGCGAATCATCGTTTTGACGACATCGTACATTTGGCGGTTGTACTCAAATTCTTGGGAATGCTCCCATCGGAGTTTTGTTTGCGCTTCTTCTTTTGAAAATATAAGTAAGACCAGGTTGTCGTTGTCCATCCCGGCATCAATTTGTTTTTTGACTTCCTTTTTGACGATT
The DNA here is from genome assembly GCA_037444845.1 of Candidatus Aminicenantota bacterium. Lineage (GTDB taxonomy): Bacteria > Acidobacteriota > Aminicenantia > Aminicenantales > UBA8522 > JARYMI01. The sequence continues at coordinate 12,216 of JBBILQ010000030.1, read as the reverse complement.
GCCTTCCTGTAGTGCAGCCAGGTGAACGTGCCGACAAGGGGGTCAACTGAGACGCAAAATAATAAAAGGAGGGATAAAAACTTCCCTTTCACTCTTTCACCAATCCTGAGAAAGTGTAAATCACGGCTCCAAAAAATGTCAAGGTGGCTAAGGCGCTGAAAATGGGCCGGGGCTTGCTTTATTTAGTCTCTGTTTTTTTAGGATGGCCCACGGATTGAGCCAGGATGATTCTTTGGTCGGGCCGCAAATTCATCTTCTTGGCCAGCGTTTCCTTATCGACCAGGCCGCGCACAACTGTCGCCAGGCCTTCTGAGGCGCAATAAAGATAAACGTTCTGGCTGATAAAGCCGACGTGGGCGGCGGAGTAAAAATTCTTATCTTCGTCAGTGCCCCTTTTGAACTTGGAAAAATCGGCCACATAGATAAGGTTCAAAGGAACCTCCTTGACGAAATCCTGCTTTCCAGTGGCGGGCCGGATATCTTCCTTGAGGATGAGTTTCAAGTTGTGTCCAAGCGGGTCATAAAGATAGAGGCCCTCAGCCGTAGCCGCATAGATGTCGATATTCTGCACGTTCGAAGCTGTTGGAGCGGTGTGCTTTCCCGAATCAGGCCGGTTGACCCCATTCGCTGCCCAGAAAAGGTTAGAAAGGACCTGAAGCGGGAGTTTCTCGGGGCTGAATTCCCTTGAGGACTGCCGCAACAGGAGAGCCTGCATGAGCGGCTTCCCGCCGTCTGTCTGCGGCTTCAAGAGGCTGATGTCTTGCGCCTGTTGGGCTGAAGAAAATAAAACCTGGGGGAGGAAAATGAATGAAGCCAGAAGGCTTGAGGCGACGATGTTTTTTATCATGGCGTCTCTCCTTTCATTATGTTCATAAGATTACTCCAACAGGCCGTTGCATTCAAGTGTCAAGCTTCCGCTTGAAGCGTTGACATCTATGAGATCTTAATCGGCAAAGAAGGCCGGCCTTAGCTCCTTGGCGCGGGGGAGTCGGTCCAATCTGTTCCCGCCGTAGAAGAAGCCGACGGAATCAATTCTTTGACGAGGCAGAAAGAACGGAGAGTATACCTTTCGTTTTGTTATCGTATATAGCCTGGACTATTCACGAAATGAAAGGAAAAAATCTCCTCTCCCCATGTGGGAGAGGGTCGGGGTGAGGGGGATCATTCAAAGATTCCCCCTCCCCTCTATCCCCTCCCGCCAGGGGAGGGGGCGTTTTATCGTATCATTTTGTGAATAGATCAGGATAGTAAAGAAGGACAAGAAAATTGAGCGTGATAAAACCCGGAGGTGCGGTGATGATAAAATTCCTTCTCTGGCTGATTCTTCTTGTGTTGTGCTGGCCTCTTGCCTTGCTGGCCCTTCTCTTATACCCGATTGTCTGGCTTCTCGCGCTTCCTTTCCGCCTCGTCGGGATCACGGTCAGCGCCGTCTTCGACCTGCTCAAGGCGATGATCACCCTGCCGGCGCGGTTGCTGGGCGGCGGCAAAAAATAGGCTCCAACCTCCAGGCCTCCGAAGATGACATTTTTATTATTGCATTTACATGAGTATAATAATCTGTCCTTTCTCATGAAACGAGACGGCAGGGCCAGGAGTTAATGAAGAAGAGGAGAGAAAGATGGGGCGAAAGATGACTGAAAAGAAAAAAGGAGCCTTTTTGCTTTTAGGAGGCGTCCTTGCTGCCGGTCTGGCTTTCGGTCAGACTGCCGAAACAGCCAAGGGCGTCCGGGTTGTCCACAATGACAAGGAGGGACTGTGGGGGAAGAAGCCAAAGATTCAGCTCAAGCTGGTAAGGACACTGGGCGATGTCAACGCCGAGGACGAGGCGGTGGCGTTTTACATGCCGTCAGGCCTCGCCCTCGACAGCCAGAGCAATCTTTATATCTTGGACACCGGAAACCACCGCATCCAGAAATTCAGCGCTGACGGCAACTTCCTGGCTTCATTAGGCCGGCAGGGGCAGGGGCCGGGAGAGTTTTCCTACCCCGATTCCATCGACATCGACTCATCCGGGCTGATCTGGGTCTCTGACCCTAACAACAAGCGGATCCAGGTCCTGACGCCGGAGGGCAAAGAACATAAGACTCTCAGCTTCGTCAAGGAACCGGTGGGGAATATCCGTTGCCTCAAATCAGGCCTGGTGATGGCGGGCAGGAGAGGGTTGTTCCTGAGCGGGCCGGCGCTTCCGGGACAGGAGGAATCGCTTTTCCCCCTTTTCAAGAAGCTTGATTTCGAGGGAAATGTCGCCGGCCAGTACGGAGAACCTTTAGACTTTGAGCACACGCTCCTCAACCTTATGGGAAATCAGGTCAAGTTTGCCGCCGATGATCAAGGCTTCGTCTACCTGGCTTTCCTCTACCAGAACCGGGTCGAGAAATACTCGCCCGCAGGCGAGCTTTTATGGAGGGCTGACCGCAAGCTCGACTACAGCCTGGAGGCTCCTAAAGACAGGGGAAAGATGGAGGCAAAAGGTGGAGGAGTTTCCGTCCGGATGCCCCGCCTCAACCAGTGTGCCAACGGGATTGCAGTCGATGGCGCCGGGAGAGTATGGGTCGTCACCCTGACAAGACAGGCCAAAGAGGATGAGCAGGTGGGAGTGGCCATGAGCATGATGGTCACGGGCGGCGAGCGGAAAATGTCGATGAAGGTCGAGGGGAACACCGAAATCCAGAAGACAGACATGTACAAGCTTGAGGTTTTCAGCCCCGAGGGAGACCTGCTGGGGAGCCTGGCCGTTGACCACTTTGTTGATGGGATCACTATAAAAGGGAACAGGCTATTTCTCTGGGACGGCATGCGCGGCGCCAAGTTTTACGAATACAGGATCGAGGAAAAATAGCGGCCGCCCAAGATGGAAAAAAACCGGGAAAAGTGGTACATTTCTACTGCTCTTGGCTTCGATTTCCGGGTGGGCGGTTAGCTCAGTCGGGAGAGCGCGGCGTTCGCAACGCTGAGGTCGGGGGTTCGAATCCCCTACCGTCCACCATTTTTTATGATGTCCGGTTCCTGGAGGGAGGAGAGGCTGTGGGCAGCACTGGAATTGCCCATAAATCGATAGATTCTCCATGAATAGTAATATTTTTGAAAGGCTCGAAGGATGATCAGTCAGGAAATCCTGATTTTGATCGGGGCAGCGGCGTCGATGGGGTTCATCCACACCGTCCTTGGCCCTGATCATTATCTTCCGTTCATCGTCATAAGCCGGGCTCGCCGATGGCCGCTTGCCAGGACCCTCCTTATCTCGTTTTTATGCGGGCTGGGGCACGTGCTCAGCTCGGTCGTGCTCGGTTTCATCGGCCTGGCGCTCGGGATTGCCGTGAGCCGCCTGGAGGGCGTCGAGTCCGCCCGCGGAAGTCTGGCTGCCTGGCTGCTCATTATTTTCGGGTTTACCTATTTCGTCTGGGGACTGAACAGAGCTCTCAAGAGAAAAGCGCATTCCCATCCGCACGTCCATTCCAAGGGAGAAGAGCACGACCATGTCCACTCGCATCAAGCCGATCATTACCACCTCCACGGACAAAAGAAAGAGACTTCACTCACTCCGTGGATTCTGTTCACGATTTTCGTTTTCGGCCCTTGTGAGCCGCTTATCCCTCTCATTATGTATCCCGCAGCCCGCCACAATATCTTTGGAGTTGTGTTGGTCGCTCTGGCTTTCGGGCTGGCGACAATCCTGACGATGCTCTGTCTCATCTGCCTTGCTTCATGGGGGTTGAGCTTTCTTTCGCTGGGCCGGCTGGAGAGGTACGCCCACGCCCTGGCCGGCGCGATGATTTTTATCTCCGGCCTGTCGGTCCAGTTTCTCGGACTCTAAAGAAAACAGCGGGTTGATAAAAAGCCCGCTCTAAGATATCCTGGGAACAATGGGCAAGCGATGAAATTTGTCGTCGACTGCATGCTCGGCAAGCTGGCCAAATGGCTCAAAATCCTCGGGTTTGACGTCGCTTATTTCAACAAGGCTGAGGATGGAAAGCTTCTCTCCCTTGCAAGGAAAGAAGGCCGGGTCCTTTTAACCCGGGACCACCGCCTTCGGGCCGAAGCCAAGGATGTCCGTGCCCTTCTCATCGAGAGTGAAAGCTGGGAAGGGCAACTCGAACAGGTCCTCGATGAATTCCGCCTTAAGCGGGAGGCTAAGCCCTATTCTCGCTGCATCCAGTGCAACAGCGAGCTGAAATCCCTGTCCAGACGAGCGGCCAAAAACCTGGTTGCGCCTTTCGTTTATGAACAGGCGGCATCTTTTGCCATCTGCCCGGCGTGCGGCCGGGTTTTCTGGCAGGGGACTCATTTTGAGGATATGGACGGCAAAATCGGCCAGATCCTCGGTCCGCACAGAACCGCATCCGCAGCAACTCGAAAAAAGAGACCAGGCCTCGCAAGGTGAAAGAAGATCGTCATTAGCCCGGCTGCTATGTTTTTATCCTTTCTGAGTTGACTTTTATCTATCAATTTTTTAGATATGGGAAGCATGACAACGATCGCTCCGGGGAGGGGAAACCTATGTTTAAGAGAGCTTTTCTTGGGAAAATCTTCGTTGTTTCGTTTCTGGTGACGCCTGGCTTCGTTATCTTTTCGTCTTCCGGGGAATTAGCTGCGGCCGAAGAGCGGCCTTCTTTGAACCTTCCTTATTCGAGCCAGGAACTTTTTCGGTTAGCGGGGCAGCGGGTCTTCGAAGGCCTCGAGCTCAGGGAAGTGGCTTTCCCGCTCGGTGGCATCGGCACGGGAACTGTTTCGCTCGGAGGACGGGGAAATCTTCGCGACTGGGAGATATTCAACCGGCCGGGAAAAGGCGTAAACTTGCCGTTTACTTTTTTTGCCCTTCATTTTGAGCCCGAAGGAGGAAAATCTCTGGTTCGAGTCCTTGAAGGCCCGCTGACTCCGCCTTTCACCAACGGACACGGTTTCAACCGGGGCGAAGTCCCTGGCCTCCCGCGGATGGAGAAGGCTCGCTTTTGCGGCGAATACCCGTTTGCCCGGGTGAGCCTCGAAGACAGCCAGGTTCCGCTCGAGATCGAGCTCGAAGCCTTCAACCCGTTCATTCCTTTGAAACCAGAAGACTCGGGGATCCCGGCCGTCATCCTCCGTTATCGGATTAAGAACCTGACGCGCCAGAGGGTCAAGCTGACGGTTGTCGGGTCGATCATGAACCCGATCGGTTTTGACGGCGAGGGCGACTTGACTTCGGTCAACAGCGAGAAGTTCGGCCAGAACCTTAACCAGGTCCGCCGGTCTGCCCTCCTGTCCGGCCTGTTCATGAGCTCTAAAAAGGCCGGGCCCAGCTCTCCGGTTTTTGGGACACTGGCCTTGGCGACTTCCTGGAAGGATATCACGTATGTTTCTCACTGGGAAAGGGGAGCCTGGTGGGATGACCTCCAGATGTTTTGGGATGATTTTTCGAAAGACGGCAGGTTCAAGGATGTTGATGAAGAAACTCCCTCTCCGGATAAGCGAACAGACATTGGTTCTCTTGGGCTTCTGGCCTCGCTCGATCCGTTTGAAGAGGTGAGCCTTCCCTTTATCATTTCCTGGAACTTTCCCAACGTCCTGAACACTTTCGACATCGTCAGAGAGCAACGAGGCGGCCTGCTCCGCAATCATTATGCCGGACGGTTTCCCGATGCCTGGGCTTCGGCCACGTATCTTATCGAGAACCTGGACCGGCTGGAAAAAGAGACCCGGCTTTTTCATGACCTCTTCTTTTCCACAACCCTTCCCCCCTATGTTCTCGACGCCGTTTCCAGCCAGGCTTCGACCATCCGGACGACGACCTGCCTCTGGCTCGAAGGCGGAAAGTTCTTCGGGTTTGAGGGATGCAACGCCAGGGAAGGGTGCTGTCCCTTGAACTGCACCCACGTATGGAATTACTCGCAGAGCTTGGCTTTCCTTTTCCCGAGCTTGGAGCGATCGATGCGGGAGACCGATTTCCTCCACCAGGTCCAACCCGATGGAGCGATGATCTTCCGGACATCTCTCCCGTTGGGGAGCGGTGTCTTCTGGAAATTCAAGCCGGCGGCCGACGGACAGATGGGACGAATCATAAGCCTCTACCGCGATTGGCAGATTTCGGGGGATGACGAGTTCTTGAAAAAACTTTGGCCGCAGGCCAAAAAAGCGCTCGAATACGCCTGGACTTCCTGGGACACGGACAGGGACGGGATCATGGAGGGAGAGCAGCACAACACTTATGACATCGAGTTCTATGGCCCGAATAGCATGATGGGCGGGTTTTACCTGGGGGCTTTGCTGGCCGGCTCCAAGATGGCCGAACGACTGGGCGATAAAAACGCCGCCAGGATGTACCTGGAGATGTTCGGGAAAGGAAGAAAAAAGCTCGACGAGCTGCTATGGAACGGCGAGTACTATGTTCAGAAGTATGAAAAGGCCATAGAGGAAAAATACCAGTACGGGGAAGGCTGCCTTTCCGATCAGGTATTGGGGCAATGGCTGGCCATGGTGGCCGGCCTGGGGCGGTTTCTGCCGGAGGACCGGGTTCGGTCAGCCCTTCAAGCGATCTTCCGCCATAATTTCAGGACGAGCTTCCGTGATTATTCCAATTGTCAAAGGACCTATGCTCTTGGTGATGAGAAAGGTCTCTTGCTTTGTTCCTGGCCGAAAGGAGGACGTCCGCCGCTTCCCTTTGTTTATTCGGATGAAGTCTGGACCGGGATTGAGTACCAAGTCGCTTCTCACCTGATTTACGAGGGCCTTTTAGAAGAGGGGCTCACGATCGTCAAGGCCGTCCGGGAACGGCACGACGGCTGGCGCCGCAACCCCTGGGATGAAGTCGAATGCGGGCATCACTACGCCCGGGCCATGTCCTCCTGGGCGCTCCTGCCCGCCCTTTCGGGGTGCTCATACTCCGGCGTGGAGATGACGTTAGGTTTTTCGCCCCAGCTTTATCCCGAGGATTTTCGGACATTCTGGTTATCCGGAGCAGGCTGGGGAGACTATTATCAGAGAGGGACCGACGGAAAAACGGTCGAGGCCGGGCTTGCGGTTGCGGTGGGTGAGCTGAAACTAAAAGAATTCTTCTTTTGTTTGCCACCGGCTTTTCAGGGGAGACCCATCGCTTCTTTGAAGGCCTCTCTGAGCGGACAAAAGGTCAAGCTTCGGGCTGTTGACAATAGCCAGAATGGCAGAAGAGTCGTTCTTCGTTGGGAAAAACCCGTGACTTTAAAAGCCGGCGACGAGCTTCACCTCGACGTCAGGTTCTGAGCTTCGGGAAAAAGACTCAGCTCTTTAATGGCGAAGGCTTTCTCTGAGATCAGGGCTGTACAGATGGAACCTGTTCTTGCCGTCCTCTTTGGCCCTGTACATGGCGATATCGGCATTTCGGGTGAGGGTATCGGCATCTTCTCCATCATCGGGGAAGAGGGAGATGCCGATGCTGGCCGTGATTGAAACAGCCAGACCTTCAAAGGCAAAAGGCTTTTTGAAAGAGAGGATGATCCTTTCGGCCACGTTTTTTGCCACTTCGACATGGGGAATTTCGGGCAGGAGCAGGACAAACTCGTCCCCGCCAAGGCGGGCGATGGTATCACTCTTTCGGAACATATGGATAAGGCGATAGGCCACGCTCTGAAGAAGCTTATCGCCAATCGTGTGTCCCCAGGTGTCGTTGACCTTCTTGAACTCGTCCAGGTCAAGCATGAGAACGGCGAGCCGGTGGGCTTCCCGCTGGGCCTGAGCCAGGGCAATGTTGAGACGGTCAAAAAAAAGGGAGCGGTTCGGGAGCTCTGTAAGATGATCGTGGATGGCGTTGCGGCGGAGTTTCTCCTCATAGCGTTTGCGCTCGGTCAGGTCATGGAGGACCAGGACCAGTCCGCTGATGTTATCTTTCTGGTCTCTGATGACGGTGGCCGAGAGCTCGACGGGGATCTTTTCATCGTAGTTAACGATCAGGACATTTCCGTTCACAAGGTTCTGTAGGTTTTCGTTGAGGAGCCTCGGCAGGGACAAGCGGTGGAGTTTGCCGCTCTCTTCTTCGATCAGATGAAGGACACTCGACAGGGGTTTGTTGATGCTTTCCGGCTGTCGCCATCCGGTCAACTTCTCGGCCACGGGGTTCATGAAGGTGATACGGCCAAGCCTGTCGGTGGCGATCACGCCGTCGCCGATGCTCTGCAGGATGGTCGTCAGCCATCCTTCCCTCTCTCTCAACGCGAGCTCCATCTGATGCTTATAAAGGGCCATTTCGATAACGGTAAGCAGCTCTTTCTGTTCGATGGGCTTGAGCGTGTAGCCCAACGGCTCGGTGAGCTTGGCCCGGTCGAGCGTGGTTTCGTCTGTATGAGCGGTGAGGTAGATCACGGGGATGTTGAAACGGCCGCGAATTCTCTCTGCCGCCTCTACGCCGTCCATGCTGCCCCTCAAGACGATATCCATGATAATCAGGTCCGGTTCGGTTTTTTCGGCTTCTTCAACAGCCTCCTCGCCCGAGGAAACGACGCCGCAGACCTCATGGCCTGCGCCTTTGACCATGTTCTCGATGTCCCGGGCAATCAGGCCTTCATCCTCGACGATCAAAACCCGGGTTTTTTCCATGACTAAGCCCTCTGAGGGTACGTCATTTCTTGAAATTGAAACCTGAAATCCGTTCCTGGCCCCGGCTCGATGTGGATCGTCCCGTCAACCTGGTTGACCAGGGTGATAACGATCTGCAAGCCTAACGTCTCGGTCTGGCGGAAGGCCACGCCATCGGGAAACCCCACGCCGTCATCTTTTACCCGCAGCAGGTAGCTGCCGCTTTCCATCCGCCGCAACTCGACCTTTATCTCGCCATTCCGGCCATCCGGGAAAGCGTGCTTGAGGGCGTTCGAGATGAGCTCGTTTACGATCAGGCCGCAGGGGATGGCCGTGTTGATGTTGAGATAGACTTCCTCGGTGTCAAGGCTGAGGCGGACGCGGGAGGAGTCGACTTGGTAGGAGTGGAAGAGGTGGGTGGCAAGGTTGCGGATGTAATGGGAAAACTCGATCCGGGAGAGGTCGGAGGACTGGTAGAGGCGTTCGTGGATGAGGGCCATGGAGCGGATGCGGCGCTGGGACTCTTTGAACATTTCGAGGACGGCGGGGTCGGCGATGCGTCTGGACTGGAGGTTGAGGAGGGAGGAGATAACCTGCATGTTGTTCTTGACCCGATGATGAATCTCCCGGAGCAGGACTTCTTTCTCGCGCAAAGAAGCCTGGAGGCGGTCCTCAGCCTGCTTCCTCTCGGTGATGTCACGGACATATTCGATCACGCCCTTCATCTGGCCTGTCTTCTTATCGATGAGCGGAAAGCTGAAGAGGTCCAGCCAGCCAGTGATCTGGCCTCCTGCTCCAATTCTGGGGACTACCTCATAGGAGGCCTCACCTGTCTCGAGGGTCTTTCGGGTGGGACAGACATCGCACGCCTCCGTGCGGAGATGATACGCTTCGTAGCATTTCTTGCCCGAGAGAGGCAGAGCATGGGCGTACCACTTTTCCAGGGCCGGGTTGACTCTGATGATTTGGTAGTTTTCGTCGAGGATGGAAATGCCGTCCTGGATGCTTTCGAAAATGCTGGAAAGAAACCGCTCCCTTTCCTCGACGTCCTCGGCGGCCTTTTTCCGGTCGATGGCCATGGCAATCTGGTCGGAGACGAACTTGAGGATGTTTTTTTCTTCTTCCCCATAACGAATTCCCTCGGTGTAGCTCTGGACGACGAGGACGCCGATTGTCCGGCCGTCAATGTTCAAGGGGACTCCCAGCCAGTCGATGGACGGAGATCCGATGGATTCGACTTCGCCTCGTTTTTCGAGGTCGGCAAACACTTCGGGAGAGGCGAGAAGAGGCTTGCCCGTCCTCAGCACGTATTCCGTGAGCCCGTTGCCAAGCTTTTTCGGCCCCGGAGGAGGGTCGAATTCGTCTACAAAGTAAGGGAAACTGAGGATGTTGAGGACGGAATCGAAGAGCGCGATGTAGAAGTTCTTCGCCGGCATGAGTTCGGCGATGATCCGGTGGATCGAGCGGTAGAGCTCTTCCAGGTTCTTGGCCGTGATGGCAGCTTCGGAAACCTTAAAGATGCTCCGGTTCACGTTTTCTGTCCGGGTTCGCTCTGCCGCTTCAATGGCCAGGGCCACAACATCCCCGATAGAGATGGCAAAACTCTGTTCTTCCAGGGTCCATTCTCTTCTCGGGCCAGTGTGTTCGTGGCAGATGATGCCAACGACTTGTCCCTGGCAGAGGACGGGAACGTCCATCATCGAGGAGATACCCAGGGGCATGAGGTATGTTTCTGAGAATTCTTTGGTTCTGGCATCCCTGAGCACATTGTTGGCCGCAATGATGCGGCTCTCCTCGAGAACCCGGAAGTAGTGCGGGTAATCCCTGGCTTCAAGGACCATTCCTCTTTCATGAACGCCCTTGCTTTTCCAGAACAGGTCCTGACAGATAATCGCCGACCGGTCTGGGCTGAAAAGCCAGACGCTCACCCTGTCCACTTCGAGAGCTTGAGAATCTGTCTCGGTGATCAAACGGAAAGCCGAGTCAAGACTGGAGAAGCTCAGCTTGGCCAATTCCAAGAGCGTGTGTTGATGGCGCAGGACCTGCCTGGACCGCCTTTTCAGAAGCTCTTGGTCTTTTTTCCGGCGGGTGTCGTCCAGAAGACCGCTTTCATCATAGAGGAGCTTCCTTCCTTTCGGCTGAGGATTTCGGCTGCGCTGTTTTTTAGTCTTGGTCATTCTCTTTTTACGAGTGAACGCCTGCCGCCTCAGTGGCTTGGCAGCTTTAGCCCTGGCGCCGTTTGGGGCTTCCTGTCTACAGGCTTTTGTCAGCGGTGCGGTCCTGCGCTCTTCCTCCTGCCTACTTTATAAGGAGATTCTGGCCCTATCAATAACCCATGGCGATGAATCAAAGGGGGATTTTCATCGCCGTTTTTATCACCCCTAAAGGTGAAAAGGCTCGGGGTGTGGGCTCGAAGGCCCGTAGGTTTTTTTGGCTGAGGTTGCCTGATGACGAGGGCGATAGACTCCTGGCACAGCAAGGAGTCATGTTTCTTCTAAGACGAGAGCAGGATATCCTGTTTCCGCCAACATTTTGACAATTTTTTGAGCAGCGTTGCGGTCTTTGGCCTTGATTCTCACGCGGTAATAAACCTGGGGAGGCGTTTCAAAGCGCGAAATATCGATATTCTCGAAGCTTTTCTCAAGCTCCTTTTTAAATGTTTCTGCGTTTTCTCTGGAAACAAAAGCTCCGACCTGCACGGCATATTTTGCACCGGCGCCAGCCGGGGAAACATAGTTTAAATCCTCTATCTTGACCGTCACTTCGCGATGGTCGATGATCTGAATGGGCCGGACGACCGGCAAGGCCTTGATCTCAACCTGCACGTTTTTTCCCGGCCGAAGCTCGAATTCAAACGTGTCTTCTTCGAAGACATGGAATTCGGGAAGCGTTTCGCTATAGACTTTTAAGGTGTATTTTCCTGGCCGGAGGCCCTCGAACAAAAATCGCCCCTCATCGTCCGACGTCTGGCGGTGGGTGCCTTCTCCGTTGGTGAGTTCGACAACCGCGCCCACAAGCCCCGCGCCCTCGATCAGCTTCGGTTTCGCGGTTTCGGATGACTCCTTTTCCGCGCTGTCTTTATCGGCCTCGGAACTCATGAGCCGGCTCGATTCGCTCTTCTCGAATTTATAGACCAGGATTCGGCCAGTTATGCTTGCCCCCCTCGTCAGGCCGATCAGACAGTCAACATTTCTTCCGCCTTCGACCGCGATTTTGAGCGGGAACTTTTGCAATGCAATTCTGTCGTAATCAGCGTCGCGCTCGTGCAAGGTCAGGTAATACTGGCCTGGGCTAAGCATATGGAAAAAGTACTCCCCCTTTTTATTAGTCACTGTGGCCATGTCATTGGCTTTGACAATGACGCCTTCGACGCCCTTTCGGCCGTTTCCCTCGTCATAAACCTTGCCCCGGAGAATGCCCACCGTGGACTTGCGGTTGACCGGTATTCCGACTGGAATCGAGTATTCAATTAGCCCGATGAAATGAGGTGATATACCCACGCTTTGGAAAGGATTGGAGGCATTTTCGAGGCGGAGTCCCAATTGATGGCCATTCGAAAACCGGTGGGTCAGGGTCATGCCGACTATATGGCAGGTATTCAGCAGATAAGTCGGGTCTTCGAAACTATCTTCGCTCAGGAGACTCCGGTATAGGTCTTGATAGAGAGATGTTCGGTAATACATATCCAGGTTCGTC
>JBBILQ010000029.1:25376-29686 GCA_037444845.1 Candidatus Aminicenantota bacterium | reverse complement strand
CGCAAAGACGGGACACTTCCATGGGGGAGTCAAGCTCCCCCCTCGGCGCTTCGCTCTGCTCCGCTGACCCCCTGAGGGGAACGACGCCGTCCCCCTCAAACTCCCAAGCGGTGGTGCGTCTTCAGGAGCCGCGACTTAAGTGAAGTTATTTATGAGACGCGCCACGAGATACAGAAGCGTCCCCGGACTGCCGGGCCTTATAATTTGCTGTTTTTTGAGCTACAATAGACGACTAAAAGAGAAGGAGCTGATCATGGCCACGAAAGTCCTCATTTATCTTCTTCTCGCGATTGCCTGCTTCACCGCGCCGGCCTTTGGCCAACCAAAGGAATACGGCCTGGGGTTGGTCGTAATCGAGCCCACAGGATTGACCGGAAAGGCCTGGCTGAGCCGCCGAGCGGCCCTGGACGCGGCCATCGGCTGGTCAGCCAAGCGCGGCCATTTCCTCCACATCCATGTCGACTATCTTTTTTACCGGTATTCCTTCCACAGCGATACCCGCGTGGATTTTTCGCTCTATATCGGAGCAGGCGGCAAAATCATCTTCCAGGACGACGAAAACGCCTGGCTTCGATTCCCCCTGGGCGTTGATTTCTTGGCTAAAACCTTCCCGCTGAACATGTTCTTCGAGGTTGTCCCAACATTTAACTTCTCCAGGCTCGACCTTCTTGGCGCCATCGGCATCCGCTACACCTTCCGCCGCTAACCCCCCGAGCATTGCCGGAGGGAAAGGTTGCTCCCGGCACTTCTTTTTGATACAATCTTCGCAAGATGACTGATCGGCATGTCATCAAGGAGGAAAATCAATGAGAAAATACGGAGTCCTTGTTTTGATCGTTTTGGCCGCCTGTTTCTGGACATCGTGCGCCAAAAAGCCGGCCGGCCCTCAGGCCGGAACAGCCAGGGCCGAGGACATGCTGTCCCTGCTTCCCAAGGACGTCGGGGGGGTGATGGTCGTCGATGTCCACAGGATCATGGGGCTTGAAGCCGTCAAGAAAGCAATCCAGGAAGACGAAAATTACCCGAAATACCAGGAGTTCGTCCAATAGACCGGAGCCGACCCTCAAAAAGACATCTTTTTCTTTGTCGCTGCCTTTGGCGGCGAGAAGGACATTGAAAACATGCAAGAAGGAGTCGCCCTTCTCAACATGAAACACAACCGGGATCTTCTGCTGGCCAAGGTGAAAAAGGAAGGCGCGGAGGTAACCGAGACAGTTTACGGCGGCGTCACAGTCTACCAGGGCATTCAAGCCAAGACACAGAAGCCCTTCAGCGGCGCCTTTCTCGATGATTCCAACATCGTCGTGGGCACGGACGCTCATGTCAAGAAGGTCATCGATGTTCACCAGAAGAAAGCTGAGAGCATCCTGAAGAACCAGGAGATATCGAACTTGATCAAGGGCATGAACAAATCAGCCATGGCTTACGGCGCCTTCTTGATCCCGTCCGGCGTGAGGAAAGGGGCTGCTTCCCAGAACCCGATGCTCAGCGTCTTTGAAAGCATAACCTCCATCATCCTGGCTTTCGACTACAAGGATAAGACTTTCCTGGCTGAGATCAAGGCCCAAAGCCCGGACGCAGCCAAGAACAAGCAAATCGCTGATACTCTCAACGGGTTTAAAGCCCTGGGCGCGGCAGCCGCCTCCAAGGAGCCAGAGTTAGGCGAGCTTCTGAACCGGGTTGAGATTGCGTCAGCCGCCGACTCCGTCAAAATCACGGCCAGCATTCCTGAAGAAACGGCGAAGATCCTCGGCCAGAAGATGAAAGCTCAGAAAGCCAAGCCCGAAGACCCGGAGAATTAGTCCTCCAGGTTGTATTCCTTCAGAGAGAAAACAAGGCAGGCAAAGCCCAGAAACACGGCTGTGATCAACCCCAGGGCAAGGAGCGCGATCTCCGGCCGCGTGGGCTCCAGGCGGAAGGTCAGGAAAGAAAACCGTCCTGAGGGCGACGAGGGCAGGAACGATTTCAGGTAGTGGACGATGGCAAAACGCTGGGTTGACCCAGGGAAATACTGAATCACGTTTTCCCAGCCAAAACTGAACAGCAACCCGACGAAAATGGACCGCTTCAAAAAACTGCCCAGAAAAGTAAAAAAGGCGCTGTACGCGATGAGCCCCAGAGTCAAAACGCCCAGGTACTGAAAGTATATCTTGTACATGGGGATAGAAAGAAGCCGGTCAACGTTGAGGACGGCAAAGGATAAGAGCAATCCAAGCGCCATCGTCACGACGGGTATGGCAGTGTAAGCGACGTATTTTCCCATGACCACGGCTGACTTGGGGATCGGCCTGGTGATGAGGTACGGGAGGGTTTTTCCTTCCACTTCCTCCGAACAGACGGAGGTGCCGAAAAAAAGCGCCAGGATCAGGATGATGAACTGAAGATAGAAAAGCATGATGATATTCGAAAATGCGTAGCTGCCGTCGAGGGCACGCTTTTCCTCCGAGAACACCTGGTGAAATCGAATGATCAAGGCCACAGCCGCGGGGAGAAAGCTGAAGAGAAGGAAGAACTTGGTCCGCTTTGACTTCCGGCCGAGGAAAAAAGCGAACGAACAAACCCGAACCAGAGAACCCAAGAAATGACGCCAGCTTTGCTTGGTCACGCTTTTCATCCTACTTCCCTACCAGATAATCAAAAACAGCTTGAAGGTTGTCATCTGGGGAGGTGATTTCCTCGATATCAATCCTGCTCTAAACAATAAGGGAGAGGAGCAGGCTGAAGAATTTGTCTCTGTTCTTTGTTTCAACCACAAGAGTCCTGGGGTCGGGGCCAAAATTTATGTTGCGGATATAGTCTTCGGTCAGGAACATAGAGGCCAGTCGCCGCGGCTCGGCGCACTTGACTGAGACAAGATGAGGATGGCTCTCGATGAGGTCCCGGATGTAATGGATATCCCCCGTTGCGAAAATCTTCCCTTGATGGATGAGAATGATCGTTTTGGTCAGCGCCTCTATCTCGGGCAGGACATGGCTGGAGACGACGATTGTTCTTCCCTGGCTTTTGAATTCCTTAATCAGCCTTATGACCTTCCTCTTTCCCAGCGGATCCAGGCCGGCGAGCGGCTCATCCAGAACGAGAATCTCAGGGTCATGGGCGATTGCCTGAGCAAACTTCAGCCTCTGCCGCATGCCCCGGCTGTAGGCCCGGACCAGCCTGTCTTTATCCTGGCTGAGGTCGACAATCTCCAAGGCTTTCTCAGCCTTGATTTTGACCTCAGAGGCAGCAAAGCCATGAAGGCTGAGCAGCTGGGTTAAAAACTCCCAGCCGGTGATTTCCTCGTAAAAAGAATCGTGTTCCGGACAAAACCCGATCTTTGAAAAAATGGCGAAATTATTCTTGACCTTTTCTCCTAAGATGGTCACGCTCCCGAGGCTCGGTTTGATCTGGCCAGTGAGCAGCTTGAGAAATGTCGACTTCCCGGCGCCGTTGGGACCTAACAGGCCGCTGATACCCGGCTCTATCTCGAGCGTGACATCGCTGAGCCCGAGGACATTGCCGTACCACTTGGACAGCTTACGCGTTTCAATGACGGCCCTCATCTGACGACCTCAACCCCTTTGACCTTGCGGCGCAGGACAACGGCGGCCGCTAAGCATAATGACAAGAGGATGAATAAAGAAAAATACCAGGCGACGGGGTAGACGGGCTTTTGCCTGAAGAAAAAAGCTCCCATCTGCTGCAGGTTTGCTTTTAAGGATACCAGAGCAAAGGCCGGCTGTTTGAAACTCTCGTAAAAGAAACCGTGGAGGATGTCAGAAAACAGGTAGACGCCAAAGATGAGGATGGAAACATACCGCCTGTTCTTGCTCAGCGAGGAGAGGAGAAGAGTGTAGAGGGAGAAAAAGGCGGTCACCAGCAGCGAATGGCCGATGACAGCTAACGGCAGCCAAGGATATAAGAAGAGGAAGGAGAAATTGCCCGCAAAAAGCAGCTTAAAAATGACAAAAACGAGACCGGGCAGGATGGTTAAGGAAAAAAGGAAGAAGACGAGGACGGCCGCCTTGCCGGCGACGTAATCTTTTTTTCGCAGCGGCCGAGCCAGATAGAGCTGGAGAGAATTGTATTTCAGGTCATCCGAGATAAGGCCGGCTCCGCTCGCTAGCAAGATCATCACCATCATGAACAGCAGAAAATCGCTGCTGAAGTAATAATTGAAAAAGCGCGGGTTCACTTCGAGAATTCTTGCCGAGCCCCTGACTATCCACTGAAAATCTTCGATTCTCTCAGAGATATAGATCCCGACGAGAAAGGCAAAAGCCGGGATAAAGGCGCTGAAATAGATGAATTTGAAGTATTTCTTCTTGAAG
>JBBILQ010000029.1:0-25366 GCA_037444845.1 Candidatus Aminicenantota bacterium | reverse complement strand
CAGTTTTATCCCGAGCCTCGTGATCGGCCACCAGGGATGCCGCGCCGGTTTCAGCTCTCCGTCCCAGTGGATGTAGCCCTTTTCCCTGACCGTCATCAATCGACTCCCACAGCCTGAGCGAAGAGGTCCTCAAGCGAGGTCTGACTCCGGACAAAATGGCGGACCTGGATGTTCGCTTCAAGGGCCTGGCGGAAGAAATCCGAGATTTCCCTTTCAGCCGGCATGTAGACTTTGAGGACTTTGTCTTCGGCCTCGTCAACCTTGCAGCCGATGTTTTTCAGCCTTTCAACAAACCCTTGAGCCTCCCCCTTGATTTTGACTTCATAAAGCCTGAATTTGAGCTGTTTGAGTGCGCTGATCTGCCCCTGAGCTGCCACCCGGCCCTTGTTCAGGATCACGACATAGGAGCAGACGGATTCAATGTCGGAGAGGATATGAGAGCAGATCAAGACCTGGATGTTTTTCCTCGAGGAGATATCCTTGATCAGGTCGAGAATCTCCTGGCGGCCCTGCGGGTCCAGGTTTGACGTCGGCTCATCCAGGAAAAGAAGCCGGGGGTCGTGGACAATGGCCTGGGCGAGCTTCAAGCGCTGTTTCATGCCCGCTGAATATGTCTCCAAGAATCTGTATCTGGACTCTCCCAACCCGACATAGAAGAGGACATCATGTGCCCGTTTCATCGCCTCCTGGCGGGGCATACCGGAGAGCTCCCCGAAGTACGCCGTGAACGTGACGGCATCCATGCCCGGAATCAGGCAATCATCTTCTGGCATGTAGCCGACATAACGCCTGATGTGAGGTTGCTCGAGCCTGATGTCGTAATTGAGCACCCGGCCCTCTCCTCTCTGGGGCGCAAGAAATCCCAAAAGAATGCGCAGCAGCGTGCTTTTCCCGGCGCCGTTGGGACCGAGAAGCCCGGTGGCGCCCTCGGCTAAGTCGAGGTCAACCCCGCCAAGCGCCTGGACACGGCCGTAGCTGAAATGGATATTCTTGAGCGAGACAATCATGCCCGTCATTTTTCTTTTTTAATCCCTATCCCGTTCATACGATTTTCAGCCAGCAAGAGTTCTTCTCTTTCCTCAAAATCACCCGCAAACTTTTGTCCCGTCTCCAAAAACCAGGGCCCTGTAGGCCTTTTCCAGGCGGTCCCAGTTCTCCTCCCTGTCCAGAGCCCAGTGCCGGCCGATGACGGTGACGACTTCGCCAACACCGATCGACCTTGAGGCTTCCTCCACTTTTTCCATGTAGATGGCGCCGCTCTCCGGCCTCTCCCCTCTTCGGCCGATGAAGGAATGGATGTAAACCCTTTTCAGCTCCTGCTCCTTGGCCAGGCGGAGAAGAGCAAGAAGGTGCCCGATACTGCCGTGAGAGCTGTAGTGGGAGACAATGCCCATGAGATGGAGAGAGCGGCGGTCCTCCCTCGCACCGCGGGCGGCCCAGAGAAAAACAGGATTCCGAAAAAAACTTCCGTCTTTGATGGCGCCGTCAATCCTGACCCGGTCGAGCGAGACCCGGCGGCCGGCTCCTAAATGGAGGTGGCCAGCCTCGGAGTTTCCCACAGCCCTGGGAGGCAGGCCGACTGCTTCACCCGAAGCGTCGAGCAGGGAGCGCGGGCAGCGGGACCAGAGACTGTCAAAATGGGGCGTCTTGGCCTCAAGAATGAGGTTTCCTTCTTGTTCCTTTCTCCAGCCCCAGCCGTCCAGGATGAGGAGGAGAATTCTTTTCGTCCGTTCACCTGAACTCAGGATAAGGCTTTGGCCCGTCATCTCAGAGGGCTTTCCCAAGCCCAACAAATCAAGCACCGTGGGAGCGACATCAGCCAGTTCCCCGCACTCCTTCAAAATAACGCGCCCCGGCTCAGATAACGGAGGATGAACTAAAATGAACGGCACGGGATTCCTCGTATGTCCTGTGTTAATGCTGCCGTCCTCGTACAGCCAGTCTTCGACTGTGCCGTGGTCAGACGTCACGGCCAGCGTCACCCGCTGCTTCCGGCACTCAGCGACGATTCTTCCCAGAGCATGGTCAACGACTTCAACGGCTCTCAGCACGGCCTGTCTGTCCTCGACGTGGCCGACAACGTCCACGTTGGCCAGGTTGGCGATGATAATCGGGCAAGATCGATCTCTGAGCCTTACGATGACTTCATCAGCCACGAGCTCGGCGCTCATCTCAGGTTTCAGAGTATAGGAAGCTACTCCCTTAGGCGACGGAACAATCGACCTCTCCTCACCGGCAAAGGGCTCTTCTATCTTGCCGTTAAAAAAATAGCCGATGTGGGCGGCTTTCTCCGACTCGGCAATCTTCACCAAAGGCAACCCGGCTCGAGTGATGACTTCGGCGAGAGTGTTCCGCATCTTTTCTTCGGCCGGGAACGCAACCCTGACCGGAAGGCACGGGTCATACTCAACCATCGTGACAAAATTCAGCCGCAGGTCGTCCTTCCTGGGAAAAGGTCGAAACTCGGCAGATGTCAGGCACTCCGTCAGCTCCACTTCCCGCTCCCCCCTGATATCATAAAAAATGACATAATCGCCATCTCTGAGCCTCCCCAGCGGCCGGCCGGCTGCGTCTATTTTGATGACCGGCTCTAACGTCTCGTCTTCCTGCCCCTTTTTGTAGGCTTCTCTAATGGAATCGGCAATGGACATCTTTCTCGCTAATTTCATGAGGTCATTCTCGAAGCGTGAGGTTGAGAAGGGCAACGGGATCCACCCGGGATTTTCGGATTCTGACACTCCAATGAAGATGAGGCCCGGTCGACCTTCCCGTGCTTCCTATAAGCCCAATGACCTCGCCCTTTTTCACGACCTCGCCTCGCTTGGCCTTGATTTTTGAAAAATGACAATAATACGTGAACAGCCCGAGGCCGTGGTCAAGAATCACTGTTTTCCCTGAAAAATAGAGGTCTCTTGCCAGGACGACGCGGCCCGTGTTAGAAGCTCGAACCGGATCCCCGGCCGGAGCAGAGATATCAACGCCAGAGTGGGGCGAGCGCGGCACGTTGTTGTAGATACGCCTTTCGCCAAAATTCGGGGCCATCTCGCCGTGATGAGGGAGGATGAATTCGCCCTCAGCCAGCCATTGCGGCGTCACGATGCTCCAAATTGTCTGGAGCAGTTCAGCTTCCCATTTGATCCTTTCCTGGACCTCGGCTGGCGGCGTGACGTATTCTTCTTTAACCCAGAGTTTTCTGACCGGGAACTCCCGGGGCTTGAGGGTAAACTCTTGCCTTAGGACCTCAGCCCGTCCGTTCTTTGCCTGTATGACCGCTTCAAAGACATGCGTTCCTGAGCTCAAGCCAAGATCAAGCCCGACGAGCGCAAAAGGCTCAAGCCCTTCGTCCTCTGGTCCAAGCTCATACATTTCACCGCCAAAACGGATGACCGCCTTCTTAACCGCCTCTGCGCCTCGGAGGTGAACGACCACAAGGCCTCCCGGGGCGAACGATTCAGAGGCAAACTCGACTTCCGGTCCCAGCGAGGAGAGGAGCGAAAGAGTCTGGCCTGAATGAATCGAGACAAAACCGGCAATGAACAGAAGCAGGAAAAAGGCGATTTTTCTTTTCACCTGACTAAACCTTTTTCCTGAGAATTTTTCCATGGAGAAGGCAGGTGTGTTCGCCGTGCTCGATCACGACCTGGCCGTTGACAATCACGTGCTCAACCCCAACAGGATACTGATGAGGGTTTGTCCAGGTTGCCCTGTCGGCAATGCGTTCAGGGTCAAAGATGACGAGGTCGGCGTAATATCCTGGCTTGATAACTCCCCTTCGCTCAAACCCGAAGCGAGCGGCTGGAATGGAGGTCATTTTCTTGATCATTTCCTCGGGCGAGCAGACGTTCTCCTCGCGGACATATTTTCCGAGCACTCTGGGGAATGTCCCGTAGTTGCGCGGATGAGGCTTGCCCAGGCTGAGAGGTCCGTACGGAGCGACGGCCGAGCCGTCGCAGCCGACTCCCACCAAAGGATGGGCCAGAATCCTCTTTAAATTCTCTTCCTTCATCATGAACGTGATCATGCCCACCTGGGCTCTTTCCTCGATGAGCAGGTCACGCATGAAATCGTAAGCCTCTTTGCCGCACTCTTTAGCTGCCTCCAAAACTGATTTCCCCTGGAAATGGCGATTTTTTTCGGAGATGATCGAAGAGAGGAGAACGTTGTCCCATGAGCCTAATTTTTTTTCTTGCTCATCCACATGGAAGCGGATTTTCGAATCCAAAGCCGGGTCTTTGAGCCGTTTCAGGAAATCGTCGGTCGTGCCTTCCTTGGCCCACATAGGAAAGTATAAACCCAGTCCCGTGGAACCGGCAATATAGGGATATCTATCACAGAAAATATCGATTCCGTCCCGACGGGCCAGTTCGATTCGCTCCAGGGCCTCATCAATCTTTGACCAGTTGCGGCGGTAGGCCACCTTGAAGTGGGAAACCTGAAGCTTGACCCCAGACTGACGAGCCGCGGCCACAGATTCATCCAGCGATTCGAGCAGCCGATCGCCCTCATCCCTCATGTGGGTGGCATACACGCAGCCGAGCTGGCTGGCCACCCGGCACAACTCCACGATCTCATCCGGCTGGGCGAAGCTTCCCGGTACATACTCGAGCCCGGTGGAAATCCCGAACGCGCCGCTGCGGATGTGCTCCTCCACAGCGTTTTTCATCAGCTCGAGCTCTTCTGGCGTGGCCGGGCGATCGCCAAAGCCCACAACCGCTCCGCGGATGGAGCCGTGTCCGACCAGGGTGGCATAGTTCAGGGCCATTCCGCTCTCCTCGAGGCGAGCCAAAAAACCCTTCATGTCCGTCCAGGTCAGCTCAAGGCCGTATATTTTCTTCATGCTCTCTTTTTCCTCTTCCAAAATGGCCGGAGCGATAGGAAAGGGCGAGGAGCCGCAGTTGCCGCTGACGAGTGTCGTGATTCCCTGACGGATAACGCTCTCCGCCTTAGGGTTAACGAGCAGGCTGACATCGGTGTGGTCGTGGACATCGATAAACCCGGGGCAGACGGCCAGGTTTCTTGCTTCAACGACCCGTTTGGCCCGGTTATTCTTTATATTTCCGATCGAAACGATCGAATCATGGGCAATAGCGATATCGGCCGAAACAGGTTTGCCGCCGAGCCCGTCGTAAACGAGTCCATCTTTGACGAGAAGGTCAAAATCTTTCTTGGACACGCAGCCTTGAAGAAACGGTCCGGCTCCACCCAGGCCGATCAGAGCCGCCTGAGCGGTTTTCTTCAGGAATGCCCGTCGGTCCATTCTTGTCTTCATGCGTTACCGCCTTTCCATTAGTCGCTCTGCGCCGACGTTGTTTAGAACGCGACCGTCAAGGTCAAGGCCCGTTGCCGGGCCGAAGCTTGAAAAGAAAGACCGACCGCCGGACGGCCCCGGCGGCGGTTCAGGCTGCAGATTTTCTTGGCCACAAAATATCCAAGGGCAGACCCGACAAAAACATCGGCAGGCCAGTGCTTCTTCTCAAAAACCCTGGCGACGCCGGCCAGAGCCGCCAAGCTGTAAGCCAGGGCATCAACAGCCGTTTCTTCAGATTGATCGGCTATGGCCGTTGCCACAGCAAAAGCAGAGGCGGCGTGGCCTGAGGGGAACGACCAGCGGCTCGAAGAGAAAGAAAAAGGATGAAAACTCCGGCTTGACTCTCCTGTCGAAGGCCGCGACCTGCCCACGATAAATTTAACACTCCAGACGAAAAAAGCCGTGGCCGTCAGGCTTTCGAGGCTCAAGAGCGCCGTTTGGCGGAGGCGGTCCCCTCCTCCCAATTCTCCCGCTGCATAAATCGCAGCGATCCCTCCGAGGAGCCATCCGCCGTCGCCCAGGTTCGAGACAAAATTTGCCGTCTCCTCGGCCGGAAGAGACGTGTTTTCCTCAACCCAGTCATGGATCATTTGATCGCCTGCGAACACAAGCAGGCTGACGCCGGAGATCGCCGCAAGCTTCAGGAGGTCCGAATCCCCCCATTCCTTCGGGGAGGTCAGCACGCTTCCTAAATCTTTTCCAAACCTGACCAAGAAATCCTTGTTGAATTTATGTTCGGCTGACCTTGGCTCTTCGCTGCGGACCGGTTGCCCGAGGAAGACGAAAGAAACGCTTGCGAGCAGAAAAAAGCTCAACGCCCTGGTCTTTTTTTTTCGCATCCTTGCCATTCTTGATAAGCCTCAAGAAACGCTTGAAGAGGCGGCCATCAGGCTTTCGATAACCCGAAGCGTCTTCAGCGTGGCGCCCTGGAGCGCGGAGAGAAGCTCGCGGCCCTTTCTCCCCATCTTCTGAAGCTCGGCCTCTTCTTCAATGAGAATAACATCGGTTAGGTCCTCAAGGCCGGAAACCTGGCGGGCAGCACCCCGGCGGACGAACTCTTCGGCCAGAAAGGCAAAATTATGCATGGACGGCCCGAAAACAACCGGTTTCCCGTAGAATGCCGGCTCGAGCAGGTTTTGTCCTCCCTTGGGGACGAGACTTCCTCCAACAAAGGCGATGTCGGATAAGGCATAGAAAACGGCCAACTCTCCCAGCGTATCCAAAATCAAAACATCCCAGCTTCTCCCTGGACCGGCCTCGGTCCTTCTCGATACCCTAAGCCCGAAGCCCGCTGCCAGTTTCTCCACCTCATCGGCCCGCTGGGGATGGCGGGGTCCGATGATCATGCTGATGTTTTCCCTTTTTTCCCTCGACGCGCAGTAGGCGCTGAGCAGCACAGCCTCTTCTCCCCTATGAGTGCTTCCGGCCACAATGACTTTCTTATCCGGAGAAAGGCCAATCTCTCTCTTGAGCCTGGCCAGGTCTTCGGGCTCGATCTCGGGCAGGTTCACATCGGTCTTGAGGTTCCCCACCACGTCCGTTTTCTCCGGCCGCACACCCAGAGCCAGCAGCCTTCCTCTGTCTCTTTCTGTCTGGACTAAATAACGGTCGATAGGATGGAGGATCCGCCTCATCAGCGGCTTGAAAAGCCGATATTTCCTGAAGGAACGGTCAGAGATGCGACCGTTGATCACGAGGACAGCGGAAGCGCTTTTCCCCGCAATGCGGAGCAGGTTAGGCCAGAACTCTGACTCGACAAGGACAAACAGGTCGGGGTGGAGAGCTCGGAAAAACCTCTTCACCGTCCAGGCAAAATCGAGAGGAACAAAAAAGACAGAAGTCGCCTCAGCCAGCTTAGCCCGGGCAACTCCATGGCCAGTGCTGGTCAGCGTTGAACAGTAGATTTCCCAGTCAGGATGCTCTTTCTTGATTTCTCTCAAGAGATGCCTCAGGCTCAGGACTTCCCCGACAGAGACGGCATGAAACCAGAGGCAAGGCCTGACCGAAGTCCTGCGGGAAAGCCTCAGGCCCAGCCGGTCGAGGAAGTTGAATCCCCCCCGATCCTTTTTTCTCGTCTTAAAAAAATAGGAAGGAGCATAGACTAAAAGGCCCAGGAAAAGAAGAAAGCTGTAGAGAATATACACAGGGTTTTGACTATACTAAATTCATCCGCTGTCTTCAAGTCTCCTTCGGAATCGCTGCGGCATTGCCCAAATGCAGGGATTTTGCTATACTGTTGTAGGACAGAGAGCAAAAAAATCTATCCCTATATAGAGAGGATTCGCATATGGCTGAAGAAAAAACTGAGCAGGCAGAGGAGAAAGCCAAGCGCAACAAGAAAATCAACCAACTGACTCTGGCCGAGGTCGAAAAGAAGCTGGCAGGAATCAAGGGCTCGATGGGAGGCTATTCTTCCCGCTATGCCCTGGAGCTTCTTCGCCGCAAGGAAAACCTCAAATCCCGATAGGCCAATCTTTGCCTCTTTTTTTCACCTATTCCCTTTAAAACTGGCAGGTTTACAACGCCGGAGAATTTTGATAGACTTAAGGCTAACTTGAAGGAGAAAACGCAGTGTTAGGCAAACAACAAAAAGAGAAGGCGATAGCCGACAACAAGAACAAGCTTGAGGATACGGGCTCTCCCGAAGTTCAGATTGCGCTGCTCAGCGAAAGGATTAACTCCCTTACCAACCATCTCATTGCCCACAAAAAAGATTTCACCTCTCGGGTGGGGTTGATGAAGTTAGTGGGAAGGCGCAAAAGGCTTCTGGCGTTTCTCAAGAAAGAAGACGCCTCTCGGTACGAGAAGCTGATCCAGAAGCTCAACCTGCGAAAATAGATCATTTTCTTAGGAAAGGCAATGTCTCAAACGATCACTCTTGAAATCAACAACCGGGCTCTTACCATTGATATTGGCAAAATCGGCCGTCAGGCCGACGGCTCAGCTGTCGTCAGGTACGGGGAAACGATCATGTTCTGTGCCGCCACGTCGAAAAAAGATGTCAAGGAAGAAAGGCCATTCCTGCCGCTCATCGTCGATTACCGGGAAAACACCTACGCAGCCGGAAAAATCCCGGGCGGCTTCTTCAAGCGCCAGGGCAGGCCATCGGAACGTGAAATCCTCGTCAGCCGGCTGATCGATCGCCCCATCCGGCCGCTCTTTCCAGAAGGGTATTACTCCGACACTCAGATCGTGGCCCTTCTCCTTTCAGCCGACCTGGAAAATGAGCCCGACACCCTGGGCATCATCGGCGCCTCGGCCGCCCTTTACTTCTCTGATATTCCGTTTTTTACGCCTGTCGCCGCCGTTAAGGTCGGGTTTGTCGACGGTGAATTCATCCTCAACCCGACCGGGCCTCAGCTCGAAAAGAGCCGCCTGGACATGGTCGTCGCTGGCACAGAAAAGGGCATTGTGATGATTGAAGCCGGAGCGATGGAAGTGGAGGAGGAAAAAATCGTTGAGGCGGTTGCCCTGGCTGAGGAGCCAATACGGCGGATCGTCGAAGCTCAAAAAGAGCTCTTCTCGCGACTCAATATCAAGAAGCGGGAGTTCGAGGTCAAAACCTTGAGCCAGGAGAAATTCGACCAAATCGAAAAGCGAATCGGACCCGACCTCGTCCATGCCATCCAGATCAAGACCAAAAAAGAAAGCGAAAACGAAGCCGCAGGAATCCTCAAAACACTGCTCGACGAAATCCCTCCCGAGAACGAGGAAGAAGCGGCTGAGACAAGAGAAATCTTTTTCCAGTTGGAGAAGAAGCTTGTTCGTGATCTTGTCCTTAACCAGGGAAAACGAGCTGACGGACGGGGTTTTGACGATATTCGACCCATCTCCATCGAAGCGGGTATCCTGCCCCGGACCCATGGCTCAGCTCTTTTCACCCGGGGTGAAACCCAGTGTCTGGCGACCGTCACTCTCGGGACCTTCGAGGATGTCCAGAGGCTTGACGGGCTGGGAGAGGAAGCCGAAAAGCGCTTCATGCTGCACTATAATTTTCCGCCTTTTTCTGTGGGCGAAGTTTCTTTCTTGAGGGCCCCGGGAAGACGAGAAATCGGTCATGGCGCTCTGGCCGAAAAATCCATCCTCCCCGCCATTCCGCCGGAGGATGTTTTCCCTTACACCATCCGCATTGTCTCGGATATTCTGGAATCAAACGGATCCTCATCCATGGCCACTGTCTGCGGGGGTGTCCTGTCGTTGATGGACGCGGGCGTTCCCCTCTCCATGACAGTTGCCGGAATCGCTATCGGGCTGATCACCGATGGGCCAAGATACGCTCTGCTCACGGACATCGCCGGTCTTGAGGACCACCTCGGAGATATGGACCTGAAAGTCACGGGAACCGAAAAAGGCATCACGGCCATCCAGCTCGACCTCAAGATTCCGGCCATCGCAACGGAGATATTCAGGGAAGGGATTTTCAAGGCCAGGAAAGCAAGGCTTGAGGTCCTGGCCAAGATGAAGGAAGTCCTGCCCGCTCCTCGGCCTGAAATCTCTCCCTACGCGCCGCGCATCATCACCCTGTTCATCAACCCGGAGAAAGTCAGCGAAGTCATCGGACCGGCGGGCAAGGTCATTAAGAAAATCATCGCCCAAACCAAGGCCAAGATCGATATCGAAGAGACCGGCAAAATCACCATCGCCTCTTCTGATATGATCGCCGCAGAAAAAGCAAAAGAAATGATCAGCGAGATCACGGCCGAAGCCGAAATCGGCAAGGTCTACCAGGGCAAAGTCGTCCGGGTCGAGGAGTACGGAGCTTTTGTCGAAATTCTGCCCAACATCGTCGGCCTTCTCCATGTGTCCGAAATTGCCCATTACCGCGTGAAAAGCGTCCGGGATGTGCTCAAGCTCGGCCAGGCGATCGACGTCAAAGTCATTAGCATCGATGAAGACCACAAGGTCCGCGTGAGCAGGAAAGCTCTTGAAGATCGGGGCGCCTCCCCGCCCGAGGAGCAGCCGCGGCAATACCCAAGAAGGAAGGTCTATCATCGTGGCGAGAGGAGACGCGGGCCGAGAGATAAATTCAGATTCTGATATAAGCCGGCATCAAAAAATGGCTGACCGCGACCGAGCGAAGAGAGGTTTTACCCTCGTCGAAATGCTCGTCACACTGGCCATCCTCGCCGTGCTGGCATCGGCCATCATGCCCATCGCCAAAACAGCCGTCAAAAGAGAAAAGGAGATCGAGCTCCAGCGCAACCTCCGCCTTATCCGCGAGGCCATCGACGCCTACAAAAAGCTGGCCGACGAGAAAAAGATCGACGTCGAAGAAGATTCCGAGGGCTACCCTCCCGACCTGGAGACTCTGGTCAAGGGCGTCGAGGTCAAAGACGACAGCGGCGGTTCAGCCGGCCGCAGCCGAACGTCCAGCCAGAAAATCGTCAAGTTTCTCCGAAGAATCCCCCGCGATCCGATGACCGATTCTTCCGACTGGGGGCTTCGGTCATACCAAGATGAACCTGACTCGACCGTTTGGGGAGGGGCGAATGTGTACGATGTCTACACAAAAAGCAACGCGACAGCCCTGGATGGAACAAAGTACAGAGACTGGTGAAAGAATGAAGATGTCATTCCGCAGGCCGCAAGCGGGATTTACCCTGATTGAAATCATCATCGTGTTCGCTCTGATCGGCATCTTGGTTGGCCTCGCCTTGCCCCAATACAAGACAAGCCTGAAGAAAGCTCGCGAAGCTGTCCTCAAGGAAAACCTCTTTATCATGCGAAAGCTGATTGACCAGTATTACACGGACAAAGGAAAGTATCCGGCCTCGCTGCGGATGCTGGTCGAGGATGGCTATATCCGGCAGATTCCTGTCGACCCAATAACCAGATCGGCCAACACCTGGGTTGAAATCAGGGAGACTCCGTCTTTTGAAGAGATGCAGCCCGGGATGGAATTCGGGGTCATCGATGTCCGCTCCGGGTCGAAGGAGAAAGGCCTGGACGGGACGGCTTACCACTCATGGTGAGGGTTGATTGATGCGGACTCAAGGCTACGTCATGATCATGCTGGTGCTCCTCATGACCATCATGAGCATCGGCCTGATGGTGGCCGTTCCAGTCTGGCAGACGCAGATTCAAAGGGAAAAAGAGGAAGAGTTGATCTTCCGGGGCAAGCAGTATGTTGAAGCAGTCCGCATCTACCAGCTCAAAAACCCTGGCCGCTTCCCCAAGACTCTGGCAGAACTCGCAGAAAAAAAATATGTCCGCAGGCTGTACCGGGATCCGATGGCTGCTGACGGCAAGTGGAACATCATTCTTCTTCAGGAGGGAGTGGGCCGGATGCTCCAGTACCGGCCGGCTGCCCAGCCGAGAGAGAGAGGAGCCACGGGAGAGCGGCGGCCCGCCGGCCAGCCTCAAGCATTCTCACCCCAAAGAATCCTCGTTGCTCCGATTGACGCCCTGCCCTCGATCCAAAACCCGCAGATTCTGGGCGTCGTCAGCTCCTCGACCAGAAAATCAATCAAGGTTTATAACGACCAGACGACCTACGACAAATGGCTTTTTTTCTACGGCCAGGACCCCAACAACCTCCCTGAAATCTCTTATTTCGGCCAAGCCTCCAGGCTCCCATGAATTCATTCCTTATCGTCGCCGGCGAGAACTCGGGCGAAAAATACGGCGCTGATGTCGTCCGGGAATTCAAGAAAAGGGATGCCTCCGCTTCCTTCTTTGGTATCGGCGGGCCCCGGATGCAAGAAGAAGGAGTCGAAGTCATTTTCAGAGTGGAGGAGCTCGGCGCCATCGGCCTCTTCGAAGTCTTTTCCAGCCTGCCCCGTATCCGCAGGATTTTCAGAGGCCTGGAAAGCGAGATCACCGCAAGACGGCCCCGGGCGGCCGTGCTCATCGACTCTCCGGATTTCAACCTTCGTCTGGCCAAAAGACTGAAACGGCAGGCCATTCCCGCCGTCTACTACATCAGCCCAACGGTCTGGGCCTGGCGGAGCGGCAGGCTTAAGACAATCAAAAGGACAGTCGAAAAGATGCTCTTAATCTTCCCGTTTGAAAAAGCCATCTACGACGCGCATGACATCCCCGCTCGCTTTGTCGGACATCCGCTGGTGAACAAGGTCAGAACACGCCTGAGCCGGGCCGAATTCTTCAAGAAATACTCTTTGCCGACGGACGCCAAGATCATTGCGCTTCTCCCCGGCAGCCGGAAGACGGAGGTGAAGCACCACCTTCCAGTTTTGACTGAAGCCACAAGAAAAATAAGGCCTGATATTAAGGTTGCTTTTCTATGGATCGCTGCCGAATGTCTAGAGGCACGCTGGGTTGACGAACTCACAGCCAACGCCGACGACCGGGACAGAGTTTTGACCGAGGACGCCTACGAAGCCATGGCTTTTTCCGACCTTGTTCTTTCCGCGTGCGGCACGGCCAACCTTGAAGCTGCTCTTTTAGGAACTCCGCTCGTCGCTTTCTACCGGCTCTCTCCCCTCACCTACTATCCATTCCGGAGGCTGGTGAAAATCAAGGACTACAGCATCGTCAACATCCTGGCCGGGAAGCGAATCATCCCGGAGCTCATTCAAAGCCGGTTCACTGCCAACACGCTGGCGCTCGAAACCTCAAGGCTTCTTCAGTCCGGCGAAAAAAGATCTGAGATGAAAACGGAATTCTTGAGGCTGCGCCGCCTTTTGGGAGACGACAACGCGCCGGCCAACGTTGCGGGGGAACTGGAAAAACTCGTTTTCGGCCAGACCGCCTAAAGAGCCTCGAGCACTTGAAGGGCCAGGTCGAACCGTCCCAACGGAGGGCAGATCTGAACCCCCTGGACCATGCCTTTGACGTCCCTGAGGACTTCTCTGGCTATGGCCACGCCCTCTTGGCGCGCTCTTTCCGGTCCAATGTCCTGAGCCCGGCGCATCCGTCCCATGACCTCTTCGGGAATCCTTGACCCGGGGACTTCGTTGTGCATGAACTCGGCGTTTCTCAGGCTGGCCAGAGGCCAAAGCCCGGCCAGGAGGGGAATCCGGCAGTGGGAGATGCGCTGGAGAAAATTTTCTAAAAGCCGGACGTCAAAAACCGGCTGGGTGATGGCAAACTCAGCTCCGGCATCGACTTTCCATTCGAAACGTGAAATCTCGTAGTCAAGGTTGAGCGCTCCCGGGTTGGCTCCGACGCCGATGAGAAAGGTTGTCTGCTTATCCAGGCTCTTGCCGCCGATGTCGAGACCGCGGTTGAGAGAACTGACAACATTCGTCAGCCCGATAGAATCCACATCAAAAACAGCCGTAGCATCAGGATAATCTCCTAACTTGGGCGGGTCTCCGGTGATGATGAGGAGGTTGCGCAGACCCTGGGCAAACATACCGAGAAGGTCAGACTGCATGCCCAACAGATTCCTGTCCCTGCACGTGTAGTGAAGGATGACCTCGCTCTTCGCGCTTCGAGTCAGAATAATAGCGAGCGACATGGAGCTCATCCTGGCGCTCGCCCGGGGACCGTCAGGAATGTTGACGCAATCAACGCCGGCCCGTTTCAGCTTAAGAGCGGCGGCTAAAGCGGCTCGCGGGTCGACTCCCCGCGGGGGAAGGATTTCCACCGAGGTAACAAAATCGCCGTCATCGAGTTTTCGGCCCAGACGGGATTTTTCGCGCTTCGGCACGGCCTTGGCTTCCCGTCCTTTTTCCTCCGTCCGAGCGACAGTGATCAGCCGTCGCCTTGGCGGCTGAAGAGCCCGGATGGCACTCCTGATGGCCTTGATATGAGCCGGCGTCGTGCCGCAGCATCCGCCGACGATCTTAACTCCGGCCTGGATGAACCTCTTAGCGTACTCGGCCAGATAATCAGGCGAACAAAGATAGATGTTGCGTCCCTCGACTTCTGTCGGAATTCCGGCGTTGGGCATGGCTGAAAGAGGAAGCGAGGTCACCCGTGCCATGCGTTCGACACACTGGAGCATGGCCGCCGGACCCACGCTGCAGTTGACGCCGACCGCGTCAGCCCCCCACTCCTCTAACTTTTTTGTGAAGACCTCGGGGGTTGTTCCGTAAAGGCTGTTGCCGTCCTCTTCGATGGTCATCTCGGCCACAATAGGGATGTCCCCCGCTGCTCCGCGCACGGCTTTGATCGCCTGGTGAATCTCGTTGATATCGGAGAATGTTTCCAGAATGAACAGGTCGACGCCTCCCTGGAGAAGGGCCTCAACCTGCTCGGTGAAGGCCGAAGCGGCTTCCTCGACGGAGGTCGGTCCCCACGGCTCAATTTTTAGCCCCAAAGGACCGACAGAACCGGCCACAAAGACCTCCCGGCCAGCTTCCTCCCGGGCGATCCTGGCGCCGGCGCCGTTGATCTCCCTGACCACGTCATTGATCCCGAATTTCTTGAGCTTGTAGCGGTTGGCGCCAAAGGTGTTCGTTTCGATAATCTCAACGCCGCTCTGGATGTACTCGCGGTGCACAGATTTGACCAGGTCCGGGTTAGAGAGGTTGAGCTCATCGAAACAGGTCTGGAGATAAACGCCTTTGTTGTAAAGCATGGTTCCCATCCCGCCGTCGCAGAGCAGGACTCTCGCATGGATGAGATCCAGGAATTTGCCGCTAATTGTCGCTCTCCTTTTTCTCCAGCAAGTCTCAGCTGGAAATTATAATTCCCACCAAGCAGAAGTGTCAAACGGGCGACCCAGAGGTTATTGATAAAGAAATTTGCTAAGGGATCGAGGCAGAACGAAATCAAGCCTGTCGCTAACGCGAAGGCCATGTTTTTCAGCGCAGCCACTCCGCACTTCCAATACGTAGCTGGCTGGCTTTCCCGGCGAATAGGAGGGGCAGGGATCCTGCAGGCAGGCTGGGACTTCCGGCTCGATGTGGATAATCCGCTTATCCTTATCCAGCCAGATAATGTCAATCGGAAACCTCATGTTTTTCATCCAGAAAGAATGGACCCCTTCTTCCTCAAAAATAAAGAGCATAGCCTGGTCTTCGCGAATTTGCTGCCGGAACATCAGTCCTTGCTGTCTTTCTTCATCGGTGACGGCCAGCTCTGCTGTGACCGCAAAGCCATCCGGAAAATAGACCTTGATGAACCTGTCTTTCATGGCCTGTCCGGCGCAACAGAGCCCGACCCAAAGCAAGGGCAGGAAAACAAAACGCTTCTGTCTCATCGTTTTCAGTGAGTCGTGATCAACGGCACAAAACGGACGGGCAGCAGCTTTTTCTTCTTAAAGCCCCTTTTCTCGCGCTTGACGAGGACGAGCTCCTGGAAGCATGAACCCACCGGGATGACCATCCTGCCTGCTCCGCCGAGCTGGTCCTGCAATCTTTTCGGCACTGAAGGCGGAGCGGCTGTGACCATCATCGCGTCGAACGGGGCGTGCTCCTGCCAGCCCAACGTTCCGTCGCCTATTTTAAAATGAATGTTTGCATAGCCAAGTCTATGCAGAATTTCTTTGGCTCTTAAAGAAAGCACTTCGACGAGCTCGATCGTGTAGACTTCCCTAACTATCTCGGCCAGGATGGCGGTCTGATAGCCCGAGCCAGTCCCTACCTCCAGGACAATCTCGTCGCCCTTGAGTTCCAAGGCCTCGGTCATGTAAGCGACAATATAAGGTTGCGAGATTGTCTGTCCCTCGCCGATCGGAAGCGGTTCATCTCCGTATGCGAAAGGCTTCATTTCCTCTGGCACAAAAAGATGACGAGGGACCTTGTGCATAGCCTGGAGGACTTTATCATCTCTGACTCCTCTTTCCTTGAGCTGGGCTTCGACCATGCGATCCCTTTCTTCGGCGAATTCTCCGTCCCTTTCTGACACTGCACACCCCCGTCCGCGGCGGATGGGCCTGTCTGCAAAACCTCTAATAAGCCCTGGCAAAATAAACGAGTTCCCGGCTCTCTTTCCGGCAATAAACACAGCGGCCAGCCTTTTCCTCTTCTTCTCGGCGTATCGGAATAACTCTGACGGTGGCCATGGTTTCTTCTTTGATTCTGTCTTCGCATCCTGTATCGCCGCACCACCAGGCTTTTATGAACCCTTTTTGGGACTCGATCGTCTCTTTGAACTCCTCGTAATCCTCAGCCCGGCGGGTGTTGCGGCGCTGAAAATCGAGCGCCTGATGATAAAGTGATGTCTGGATGTCCCTGAGAAGATCGGGAACCAGCTCGGCCAATGAATCCAGGTTCAAAAACTCTTTTTTCTGGACATCGCGCCGCACGGCCACACAGCGGTTTTCCTTGACATCACGCGGGCCGATCTCCAACCTCAAGGGGACACCGCGCATCTCCCATTCGGAGAACTTCCATCCTGGCGTGTATTCTTCTCGGGCATCGAGCCTGACACGGATGCCCTTCTGGCGTAAATCCAGGCTGATTTGTTCAGCCCACGGCAAGACATCCTTTTTCCAGTCGCCCAGAGCAATCGGTACGACCACAACCTGAAACGGCGCCACCTGAGGCGGCAGCCGCAACCCAGAATCGTCTCCGTGGCTCATGATCAGGGCTCCGATCAACCTGGTCGAAACCCCCCAGGAGGTCTGCCAGACATACTGGAGGTTTTGTTCTCTGTCTTCAAACCGGATGTTGAAAACCTTGGAGAAATGCTGACCAAGGTTATGGGATGTTCCCATCTGCAAAGCTTTACCGTCTGACATCAACGCTTCGATGGCGTAGGTCTCCTCGGCTCCAGCAAATTTTTCCCTGACCGACTTTCTTCCTTCGATGACTGGAATGGCCAGCTCTTTTTCGGCAAAGTCCTTGTAGAGATAGAGAATCCTGATGGTCTCTTCTTGAGCCTGCTCCGCTGTCTCATGAGCGGTGTGACCTTCCTGCCACAAGAACTCCGTCGTCCTCAGGAAAGGCCGCGTGACTTTCTCCCAGCGGACGATATTGGCCCACTGATTGATCAAAACAGGAAGGTCTCTCCACGATTGGATCCATTTGGCGTACATCGAGCCGATGATCGCTTCTGAGGTCGGCCTGACAGCCAGCCTCTCTTCGAGCTCTTCTTGGCCGCCGTGCGTGACCCAGGCCACTTCTGGCGCGAACCCCTCCAGGTGTTCCATCTCTTTTCTCAAGAAACTCTCCGGGATGAAGAGAGGAAAATAGGCGTTCTCGTGCCCCGCGTCCTTTATCCGCATGTCCATGAGCTGCCGGATGTTCTCCCAGATCGCATAGCCGTAAGGCCGGATGACCATCATCCCTTTCATCGGCGCATAATCGGCCATTTCTGTCTTGCGGATGATCTCAACGTACCAGCGCGAGAAATCCTCACTTTTTAGTGTGATCTGCTTGACAAACCGTTCGTTTTTATTCACGGAGTTCTCCGCGTCGCCAATTTTGGCGACTTCTATCCTATCCACCACCCTTTTTTTTGTCAAGGAATGGGGATCGCCCTTGACACCCTTGCAAGCCAGTGATTAGAATTGTCACGAACGGCGAGAAAGGAGGAACCATGTTAAAAGAATTCAAGGAATTTGCCATCAGGGGCAATGTCATCGACATGGCCGTCGGCATCATCATCGGCGCGGCCTTCGGAGCCATCGTCAACTCTCTTGTCGTTGACGTGATCATGCCGCCGATCGGGCTCGCGCTGGGAAAGGTGGATTTTTCCAACCTCTTCGTCGTGCTTAAAGAGGGCGCGACAGCCGGGCCCTATTCATCCCTGGCCGCGGCCAAACAAGCGGGAGCCGTGACGCTGAACCTGGGCGTCTTCATCAACACCCTCATCAACTTCATCATCATCGCTTTTGCGATTTTCATCGTCATCCGCCAGATCAACAAGCTGAAAAGACAAGCGGAAGCGCCCGCAGCTCCTCCGGCGACAAAAAACTGCCCCTATTGCTTCTCATCCATTCCGGTCCAAGCCTCCCGCTGCCCTTTCTGCACCTCTTCTCTCAAGACCGATTAAAGAGACGAAGCCGCTCCGTTTCAAGAGTTCGCTGAAGCACCGGCGACGGCGGCGCGTCTTTAAGGATCGTCCCCAAGCCAGGTTATTTGAGAGATGGGCCGCTTGGTCTGAGAACCTCAAAGGCTTGCGAGAAGACTGACACGATGGGGGTTACTACCTCAGGGTGATGGAGCGACCGATGAGGACTAAAAAATCTCCCTAAAAAATTCACCCCTCGTTTCATCCAAAGGGGTGATTGACCGGCCCTTTAGACCATGGCATTTTATACTCTCAAAAAAGGAAAAGGAAGCGAAGATGCTATCGAAATCCCCGCTCTTCAGTCTGGGCAAAACGGAGACCAAGGACCAGGTTTTTAACCTCCCCCTGCCAACGCTGGTTGAAGGCCGAGACGCCGCCGGGAAATCATTCCAGGAAAAAACGTTGCTCTTTTACATCAGCCACCGCGGCGCCTCCTTCAACCTGATGAACTCCATTGCGTTGGGCTCGAATCTGAAATTGATCATCGACCTTCCTCCTTCGCTGGCTGAGGATAAAAACCTGAAGCTGGTTATCAACGGAAAAGTCGCTCTGGTAGAGGCGAACAATTCTCATCCGGCTAAGCAGCGAGTTTCTTTGCGCTTTGAAAATAAGTATTTCATCAAAGCCGATGATTAAGAGGGCCGCGCCGTCGATCCCGTCAACGATCGCGGACACGAGGATAGACTCTAAAGCTTAGTCACGACGGATGATGAGAATGGCCAAAAAATCACCCTATAATTCATCTCCAAGAGGGATTGCCTTTGAAGCCGCCTCCCTCCAAAATGGCAACGGAGAAATGAAAAACCAAGGAGATTCTTCTTCACCCGTCATCCCGGGAGCTGCTGGAGCCGGGAAGAAAGAGCGGGCCTTCGACCTCTCTCTGCCGGCTATCGTGACGGGGGTGGATGTCCTGGAAAACAAGTTCAAGGAAAAAACTCAAATCCTCTCGATCAGCTCCGAGGAGGCGACCATTTTGCTGCGGTCCCGGGTGACGGTGGGGTCCAAGCTCGACCTGTCACTGGAAATCCCTAAGACCCTCATCCTGGAGAGCCATCTGAAGCTTCAGCTCTCCGGAACTGTCATCCTGACCCAGACAGAACCCGCCCAGAGCGGAAAAAAGAAACTGGTTTCGATCCGCCTGGACAAAAGATTCAGGCTCAACCCCCTCCCTCCGTCCGTCAACTGATCATTCTTTTCCCGCCGATAACTTCTTGACAAGGCTCACGCGTTTTAATAGAATTCCGCCAGATAATGGGAGATGCTTCACTGGCTACGCGGTAAATAAAATCAAAAGAGTGAGAGGGCTATGAATAAAAAGACAATAGCCTTGGATGAGAAAAAAATTAAAATCCTCGTCTTTTGCCCGTCGGAAATTATTCTCTCAGGAATTCTGAAAGCCCTGGAATCCGATTCTGGGATCGACATCGCTAATGTCGAAAAAAACACGATCGAGACCTTTATGGAATCGATCAAGAAGCTGAGGCCCCAGGTCATCGTTTTTGCGAACACCGAGCCGCTGCCGAACATGCGGGAAATCTGCAAAGCGATAAAGGAAATATCCAAAATTCAGAGCAAATCACAGCTGTTGCTCCTGGGGAGCATTCCTTCGCATGAGGAAATCGTCGGGCTTATCAACGCCGGGGCAAGAGGCTACTTTGACCTGACCGACCCGGCCACCCAGCTCTCTGAGGCCATCCGGGTTATCAACAAGGGAGAGATCTGGCTGCCGCGCGATAAAATGAGCAGCATCATGGACCGGATCATTTCTGTGGTCGGCCGGGACCTCAAGGAAAAGACTCTGGACCAGCTGACTCCAACCGAGTTTCAGGTTCTCAGGCTTATCGGACAGGGCAAGAGCAACGATGAAATTGCTGAAACTCTGTTTATCAGCAAGAACACAGTGCGCTCTCACATCAAGAGCATTTATGCCAAGCTCGACACCCACAGCCGGCTTCAGCTCGCTCTTTATGCCATTAATTCGGCCTTGTTCTGACGAATTCCAATCATGAGAGGTTGAGATGAAAAAAGTCCAGCAATCGAAAAAAGAAAAACCCTTTCCTCTCATTCAGGCCAACAGACGGCGGGAATGGCGGCTCGACCTGCCCCTGGCCACGAGCATTCAGGGAAAGCTGGCTGATGGCAAAAAGTTCGAAGAGTCGACGACCATCGAAAACATCAGCGCCACCGGGGCCTATTTCTGCCTCGATTCGGGCGTCGTCGTCGGCTCCAAGCTTAACCTCATGATCGACCTCCCTCGCCAGCTGACGGGCGGGAAAAACCTCAAGCTTAACCTCGGAGGAATCACCGTCCGGCTCGAGGAGCCCGATAAAAGAGCGAAAAGGCAGGGTGTGGCCATCCGGTTCGACAAGGATTTCAAATTTATCGAGGTGGGCAAAAAAAAGAAGCCGAAGTGATTCCTCCCCGCCTCTTCCTCCTCCAACGTCCATGCTCATCGTTGGTTTGACTGGCGGAATAGCCACGGGAAAATCGGTCGTGGCCTCTGTCCTCGAGAAACACGGCTGCGCCCTCCAATCTGCTGATCGAGTCGCCCGCAGCCTGATGAAGCCCGGCCTTTTCGCCTGGCAGAAGATCGTCGACCGTTTCGGCCCGGCGATCCTGAACCCTGACCGGACGATCAACCGGCCAAAGTTGGCCGCACTTATTTTTTCCAGTGTCAAGGAACGGCAATTCATCAACCGTCTTGTCCATCCGCTCGTTTTGGAAAAAAAGAAGCAAACTGTTCGCCGGCTGGCCAAGAAGGGACTCCACAAGATTTTCGTCTCCGAAGCGGCCTTGACGATTGAGTCAGGCTACACCTGTTTTTTCGATAAAATTGTCGTCGTCACCTGCCCGGAAAGAATTCAGCTCAAACGGCTGATGGAGAGAGACCGGATCAGCCGCCAAGAAGCCCGGGAAAAAATCCGAAGCCAGATGCCCTCCGCTCAAAAAATAAAGCAGGCCGACTATGTCATCGACACCTCAGGCTCTCTTGAGGAGACCATCAGACAGAGCGAGGTTCTTTACGGTCGGCTGCTCGATGATTACCGGAAGAAAAACAAAAAAGATGCCCGCCCTCCGCGGACTGGCTTCAGGCTAAAAGGGAAGCGGCCAGAAGCGGGATCATGATCTCATGATGCCCGATGAAGTAGAATCCTTTGCTCCGGCTTCCGAGGGTTCTCTGAATGACGTTTTGAGCAGGACGATAGTGATGGATAAAATCAAAAACCGCCGCCGTAAAACTGTCGAGCTTATGGCCTTTGTTCCTGACGTAGGAAACAGCCTTAAGAAAAACCTCGGGCAGGACGACGGCTGAGCCGATGTTGATGAAAACTCCGGCCTCGAGCCTCTCGACAAGCGAGCAGAAAAGGAAAAAGTCTGCTAATGAGGTCTTGCCCAGGGCCTCTCCCCTGGCCTCGGGGTGAAAATGGATCGTATCTGTTCCTATCGCCACATGAACGCTCGTCGGGATGCCGAGCTCATGAGAGACCGCTAACAGGCTCAAGCGCTTATACGGAAAATCCGAAGAGGCGATCGCCTCTCCAACCGCCTGGCCTAATCCTATTCCCCTCTTGGCTCCCCGGTTTATGGCTTGATTGAGCCACTGGCCTGTTTCCCTGGCCATGCCGAACTTTCCGGTTTGAACCTGGTGAGTCACGTCCTCTGATGTTCGGCCGCTGAAGGCGATCTCGAAATCATGGATGATGCCCGCTCCGTTCAGCGCCAGGCCGGTGACCCATCCTTCCTTCATCAGCCGGATGATGACAGGGTTCAGCCCGACTTTGATGACATGAGCGCCCATCGCCATGAAGATGGTCTTGTGGCTCTTTCTGGCCCTTTTCAAACGCCCGATGAAATCCTTGAACTCACGGCCGGCCAGGATATCGGGGAGACTGTCAACGAAATCTCTGAAACTTCCGTCGGGCTGGTAGTCTTTGGCAAAATTTTTGACGCTGATTTTGCTTTTCCGGGATAAAAGAGAATACGTTTTAAGGCCTTCGGGTCTTGAGATCTTTGGCCGGTTCATCTACTTCTTGGCCAGCCGGTTTTTCAGTTTCTGACCTGACCTGAACTTGATCCGTCTTCCTTTTTTTATTTTTATTTGCTTTTTGCGGCGGATGTCTCGGCCATAGCCTGTTTTCTTGTTGACGACCTTGAAACTCCCGAACCCGCGGATTTCGATCTTCTGGTTTTTGGCCAAGGCTTCTTTCAAGGCCTTGAGGACGCACTCAACGATGAACAGTGATTTTGCCCTGTTGAATTCTGAATTCTTCTCGATAGCAAGGGCAATATCATTCTTGATCATCTGTTTATTCTCCTCAGACCGGATAGATGTAATTATAATTAATGAATCAAAAATAAAATGTCAAGCCAGATTGTTGACTTGATTTAGCTGAGTTCCTATAATAAAGCTGCGGTGAAAAAGATTCTCCCCTCGATCGTTGCCCTAACCTTTCTGCTCGTCATTCCTTCGCAGGGATGGAGCTCCGTCTTCAAAATCACTGTCGACGCCCCTATCCATCCCATTTCTTCGGAATACATCACCAAGACGATCGAACGAGCGGACAGTGAGAACGCCCGCCTGGTCATCATTATCTTAAACACGCCCGGCGGGTTGGACTCCTCGATGAGGGAGATCATTTCCAAAATCCTGGCCAGCCGGACCCCTGTGGCCGTCTACGTTAGCCCGAGCGGCGCCCGGGCGGCGTCGGCGGGTTTTTTCCTCGCCATCGCCAGCGACCTTTTCATCATGGCTCCGGGAACGAGCACGGGCGCAGCCCATCCTGTTGGCATCTCGATCACCGGCCAGCCCATGGATAAAACCATGGAAGAAAAAGTCACCCATGACGCCGCTTCTTATATCAAGACGTTGGCTGAAAGAAGAGGAAGGAACACGCGTTTGGCCGAGGACGCCGTTCGTCAGAGCCTCTCGTATACAGAACAAGAAGCCTTCAAGCAAGGGCTTGTCGATTTTGTGGCCAAAAGCGTCCAGGAAATCATCGAGCACTTCGATCAAAAGACAATCCGGCGTTTTGACGGCAAAGAGGAGACCCTGCGTCTCAAGGACGAGGCACTCATCGACATCCCGATGTCTGCCAGGCAGAAGTTCCTGATGACGATTTCCAACCCCAACCTTGCTTACATCCTGCTTATGCTCGGTCTGTTAGGGCTCTATTTTGAATTCTCCAACCCGGGGGCCATCCTGCCCGGTGTCCTAGGCGCCATCTGTCTTCTCCTGGCCATTTTTTCTTTCCAGATTCTGCCCATCAACTATGTCGGCCTGATCCTGATTCTTCTGGCCATCGGCCTGTTTATCCTGGAAGTCAAGGTGCAGAGCTATGGAATACTATCCGTAGGAGGGATCATCGCCATGGTTCTCGGCTCAATCATGCTCATCAACGCCCCCATCCCTGAGCTTCAGCCAAGCCTGAAATTTGTCCTTCCCATGGCCATCGGCCTCTCGTTGATCTTTTTATTCTTGGTCTTTCTCGTTGTCAGATCTCATGCGAAGAAAGTCCACACCGGAAAAGAAGGGCTCGTCGGAGAGGTCGGCATTGCCCGGACCGATCTCAGTCCGGAAGGCAAGGTTTTTGTCCATGGCGAGCTCTGGAATGCCGAATCCGCCGCCGTGATTCCCAAAGGCAGCCGGGTAAGAGTTGTTGCCGTCCTGGAAGGCTTGAGAATTCGTGTAGAAAAAACCTGAATCCTGCAGGCGATGCCGGCTGTCCTTAAAGGCTGTCAGGAAAATAAATTATAGATAAAAAAAAGGAGGAACAAATGGTAACGTTTCCGGTTATTGTCATCGGGTTGATTGTGCTCTACCTTCTCAACTCAATCAAAGTTCTGCGCGAATATGAGCGCGGAGTCATCTTCCGTCTGGGACGCGTGCTCTCGCGTCCCAAGGGCCCTGGGCTCATTTTTGTCTTTGCGCCGATCGACCGAATGGTGCGGGTGAGCCTGAGGATCGTGACTCTGGACATCCCGCCCCAGGACGTTATCACCAGAGACAACGTATCGGTGAAAGTGAACGCTGTCGTCTATTTCCGCGTCATGGAACCCCTCAAGGCGATCATCGAAGTCCAGGACTTTCTCTACGCCACCTCCCAGCTTTCGCAGACGACTCTGCGCAGCGTGCTGGGCGAGGTGGAGCTCGACGACCTTCTATCCGAACGCGAAAAACTCAACGCCCAGCTCCAGGAGATTCTGGATAGACACACCGATCCATGGGGAATCAAAGTCCAGGTTGTGGAGATGAAGCATGTCGACCTGCCCGACACAATGGTCCGGGCCATCGCCAAGCAGGCAGAGGCGGAACGGGAAAGACGGGCAAAAGTC
The DNA here is from genome assembly GCA_037444845.1 of Candidatus Aminicenantota bacterium. Classification (GTDB taxonomy): domain Bacteria; phylum Acidobacteriota; class Aminicenantia; order Aminicenantales; family UBA8522; genus JARYMI01. The sequence continues at coordinate 858 of JBBILQ010000029.1, read as the reverse complement.
ATCCATGCCGACGGCGAATTCCAGGCGGCGAGCAAGCTTACTCAAGCAGCCGAGATTCTCTCCACCAACCCTCAGGCTCTGCAGCTCCGCTTTCTCGGAACCCTGACCGAGATCGCCACTGAAAAGAATTCCACGATCGTCTTCCCGCTCCCCATGGAACTCCTCAAGGCATTCACCTACGAAAAAACAAGACCTGATAAGGCATGATAAAAAACCGAGAATTCAGAGAACTGCAGGTTTCAAGCACTCAGCTGGCCATTATTTTTCTCAGCATCCTGATTTTGGGCGTCATCATCTTCCTCCTCGGGGTTTCAGTGGGAAAAAAGCACGCCCAGGTCGCCAAGACAGCCAGCGTTATCGCCCAGAAGCCCGCAACAGAGCCGGAAAAGATTGTCCTCCCCCAGGTCAAGCATCAAGCCAAGGAGCCCGCCGCGAGCCCGAAAGCTGAGGAGGTCCCGGCTCAGAAAGCCGTTATTCCGGAAAAGCCCCGGCCAGAGCCGAAGACTGAACCGGCTGCGGCCCGGCCGCAATCCCCTGCCGCCAAAGGCGGCCGCTACTACGTCCAAGTGGCCGCGCTGGAGGACCGCCAGGCTGCCCAGTCAGCTGCCCTCACGTTTAAAAGCCAGGGTTACCAGGTGATTGTTCTCGACCCCCAGCCTTCGGATAAGAAGCCGCTTTTCCGCGTTCGTGTCGGAGGATTTTCGTCCAAAGAAGAGGCTGATGCAGCCAAGGCCAAGATGGTCGCTGCAGCGGGCAAGAAAACCGATTATTTCATCGTCAGAGATTAAAGCCTGCTTCGTCCTTCTAGTGGTGCGTCTCACAAATAACATCACATAAATTGCGATCACCAAAGACGCG
>JBBILQ010000028.1:0-30547 GCA_037444845.1 Candidatus Aminicenantota bacterium | reverse complement strand
CCGGGTGCCATTCATCCCCAGGCTAAAGCCTGGGGTTTACTGGCATTGTCTATTATCATTACACACAGGATTTCTTCACTTGATATTGTTGACAGAATAGCAATTCTTTACAGAGGAAAAATAATAGATTCTGGTGAGAAGGAAAAGATACTCAATAGCATTCAAGAAATCTCAAAAACAAATGTAGAGCTGAGCGATGCGAAGGTCCATTGTCCATCTTTAGAGCGATTTTATCATTCTCTAAGAGATAAAAGAGAGGTCACACGTATTGAATCTTGACCAACCTTGAAATATGCACGATGATGTACATTTTTTGCATCCGAAAAAAGCAGGAAGGACCATCCGGCTCGCTGGTCTTCCCTGATAAAATGCGGAATGCCCCACGCCTCTTGACACAAAAAAACACACGCAAAAAAAGGCGGAACTTACTACGGCGAACCCCCTCATGAAGCAAATGAATGGGAGCCCTACCTACCTATATGATATGAAGGAGAAAAAAATGATGACTAAGAGGAAATTGATAATAATACTGATTTTAGTGATAAGTGCTAATTTCGTTCTGGGACAAGAAAGGAGCCGGCCTCCCCGGTATACATTAGAGGATCTTACTGACCCGAACTCGCCTTCTTTTGTCCCTTATCCGTTTCCAAGAAGTCGCTTTGAAATTCTTGAGGACTTCAAGTACGGGATAAAAAAAATGGGATTGCATGAAGAGCCAGGGTACGACATTTTTTTGCTTGATAAAAAGGGTGTAACCGTGGACCAAATTGTCAGAGTTGAACAAAGATGTCTGAACTATCCCTGTGATTATTATTATTTAATCCAGGTTAAGCAAAAGGGAGAAATTGTTGGAGTGCACGCAGTCGATGAGTTTGGCTTGGTCATAGGGGGCTTCTTGATAGAAACTCCTGAACAAAAAAGGGCTTGGAAGCCACACAAGGATAAAAAAGATGTCATCAGACTTTTGGACAAGGCCATGGGCGGAATAAAAATAAGGAAGCTTGAACTTGTTCACCGCATCTCAGATATATGTCGCCTCGAAACCCCTGTGTGGGAGGTGGAGACTGATGCGGGGACCTGCTTCGTGGATCATTTCGACAATGTCTGGATTACCGAATATGAAACTCTTGCTTCGGACGAAATAATCAGAACAAGAACACAAAAAGGCGTCCAGATTGATGAGGAGAATAAGATAAAGTTTCTGAAAAAAGTCTCGAAAAACAAGTGAATTTATCCAGGTCTTCACGAAATTCTAACTCAAGTTCGACAAATATTTTTATAGCATTTTAGCCATCTATTGCTCCTTCTCCGCCTGATGGATTCCTCGGTTTTGCAAAAAAGCCATGTAGCGAAGACCAACTCTCCTGACACCCGGGATCTCCATCCGTTTTTTAAATGACTCATCTGTCTTGACTCCCCCCGGAAATTTCATTATATTTTGAGCTTCCGATTGATATCATCTTAAAAAGGAGGAGGTCTTCATGAATTTTCAGAGAAAAAAAATCGCCCTCATCGGCGGCGGCCAGATCGGCCAGAACCTGGCTATGCTGGCAGCCATGAAAGAGCTCGGGGATATCGTTGTCCTCGACATCGGCGACTACGTCAACCCGGTTAAGGGAAAGGCCCTCGACCTGATGGAGATGGCCCCGCACGGCAATTATGACGCCGACATCATCGGCACGGGTGACTACAAGGACATCGAGGGCGCTGATGTGGCCATCGTTACAGCGGGCAAGCCCCGCGTCGCAGGCATGACGCGCGAGGACCTGCTCAACACCAACCTGACCATCATCAAGGATGTCGCCGCAGGCATCAAGGAATATGCGCCGAAAGCTTTTTGCGTCATCGTCACAAACCCCCTGGACGCCATGGTCTACGCCTTTTACAAGCTAACCGGCTTTCCTAAGCACCAGGTCGTCGGCATGGCGGGGACGCTCGACACAGCTCGCTGGCGGGCGTTCATCGCGATGGAGCTTGGCGTGTCGGTGGCTGATGTGGCAGGCACTGTCCTCGGCGGCCACGGCCCGGACATGGTTCCTCTCCCCCGGATGACCACGGTCGGCGGCGTTCCCTTGACCGAAATTGCCACGCAGGAGCAGATTGAACGGCTCGTCCTGCGGACGCGCGAGGCCGGGACCGAGATCGTCAAGCTCTTCGGCAAGGGTTCTGCCTTCTTCAGCCCGGCCTGGAGCGCCATCATCATGGCTGAGTCCTATCTCAAGGATAAGCGACGTATTCTCGCGGCAGCGGCGCTCTGCGAGGGCGAATACGGAATCAACGGCCTGTTCATCGGCGTGCCGATCATGATCAGTGCCAAGGGCATCGAGAAAATCTACGAGATCAAACTCACCGAAGAGGAGATGGCCCAGCTCCAGAAGACGGCCGCCGGCGTCAAGAAGACCGTCGAAGAGACCCAGCTATAACCCTCGACGCACAAAGCTCTCGCCGTCACAGCAGGAAAAAGAGCAAAAAAAATGGCTGAGCATAAAATCACGACTCCGGTCACAGACGACGTTATCGAAAACCTGCGCGCCGGAGACAAGGTCTTCATCACCGGGTTTCTTCTGACAGGCAGGGATGCCGCCCACAAGAAGCTCATTGACCTCGTCAAAGAGGGAAAAGAGCTTCCCGTCGACATCAAGGGCCAGTTTATCTACTATGTCGGTCCCACACCGGCTCGGCCGGGGAAACCCATCGGCTCGGCTGGTCCGACGACAAGTTACAGGATGGACTCCTACGCTCCCGCTCTTCACGCTCTCGGCCTCAAGGGCACCATCGGGAAGGGTGCCCGCAGCCAGGAAGTCAAGGAGGCGTTGAAAAAGCACAACGCAGTCTATCTGGCCGCGGTCGGCGGGGCTGGAGCGCTCATTTCCAAGAGTATCGAAGGCTCCGAAGTGGTGGCTTACCCGGAGCTCGGGCCCGAGGCAATCATCCGGCTCAAAGTCAAAGACTTCCCCTGTATCGTGATCAATGACATGTATGGCGGTGACCTCTACGAGGAAGGAAAGAAGAAGTACAAACTCGAGTAAGATCGGCCCGAGGCCGGGTCGCGGAGAAGCCCGAGAGAGGAGCCGGAAGGAAGGTCGGCAAAGGGGTTGCGAGGCTCGCTCTCGGCCTCCAACAAGGAACACATATCAACACAGGGAGGAGACGAAAAAGTGAAAATTCACGAGTACCAGGCTAAGCAGATTCTTCGTGAGCACGGAGTTCAAGTGCCTCGCGGCGAGGTGGCCGAAAGTGCCGATGAGGTCCGGCAGATAGCCGAACGGATCGGCCGCCGCGTCGTCCTCAAGGCCCAGATACACGCCGGCGGCAGAGGAAAAGGCGGAGGCATCAAACTCGCTGATTCTCCGCTGGAAGCGGAAAGCCTGGCAGAGAAGATGATCGGCATGACCCTGGTCACACCTCAGACAGGTCCTCAGGGGCGGCTGGTCAAGCGCCTGCTGGTAGAGGAGGCTCAAGACATCGCCAAAGAGCTTTATCTTGGGGTTGTCATCGACAGGGCTCGAGAATGCCCGGTCGTTATGGCCTCGACTGAAGGCGGCGTGGAGATCGAAAAAGTGGCCGCCGAACACCCCGAGCTTATTTTCAAGGAGTGGGTCAACCCGGCCGCAGGATTGGCAGGGTTTCAGGCCAGGAAGCTTGTTTTTGAGCTCGGGCTGGCCGGTGAAACGCATAAACAGGCCGTCAAGTTCATCGCCAGTCTGTATAAAGCCTTCCAGATGTCGGATGCCTCGCTGGCTGAGATCAACCCGCTTATCATCACCAAGGCAGGAGTTGTCCTGGCCCTTGACGCCAAGATGAACTTCGATGACAACGCCATCCCACGGCACCCGGAAATCCAGGCCATGAGGGACCTGGATGAGGAAGATCTCTTGGAGGTCGAGGCGTCCAAATACAACCTGAACTACATCAAGCTGGACGGCAACGTCGGCTGCATGGTCAACGGCGCCGGACTGGCCATGGCCACCATGGACATCATCAAGTATTCGGGTGGCATGCCTGCCAATTTTCTCGACGTGGGGGGCGGAGTGACCGAAGAAGCGGTCTCGAACGCTTTTAAAATTCTCGTGGCTGACAAAGACGTCAAGGCCGCGCTGATCAACATCTTCGGGGGCATCGTCCGATGCGACCTGATCGCCAACGGAATCGTCAAAGCCGCCAAAGAATTGAGCACGCAGATCCCGATCGTCGTCCGGCTCGAAGGGACAAACGTTGACCTGGGCAAAGAAATTCTCCAGGACTCCGGGCTGGCCTTCACGCCGGCAGAGGGCATGAAGGACGCGGCTGAGAAAGTTGTCGCTCTGGCGAAGTAGGCAAAGGAGCAGGAGATGAGCATTCTCGTTGACAAAAAATCGCGGGTCGTCGTTCAAGGAATCACCGGCGGGGAAGGAACCTTTCACACCCAGAAGATGATCGAATACGGAACAAGAGTCGTGGCCGGGGTTACCCCGGGAAAAGGCGGCACGACCCATCTCAACGTCCCGGTTTTCAACACTGTCGCCGAGGCTGTGGAGAAAGAGGGAGCAAACGCTGCGGCCGTTTTTGTCCCTCCCTTCTTCGCGGCCGACGCCATCATGGAGGGAGCGGACGCCGGCATCTCCGTGATCATCTGCATCACCGAAGGAATCCCGACCTTCGACATGATCAAAGCCAAGGCTTTCCTCAAAAATAAGCCCGTCTCGCTCATCGGGCCCAACACGCCGGGAATCATCTCGCCCGGCAAGTGCAAGATCGGCATCATGCCCGGCCACATCCACACAGCGGGCACGATCGGCATTGTTTCTCGCTCCGGGACCCTGACCTATGAGGCCGTCCAGCAGGTGAGCAAGATGGGATTCGGCCAGTCGACGGCGGTTGGCATCGGCGGCGACCCGATCGTGGGCATGAAGTACATCGACCTGCTCAGGCTGTTTAAGAAAGACAAGGGGACTGAAGCCGTCATTATCATTGGCGAAATCGGCGGCACGGCCGAGGAAGAAGCGGCCGAATACATTAAAAAAGAATTCAATAAGCCCGTGGTCAGTTTTATAGCTGGCCAGACCGCGCCGCCTGGACGCCGGATGGGGCACGCCGGTGCCATCATCGCGGGAGGAAAAGGAACGGCAAAGGAAAAAATGGAAGCGCTCGAAGCGGCCGGTGTGGTTGTGGCCAAGAGCCCGGCCGAGATCGGGCTCAAAGTCAAGGAAGCTCTCGGGCGCTGATCCCCGAAATCCCAGAAAAAAATTGTCTTTGCGAGCGATGACGGGGATAGCATTTTTCTATCGGCAATTCAGGGCTGAACCTGGCCGGTTGACAGGACGTCTCCAAAAGGCTAACTTGAAAACATGCCCGGAAAGCTCAAAGTCGATTTTCACACGCACACCTGCGATGATCCCAAGGATTATATCAACTTCAGTGCAGAACACCTCATTGACCGGGCAGCCAAGCTGGGTTTCGATGCCCTGGCCATCACCAATCATGATATTGTCACCAACAACCCGAGGCTGGAGGAATATGCCGCGGCTCGAGGCGTGCTCTTAATTCCAGGCACCGAGCTGACTCTTTCCAAGAAGCACATCCTGCTCATCAACCCTGATCCTCATGTCATCCTTTCTCTCCACAAGCTTGAAGACCTCGAGAAAATAAGGAATTCCAACAACCTAGTTATAGCTCCGCATCCCTTCTTTCCTGGGTTTAAGTGCCTGGGGAGGAAGTTAGAGAACTATCTCCCTTTATTCGACGCCATCGAATATTCTTTTTTCTATAATCACTTGATCAACCGGAATAAAAAGGCGGTTCTCCTGGCCGGCAGGCATAATAAACCGCTCGTCGGCGATTCCGATTGCCACAACATCTGGCAGCTCGGGATCACGCACACGCTGGTCGAAGCCGAGAAAAACGTCTTCTCCATCATCAGGGCCGTGAAACAAGGCAAAACAGAAGTCGTGACCGCTCCCCTGCCCGTTGTGACGATGGCCAGAGTCGCCATCAACTTTGCCCTGGGGGACAGGCTGAAGATCCATCTCAGGATATAATGCCGGGGACGGTCCTCGGGAGAGGATTGTCTCCATAGAAAGGAGGAACAATGAAGAACGATCAGAAAACATGCCTCCTGGCTGCAGGTTTATGCGCTTTTGCTTTGCTCTGCTGGGCAACCGGACAGGAGCAAACGGCTCAACAAAAACAACCGCCCCCGGCCGCTCAGACGGGGCAGGAACCCCCGCCTCTTGCCTTCGAGAAGATTGCGGGGCCCATCTACCAGGTAAAGGGCGGGAGAGGAGCCAACGCCGGCGTATTTCTTGGAAGGCAGAAGACCCTGGTTATCGACGCCAAAATGAGCGAAGAGTCGGCGAAACAGATGCTCGATGAAGCCAAGAAATTATCCCCTAATCCGATCGGCACTGTCGTATTAACACACAGCGACGGCGACCACGTCAACGGCCTCCTGGCTTTTCCCGCGGGAATCGAGATCATCGCTCACGACAACACCCGGCAGCACCTGGAGGAGGCATTCGAGGAGGAAAAGCTGCGGGCTTACCTTCCACAAATAACTTTCTCAGAAAAATACGAGCTCAAAATGGACGGAGAGACGGTCCAGCTTCTCCACTTTGGGCCGGCCCACACAAACGGCGATGTGGTCGTCTATTTTCCTGTAGAGAAAGTTGCCTTCCTGGGGGACCTGTTCTTCAAGGGGAGGGACCCTCTCGTTCATCGGCATAAGAACGGAAACTCTTTCGGGTTGGTCAAGGTCCTCAAGGCCGTGCTCGCGCTCGACGCCGAGACGTTCCTCTCCGGTCACGCCGACAAAGCCTCGCGCGGCGATATCATGGAGCTTATCCAGTCGCTCGAGGAGAAACAGGCCCGTATCAAAGGACTCATTGAGGAGAGAAAATCCCTCGATGAGATCAAGAAGGCTTTCAACGTCGAGGACAGGCCTGCTCAGTCAGCAAGACCCCGATGGCTCAGCCTTCCCGAAATTATCTACCTGGAACTGACCGAGAAAAAGTAAGCCTTATCTTCCCCAATCCCTGTAAGGAATAAGCTCCAAAGCAGCCTGGTTTGTCATACGGTAAAACGCGTAGAGATTCCCCTTTTCGGGCACTAACTTAAACGACCAGTAGCGAATGAGCCCGTACTGTGATTGCGGTTCAAGCAGGCAGGGAATGAGGTTTGCGCCGGCCTGGCCGCAGGAAACATAAAAATCTCCCTTCTTGACGACAACCTGGAGAATTTTTTTCTCCACGTCAATTTTTTCGGGTGGCAGGTAGTCGTACCTGGCGGGGACCACTTCGCCAACGTGATAAGCCTCGACCTCCAGGGCGACATCTTTGGTGACCAAATCGACGCTGAGACCATGATCGAGCAACGTCTCGATGACATCCTGATGCCCGGCGGGAATGATATAGCCGAGCGGCCTGGGCACGCTTAATGTCGGCATGACCCCCGGGAACCAGTTCTTGACGACCTCAGTGGTAACCTTGTATTCAACGGGAAACGGGTATGGGGCTACATCCGCCATGGCGAGAGTTTCGCCCGCCTTCTTATCCACTTTGAGAATCCCCCGGACCGGACTTTCGGCCCGGTCGAACTTCTTGATGGTCAGGACGGGCTCTTTTTCGTCGCGGACATACTCCATGGCGAGATGGACAAGGTCGTCCTCCGAATACGCCTTGGCTTTCTCACCGAGGGAACGGCGGAGTTCCCTGACTAACGTGTTCACTTCTGCGGCGTGATCAGCGATCGTCTCTACGAAATAGCGAAGGCCGAAATACTGCCAGCGGGTTCTCTGTTCGAGGGTCTCAAGATCGCGCCGCGAAGCTCCTTCCTGGATAAACGAAAGAGTCTCAAAAATCCCCAGGCTGTTGCGGCCATCGTTGAGATCGGTGGTGCTGTACCGCTTCATCTCCTGCCGACCAGACAGCTCCTCAGGCCTGTAGCGCACGCCGGCAGAGGAATCGATCCCCATTTCCTGGGTAACTATGTATTCATGAAACGTGATTTGCTTCTTCTCCAGGTTCTTGGCGACGGCGCTGAGAATAACTGACCGGGAAAAATCCTGGAGCCGCGGGTGGATGTTGACGTTGGAGACGCAACCGATGGAAACCCGGTAGTAGTCGTCTCCCTTTTCGTGGACGTCGATCGTCGCCTCAGGCATCCAGGCCTGGAAAACCCTGTGGATGGCCTTTGTCTCTTCGGACTCCAACTTGACATGATCTCGGTTGAGGTCGAGGTCCTGCTCATTCTGCCGCCGGTCAAACCAGTTGCCATAAGGGTTTGCCTGCGGGATGGCCAGAAAGTTCACTTTCTTCAGGAGCGGCCTGAGCTCTCCCAGACCCATGTCGCGGATGAGCCAGAGGGCTGCCTCCTTGGCTGATTGCTCATTCCCGTGCTGAGAAGCCACGAGCAAAACGGTCGGCTTCTGCCTGTTTAACTTTTCCGGGCAGTCGATCCCTTCTTCTGTCAAAATAACCAGGAAAAGGTCATTGGCAGGGAATTCTCTGACTTCCTTTGTTTTCCCTATGACGCGGACAGTCACCTCAGCGGAAAGGAAATCGAGGGCACTCAGAAAACGGGCAATTTCTTCGTGCTGGCTGTACTGGGTGTAGCGTGATTCCTCGGCGGGGGTCTTCAGGGGCTGGCCAGAGCCAAAATGGACAAGGGCAAGCGTCAGAATAAAAAGCGGACATGACCTTTCCCAAAATTTCTTAAAATTCCTTACATTCATGGAACCTCCTTCCTGCCCTCAGGCTTGGTCTTTCGCCCAGCAAAATTTTTTTTCATTTTCAGGGGGCGAAATAAAAGAAATCATAGACAAACCTGGCGATCTTGGCGATCATCGACTCAACGTCGCTCGTTTTTCCCATAAAATTCTTGGTCAGGACGGCCAGGATGACATGGCCCTGACCATCAGGCAGGTAGATGATGCCGCCGTCGTTGACCGTGCCGGCTATCGTCCCTGTCTTGTGGGCCACCCGGGTGCCCGGCGGCAGCTCTCCCTTGATCCTGGACTCCCCTGTCTGACAATCGAGCATGATGGAGATAATCAAATCACAGCCTGCCGGGTCGAGAATCTCTTTCCTGAAGATTTTTTCGAGGAGGAGGCAGAGCGCCCGCGGTGTGCTCTGATCCTGCGGGTCGCGACTGAACTCGGTCACGGCTTTCTGGCGAGCTTCCCTGCTGCGTTCCGGCGCTTTCTCCAGCTCGGCGGTGATGTCATCGAGCGACAGGCCTTTATACTTCTGATAATCCAGACCGAGAAAGTCCATGATGAGTTCCTGGCAACTTCTGTTCACGGTCAGTCCCTCGATACCGAAGGAAGCCAGACGATTGTTGACATTCTCAGCCCCCACTTTTTCCAGGAGGATGTCCGTGGCCGAGTTATCGCTGACCATCATCATCAGTTGGATGAGATTCCTGACCGAAAGCTTAATGCCCGGAGCGACAAGGTCGGAAAGCAGCCCGCTCCCGAGATGCTGGTCTTTTTTGTCGATGCTGACCTCATCCTCCAGGTTGAATTTCCCTTCTTTCACCTGAGCCAGGACCTCAACAAGCACTGGAATTTTGAAAACGCTGGCCATCGGAAATGACGTTTCGCCGTTAACATAAAGCTCCTGCCCTGATTCCAGGTGTTTGATGGCCACGCCAACTTCTCCGTCTGCTCTCTGCAGGAGGCTTTGGATCTGGCGCTCGAGCCTTTCTATCCTGGGCGTCTTGGCCGTCTCGACCTTTTTTCCTTCTTCCCGTTTTAGCTTGGAGACCGGCATCACGGCAGTCTTGACCTCGGCGTGAAACTTGAGGACAACCTCCTTTGTTTCACCACCTCTAAGCAGGCGGAATTTTGTCTCTTCGTTCCAGCCAAAGCCCGCCAGGTAAATCCTCAATTCGTTGATGTCAGTGAAGGCTTTACCGTCGGCTGAAAGGACGATATCTCCTTTTTCGAAACCTGCGCCAAGCGCCGCGCCGTCGATCGGTTTTCTTTCTATGACCAGGTTCTCCAGGCCATCGACCTTCCTGAAAGCGAGTCCGACCGAGGGGAAGGCCGCCTGTTCTTCTTCCTCAATTCCCCAGATATAATCACCCAGGCTTCTTGCGACAGTGGCAGACTTTTCTCCGGCTTCCACAGAAACCACTATCACGGTCTTCGACGGCAGCCCCGTCCTCTCCTGCACACGGCGGTTAATGCCGAGGTTATAGAGGAGGTGGCCTGAACCGGCCAGGACGATCATCTTTCGTTTGCCCTCCTTCGCGGAGAGAACAGCATTGGCGGCCATGACCTCGTCCCAGGCAGCCTGAGCCCGGTAGAGCCCCTCAAAAACCTGATCGAGGCCCTCTCCCTTCATCTGGTGAGGAAGTTCCGTGCTCTCGAAGATTGTCCTTATGAGAAGCCGGTGTTCACTCGAGGAAAGATCCGGCTGCGGCACAAGCCTTTTCTCCTCCTCGGAAAGCGAATCCCAACCCTGCATCCGGATTTTAGTGATCAGGCTGCGCGGAGCATTGAGGGCATAAACCGGGATGTGTTTTTCTTTAGCCAGGGCAAAGATTTTTTTGTAATAGCCGAAATTCATGTTCCAGTGGACGTACCACCCGACCTCGCGGACAAAGTTCTCTTCAGCCAGCAGCCCCTGGCTCCATTTATCCAGGACGGGCTGCAACTCCGCGGGCAGCATCTCGAGCCCAACGGCGATGGACCTATCTTTTTCATGAAGCGCCTGGATAATCTGCAGCTGGATGTCGTGCATCGTCAGGTTGTCGTGGCTTTCGCCGATATAGACAAAGCGGCTCGCTTCCAGTTCCTGGATCATCTTAGAAAAAGCAAGGGGCCTGCCTGTCCGGGCGGAGATGATCTCACCCGGAGCCACCTGAACGAGCTTGTCCTTGAGCTTGGCGGCTCCGATGGCCAGGCGCAGTGTTCTGTCCTCTTTCTCCTCTTCCGCCGCCTGCCAGGAAAAAAAGAAGAGGATTGTCAGAATCAAAACAAAGAATTTATGTCTCCGGTTCATCCTGTCCTCCAATCTCGATTTTTGTATCATAACCAGCCCCTCGATTCCAGTCAAACCCAGAATTTGCCGTTAGAAAGACGATATCCCAGTCATCGCGAGCCCCCCTTGGGTGCGTGGCGATCCGACGGAATCGTCGCGAGGAGCGAAGCGATGTGGCGATCTCAAGCTCATCCGATGAGATCCCTCGCCAAGCTCGGGACAACCCAAAGGGCCGGATTGCTTCGCTTCGCTCGCAAAGACAATTTTATATCGGCAATTTCGGGGTCAAACCGGCGGATTGACAAGCATCGGCTCAACCCCTAAAATGGACTGCCGTTACCGCAAGCCATGGCCTATGGAAGCTGAATCCACTTCCACGAAGAAAAAACTCCGGGTTTTTGCCGCCGCCTCTTTTCTCAACGACATGGGCTCAGACATCATCTATCCCATCTGGCCGCTTTTTGTGACCCAGGTTCTTAAGGCCAACATGGCGGCCCTGGGTTTTCTCGACGGACTGGGCGAAGCTCTCGTTTCCCTTTCCCAGGCTGCTTCCGGTTACCTCTCGGACCGGATCAGAAAGAGAAAGATTTTCATCTGGACAGGATACCTTTGCGGTTCGCTTTCGAGGCTCGGCTACGCCCTCTCGGCCGCGTGGCCGCATCTCATTCCTTTCCGCATCCTCGACAGGGCGGGGAAAATCAGGAGCGCGCCGCGAGACGCCATGGTGGCCGACATGACCACTGTTAGTGACCGCGGCCGGAGTTTCGGGCTTCTCCGCGCGATGGACAACCTTGGCGCTGTCTGCGGCATCCTTATCTGCATCGTTTTTCTCAACCTGGTGGGCTTCAGGCTTCTCTTTGCTCTGGCCGCGATTCCTTCCCTTCTGAGCGCGCTGTTAATTTTTTTTCTCATCAGGGAGAAAAGAGCCGACAGCGCGAGGATTTACAAAGGCCTCTCCTTGCAAGACCTGGGCAAGGATTTCCGGGTTTACCTGCTCCTCAGCGCTCTCTTTTCCCTGGGCGCTTTCAGTTATTCCTTTCTTTTGGTGTACGCCAGAATGCACGGGTTCAAGATCGTCTTCATTCCGGTCCTCTACCTGATTTTCACGGCGACAGCCTCGCTTTTTTCTTTTCCCTTCGGCAGGCTTTCGGACAGGATCGGCCGCAAGGCTGTCCTTTACCTGTCCTTTTTTTTCTGGGCCGCGGTTTGCGCAGGGATGGTCACTTCTCCAAGCCGCCCGCTCATCATCCTGATTTTCGTCCTCTACGGCATCCACAAAGCTGCCCTCGAACCCGTCCAGAAGACCCTCGTCTGCGAGCTTTCGCCCCTGCCGTTTCGGGCGAGCTGTCTCGGGGGCTTTCAGATGATCACCGGGCTCTGCGCTCTCCCCGCCTCATTTGTGGCCGGCCTGCTCTGGGATAAGATCGGGATGGGGGCGCCGTTTGTTTTTTCTCTTGCCCTGACTGGCCTCGCTGCCGGCCTTCTTTTTTTCGTGAGTGAGAAATCATCAGCGTAAAGTCGTTGATATCTCATTTAGCCCTGAGCTATACTCTCTCACGCCGTTGACCAACCATGATCGATGTCAAGGAACACTTCTACGATGATGACCCTTCCCGGGGACATGCCGATGTCCGAACCCGGCTCAAAGATGCCTCCTACTTTTTTCTTGGAAACGGGTTGATCCAGGCAGCGGTTCAAATCTTCCCTTCGGGCGAAGGGACACCCGTCGGGCTCTTGATAATGGATCCTGAGCGACTGGCCAAGAAAAGGGAAGCTCTGACCATGAGCCATCAATCAGGACTGGAACACACCCTGGTCCATATTCTGTCCGGAAAAAGCTCTTTTACTTGCCGGGATGGCAATGTGCATGCCTGTTGGACCAACGCGGACAGCGTTCCGGCTGTTCATGTGTCGTGGCGGAGTATGGCATTTGACGTGGATGAATTTTTCTTTTGCTGCGAACTCTCAAAGCCAGTCCTCGTGCGGGAAGTTCGAGTGAAAAACCTGCAAAAAAGGCCAGCCACGGTTCTGGTTAAAACCGGATGCCTCGACTGTTTCGTCGAAAAAAGGGTTGCCCTAAAAGGTGGCGAGGAAGGGCTTTATTGGGAAGCCGAAGCCCGAAGATTGAAACAGGCGTTCCTCGCGGATAAACGCTACGGTCTGGTGGACGAAGGCCGGTTCATCAAAAGAAGGTCTGCTGATGGCTCCGTGCAGAAATCCATTGAAGCCCTGGTTGAAGCACGGCTTCCCGATGGAGTTCCTCGTGCATCATGTCATCGGAATCCGGCCCAAGGTTGATCATCTCCTCATTCGTCCCAGAATCTTGCCGAAAATGAAACACATCAAAGCCTCATTTCCGCTGAGAAACGTCAGGCTTGCTCTCGAAATAGAATCAGGGTCTGGCCAGAGGTCTTTCCGCGTCCGTTCTAATACCCGGGTCCTCCGGGTGTCAAAAATAGAGGCGGCCCTGGCTTATTCAGGAAGAGACATGCACGTAAAAATTTCGACTCCCTGACGCACTCGATCAGGTATCTTTCCCATTCAGAGAATTAGCCTGGATAATTCACGAAATGAAGGTTGCGGATTCTTGACAAGAATTGACGGCCAGCTTATATTGTGACAGAAAATCATTCTTTTCGGAAAGCAAAGAGGAGACTTCCGTGAAGGAAAAAACCGTGACGCTCAAAGATGGCAAGGAAATTCTGATCAGGCCCTTGACCTCGCGCGACCTCGATAAGCTGATGGAATTCTACCAATCTCTTCCGCTTGAGGACAGAAGATATCTGCGGGTCGACGTCACCAACCGGGAGCTGGTCTCTCAGAGGATAAAGCTCACCGAAAAGGGAAATGTCTACCGCCTCGTCGGCTTAGACAAGCATAAGATTGTGGCCGACGGCGCCCTCGAACTCAGCGGAGACGAGTGGCACAGGCACCAGGCAGAAATCCGTGTGATCGTGGCCAGGCCCTACCGGCGGCATGGCCTGGGCACGGTCATGATGAGAGAGCTCTATTTTCTGGCGGCAGAGAAGAATGTCGAAAAGATCGTGGCCCAAATGATGAGACCCCAGAAAGCTGCGCAGAAAATCTGCCGTAAGCTCGGCTTCCGGGAAGAAGCCTTGTTGCCCGATTACGTCAAAGACTTATCGGGGAAAACCCAGGATCTCCTCATTATGGTCTGTGACCTCAAGGACATGTGGAAAGAGATCGACCATCTCTACAGCGATTCTGACTGGCAGCGCTGTCGCTGAACAAAACCCAACCGAGGCAGGTTTTTGAAGAAAACAAAGCTCCTTATCTTTGCCCTCATTTTTTTGATGAGACCGGGCTGGCCTGAGGAACGCCCGAAAATCGGTCTGGTGCTCGGCGGCGGCGGAGCCAAGGGACTCGCCCACATCCCGGTGCTCAAACAACTCGATGAACTTAGTATTCCTATCGATTATATAGCAGGGACGAGTGCAGGCGGAATTATCGGAGCGCTCTATGCTTTAGGATACAGCGGCGCTGAGCTTGAACGCGTCGCCGCGGCGATCCACTGGGAAGACATCTTTGTCGACCGGCCGCCGAGGTCAATGCTGCCTTTTTTCGAGAGAGAAGCGGACGGCCGCTACCAGCTTGAATTCTTCTTTAAAAGAGGAGTCCCTGCGGCGCCCCGGGGTCTTGTCTACGGGCAAAAATTTTCACTCTTTTTCTCCCAGCTAACTTTCCCGGTCGACGGCGAAATCGATTTCGACTTGTTGCCTGTGCCCTTCCGCTGTGTCACTGTCGATTTGATCACGGGCAAAGAGGTTGTGCTTGGAAAAGGCTCGTTGGCCAGGGCCATGCGGGCCACCATGGCCATTCCGACCATCTTCACGCCAGTCGAATGGGAAGGTCGGCTTCTTGTGGATGGCGGACTTCTTAACAACTTGCCGGTTGATGTGGTCAAGGACATGGGAGCAGACATTGTCATCGCCGTCGACCTCTGCGGTCCTCTCAGCGGGAGGGACGATCTCGGCTCGGCCGATAAAATCTTGTCGCAGTCTCTCCGCATCGTCGAGATCGAACAAAAAAAGAAGAACGCGGAGCTCGTGGATATCCTCATCGTGCCGGATATGAGAGGCCTGAGCAGCAGCGATTTTTTCTTCCCGGATAAACTGGCTAAAATCAAGGAAAAGGGCGAGGAAGCGGCTTCGAAAAGCCTTCCGGCGCTCGCTGCCCTGAAGAAAAAATACGGGCTGGAGCGCTCGCCAGAGACCGGAGAGAAATTTCCCAAATCTGAGCGGCAGGAAAAATTCTTTCTTGAACGGATTATCTTCTCTGGCAACAATAATCTTCCGGCCTCAGTCATCTCAAGCGCCTTCGGGTTGAAACGAGGCGATCCTGTGGACGGCCCGGCCATCAGCCGCCAGGTCCTGAAGCTTTATGCTTTGGGCTATTTTGAAAACGTTGAGTCGTCGGTCTTCACGGCTGGCCAGGATAGGATTGAGCTGCGCTTGCAGGTTAAGGAATTTCCCCGCGCTAAACTAAGGATAGGCATCTCCTATAATAATTTCCGCAAGCTCGTTACGACATCAGGCCTCTACTTGAACAACCTTCCTCTTCCGGGCATGCGGCTGGAAAGCGAGCTCGACCTGGCTGGCCTGACCAGGTTTCGGTCAAAAATTGTTTACCAATCGTTGACAATGAATTTTCCGCTCTGCCCGTACCTGGAGGTGAACTACCGCAGCATTCCAACGCGGCTCCATGACGGCGACGGAAGCATGCTCACAACTTACGACAACAAATCCTGGACCACGGGCCTCGGTGTGAGCTTCCTCCTGAAAAAGGAAGTCAACATCGAAGTGGCTTACGAAATCGAGAACACGGATATCGGCCTCCTCCGAGCTCTGCCTTTATTGGAAAATCAATCCGGCAGGAGAGATCACCTTCAGCGACTGAAACTGAGCGCGACGGTCGACACTCTCGACGCCGTCTGGACCCCAAAAAAGGGCCTCCTTTTCAAAATGAATCATGAAAGAAGCAATGATTTCTTCGGCTCCGATATCCGCTATGAATTATTCGAGGCATCAGCGGATGTCTACGGCACCTTCTTGAAAGATCATACCCTTCGCTTCTACGGCTACATGGGAACATCATCAGCCGGCACGCCCTTCTATAAATATCTCAATCAGGGGAACCCGGACAGCTTCGTCGGGATGGACTACGACCAGCTCATAGGCAACCAGATGAAAATCATCCGCGCTGAATACCGCTACAGGCTGACCGGCCTTATCAATCTTAAGGCGGCGGCCAATGTCGGCCTTGACTTTGAACAACGCTGGCCCCAGGTTACCTTCGACCCCAGCTATCTCTGGGGTGTCGGCGCCGGCATCCACATCTCGACGCCAGCCGGCCCTCTGGAGCTCATCTACAGCGTCGGCAGCAAGAGTTTACTCCAGCCCAAATCAGCTCAAGGTGTGGCTTATCTTGTCCTGGGCGTAAAATTCTGATCCAATCCGGGGGATGCTTCCCTACTCCTCCTCGGGTTTGATCCGTCCCTCTTTGATGGCTTCAGCGATGATTTTCTGCTGGATGTGAGCAGGGACTTCTTCGTAGTTGGAAAATTCCATCAGGAATGATCCCCGGCCGCCGGTAATCGACGTGAGCGTCGGCTCAAAATCAAGCATCTCCGCCATGGGAACAAGGGCCTTGATGATCCGCAGGCTCCCCTTCTGTTCCATCCCCTGCAGCTTTCCTCGTCTGCCGTTGAGGTTGCCCATGATATCGCCCATGTAAGCCTCTGGCGTGTAGACTTCGACAGTCATGATCGGCTCGAGCAGCGTCGGCCTTGCCTCTTTCATTCCCTTTTTGAAGGCCATGGAAGCGGCGATCTTGAAAGCGATGTCGGAGGAGTCGACTTCATGGTAGCTGCCGTCATAAAGGATGACCTTGAAATCGATGGTTGGGTAGCCGGCCAGTATCCCCTTCTTGCGGGCTTCTTGGATGCCCTTTTCGATTGAGGGGATGAAGTTCTTGGGAATGGCGCCGCCAAAGATTTTATCTTCAAACTCAAAATCCTTGCCTCTTGCCAAGGGTTCCATCTTGATCTTGACATCTCCGTACTGGCCGCGTCCGCCCGTCTGGCGCTTGTATTTGCCCTGAACGTCAGACCGGCTCCGGATCGTCTCCTTGTAGGCAATTTTCGGCGGCTTGAGCAGGACATCGACATTGTATCTCTTCTTCAGCCGGTCAGTGATAATTTCCACATGAAGCTGGCCGTTCCCCGAGATCAACAGCTGCCCGGTCTCGGCGTCCCGTTCAATCCTGACTGTCGGGTCTTCATCGGTGATGCGGTGCGTCGCCTGGGAGATCCTGTCCTCGTCGGCCCGGGTCTTGGGTTCGATAGCGAAGGAGATGGAAGGCTCGGGGAATTTGATTCGGGGGAATTCTATCTCCGCACCCTTGACGCAAAGAGTATCGGCCGTGGAAGTCGCTTTGAGCTTGGCTGTGGCCACGATATCGCCCGCTTTGACCTGCCCGGCCGGTATTTGCTCTTTGCCCTGGAGAAAGAAAAGGCCGCTGAGCTTCTCATCGGCATCCTGGCTTGTGTTGGTAACAACAGCATCGGGGTTGATTCTGCCTGAAAAGACGCGGAGGAGGGAGATCCGGCCAGTGTACGGGTCGGAGATGGTCTTGAAAACGAGGGCAGCGAACGGCTCCTCAGCGACCGGTTTAACAGCGCCTTCCGTTCCTCTGACCTTAGCTTTAACTTCACCCCTGTCAACGGGCGAAGGCAAGATATCAATCATGGCTTCTGCCAGGGGCTGCGCTCCTATGTTCTGCAGCGCCGAACAGACACAAACCGGATAAAGTTGAAGATTGAGGACAGCTTTTCTCAGTCCTTGCTTAATTTCTTCGGCCGAGAGCTCTCCCTTCTCCAAGTATTTCTCCATCAATTTCTCATCGCTCTCGGCGATCATCTCGACGAGTTCTTCTCTCTTTTTTGTCGCTTCCTCCTGAAGAGCTTGCGGGATTTCGGTCTCCCTGAACTGGCCGCTCTCATCTTTTTCGTAAAGATAAGCTTTCATCGGCAGGAGGTCGACGACGCCATTAAAATTCTTCTCTTCACCCAAAGGGATTTGAAGCGGCACAGCCTGCCTGCCGAAAAACTGACGGATGGAATCCAGGACTCGCTTGAAATTGGCGTTTTCCCGGTCCATCTTGTTCACGACAATCAGGCGGGGAAGAGAGAATTCCTCGAGCATTTCCCAGACTTTTTCCGTCCCGACTTCGACTCCGGCCACACCGCAAACGACGACCAAAGCGCCATCGACGGCTCTCAGGGTAGCCCGAGTATCCCACAGAAAATTGCTGTAGCCGGGCGTATCGAGGCAATGGATTTTGTGCTCCTTTGCTTCGAAGAAACAGGCGGCTGAATTGATGGATATCTTCCGCTCGATTTCCTCGGGTTCATAGTCCGTGACAGTGTTGCCTTTCTCGACTTTGGTCAGCCGGGAGGTTGCCCCGCAATTGAACAGCCAGGCGGCGACCAGTGACGTCTTGCCCGAGGAACCGTGGCCGACGAGGGCGACGTTCCGGATTTTTTCAGGCGGATAATCTTTCATCGTTGAGCCTCCACCGGATGGGTTGAATCGTTCGGGCCAGCTCTTAAGAATCAATCCGTCGAGAGTTTAAGAGCAGAAAATATGATACAACAAAGCTCTCGCCGGCTCAAGAGAAAATGGATCAGGCGCGGATGATTTCCTGGAATTCGGGCGGAAGGGGCGCGTAAAACTCAGCAAGAGTTCTTGTTGCCGGGTGAGTGAAGACAATCCGCCAGGCATGAAGGTACAGACGGGTGAATCTCTTAGCCTTATCCTGCCCGCCGTAGCGGCTGTCGCCGACGACAGGATGGCCGGCGGCAGCAAAATGGACGCGGATTTGATGCGTCCTTCCGGTCACCGGCTTTATCTCGAGCAGAGTGAAATCATCCAGGATTTTCCTGACCGAATACAGAGTCAGGGCTTCGCGGGGCTTTTTTGTCCTGATGGAAATGCGCTGCCTGTGTTTGGGATGGCGGCCCAGGGCCCAGTCGATCTTGCCTTCAGCTACCTGAATTTGTCCCCGCACGAGGCCGAGGTAGATTTTCTCCACTTCCCTGGCCTTGAACTGTCGTTTGAGCTCGGTGTAAGCCTTCTCGCTCCTGGCCAAAACCATGACGCCCGAGGTCTCCTTGTCCAGCCGGTGGACGATTCCCGGTCTTTCGGGGTGGCCGACTTTCTTGATTTCTGGGTAATGGAAAAGAAGGGCGTTGACCAGAGTCCCGCTTGTAATCCCAGCTCCAGGATGGACGGTCAACCCGGCGGGTTTGTTGATGACGATGATGTGCTCGTCACTGTAGAGCACGTCAAGAGGGATGTTTTCGGGGCAAAGGTAGCTTGGTTCTTCCCGGGGAAGCTCTACCTCTATAACGTCGCCAACTCTGAGCTTATGGCCGGGCTTCGAGGCCGTCTTGTTGACGAGGACTTTATTATCGGCGATGAACTTCTGCGCTTGAGCCCGGGTCAGGTCTTTGACATGGGCGGCCAAAAAAACGTCCAGTCTCTGGCCGAACCCGAATGAGCGGCTGATATAGAATTTCCTCTCAAGCACTTTTCTTATTTTTCAAAAGGCTAAACAGGATAAATCCAAGGATGATGCCCAGGATGCAGAAAAGCTGGGGATAAGACAGGCTGAGAAAGGGCGATGTCCCCTTCACCAGAAAAGTGCGTTCGGGATGATCCCCCCTGAAAAATTCGGTGAAATACCGGATCAAAGAATAGTTGATGATGTACAGAGAAAAAACCTGTCCGTCAAACTTTTTTCTCCGCAGGATAAGGAAGAGGACGAAAAAATTAAGAAAATTCAAACCCGCCTCATAGAGCTGAACCGGGTGAAGCGCCTCGCTTAAGGGAATACCTGTCAGATCATGGGCATACTGGCGAGTGAACCGGACGCCGACGGCGCTCTCGCAGGCACGGCCGTAGCAACAGCCGGCCAGAAAGCAGCCGACGCGGCCGAACCCATGGCCGAGCGCGAGGGCAGCGCCGGCGATGTCGGCCACCCTCCAGGTGGGAATCCGGCGGCGCCTGAAGTACCACAGGGCAAAGACGAGCCCAAAGACAAACCCGCCTTGGAATACTCCTCCGGAACGGGCCAGACTCAGGAGTTCACCCGGGTAGCGAGTGTAAAAGGAGAAATTCCCGAGAAATAAAACGAGCTTGGCGCCGAAAAGAGAGATGAGGATCGTGTAGAAACCGGCATCGATAATTCCCGCCGCGTCGAGACCCTGCGCTTTCGACTGACGATACAGAAACCACAGGCCGAGCGCCACGCCCACGGCCATCATCAGGCCGTAAGAGTGAATCGTGACAGGGCCTAAGCGGATGAGGACGGGGAACATGCAGGTTTCCTTTTGATAAAGAAAAAGAGGAGCAAAATTGCGCCGATGGTGATGCAGGAATCGGCCGCGTTAAAAAAAGGCCAGTGCCATTTCCCGATATAAAAATCCAAGAAATCAATCACGTAGCCCCGGAAGACGCGGTCAATCAGGTTGCCTAACGCTCCGGCCAGAATAAGAGTAAGAGAGATTTTCATGCCTCGCTCGCTGGCCGGGGTGGTGAGAAAATAATAGATCACCAGCCCAAGGGCAACCAGAGAGGCCAGAGTCAGAATAATATACACATGGGGATTTCCCACCTGAGAAAAAGCTCCGAAGATGGCGCCCCGGTTGTGGATATGAGTGATGTTGAAAAAACCCGGGATAATGACAACGCTGGAGTAAAGGCTCACTCCGCGGAAGACCATCCACTTGCTGACCTGGTCGACAACGACAAGCACGCCAATCAGGGCTAAATAAGGCCAGGTTTTTTTCATCCCCGCAATGCCTTCACAACATCTTCACACCGTTGGCAGAACTTTGGATATCCGCGGCTTGTTCCCACATAGGGAGAATAGTTCCAGCATCTCTGGCATTTTTCTCCCGGAGCTCGCTTTACCCTGATATTCATCTCTTCCGAAGAACCGGGTTCAAGGACGACCGATGAGACGATGAACAGAGAGGCCAGCTCGGGCTCGTATCCCCCGATAAAGCTCCGGTCCGAAGGCGGAACCGTAAGGCTCACTTCCGCCTCCAGTGAATTCCCGATGAGCTTCGTTTCCCGCGCTTTTTCCAGTTTCTTGAGGACGGCTTTGCGGAGGTCGAGCAGCCGCTCGATTTCCTGGTTTTTTCCCGGCTCCAGCCATTTCTCCTCAAAAGCGGGGAAAGTCTCGAGGTGCACAGATTCTTCCTTGCCGGAAAACGAGGGGACGTTCTCCCACGCCTCCTCTGTTGTAAACGGCAGGATTGGCGCCATAAGAACGAGCGTATCTTTAAGAATCTGGAAAATAGCTGTCTGGCCTGATTTTCGTAACAGCGAGCTTTTGGCCGAGCAGTAGAGTCGGTCTTTAATGACGTCTAAGTAGAACGCGCTGAGTTCGATCGTGAAGAAATTGAAGGTCGAGTGAAAAACGATGTGGTAGGCATAATCGTCATAGGCCTTGAGAACGCACCTTCCGAGCTCCGCGGCTTTCTCCATGGCCCATCGGTCTAAGAGGAGCATGTCATCTTTCTTGACAAACTCGGTGTCGGGCGAAAAATCATGGATGTTCCCTAAAAGAAACCGCCAGGTGTTTCTGATCTTGCGGTAGGCATCAACCAGCCGCTGGAGGATCTCGCTCCCGAGCCTGGCGTCTTCTTTGTAATCCAGCATGGCCACCCAGAGCCGCAGCACTTCTGCGCCGTTCGGGGAGATGATCTCTTCGGGTTCGATGAAGTTGCCGAGCGATTTCGACATCGCCCTTCCCTGCTCGTCGAGGACGAAACCGTGGGTGATGCACGTTTTATAAGGAGAAGAGCCGTTGGCGCCAACACCGATAAGAAGTGAGCTGTTGAACCAGCCACGGTACTGGTCGTGCCCTTCGATGTAGACGTCCGCAGGCCAGGGAAGGTCAGCCCTCTTGCCGAGCACGGCGTGACTCGCTCCGGACTCGAACCAGACGTCTAAGATGTTGCTTTCCTTTTCGAATTTCTGCGAGCGGCATTGAGGACACTTGGCTTGGGCCGGAAGAAGCTCCTCAGCGCTCTTCGTGAACCAAGAACTGGAGCCTTGTTTTGCGAACGTATCGGCGATGAGAAGAGTAATTTCTTCTGAGGCCAGGATGTGCCCGCAGGAGTGGCAGTAGAACGCCGGGATGGGGACTCCCCAGAGCCGCTGACGGGAAATGCACCAGTCCGGCCGGGCGCTCATCATGTTAGCGATTCTCTCTTCTCCCCAGGGCGGAATCCAGCGAACCTTCCTGATTTCGTCGAGCGCCTTTTTCCTGAGGCCGGCCTGGTCCATCGAGATGAACCACTGGGCGGTGGCCCTGAAGATGACCGGATTCTTGCAGCGCCAGCAGTGGGGATAAGAATGGCTGATCACACTCTCCTTGAGAAGAGTTCCTTCTTTTTTCATATCTTCCGTAATCAGGCGGTTGGCCTCGAAAACATTGATCCCGCCATAGCGCTCGACCTGGGGGATAAACTTTCCCTCGCTATCGACGGGCGTATAAATCTCAAGGTCATAAGCGAGCCCCGTGAGGTAATCCTCGTGGCCGTGGCCTGGCGCCGTATGGACGCAGCCTGTTCCATCCTCGAGAGTGACGTAATCGGCCAGCAAGAGCTTCGACTCGCGGTTGATCCAGGGATGTTGGGCCTTCAACCCTTTCATCTCTTTTCCCGGGAATGAAGCCAGGATTTTTGCCTGTTTGAAACCAAGTTCTTCGATCAGGATAGGAAGAAGCCTCCTTGCTGCGATATAGACTTCAGAGCCCACTTCGACAGCGACGTATTCATAGTCGGGGTGGAAGGCGATGGCCAGGTTGGCCGGCAGAGTCCAGGGCGTGGTCGTCCAGATCAGGACAGAAACTCTTTTCCCAGCCAGCGCTGGATATTCAGCGGATAGGTCCGAAAGCAGAGGAAACTTTGCGTAAATCGACGGAGACGTTCGGTCCCTGTACTCAATTTCCGCTTCGGCCAGAGCAGTCTGACAGTGGGGACACCAGTGGACGGGACGGAGCCCTTTGTAAACATTGCCCGAGGCAAAAAAAGAAGCCAGATGCCTCAGGACCTCGGCTTCATACTCAGGGTCCATGGTCAAGTAGGGATTCTCCCACTCGCCGAAAACGCCCAGCCGCTTGAATTCCTGGCGCTGAATATCGATGAATTTCAAGGCGTATTTTTTGCATTCCTTGCGGAAGTCGATAATAGAGATCTCTTTTTTCTTGGCGCCCAACAACTGGTCGACTTTGATTTCAATGGGCAGGCCGTGGCAGTCCCAGCCGGGAAGATAAGGGCATAGATAACCCTGCATTGTCTTCGTTTTGACGATGAAGTCTTTCAAGATTTTGTTGAGGGCCGTTCCCAGATGGATTCTTCCGTTGGCATAGGGAGGGCCGTCGTGGAGAACAAACGTTGGTGCGCCAGCCCTCTTTTTTAGAATTTTGGCGTAGAGGCCCTTTTCCTCCCATTTTTTCAGGAGCTCGGGCTCTTTCTGGGCAAGCTGCGCCTTCATTGAGAAAGACGTCTGAGGAAGGTTTAGCGTGCTCTTGACATCCAGCTCATCAGCCATCGCCATCTCCGCCGTCTTAATTTTATCTTGAGATTATAGACCATCCGAATGGGTGATACAATAGCTCTTCGCTTTCTGGAGGCACGCTATTCAGCCCTCTTCGATCACAGCGCCTGCTCCCATGTTGACATTTGATCCAAAAAATAAGATATAAAAGGAAGGAAAACTCATGGGGAGAATGGTCCGAAGGCGCGGGGACCCGGCCGCACCAATAAAAGCTTTGGCTGTTTAAAAGATCGAAAGCAAAGTAATGAATTTTCTCGTTATGATCGTTTGCGTCGTTGTAATTATTGATCCCGCAGTCCTGAATGCAAGCGAGAGCAAAGCCGAGGCAAGGAAAAAATATCTTGAAATATTACAAAGTATCTATAACGAGGTCAAGGAACTCGGCGCATATCCGGGGGAGGATTTTATCAGGGGCGAGTTTTTCATCGGCGCCGAGGATGATGACGATACTTATAAAGATATCCATGTCTCTATTCTCATCCAGGACTGCCAAAGCCGGAAAAAGATGAAGGTTCGAGTAACACAAATGGAGCCGGGCCGGGGAGATCCGCGGGTGAAGTACGCTGGGATCTCGAAAACGCTCGTTTGTCTTATTAAAGAAAAGAAGGTCGAGCTCGAGTCCTCCGATTTCAAGGAGAAAGAAATATCTGCGCTGGCGGCGGATATCCTTCGAGCTGTCCAGGCCAAAAAGAAGCTGCTCAGTCTTTGCGGAAGTGGGCGCCGAGACTGACCGGGTTGGCTAAGGCGGCGTGGGTAATCATCAAGGCCACCTGGATGCCGTGCTTCAGCCCGACGATTTTGGGGTCCATCCTCGCCTCTTTGTAGAATTTCTCGATCCGGTGCCGCAGATACTCTAAATCCGCCTTGGCCCTCTCCAGTCTTTTCTTCGTCCGGATGATTCCGGCATAATTCCACATGGTCGAGCGGATGGTCAGCCAATCCTGGTTGATGAGGGCCGGGTCGATCTCGTCTTCCTTCTCCGGATAGTACCAAGGATGGATTTCCGACGGCTGATAGGGCGGGGTCGGGTCGAAATGGGCCGCGACGTCTTGGGCTGCCCTCGTCCCCCACACCAGCCCTTCGAGGAGCGATGTCGAGGCCAGCCGGTTGGCGCCGTGCACGCCGGTGCAGGAGACTTCGCCCACTGCATACAGCCCTCTGAGCGTACTTTTTCCCCAGGTATTGACCAGCACGCCGCCGCAGCAGTAATGGGCGGCCGGGACAACAGGGATGGGTTGGCTGGTTATGTCAATCCCGTACTCGAGGCAAGTTTTATAGATATTAGGAAACCTCTTCTTGATGTCCACCTTAGCGTAGCTGGCAAGGTCGAGGAGCACATAACTGGAGTTGCTGTTGACCATTTCTTCATAGATCGCCCGGGTTACCTCGTCGCGCGGCGCCAGGTCTTTCCTGTCGCTGTACTTCTCCATGAACGTCTGACCTTCCTTGGTCTTGAGCCGCGCCCCTTCTCCCCTGACTGTCTCCGAGATCAGGAAACCGTCCGAATTCCGGTGGAACAGCGCGGTGGGATGAAACTGAATGTATTCCATGTTGACGATTCTGGCGCCGGCCCGGTGGGCCATGGCATAGCCCGCGCCGATGGCCTCCCGCGGGTTGGAGGTGTAAAGATAAACGGCTCCGCAGCCGCCTGTGGCCAGTATTGTATAAGGCGCGAAAAACGCACTAACCCGGTTCGTTTTATTATCGAGAACGTAGGCGCCAATGCACTGGGGTTCCCGGTAATAAGACTTGAAATTCCTCGAATGATGGGGAACGGTCAGCAAGTCGACCGCGGTGTGCCCGGTGAAAATCGCTACATTGGTGTATTTTTTCAGCGTCTCGATAAACGTCTCAGCGATCATCCTGCCGGTCGTGTCCTTGACATGAAGGATGCGCCGCCGCGAATGGCCTGCCTCCTGGGCATAGTCCAGCGCGTCCGGGCTGCTCCGCGAAAAAGGAATCTTGAGCTCCTGGACGAGGATTCGCTCGACCAGCTCTCTGCCCTGGCTGGCCAAGACCTCGACTGCCTCGGGGTTGTTGATGCCGTCGCCCGTCTTGATGATGTCTTCCTTCAGGAGCTCCGGACGGTCGTCCTTTCCCAGGGAGACGATCCCTCCCTGGGCATAGAAGGTGTTGGATTCTTCGGCCGAAGGAGCCCTGGTGATGACATTGACGCGAAAGCCCCGTTTGGCGGCTTCAAGCGCCGCACTGGCGCCCGCAATCCCGCAGCCGATAATCAGAATGTCCGACCGAAAAACGGCCTCTTCATTCATTTTGCATGTCCTCAAATTCCATGCTGATATCCACCGAGGAGAACGAGTGCGTCAGGCCGCCGACAGAAATAAAGTCAGCTCCAAGCCCGGCGATCCGGCGGGCCTTTTGCAGGCTGACCTTTCCTGAGACTTCGACGGGCACTTTGCCCTTCACCCAGTCGAGCACATGTTTCATCCTGCTCAATGACATGTTGTCTAACATGATCATCGAAGCGCCGGCTTCTATAGCTTCCTTTGCCTCCTTAAAACTCGTGACTTCCACCTCGATTTTAATCCCGGGCCTCAGTTTCTCTCTGGCCTTCCTTATGGCCTCTGTGATGCTCCCGGCCAGCTTGAGATGGTTATCCTTGATCATAACCATATCAGAAAGGCTAAAACGGTGGTTGACGCCGCCGCCCATCCTGACAGCGTATTTCTCGAGTCGGCGAAGTGTCGGGGTCGTCTTTCTTGTGTCAAGTATCTTTGTTCGCGTGCCAGCCACTGCTTCGACGTACCGCCTCGTTTTTGTGGCGATGCCGGAGAGTCGTTGCAGAAAATTGAGGGCGGTCCTCTCGCCCTTAAGCAGGGATACAGAGTTCCCTTCAATCCTGGCCAGGGCATCGCCTGGCCTAAAAGCCTGGCCGTCCTCGAGGGTCTTCTGAAAACTGACCTCAGGGTCGATCTTTTCGAAAACCCGCCTGGCCACTTCGATTCCGGCCAAAACTCCCGCTTCCTTGGCTAAAATGATGGCCCGGGACACTGAATCGGCAGGTATCACGCTTTCGGACGTTATATCGCCTTCCGGCATATCCTCCTGGAGGGCAGCCTCGATAATCTGGTCAACTTTTTCAATCTTCATCGAGATTGATTATAAGTTCATGACGCCGGACAGTCAACTTGGAGGAAATACCCAGATTTGCCGTTAGGAAAACGCTATCCCTGTCATCGCGAGCACCCATTGGGTGCGTGGCGATCTCATCAATACAAACTGAGATTGCTTCGCTTCGCTCGCAAAGACTATTTTCTAAAGGCAATTTCTGGAAAAGGGGACGGTCCTCGCTGAGGACCGTCCCCTTTTTTGTTGACTCAGCCTCCGCGTTCATTAAAATAGAACCTAAAGATGGAAAAAGGGACGAGCCAGAAGGCGAAGAATTTCAAGGGCTATGTCCAGGTTTATACGGGAAACGGAAAGGGCAAGACCACAGCCGCCCTCGGGCTGGCTCTGAGGGCTGCCGGCCATGGGTTTCGGGTTTATATCGGGCAATTCCTCAAGGGACATCCGTACGGTGAACTGCGCTCGGCCCGGAAGCTCGCGCCTTTCATTTCTATCGAGCAGTTCGGCCGGAAAGGGTTTATCCACGTGACGGAGAACCCCGAGGATGAGGATATCGACAGAGCCAGGCAGGGCCTCCAGAAATGCCTGAAAGCCATGCTTTCGCGAAGATTTCGGGTCATCGTCTTAGATGAGATCAACGTTGCTCTCCATTTCGGGCTCCTCTCTGTGAAAGATGTCCATGATTTCCTGGATCAAAAGCCGCTTGACGTGGAGGTCGTCCTCACGGGCCGGTACGCACCCCCTTCCCTCATCAAGCGGGCCGACCTCGTGACAGAGATGAAGGAGAAAAAACATTATTATTCGCGAGGCGTCCGGGGTCGGCCGGGCATTGAAAAATAGCGCCGGAAATCCCTGATTCAAACTCATGGAAAGAGAAAAATTTGAAAAACTCGTGGAAGAGGCGCTCGCCGGCCTTCCCCGCCGATTTAAAAAGCTCCTCCACAACCTGGCCGTTATCGTTGAGGACAAGCCGCCGAGAGAAATGTCATCTCGACAAACCTCTTCGAGCAGCCTGTTAGGGCTCTACCACGGCGTCCCTTTCAAGCACCGGGGTTCTTATTACGGCAACGTCCCTCCTGACATCATCGTCATCTATCAGAAACCGATCGAGAGAATCTCGTCCTCCGAGGATGAAATCCGGGAGCGAGTGAGGGAAGTCGTGCTCCATGAAATCGGACACTATTTCGGGCTGAGCGAGGAGGAACTGCGCAAGATCGAGGACTGAATTCTCGAGAGAGAGAGGAAATAGATATGGCCAAGCGTTTGAGCGGAATTTTCGCCGCCCTGACGACACCGTTCGCCGGTGAGAAAGTGGCCCTGGATAAATTCAGAGATAATCTCATCAAGTATAATCAGACCGGCTTGGCCGGCTATGTCGTCTTAGGCTCAACCGGAGAAGCTGTTTTTCTGAACGATAAGGAAGCCGAAGAGATTGTCGTCGAGGGAAGGGAGAAAGCATCTCCCTCCAAGAAAATTATCGTCGGAACATCCAGAGAGTCCACGAGCGCGACCATCGAATTCACAAACAGGGTCGCGGGGCTGGGCGCAGACGCTGCCTTGGTCAAACCGCCTTACTATTATAAGTCCATGATGACCCATGAGGTCCTCAAGCGTCATTACCTCAGCATCGCAGACAGCGTCGGCATCCCTGTCCTGATCTACAACTTCCCTCAGAACACGGGCATCCCGATCAGCCCGCCTCTTCTTGTCGAGCTTTCCGGGCATCCGAATATCGCCGGCGTTAAAGATAGCTCGGGCAACATCTCCAACCTTGCCGAATCTCTCCCCCTGCTGCCTGAAGAATTCAGCTTTTTTATGGGCCATGGAAGCGTCTTTTTGGCGGGGCTGGTGATGGGCGCATGCGGCGGAATTCTGGCCATGGCCGCGGCTATCCCGGACCTGTGCGTGAAGCTTTATTCGCTCTTCCTCGAAGGAAAAAACGCGGACGCAAGAAAACTCCAGCTCGACCTCGTCCCCGTCAACAAACTGCTGACCCAGACGTTGGGCATCCCGGCTATTAAGTATGCCCTCGACCTTTTAGGTTTTTATGGCGGGCCGCCCCGGCCTCCCCTGCTTCCCCTAGAAGAAAAAGAAAAACAAGGCGTAAGAGACGAACTCGAGCGGCTCGGACTGCTTGCGTCCTGATCCCGTGTTTGAAAAAAACGGAAAAACGCAAATGACCGTGCAACCTGCTTCGACCGACCTTCCCCTGCGTTATCCCGGCAGTTTGCTCAGGCAAGGCTGACTGGGCACAAGAAGCCGGCCTGCTGCCGTTGCTCCCTTCCGGTCCTGGCGGGGTTTACAGGAGACTCTTTGCCCAGGGCCCCAACCCTCATCGCCACTTACCCGGACACAGGCCAGAAAAAGACCGGCCTCAGCCAGGTCTTCGACCCCACTGTAGCGGGTTGTGGGTTACAGGGCACCGCTAGCTCCCCGTCTAGCACGGTCATTAGTATTATATCCCTGCGACGTGGTTTTGAAAATGGATTTAGAATCAGAACCTATAAGCCAAGCCGGCACGCAAGATGAGCCCGTCCCAGAACCCAACTTCGGCTTTAGCCATCAGGCCGGGAACAATTTCTCCTTTGACTCCGAGGGCCAGGTGAAGGAGAGGGAACAAATCGAGCTCGATATCTCCTTCCTCGCGGAGGTCATCAAAGGTCTTAGTTTCCCCGCCCTCGACTGAGCGCTGCTCGGCGCCCCGCTTATAAGTCCCTGTGTAGTGATATTTTGCCTCACCCGAAAGCGGGCCGACCCCCAGGCCAAAAACGAAATAAGGAGTCACCCGCCAGGATGGAGCAAAGTCCCAGCGAAAACTCAGGTTTGTCGTGAACGGGCTCGTTTCCACGTAAGCTTCTGCTTCCACCTTAGCCTCGCTGCCGTCAGCATATCTTTGGGTCACCTGACCTTGCACTGGCACCTTGATATGGGTTTTTTCAAGCGACAGCCCGACGCTAAACGACCCCCGGCGGCCCAAAGGATAAAAGCGGATTCCAAGCCCATAGTTTGACCCTTCAGAGTCCAGAGAAAGGCTCGTCTCATAGGAAGAACGAGCGAGGGGGCCGTAACTTTTTCCAAGCTCGTCGGTGAGGTGATCCCGGACTTCGTTGCCGACTCTCTTGGTCAAGGAAGACTCGAACAGGCTCTTGGCCGGGTTGATGCTCCAGCCAGAAAAATGAACCTCGACCTCCCAGTAACCGCCCTTTCTTTCTTCATAAAGGGATATTTTTGGAGCCGGAGCTTTTTCTGGCGAAGGCTCTTCCCTCTTTTCTTTGCGGGCCGGCTCCGGGACGGGCGGCACGGCCGGCTGCTCTAGAGTTACCTTTGCTTCCATCCCCTTCTTGACCTCGTAGAAAAGGTCAACGAATGTCTGAGGATAGAAGAGAGCGGATATTTCTTTCTGCGGGTCTATTTCCAGGACTTTCTTAATCGATTTTTTGGCATTCTCGACGTCATTATTAAAGTAACAGCAGAGAGAAAGGCCCATCCAGGCGCGGGAACGGAACATCCTGTTTTCCGTCAGGCTGATGACGCGGAGATAGCCTTCCATGGCTCTCGGATAGTCGCCCTTGGAATAGAAGTCATCAGCCTGGGCGAGAAGAGTCTCAACCTGCTCTTCTTTTTCTCCTGCAGCCTGAGCCACTGCCCTCACGGCTGTAAGAAGGAGAATGAAAACGAGAAGGAGATAGAAAATGAACCGTTCCTTCTTCATCGTGCGTCCTCCATTCGTCGATTTCTTTCTTAAACGATGGCCATATTAATGGTATCATCGCTATTTGTCAAATACTGTCCTAGTGTCCCGTCTCATAAATACCTTTCCAAAGTCATGCGCCAAGACGGGACACT
>JBBILQ010000027.1:0-31152 GCA_037444845.1 Candidatus Aminicenantota bacterium | reverse complement strand
ACTTCACATAAATTGCGATCACCAAAGACGCGCCACCGCGGGGGAGTTTGAGGGGAACGGCGTCGTTCCCCTCAGGGGGTCAGCGGAGCGTAGCGAAGCGCCGAGGGGGGAGCTTGACTCCCCCATGGAAGTGTCCCGTCTTGTCGCATGACTTTGGAAAGGTATTTATGAGACGGGACACTAGGCTTGTGGCCAGCGGAAAATAAAAAGTAAAACTTCCCTTATGGATGATGATATCTCCTGGAAGCCTTCCCAGCCATTTGAGCCGTGCGCCCATTTGAAGAAGAAGCCCCAGAATGAAGAGGCAAATTCCGGCCATGACGAGATAATGGCCCAGCACTTTGATCATCACGCCGCACGTAGAGGGGAAATCGTCCCTCACCTATTCAGGCTCTTCTCGAAGCTCCAAGAGAACGCCGTTCAGGCTTTTCGGATGGACGAAGACGACAAGACTTCCTCCGGCGCCTGCCTGAGGTCTTTCCGTTATAAACTCGAGACCGGCTTTTTTCAACTTTTCTGCGGCGTCCTCGATATCGTCCACATCGAGAGTGACATGGTGGATGCCCTCTCCGCGCGTCTCCAGGAACCTGGCCACCGTTGACTGCTCACCCAGAGGCGAAACAAGCTCGACCGCTGGACCCTCTGGGAAATGAAGGGGGATGACTTTTACCCCTCTTTCCGGAATCTCCTCGACGGCACCGCGCTCAGCCCCGAAAAGAGCCGCCCACCTTGAAGCGCTCTCTTCCAGGTTCCTTACCGCAACTCCGATATGATGGATCGACCGAATTTTCATTCCCGATTACCCTTTCTTGCCCGGCTTCTTTTTCAAGCTCAAACGGGCGATCAGTTCATCAGCCACTGTGTAGGGATCAGTCTCCTGTCGGTAGATTCTGTCGACGAATTCTTTCAACTCCGAATCTTCTACGTGCCGGCTGATCAGTTGAAAAATCTTTTCTCTGGTCACGTCTCTCAGCATCCAGAAAAGAAGCCTTTTCCTTCTTTCCTCTTGGGCACGGCGGTTTCGCGCTCCCGCGAGCCGGCCGATTTCGGTCATGAGAGCGTCCACGCCTTTGCCTTTCGTGGCCACCGTCTTGACCAGAGGCAGCAGGCCTTTATCCTGGAAACCCAGCTCAAGCATCGCTCTGAGTTGCCGTTCGGTTTTTTCTGCGCCCGGAGAATCTGCTTTATTAAGAACGAAGATATCGGCAATTTCCATGATTCCTGCTTTGAAGTTCTGGATATCGTCACCCGCCCCTGGGGTGACAACAACCAGGATGAGATCAGCGAGCTTGACGACCTCGACTTCGTCCTGGCCGACGCCGACCGTCTCGGCGAGGACATAGTCTTTGCCGGCGGCTTCGTAGATAGCGATGGCTTCGCCCGTCGCCTTGGCCAGCCCCCCGAGATGCCCCCGCGTGGCCATGCTGCGGATAAACACGCCCTCGTCCACGCTGTGCCTCATCATCCGGATCCGGTCTCCCAGAATGGCGCCGCCGCTGAAGGGGCTCGACGGGTCGACAGCGACAATACCGAGAGATTTTCCTGCGGCTCTGAGATAGCCGATCATTTGATCGACCAGGGTGCTTTTTCCCGTGCCCGGCGCGCCGGTGATGCCAAGCACAAGGGCTTCTCGACGGCAGGCGAACACGCCCTTCATCAGCCGCTGAGCCCGGGCGCCGTTGTTTTCAACGAGCGAAATGGCCTTGGCGATGGCCCGGGGGCTCCCCTGGCGAATCTCTTTGAGCAGGTTCATCGATCGCCTTCAAGATTTCCCGGCTCAGTACTCCGAAAGGATTTTCTGGGCGATGATCCAGCGCTGGATTTCTGAGGTGCCCTCGCCGATCGTGGCCAGCTTGGAATCCCTGTAGAATTTTTCGACAGGATAATCCTTTGTAAAACCGTAGCCGCCGAAAATCTGGACCGCCGCGGAAGACGCTTTGACAGCAAGCTCCGAGGCAAACAGCTTGGCCATGGCCGATTCTTTGGGGATTTTCTTTCCCTGGTCCTCCAGACAGGCGGCGCGGTAGGTAAGAAGGCGCGCTGCTTCGAGCTCGGTGAAACCGTCTGCAAGCATCCACTGGATGGCCTGAAAATTGGCGATCGGCTGGTCGAACTGGATTCTCTCCTTGGCGTACTTCAGGCTCGACTCCAGGGCGCCGGCTGCGATCCCAAGGGAAAACCCGGCGATGCTCACCCGGCCGCCGTCGAGGACGGCCATGGCTCCTCGGTAGCCATCGCCCTCGGCTCCAAGAAGGTTCTCGGCCGGGACGTCGACGTCTTCAAAAATGAGCTCGGCTGTGTCGGCAGCGCGGATTCCCAGCTTGTCCTCCTTCTTGCCGGCCCTGAAACCTTCCATCCCCTTTTCGAGGATAAAAGCCGAGATGCCGTTCTTCCCTTTCGTCGGGTCAGTGACAGCCATGACCACACAGATCTCGGCCAAAGAGCCGTTGGTGATGAAGAGTTTTGACCCGTTGAGAAGCCATTGCCCAGCTTTCTTTTCAGCTTTGGTCTTGAGGGCTGCCGCGTCGGATCCGGCCCCGGCCTCGGTTAATCCCCAGGCGCCGAGAGTCTGGCCTGAGGCCAGCCGGTTCAGGTATTTTTTCTTCTGGGACTCGGTGCCGAAGAGGTTGATATGGTTGGAACAGAGCGAGTTGTGGGCGGCCACAACGAGCCCGACCGAAGGGTCAACCTTGCTCAATTCTTCCAGGATGAGGACATAATCCAGGTTGGAATAGCCTGCTCCTGAATACTCAGGCGGGACGGTGATGCCGAGAAGCCCCATCTCGGCGAGTTTTTTAGTGAGGGTCTCCGGCCACTCGCCTCTCTCATCATATTCCTTGACCAGAGGCTGGATTTCCTTCTGGGCAAAATTGCGGATCGCGTCCTTTAATGATTTTTGTTCCTCAGTGAATAGAAAATCCATCTCTTCTCCTTTAAAAACAGTCTTTTTTCATCTTACTTTTTGGAAAATCGAGAATCAAGAGCTTTGTTGGTTTGACAGATACGGCTGAATGGGCTACATTCAATAAGTGACTTCTGGTTTTTTCAGGTTTATTTTTACCGTTTTTATCGCCTACCTCATTTACCTTGTCTTCCGCTCCCTTTTCCGGGCCAGGAGAAAGGGTCAACGAAACCGCCCTCCCCGTCAACTTTCCGGCGTCATGGTCAAAGACGAAACGTGCAACACCTATCTTCCCGAAGAAAACGCCATCAAGGAAAAACTGGACGGCAAGGAGTATTATTTTTGCTCGAAGGAATGCAGGGAGAAATTTCTCGAACGGCGAAAAAACCGAAAGGGCGATTCTTCCCTCTAATACCAGGCGATCCGGAAATCGGTGAACTCAGCTTTGTATTCTTCCCAGGCGACGTCCACTTTCTCAACCTGGGCCAGGGGCGGCCCCTCCTTGAGACGGGCGATGAGTGCTTCGATTTGATCACGCTCCCCTTCAGCGACAACCTCAACCCGGCCGTCCCATAAATTTTTTACCCAGCCGGTGAGACCAAGAGAAGTTCCCCATCTCTGGGCATGGTCGCGGAAGAAAACGCCCTGGACACGTCCGGAAACAAAAATATGCGCCCGCGCTTTCATCAGATCTCATAGTATGATAGCATATTTTGGATAGCGAAAAAAATATACTATTCATATTATTTTTATAGATTTGATAAGAATAAAGGGAAAAACCATGGGTGGCTCGAAATTTCCCCGGACAAAGGCCCTCCTCTCGATCGCCGGCTATGACCCTTCCTCGGGAGCCGGCGTTACCCTGGACCTGGCCGTCTTCCGCAAAATCGGGTTCGCCGGGATGGGCGTCCTAACCGCCGCGACAGCCCAGAACACGAAGAGGGTTGTTGCCTCTTACGCCCTCCCGCCCAAGTTTCTTTTTCTTCAGTACGCGACCCTGCGGCGCGAGGTTTCATTCTCGGGCATCAAAATAGGCATGGTGGGCCACCGGAAGAATATTCCCGTCATCAGCCGGATTCTAGATGAACACAGGGGTATCCCCATTGTCGACGACCCCGTCTTCAGGGCCAGCTCGGGCGCCTGGCTTCTCGAGAAAGCGGCTGTTCCCTTTTATATCTCCCATCTAAAAGAAAGAATCTCCGTGATCACGCCAAACTTAAAGGAGGCGGGCCTGATCAGCAGACGCAACGTCAGGAACCTTAAGGAAATGAAAGACGCAGCCTCGGCCATCGCCGACCTCGTCGCAGCGCCGTGTCTGGTCAAAGGCGGGCACCTCTCCAGAGGAGCTGTGGACGTGCTTTTCGACGGCCGTCATTATACGGTTTTCGAGAAGGGAAAAATAAACAGGGAAGTCCACGGCACGGGCTGCTTCCTTTCTTCAAGCCTGCTTTGTTTCTTGGTCAAAGGATATCCACTGTCGAAAGCCTGCGAGCTGGCTTCAGCCTTCACCCACGCGGCTATAAAAAAAGCAGTGAGAATCGGAAGAGGCAAACCAATTTTTTCCCCCCTCCTCTGAGTCCAATTCAGACAAACGCCATTGCCTATCTAACGGGTGGCACTCAGGCCGTCCTGCACGCCCCCGTAGCGGAGGGAAGTCCCGTCGGTATTTCCGACGGGGCGAACCGACGGGGCTGGTTTCCCGGGGTTCGGGGGCCGAGGACAGCGTGGGCGCCACCCATATTTTGCTATGTTGCTCGCATCATTTCTTTGAAGAGGAGGGCTTGAGGTCGAGGACTGCCCCGGCGTTGGCTTCAACATCTTCTCTGGAAAAAAGCATCGGCCGGTATTCCCCCTTGAGCCAGAGAGAGATCTGATCGTCATAGTGCCGGCTGAGAAAGTGGCCGCTTTGTCCAGAGGTAAGGACGCAGACGGATTTTCTGAAGTCGGCCAGGTCGATGATCTGCCTGAAGGAAGCGCCGCCGGCCGCGGCGAAATCTCTTGAGAAGTCCCCCCCAAAAGAAGCTCTGATGCAGAAGGAATCGCCGTCGACAGGAAAGGGTCCGCGGTTGAAAAAAGAAAACACTGGAACTTGGCCCAACGCATGAGAAAACGTGAGGGCATGGATTTTGGTCCAATCCCATTTGTCAGGCGGGCCGTATTTTTTCTCCAGCCATCTGAACGCCCTGTCCAGGCTGGCTGCGAAAATATCATCCCTGTTCTCGGGGTTGCCCGTCTCTTTCCTGTCGAACCAGGATGCGCCCGGGTCCTCCAGGATGCGGAGCAGGCCTGCCTGTTTCCTGTTGAACAGGCGCCGGAAATCCCGGAATGCCTCTCCGAGCTCATCCTCGAACACGTGCTCCTGAAGAACATTCATGAACACCGAATAAAGAGCGGCTTCAGGACCGGCGTTCATCTCTCCGTTCCAGCGGCTGAGGATGTCGCGGGCCTGCCTGGCTTTCTCTTCGGCCGGCTGGAGTTTTCGGATGTAAGGCAACACCAGCTCGGCTCGTTTTGACAGAACATCATTCTGGATGATCCGGAAGGAGTCGACCGAGTGTTTGGGCCGGCCAAGGATCAATTCTTCGATCCTCCTGGCCCGGAAAGGAACATCAAAATCGCAGCCGACATAAAACCGATAATCGTCCGGAAAAATCCTGTTGTTCGCCGTGACAACATAACCCGATTCGGGGTTGAGGACATGGGGTTTCTGTTTCTCGTCAAGATACCCATTCCACTGATTCTTTTCTTCCCAGCCGGGAACGGGAAACAACCCCGCCGTTTTGTCCCTGAGGGGAATCCTTCCGCTGAGGTAATAGCCGATATTCCCGGCGACATCGGCATAGACGAAATTCTGAGAAGGCACATCCCAGAGCTCCATGGCCCTGCAGAATTCCTCCCAGTTCTGCGCTTTGTTCAGGAGGTAAAGCGATTCAAAAATCCTGCCCTCCTCCTGGATGGTCCAGCGCAATGAAAAAAAAGCCTCTTCCTCAGTCCCGGCCGAGGAAAGAAGAGGACCGCGAGCCGTCCACAGGACATCCATTTTTTCGGGCTCTTTTCTTCCCTTCACTCTGATCGTTTCCTCTTTCTTCAGAAGAGGTGTCCAGCCGTCTCCGTCAAAATAGGAATCGCGCGTTTCATTCAGCTTCTCGATGTAGACATCCTGGACGTCCACTCCCGAATTCGTGACTCCCCAGGCTATTGCGGCGTTGTGACCGATGACGACCAATGGCTCTCCCGGGAATGACACGCCCACGACATCAAAGCCCGGCGAGTTGAGGTGAACCTCATACCAGATGGGTGGCAGGCTGATGTCCAAGTGAGGATCATTGGCCAACAAGGGAAGGCCAGATTCCGTCCGGCTTCCGGCGACAACCCAATTGTTGCTCCCCAGGACAGCGGAGGAGAAAGAGAGCTTGGCAAGCTGCCCGACGGGAAACTCTTGAGTTATCTCTTCCACGGGGATGTCCTCGATATCTTCCTCCAAAATCTGGAGAGCTTTTTCGCGGCCGACTTTCTTAACCAGCTTGGCCCTGGCCAATTCGCTGCGATAATCCGTGCAGAGCGTCAGAGCCTTGAGCTCTTTGATGACAAGAGAGTCCAGCACTCCCCAGGGTTCGGGACGGTGCCGGAGCAGCAAGAATTCGGGAGGCCAGTCGAGCTTCCTCGCGCTCATCCAGGCGTTGACCCCGTTGCTGTAGGCGACAAGAGCCTCTTTAACATCTGCACTCAGGTTATCGTAATCCCTGAGGGCTGCATCTCTGAACCCAAGGTTGCGCACGTATCTGTCATTCTCCACGGTTTGAGAGCCGAAGATCTCCGAAAGCCTCCCGAACCCTGCCCTTCTGAATAGCTCCATTTGCCACATCCTGTCCTGAGCATGGATGTACCCGACGGCAAAAAAAAGGTCCAGATCAGTCCGAGCAAAGATATGGGGAACGCCGAAGCGGTCGCGGACCACTTTGACGGCGGAGGTCAACCCTTTGACAGTTATCTCGCCTTTTTCCTCAGGCAGGGACAACCGAAAAGACAAAACCAGGAAAAGAAAGATGCCGAGGAGCAAAAAGAACAGGGCTGTCGCCGCAGCGACCAAAACCCTCTTCACTGTCCTCTCCTTTCCCGATCTGAGAGCAAGCCGACATCGATAACATCGTCAGCTCTGCGAATGATTTCAGGGGCAAACTGAACGCCCTGTTTCCGGGCGGCCGCAAGGTTGAGATGGAGCTTAACGTTGCTCATGTACTGAATCGGAATCCTGGCCGGGTTCTCGCCGTTTTTAACCCTTATGGCTATCTGGCCGGTCCTGTAGCCCATCTCGTAGAAGTCCCATCCCATGGCCGCGCACGCCCCAAGGCGGTTGAACAGAGGAGAACCTCCAAACAGGGGAATCCCGTTTTCTTCGGCCAGCCGGCCGATGGATTCAAACGAGGCGTTGATCGTGTTGTCGGATATCGGGAACAGGCAATCGATATTTTTGTTAAGGAGCATCTGAGCTGAAAAGAGAACTTCATTGACGTTGGCCACAGGCACGGCGATGACCTCAAGCCCAAGCTCCGCAGCACCCTCTCGCGCCACCTGAAGATAATACTCCGAATTCAGTTCAGAAGGGGTCCACAATGTCCCGATTCTCCGCGTTCGCGGCAACGCCTCCTTGATGAAGGCCAGGATTTGCTTGATCGGCCCGGTCGAAGCAACCCCGGTCACATTTGGGAGATGATTTTCGGCCGTCCGTCCCACTCCCAGGAGATGAGGGTTGGCCACCGAAGTGAAGATGACCGGGATTTTTGGAGCTGCCATCAACGCCGCCTGCAAGCACTGGGTAGATAGCGCGACAATCATGTGGACCTGAGGCTTCGCAAACTCTTGAGCTATCCGCTGAGCCTCAATCACATCGCCCATCGCATTCCTGATAACAAGCTTGATATTCTCTCCGTCGTGGAGGCCGGCGTCTGTCAGGGCCTGGATGAACCCCCGGCGCGCCTCGTTGAGTGTCGGGGCGTCAATAATCTGGAAGAGGCCGAAGGTATAAAGCTCCACAGGCTTTTTTTGGCACCCGCTGGCGAGAAGAATAAACGCTAAGAGAACAAAACCCCTTCTCTTCATCTCCCGCAGCCTCAAAATCCTCATCAAATGATATTCAAAAAACAAGCCCAGAGCAACAACAAAGTGGAAATCCGGTCATGGCGAAACATTGCCGCCGCTGACGACCAGGACGACCTGCCGGCCTGAAAACCTCCCGCTCTCTTTCATCAGAGCGGCTAAAGAAAGAGCTCCAGCACCCTCGACAATTTTGTTGTGGGTCTCCTTCAGGAGAACTATTGCCTTCCCGATGAGTTCCTCTTCGACCAGGATCATACCGTCAAGAAGCTTCTGGCAGAGCGGGAAGGTGATCGCGCCCGGCTCGATCCCGCCAGCCACGGCGTCGGCCATGGTCTCCTTCTCCTCGACCTCGACAATCCTCCCGGCCTCAATCGAGGCAGCCATGAAAGCCGAATGGCGCGGCTCGACGCCAAACGCCTTAATTTTAGCGCTTACCGTCTTCATATAGCCAGCGATGCCGGAAGCCAGCCCGCCTCCCCCGACCGGGATGAGGACATCCTGAACGCCGGGCAAGTCTTCCCAGATTTCCAGCCCGGTCGTCCCCTGGCCATGAATGATGTCTTCGTCGTTGTAAGGGGAAACGTAGATTCTTCCTGATTCAGCGGCCAGCTGGCGGGCGCAGATTTCAGCCTTTTCACAGCTTTCCCCGTACTCGATAATCTCCGCCCCATATTCTCTGAGGCGAGTCCTTTTGGAGGGGGAAACAGCAGCCGGCAGGACGAGTGTTAATTCCACTTTTTCCCATTGCGCAGCCAGGCTCAGGCCCAGACCGTGATTTCCAGTTGAGGCTGAGACCACTCCCCTTTTTTTCTCCTCTGGAAATAGCGCCCGCAGCTTGTTCAAAGCCCCCCTGAGCTTGAACGAACCCGTCAACTGCTCGTTTTCCCATTTCAGATAAACCTTCGCTCCGGTCAACTCGCTCAATGCTGACGAAGACTCAAGTGGAGTCCTTTTGATATCGAAGCGGATACGCTCATAGGCCTGGCTGACCTTTTCTTTAAAATCGAACCGCGGCGTTTTCAACTCAACTATCTCCGCGGCGGTTAGTTTACCGCTTTTTCTCCAGATTTGCACGGGCTTCCATCTCAACATTCCTTGCCGCCTGCCAGCGAACCCGCTTTTCCCAGTTGGAAAATCACAAGCTTTCGCTTAGAATAGTATGGAATCCAGATGATCCGCACCTACATCGGCACAGCCGGCTGGAGCTATGAAGACTGGAAGGGCATCGTCTACCCGGGAAAAAAAGAGTCAGGCTTTCACCCGTTAGCCTTCCTGGCTCAATACATCAACATTGTCGAGGTCAACAGCACGTTCTACCGTCCTCCCTCAATCTCGATGTCCCTTTTTTGGATCAAGCACGTCGGTGAGTTCCCTGAGTTCCTCTTCGCCGTCAAAGTCCACCAGGTCTTTACCCATGACAGGGAGAATTTCAGCCAGAAAGATGCGGACGAGTTCAAGCTGGGAATCGAACCGCTCCTGGCCAAAGACAGGTTGGCCTGCCTTCTCTTCCAGTTCCCCTGGTCTTTCGTCAATAACGCTTTGAGTTTTGATCACCTGAGCCATCTCTTCAGGCTCTTCGAAGGCTACCCGATGACCGTTGAAGTCAGGCATTCGTCCTGGGATGAGCCAGGGTTCTACGAATTCCTCTCCGAGCGGCGTGTTTCCTACTGCAACATCGACCAGCCGGTGCTCGCGAGTTCCATCAAGCCCAGCGCCATCGGCACGACCCCCGAATTCGCCTACGTCCGGCTTCATGGCCGAAACTACAAGGACTGGTTCCGCGAAGGGGCAGGCCGTGATGCGCGCTACAATTATCTCTACAGCAAGGAAGAGCTGGAGGAGTGGGTCGAGCGGATCAAGGCCCTGGGCCAGAAATCCGCCAGGGTTTTTGTCATCGCCAACAACCACTACCGGGGTCAGGCGCTGGCCAACGCCCTCCAGATTAAAAACATGGTAACAGGAGAAAAACTGGACATCCCCGGTTTGCTCCTCAAGCGCTATCCGGTCCTCGAGGAGATCGCCAAAAGGCTGGCCAAGGGACAGCTCGACCTTTTCAACGAAAGGAAGTAATCAAGCAGGCCGGGAGCATCGACCGTGTGGTGGGAAAACGAATTCATTAAAGTCACGGACAAGAAGCTTTATCTCGGCCGGAGACGACCGGAACGGCTGGCTCGAGAATTCGGCCTTCCACTTCTCGTTTATAGCCGGCGACAAATTCTTTCCAACTATCACAGACTCAAGGGAATCTTTTCCGAATGCGGGCCAAGAGAACTCAGAATCTGTTATGCCATGAAGGCCAACCCCCACCGGAAAATCCTCCAAACACTCAGGCAGAAGGGCGCCTGGATCGACGCTGTTTCACCTGGAGAAGTAGAAGCGGCTCTCCGGGCCGGCTTTCCCGGCCGTAGGGTATTGTTCACCGGCACGTCGGTGAGCGAGGAAGACCTCCATCGCGTCTTCGGGTTCGAAGGCTTGACGGTCAACATTGACGCACTGGAGCAACTGGAACTGATGAGAGACGTCAAGAAAAGATTTTGCCGAGGAAAGGAGATCCGGGTCTCGGTGAGATGGAACCCTGGCCTGGGAAGGGGGTTTAACGCGCGGGTGGTCACGGCCGGGAAAAGAACGCCTGACGGGACGCCGGTTAAGTTCGGAGTCGAGGAGACTAAAGTCCTCGAGACCTTTGAGAGGGCTGCTTCCTTCGGCTTCAGCCCTGTCGGACTCCATCAGCATCTCGGCTCCGGCTGGACGCCCGAAGATTACGGAGTGGTCCGGCGAGCCGTAGATAGGATGATCAAGATGGCCGGCCGTGTGGAAAAAGCGGGTTTCACGCTTGAATTCCTGGATTTCGGCGGCGGGTTCGGCCCTCGGTATGACAGAAACCAGAAAGCTTTTCCGCTTCGAAGGTACGCCTCTCACATTTGCCGTCAGGTGGCAAGGTCGGGGCTAAGCGTCAGAGCCATTGTCGTCGAGCCGGGAAAATTCCTGGTTGCTGACGCCGGGGTCCTTCTCTTGAAGGTCGAGTATCTGAAGGAAAGCTACGGCCAGCTCTTTGCCTGCGTCAACAGCGGAACGTACACGAGCTTGCCGCGGCCGGCCATTTACCAGGCTTATCACGAAATCGTCAACTGTTCACGCCTCCGCAGCCGGGACATAAAGCCGGTCACAGTGGCCGGAAACCTCTGCGAAGCCGGGGATGTCTTCGGCAAGGAAATTCCCATGCCCGTTCCAAAGAGAGGCAACATTTTGGCCGTTCTCTGCGCCGGGGCTTATGGCCGGAGCATGGCCTCGACTTTTAACCTCAGGGACATTCCTCGAGAAATCTTCATCTGAACTGTCCTCGGCACCGTTTGTTCACTGGAGGTCAGCTAAGGCCGAAAACGGTTGAAGAACACAACTTTCTCCAAAGGGAGTCTGGCCGGCCTGCTCTTTTCCCATTCAACTTGTTT
This sequence comes from Candidatus Aminicenantota bacterium, assembly GCA_037444845.1. Taxonomy (GTDB): domain Bacteria; phylum Acidobacteriota; class Aminicenantia; order Aminicenantales; family UBA8522; genus JARYMI01. Next base: position 19,704 of record JBBILQ010000027.1, on the reverse strand, counting down.
TTCAGTCAGAACCGGGCTGAGTTGCTGAGCCTTCCGACCGACAATCACAAGGGTAATCACCTGGTCATCGTCCGGAATGCCCAGAATATCCCTTGTTTTTTTGGGGCTAAACCCGGCGATGGGATGAGCCACCAGCCCGAGTTCTGTCGCGCGGAGAATCAAGAAGGCCGCGGCCAGCCCGCAGTCGAATTGATGGTACTCGCGGTCTCTGATGATGCAGTCATCCTGCTTGCGACTGAAAACAGCAATAATAAGGGAAGCCGCTCGGCCAAAAAGCAAGCGCTGGAGCAGACGACACTCTCTTCTTGCGCCAGAGCCACTCAAAACACCGCTAAGAAAAATGATCTTCATCATTGAAATGAGAAAAAAGGACCCGGGGCTTGACAGGCAAGTGGAAAAGAAACTATAAATCCCCAGCGAATACGACTGCAAAGAATCTAACCTGGACTATTCACGAAATGAAAGGAAAAAATCCCCTCTCCCCATGTGGGAGAGGGTCGGGGTGAGGGGGATCATTCAAAGATTCCCCCTCCCCTCTATCCCCTCCCGCCAGGGGAGGGGGCGTTTTATCGTATCATTTTGTGAATAGATCAGGCTAAGAAGGAGGTTCAATGAAAAAAACATTGATCAAGGGTGCTCTCTTCTTGATCCTCGTGGCGCTTTTCGTTTACGCTGAGGAGGAGAAGGTTTTTAGCGGGCTCAGCCTCGATCTTGGCAACCTTTACCGGCTTTCGCGGGCTCAAACGCGCTCTATAAGCCCCGAGAATTTTACCGGCGAAAAGGGCAAAGGCGGGATGTCGGTGGACGGGCCGGCGATGAAAGCGGCTCGCGACCTCGGCCAGGGATGGAAAGTCTCGCCCTATGTGAGGGTTAAGCCCGGGGAGACATTTGTCATGGCTGAGGTCAAGGGTCAAGGAGCGATCCAGCAGATTTGGCTGACCCCAGCCGGAACTTGGCGATTTGCGATCATCCGTTTTTATTGGGACGGCGAGACCGAGCCCTCCGTCGAGTGCCCAATCGGTGATTTTTTTGCCTGCGGCTGGGGGAAATATGCCCAGGTCTCTTCGCTGGCCGTCTGCGTCAACCCGGGAAGCGCGCTCAACAGTTACTGGCAGATGCCCTTTCGCAAGGGGTTCAAAATCACGCTCGAAAACCTGGCCGAGGAGAACTTCACGATCTATTATCAGATCAATTACACGCTAACAGAGGTGCCCGAGGATGCGGCCTATTTTCATGCTCAGTTCAGGCGCGTCAACCCGCTTCCCTACAAGAGCGTCTATACAATCGTGGACGGAATCAAGGGCTGGGGGCACTACGTCGGCACGTACATGGCCTGGGGCGTGAACAACAACGGCTGGTGGGGCGAGGGCGAGATCAAGTTTTATATCGATGGCGACGACAAGTTCCCTACGATCTGCGGCACTGGCACCGAGGACTACTTCTGCGGCTCTTACAACTTCGATACAAAGGGACCGGACGGAAAAGGTCGCTATACCGAGTTCACGACTCCCTACAGCGGTCTCGCCCAGGTCATTCGGCCAGATGGCCTCTACGAGTCGCAGCAGCGCTTCGGGCTCTACCGCTGGCACATCCTGGACCCGATCCGCTTCGAGAGAGACCTCCGGGTGACGATCCAGGCCCTGGGCTGGCGGTCAGGCGGAAGATACCTGCCTCTCCAGGATGACATTGCTTCTGTCGCCTACTGGTACCAGAAGGAGCCCCACGCTCCATTCCCCAAGCTCCCGGATAAGGATTACCTGGAAATTAACTGAAAGAAGGGCCCCTGTCAGGAGTACGCTACGATCGTAACGGAGAGTTATTTTACTGCTGCCAAATAATGATATGCTCTCATGACAGGCAATAAGCGGCACTTCCCCCAAAAACGCCATAAAATGAAGGTGCTTTCACCGGCGGAATTCCTCTCTGACTTCAGCTTGAAATAAACCGAAAAGATGTTCTGTCGCAAACCCGGTTCCGGTAGGAGCAGCCCGCGCCGGACCAAAGCTCGGACATGGCCTGTCCCCCGTTCCTCTCAGAGGCGGGTTAGTTCTCGAATAGACACGCAATTGCACGGATAATTTTTGCCTCAGCTAATTTAGTGCTGCCTACCATCTACCCATCTTGACGCCCCGCGCACAAATTGATAATCTCTCACCGGAAGCAAGAAACCAAAAGGAGGGGCGGCCATGAAGTGCCCGAACTGTCAGTTTGACAACACCGAGGACTCCTCTTTTTGCCGCAAATGCGGAACCCAGCTCCCGTTCTCAGCAGACATTCAATTCTCCAAAACTATGACCCTCGATACGACGACGAAGATCATGTCTGCAGGAAGTCTATTTGCCGGCAGGTATAAAATCCTCGGGGTGCTGGGGCAGGGCGGAATGGGGATTGTCTATCAAGCAGAGGACATTAAACTCAAGCGCACCGTGGCGCTGAAGTTCCTGCCCGCAGAGCTCAGTCGTTATCCCGAAGCTAAAGAGCGGTTCATCCGGGAAGCCCAGGCTGCGGCCGTGCTCGACCATCCCAACATCTGCACCGTCCACGAGGTCGAGGAATCGGAAGGGATCACTTACATTGCCATCGCTTATGTCAAAGGTCAGAGTCTGAGGGAAAAGATATCGAAGAAGCCTCTGGATGTCGACCAGGCCGTTGACATCGCGCTTCAGGTGGCTGAGGGGCTGGAGGCCGCCCACAGGAGAGGGATCGTCCACCGCGATATCAAGAGCGGGAACATCATGGTCAGGGAAGATGGACAGGCCCGGATCATGGATTTCGGCCTAGCCAAGGTCGCGGGAGAGTCGCGGCTCACCCGGGAAGCGAAGACGATGGGGACGGTGGCCTACATGTCGCCGGAGCAGGCGCGGGGCGAGGAGACGGACCATCGAACGGACATCTGGTCGTTAGGCGTTGTGCTTTATGAGATGCTGACGGGTGCGCTTCCGTTCCGGGGCGAGCGGGAAACATCGATCATGTATGCGATTGTTCACGAGGAGCCGAGGCCGCTCCAGAAGCTCAAACCCGGTGTTCCGATCGAAATAAGTAAAATTGTCGAGAAGGCGATGAAAAAGGACCGCAGCGCCCGTTACGCTTCGGCGGCGGAGATGGCGAGGGACTTGAGAAAATATCAGGAAGCCAAGAGGGCGGAGGCCGCCGGTGTCTTCAATCTCAGATCACTTCTTCGTCATTTAAGAAAGCCGCAAGTCGCGATTCCCGTTTCTCTCGCCATAATCGCTATTTCGGCGCTCGCCTTCTGGTCCCTCAACCGCCAGGCCAAGATCCGCTGGGCCAGGGACGAAGTCTTGCCTGAAGTCTCTCGGCTGTATGAAAAGGATGATTATTCCGCCGCGTTTGATCAGATCAACAGAATCAGGGGATATATTTCCCAAAGCCCAGAACTTATAGAAATCATTCCCGAAATCGAGAGAACGATCTCGGTCGAGACAGATCCTCCCAGGGCTGAGGTCTTTATAAGAGACTATCGTGATCCGGTTAGATAAATTCGAAGTCACCAATAAAAATTTCAAAGAGTTCGTGGACAGAGGGGGCTATCAGAGGAAAGAGTTTTGGAAACATCCATTTTACAAGGACAGTCTCACTCTTTCCTGGGAAGAAGCCATAAAGGAATTTATTGATTCGACCGGAAGACCGGGCCCTTCCACCTGGGCTTTTGGAGATTACCCAGAAGGCCAGGACGATTACCCTGTCGCGGGGATAAGCTGGTATGAGGCGGCAGCCTATGCCGAGTTCGCAGGCAAAAGTCTTCCCACACTTTATCACTGGAGATCTGCCGCTGGAATTTTGAATATGCCCTTCATTGTGCCGCTGAGCAACTTCGAGGAGAAGAACCTTGCTCCGGTCGCAGCTTATCAAGGAATGAGCCCTTATGGAACCTATGATATGGCCGGCAACATAAAAGAATGGGTTTGGAACGAATGCGAAAAAAGACGATATAACTTGGGCGGCGGATGGAACGAACCTCAATACATGTTCACCGATAGGGAATTGCTCCCTCCCATGATGAGGGAAGGCAATCTGGGGTTTAGATGCATGAAGGCTCTATCCGGTGGGATTCTCCAGGCAGCGTTCAACCCCATCCCAATAGTGAGGCAAAGAAATTTCGCCAAGGAAAAACCATGTTCTGATGATGTTTTTGAAATCCTAAAGAGTCATTATTATTACGACAAAAGAGACCTTGATCCGGCGATTGAATTCAGGGATGAGTCGCCGCGATATTGGAGTATGGAGAAGGTGACCTACGATGCCGGCTACGGAAACGAGCGCATGATCTCCTATGTCTTCTTGCCCAAAGGCATTCAACCGCCGTTTCAAACGATCATCTATTTCCCGGGAGGAGCCGCGGGACGGATCAATTCAATCCACGATTACTCTATTAAGAGGTACGATGTTTTTATAAAAGAGGGGCGTGCTTTTGTCTTTCCCGTTTACATCGGGACTCTTGAGCGAAAGGAACCAGCCGCGTCCGCGAAGAAGACACCGACGTCTCGCAGGGATGCGTATGTCAAATATTTTAAGGAGTTTGCCAGGACCATAGATTATCTTGAAACGCGGCCTGAATTCGATAACGATAAATGCGCCTACTTTGGCTTGAGCTGGGGAGCAAGCGAGCCAGGCTTTATAATAACGGCCCTCGAAAAGCGTCTGAAAGCAGCGGTCTTCTTGTGCGGAGGATTTCATGATTACCCGGATATTCTTCCCGAATCGAATCCGGTTAACTTCGCCCCACGCATAAGACTGCCCATTATCATGATGAATGGAGTTTATGACGAAATTTTTCCCCTTGAACCAAACGCCAAGGTTGCATTTCGTCTTTTTGGGGCTCCAGAAAAAGATAAGTTCCTGAAGTCCTATGCGTCGAGTCATTATTTGCTGACGACTAATGTCTGGATCAAAGACACCCTTGATTTCCTCGATCGCTATCTGGGCCCGGTGAAATAACAACTGGCGCGAGATTCATCTACCCAAGGCAGCCAGGAACTCTTCAATCGTCAAGCCGGCTCGGGCAAGAAGAGCCCGCAATGTTCCTCTCGCCACTTCTGGATGGTTGGGCACTGAAAGAGTCGCTATGTGCCCTTCCCTCGTCATGATGATATGACTTCCCCTTCGCCGGGCAACATCCCATCCCAATTTTTTAAAGGCTTTTATAACTTCACGGGGCTTCAGGAGTGGGATCTCGGCCATTTATTAGGACCGGAGCTTAGACGCGGACTTCAACCTGTTTGATCGTCACCGTTAATGGCATCCCTTTTGCAGCGCGGACCTGCAAGCACTCCTTGATGGCTTTTTGAATGTTTCTCTCTGCTTCTCGCATTGTCTTCCCCTGGCTGACGCAGCCTGGGATTGAAGGACATTCAGCAATATACATCCCGTCCTCGTCCTGAAAAATGGTCACAAAAAATTTCATCTTCTTTTGGCCTCCGCCTTGTTTATTATTATGGCGAATTCAGAATCGATTTACAAATAGAAATTTGCGGAGCATCAGTGCGATATTTTCTTTATCAACGACATTTCTCGTTTGATCGAGAAATTGACCCGCTGTATCCAAGAGCTTAGATTTAATCTTTCTCTTCCCAAAAGACAATTCCCTTTTCAATCTCGTCGGAAAACACCCTTTCTCTTTCCCTGAAATCAGGCCATTCCGCGGGAGTCAGGATAATTGGCTGTATTTTTCTATCCGTTCTAAATGACGCCAAGAACTCTCTAATATTCTCAGGATCCTTGGAAAGGATGAATAGATCTATCTCGCTTGAAGCGGCGTCCTCACCACGGCAAGCGCTGCCAAAAGGGATAATTCTCTCTGCAACCGAACTTTTCGCTGCTTATCCCTTTCAGAAACGTGCAAACCTCAGAGAAAGGATGCGCAAAAAAGGATATTGCCGTACCGGCCAAGTTACGCTACAGGGTCAAGCGGAGCATCGTGAAATTGGCGGCGTCCGCCTGGGGGATGTCCTCATTGTCCGCGAAGCTATCCTCAAGACGAACCTGGATGGTCTCCCGAATATTCGCCAGGGCCTCTTCGTAGCTTTTACCGTGAGCTTCACAGTCCTCAAACTCCGGGCAGACCGCCACCCAGCCGTTGCCATTCTTTCCGACCATTACGGAAAATCGATAATCATCCATCGTCGTTCTCCGCAAATTATTTTGTGCATATTTCGTGCCAAAACTTGCCTAGCCTGACCTATTCACAAATTATGCCAGAAAGCAGGCCCCTCCCCTGGGGGGAGGAGATAGAGGGGAGGGGGAATCTTTGAATGATCCCCCTCACCCCGACCCTCTCCCCTTAAGGGAGAGGGATGTCCTTTTTTAGCCATTTATGCCTCATTCTCTAAAACGTTTTTAAGAACGAACAGTGGTGGATTTTGACCGTGCCGGCGCCGTCGCGGCGGACCTCCCCCCGCAGGCAGCAGAGGGGCGGCGAGCCGAAGCTCAGACAGCGCTTCTCGCCCACGCCTTCGAGCAGTCCTGTCTCGTCCTCAAAAAGATAGAAGTACTTGCGGCCGTTGTTTGTCTCCTTGAGCCGCGCGTCCACCACCCGCACCACCAGCTCCACCTGGCGACCTGTGTACTTCCCCAGGTCCTTCACCCGGAGCTCCGGCCTCTTCCCCTCGTAAAGCTCGAGGGAATCCGGCCCCGGGCTGAACCCGAGCGAATCGACGAGCATCTTGGCCTTCTCCAGCTGGTTCATGTCAGCAACCTCCTCCATGTCCCCGAGCCCTTGGAAATGGCGGAGGATCTGGCAGGTCCGGCGCGGCTCAAGGGAATCGAACACGCCGGCCTTGATGAGGGAAAGGAGCTCCGCTTTCCCAAGATGGACGCGGCTCAAAAAATCCTCGACCGAAGCGAACTCGCCGCTCTTGCACTCCTCGATAATTTTCTCGATCGTCTTCACGGCTAGCCCCTTGATTGAAGCGAGGCCCACGCGGATGTTCGGCCCCTCTACCTCGAACTCGAAGCCGCTCCGGTTGATGTCCGGGCCCAAGACGTGGATGCCGCGGCGCTTGGCCTCCTCGATGTACTCAGGGAGGGCGTAGTACCCGCCGCCGGCGTTGAGTACGGCCGCAAGATAGGGCACGGCGTGGTGGGCTTTGAGGTAGACAGCCTGGTAGGCCATGGCCGCGTAGGAGGCGCTGTGAGCCTTGTTGAAAGAGTAGGAGGAGAACTTCTCCATGGTCGCCCAGAGCTTCTCGGCCTCGGCCGCCGTGTAACCCCGCTCGCGCGCTTCACTGAAAAATTTCTCTTTAAGCGCTACCCGCACGCTGTTCTTTTTCTTGAGCGCTCGGCGTAGCAAGTCGCCCTCCTCGGCCGGCATCCCGGCCACCCGCTCAGCCACCTGCATGACCTGTTCCTCGTAAAGAAGCAACCCCCCTGTCTCAGGGAGGATTTTCTCGAGGAGAGGATCGCGGAAAGCCTGCCGCTTCTCCCGCGCCCGGAGGAGCGCTTCTTTCATCCCGCTTTCGGTCGGCCCGGGCCGGATGAGGGCCAGAGCCTGAGTCAAATCGTAGATTGTCTCCGGCTTCATCCGGCGGAGGAGGTTCATCATGGCCGGGCTCTCCACCTGGAAGCAGCCGATGGTTTGAGCAGTCTGAAGGAGCTTGTACGTCCTGGTGTCAGCGGGCGGGATGTGCCGGAGGTTGAGCCTCTCCTTAGTTTCTGAGATGGCGGCCAGCCCCCGCACCGAAAGCAAATCGAGCTTGATGAGCTTCAGGTCCTCGACCGCATCCCGGTCGAAGTGGCTCATGACGAATCCCTTGGCCGATTGCTCGAGCGGCAGGTACCGGCTGGCCGGCGCTGGTGTGAGAATGACGCCGCCGACGTGGAGCGAGATCTCAGCGTAGACACCGCTGAGCTCCGCCGCCATCTTCCAGATGTCGAGCTGGCCAGCCGCCGGCCTGTCCCGCCGCAAAAAATCGGGATCGGCGAAAAAAGGAATCCGTTTCGTGAGCGAGCGTGCTTCCTCAGGCGGAATGCCAAAGGCCCGGGCTGTCTCGTAGAGGGCGGAGCGGGCGCGGTAGTTCTTCAGGCTGCAGACGAACGCCCCGCCGGTCTTTTCCCCCTGTCCGTATTTTTTCAGGACGTAGGCGAGGACTTCGTCGCGCTTGCGGGAGTCGAAATCGAGGTCGATATCTGGCGGGTCGTTCCGGCCGCTGTTGAGGAAACGCTCGAAGTAGAGGTCGAACTCGACCGGGTTGACGTGGGAGATGCCGAGGAGATAGGCCAGGAAGGAGGAAGCGCCTGAGCCCTTGAGGTTATGGAGGATGCGGTTGCGCCGGGCGAATTCGACGACGTCGTGGACGATGAGGAAGTAAGGCGCGAACCCGGACTTCTCGATGACCTCAAGCTCGCGGCGCGCCCGCTGCCTCTCGCGCCAGCTCAGGTTCCTGGCTTCGCGGAGCCGCCAGAGGACGAGCTCCCGCAATGTCGTTGGAAAGAGGTCGGAGGGGAGCGGCGGCACGATCTCCTCGAAGGTGAAACGGCATTTCTCAGCCACCTCGAACGTGCGCTCAAAAGCCTCCTTGGCAGCCGGGCCAAATTTTTTGAGAGCTAAGGCTTCCTGGTCCGGGCCGAAAAGTCTGGTTTTATCGGCTAACCTCTGCCTCTCTGGCGGAAAGGGAATTTTTTTGACGATGGCGTGGAGGAGGATTAGCCGCTCCAGGCTCGTGACGAACTTGAGGGGATTGGCCCAGACGACAGGAAGGTTATAGGCTCGAGCCCACTCCCCCGCTTTCTTAAAGTTTGAAAAATCGCTGCCCAAATAAAAATCTCCCCCAAGGAGGAATTCGACCCCAGGACTGTTGCCTGTCCCGATGCTGCCAGCTGAGGCGGGACTGAGCGCGCCTGGCTCAGTGTTACGTCCGGGGTCGAGGCACGTTCGGAAAATTCCGGGGAGGCCGATGTCCTCAACCTTGGGGATGTAGATTACGATCAAGCCCTTAGTCGCCAACCGAGCCACTTCTTCCCCTTCTTCTTTCTCCCAAGCCGGTTTCTCTCTTCCCTCGCCGTTGGCCAGCTTCGGGGATGTTTTCGCCGTTGCGCCTTTTCCGCCTCCCGGCCTTCTCCCCCGCTCTTCTTCCTGGCCTATCAAAGCTGTGCTTCCCTCCCCTGCTGAGTCGATCTCTCCTTCTCCTGTCCTCCCCTCTTCTTGTGACCGTCTTCCCTTCTGATTGAAGATCTCCATCAGGTTCCAGTAGCCTTCCTGGTTCTTAACGAGGAACACAAACTGCCGTCCGGCGATCTCCATCTCGCAGCCAAAAAGGGGCCGGACGCCTCGCGCCTCGGCCGCCCTCTTCCACCTGGCCCAGCCGTAGAGGTTCTCGATGTCGGCGAGAGCGGCGGCTGGAACCCCCTTCCGCGATACCCACCCCGCAGCCTCCTCGAGCGTGGCACTCCCCTTCCCGCGGCTGTAAACTGAATGCAAACGCAAGGGGACAAACATGGCCAATCACCTCGTCAGCGATGCTGTCTTGAGGACAAACCCGCGCCTCTGCTCGAACTCGTAGATGGCGTCGAGCATCCTCTCCCGCACGGTCAGGAGCGACCCGAACCCGTATTTCTCCCGCACCCGGTCGACAGCGGCGCCGAGCCGCTCCTCGCGGTCGGAGTAAGGCTCGAAAAGCGATAGAGGCCGCGCCCTCACCAGGTCCGAGGCCTTGACGCCGACGAGCCGCAGCGAAAGCCGCGACGTCGAGAAGAGCTTGAGAAAGAGGTCCTCGGCCACGCGATAAATCGCGGCCATCTCCTGAAGAGGAGTGAGGAGAAGGCGGCGCCGGATCTCTGTCTTGAAGTCGGAGTAGCGGGCCTTGACTTCGATGATGTGGGCAAAGAGATGCTCCTCGCGCAGGCCGAGGGTCAGCCGGTCGCAGAGATAGGCCAGATGCGCAAGGAGCAGGCGCCTGTCCCAGATGTCTTCGAGAAAGGTCGTCTCGCGCGATACGGACTTAGGGACAATGCGGGTGAAGACAGGCCGGCTGTCGATCCCCCGCGACTGGAGATAGACTTCCTCTCCCCCGAGTCCGAAGAGCGAGCGCAGCACCGAGCGCGGCATCCCCCAGAGGTCCCCTATCTTGTGGATGTTGAGCATCCGGAGGATGACCTGGGCTTTGGGGCCGATGCCGGGGAGGCATTCGATGCCCAGGTCGCGAAGGAATTCTTCCTCGCGGCCCGGCTCGACCTCGAAGAAGCCGGCTGGCTTGGCCTTTTTCGTGGCCAGCTTGGCCAGGATCTTGTTCGTCGCTACACCGACTGAGACTTTAAGGCCGAGCTCTTTCTCGACCCGTGCCTTGATCCGGCGGGCGGTCTCGGAGAAGGAGGCGTAGAGCGGCCGGCAACGGGTCAGTTCGAGGTAGGCTTCGTCGAGCGAGGCCGCCTCGACGTCGGGCGTGTAGTCATAGAGAATGCGGAAAAATTTCTCAGAGAACGCCTGGTAGACCTGGTGGTTACCGCGGAGGAAGAGGCCGTTCGGACAGAGCTGGTAGGCCTGGCGCAGGGGCATCCCGGCGTGGATGCCGTAGCGCCGCGCCTCGTAGTTACAGGTCGCGGCCACGCCCCTCTCGTGGGACAGGCCGCCGACGATGACCGGCTTGCCCTGGAGAGCAGGGTTGAGGAGCTCCTCGACGGCCGCAAAAAAGGCGTCGATGTCGATGTGGACAATGCACCGCCGTTTCATCCTGCCCTCACTTTTATCCTTCCTTCTTTCTCAACCACGTCTCTTTTTCGTCATCTTAAAAACCCTACCCACTATCACCCTCACCTCTATCCTCTCCCCTCAAGAGAGAGGAAAAAGGGGAACTCTGATCGATCCCAAACCCCGCTCCTCCGAGGCCCAGAGAGAAAGCTGTCTTCTCCCCGTTCCTCGGCGGGAGAGCAAAAAATCCCCGCCCCCTCGTGGGAGGGGATGAAGGGAGGGGGGACACGTCTCCTCATGAGAACCGTCCTCAGTATTTGTCAGTACTTCCGAAGCAGGCCGATGACCCGGCCGACGACCCGCAGTTCCTTGACCTCGATCGGTTGAAATTCGGGGTTTTCGGGGACGAGGAGAATCCGGCCGTCCTCCCGGCGGAGCCTCTTCAAGGTCACCGACCCGTCGTCGAGACGGGCGACGACCATCTCGCCCGAGCTGGCCGTCGTCGTCCGCTCGAGCAGCACCCGGTCGCCGTCGTCGATGTAGGCGTCGACCATGCTCTTCCCGACGACCCGGATGCAGAAGACGTTCCCGCGGCGGCGGCCGACCATCCACTCGGGCACTTCGACGCTCTCGCCGAGAGACTCGAAGACTTCCTCCGGCCGGCCGGCAGGCGCGACACCGACCAGGGGCACCCTGACCTGGGTGTCGAGCGGCGAGGGGAACCCGGCCAAACGCAGCTCCCCTGCCTCGCGGCGGAGGTAGCCCTTCTTCTCCAGGCTCAGGACGTGCTTGAAGACGGCCGAGGGGTTGGCGATGCCCAGCCGCCGGCCGAGCTCCCGGATGGTCGGCGGAAACCCGCGCTCGAGGACAAAGCTCTCGACGGCCTTGAGGACCTTGGCCTGGCGCCTGGTCAGTTCTTTCCTTATTTTGTTTACCATTTTGTTCACCATATATAAAATAAGCCGGCAGCGGGCCTTTGTCAAGTGAAAATTTGAAATTTGCCAAAAGAAAGTAAAAATGAGATAAATCAGCCATGAAAAAAGAAACACAACCCGACCCGGATCGCCTCAAGAGAAGGCTCAACATCAAGCTGCCGCTCATCGGCTTCTACGATGCGCCGGACCCGGCGCTTTTCGAGCCGGTTGTCTCGCCGGCAGGCCGCGATTGCGTTTATTCATTCTTCAAGAGCTGGCTCGAAGGCAAGATGCTCCACCTAACCCGAGAGCGCTACGGTTGCGGTGGCGCTGGCCACTGGATGTGGGGAATTCAGGTTCGTTCCAAAAAAGAGTTTTTCAAGTTCCTGGTTGACGAGGAAGGCCTAAAAGCTTCGCGCAGCCTCATGGAGAAATGGATTGCTGCCCGCAAACCTTATACGGCCACTTACTCTCACATCTTCATCGGGCCGCTCAAAAAAGAAGCCTGGCCGTATGCTAAAACGGTCACGTTCCTCGTCAATCCCGACCAGCTCAGCGCGCTCGCCATCGGTGCTCAGTACCACAGCGCGCCCGATGACCCGCCGCCTGTGATCGCGCCGTTCGGCTCTGGCTGCTCCCAGCTCGCGCCGTTTAAAGATTTGACCATCGCCCAGGCCTCCATCGGCGCAACCGACATTGCCATGCGTCACTATCTGCCGCCTGATGTTCTTACTTTCACTGTGACCAGGCTGATGTTCAAACAGCTCTGCGCGCTCGACGAACAAAGCTTTCTTTACAAGCCATTCCTCCAACGCCTTAAAACGGCTCGAGCTGGCACGCTTCAGCCTCAGAGCTGGAAGCAGTAGCTTTAGTATTCCCATCAATAAACTAAATTCAAAAGGCGTTTCGAGTCAGCTTGTCATATTCTGGAGAAACGAATAAAGTATCTTGATCTTCACCCCTCAGTTATAGCTTCCAGGTACCGGCGACCACGAGGTTGGAGCCGGTGATGTGGCTGGCCTTCTCTGAAGCAAGGAAGGCGACAGCCTCGGCCACATCCATTTTGGAGCCCAGCATTTCAGCTGGGATCTTGCCGCCTGCGGGCAGCAACCCGCCTTTGATGAGCCCGGGCGAAACCATGTTCACGGTAATTCCCGATTTGAGCTCGGAAGCAGCCACCGACCGCGTCAGAATGAGGAGCCCTGTCTTGGCAGCAGCGTAGGGAGTGATGGTTGAAAATGCGGCCAGTTGCTCAACGCGATGATAGCCGATGTTGATGATCCTCCCCCAGCCTCGCTCCCTCATTCCGGGAAGTACGGCTTTGATGCAGCCGAGCGCGCTCAAGACATTGCTCCGGAAAAGAAATTCCCATTCGGCTGTCTTGAATTCTTCCCACGGCTTGGCCAGAATCGGCCCGAAATTGTTGACCAGAATGTCCAGCCGGCCGAATTTCATCTCGGCCCGCTTGATCAAGCGGCCGGCCTGACCCGTTCTGGTCAAGTCCGCGGCGAAAGCGTGGCTCCTCTTCCCCCGCGCCCTGATTTTCTCCCCGACTTCTAAGGCCGCCTGCCTGCGGCTCTTATAATGAATGGCGACGCCATAAGCCTCATCAGCCAGGCGCAGGGCGATTTCCCGGCCGATGCCGCGGCTGCTTCCCGTGACCAGAGCGATTCTCTCAGCGTTCATCTGCTTGCCCGCACGACAGAAGGATGTTACGACGGGCCCGCCCACAGAGTCAAGCAGGTGTCTGGCGCCTGATCCGAACCCATTTTTTAATCTGCCCCACGTTGATACAGAGTTGGCGCAGCAGAATCAAGAGAGGCACGATGGTCAGACAACTCAGAAGGTGTACCCCTATCTTTTTCCGTCTCTTTAGAAGTAAAGGAAAAGGCCTCGTGCCCAGCCATAGAGCAAAGATGAAAGAAATCCAGAGGCTAGGCCAAAGGAAAATGCTCAGGAGAGGGTTTTTTACGAAAAAAACAATCCCGAGTACGGCTGATAAAAAAAACCATAGAGGGAAGAAGGGCTGGAAAATCAGGCTAAAGAGGGAAGGTTCGGAAAGATTGAACTTGGTGATTCCAACTCCGACATTCCACTTCAGGTAACTCTTCAAAGTGCCGCGCGGCTTATGATACACCGTCATTTCCGGGACATAATCCAGGAAATAGCCCCGTTCTCTCAGCCGCCGGGAAACATCGACGTCCTCACCGCCGTCTTGAAAGCGAGGGTCAAACCCGTTGACTTCGAGCAACGCCCTTTTGCGGAAGGCGGAATTGCAGCCGGCGACAAAAGAAATCCCTTCGGCTGTCCTTTTGACGTTGGCATCAAACCCAATTGCTCCGCCGGCCGGATGTCCCACGCACCCTGTCCACCGGCCAAAACGGTCGGCGTTGGGGGGAAGGTAAGCATTACCGCCCACTGCAGCAACTCGTTCATCCTGGAAAGCCCGGTCAATAACCTGGAGCCAATCCGAAAACGAGCGCGCCGGTACTTGCGAGCAAGTTCCGGCCATTGAACAAAGAAATCATGGACGACAGGATAGACCAATCGACCGGTCAAGGAAAGTCCCTTTATCCTGGCCATGGATTCGACATAGAGAGTCCGGATGCCCAGGATGCGGGCGACGTAAAAAAAGGGAACGCCAACCCCTGCTCCTGTCGAAATAATCACTCCGGGTTCAGGCTGTAGAGCTCAAAAAAATGCCCGCCCGCAGAACAGACAAGACAGATTTTCATTCGCTTATCTTATCTCAGCCAGCGACTCAAGTCCCGTCCGATCAGCTCCCCCAGCGCCAGGATGTCTACCTGATACTCCTCAGTCAGTTTCTCTCTCAATTCAATCGGGATGGGTTCATGCCGGAAAAGGACCTCTCCCAGGCTGTTCTTCCAGTTTACCCTCATGCGCACGGGGAAGAGACCCTTTAAAAAAGATTTCAGAAGGTTGGGTTGATACATGAACTTTTCAAGCCGCTCGTACAACTTATTCTTTGGGCTCCCGGCGACATTGAGACGGATCGTTTTATTTACAACGTCGACAGGTTCAACACCGAGAAAGTCGAAGATTTCCATAATCTCCGCGGACATGTCCCCGGCGAGGTCATCGAAAATCAGAACCTTGACCCGTTCAAAAACCTCCAGGTAGGCCTTTACTTGAAGATAATACTTGCCAAATCCTATATAATCAAAACCTGGGACAAAGCGTCTCTTCTGCCTTTCCTTGATAACGCGGGGTTCTATCGCCTCCTTGAAAACAAGATGTTCAACGCCGTTTCTCCTATTTAGCCAGTAATGGGACCAGGCCCTTTCCGAGGGGTTGCGCAGGACGATGAGGATGCGAAGGCCCTTTGATTGATCGCCATAAATCTTCCTGATGTTTTCGATCAGGGCCGACTATTCCCGTAAACTGAAAAGAACATCGGTTCCTTCTCCGCCGGCAAAAAAATCTGCTGATGGCGAGCTAACTGAGAACAGACAGTGGTTGTTCCTGACCTGGCTGCGCCAACAACCAGGAAATCGGGCAGGCGCAATTTAGCCCCTCGATAATCGACGATCATGATTCTCTGTTGACATTATACCCGCTCGCTCAGCCGGGGCAAAATTTTTTCTCGCTTCCCCCTTCATTTATTCCTCGCTCTCGGCCTTTTATCGAAAAAGCCTCAGCCTGATCTTGCCGAGGATAAGTTTTTCCTCCTGGCTAATCCTCAGGAGGACGAGCAAGATCGCATAAGAAAAGATGGAAGCGACGATTTCCTTTTTTAGGAATACCGCAAAAATTTTCTTCAAGAACAGGAAGCCAAGGAAAACTCCGATGACGATAGGGAGCAGAAACGCCCGCGTGGCGCCAACGAGCCCCGGATCCAGACCGAGGAAGACAAGGGCTAAAAGGATGCTCAACCCAGGCTCAAAGAGCATGCGAACCCAGACCCTGTACTGGACCGCACCCAGTGCTTGAAGGCTATAAACAAATATTTCTGTCGCCGACGTAAAAATCACTCCCAGCGCCTTTGGCGATGGTAGTTACTTCAACGGATGCGCCTGTCCAATCGCCGCTGCCCTCTTCAGTCGTCACTTCTTTGCCTCATTGGCGTTTTATCTGGCCGGTATCTATTTTAACGCATCCAAAAACTGCATCTCCATGGGCGCCGCCCGCTCAACAATGGTGTAGTGCGTTTTTAATAGCATAAAATTACCCCGAAAGCAAAAGCCTTCTGCGCTTCTTCGTGCACCCCGCTTGCCAGCCGGCAGCCGGCTGGAATAAACTTATCCGCGGAAAGGTAACCCGATGAAGCTTATCATCGAAGTCATCGAAATCAAGGGAAAATGCCCGGTATATCAAGTCGGCGACAGGATCGTTCTTGATGACGGCTACAAAGTCAACCTCAAAAAAACCGATAACCTCTGCCTGCACTCCCTGGCTTCTCTCCTCCCTTATTACAATGCTCTGGCTAAGGGAGTGGGGCCAGTCGAGCTGGGGCTGGCCAAGAAAGGGAAGGATGCCTATATTCAGTGTCTCGACCCGGAAAAATACACAGGCGGAGGAACCGTCACCTTCAAGGTGCGCCGAAAGAGCATCTAAAAGCGTGGGATGCCGGAATCCATCTGTGGTAAAATATCCCGACCCCTATAAAGGAGGCTTGGCATGGAGAATTCGTTGACTCTCTCCGGACATCCCTGGCGGCGCATCTGGAGTTTCCTTGCCGGCACCGGGATGATCGTCTCTGCGGTCCTGACCATCCGGCATTTTTTCCTGGCTAATTTTCCCGAATCGATCTTCGCCGGGTCGTTCTGTGATATCAGCGCCTTCCTCAACTGCGACAGCTCCGCTTATTCCTCCATCGCCCATTTCTGGGGAGTGCCGATGGGTTATTTTGGCCTCTTTGTCGGTGCGCTCGTGGCTCTGGGAGCTCTTTTTCCTTCGGCTGCCTTCGAGCGAACCACTAAATCGCTCTCTCTCCTCAACGCCCTGGGCGTTATTGGCCTTCTTGTCTATTCCCTGTTCTTTTTAAGAAGCCTCTGCCTGCTTTGCGGAGGTTATTACCTCTTCTCCCTCTTCAGTTTTTTCCTTTTCTGGAAGTACGGCCTTAAGACCGAGGGCCGGGGCCTCTTGCCAAGAGCTCGCTCTTTTCTTTTTTCTTCCCTCAAATACCTGGCTGTATCGGCTGTGGTTCTTGGAGCGGGAGCGTACGGATTCCACCTTTTCTACGGAGCAAAAAAAGACGCGCAGCTCGGCGGCGTGAGTCTCAAAGTTGTCAAGGAATATTACAGCCTGGCCGAGGTTCCCAACCCGAGCCTGATTTCCCCGTACTGGATAGCCAGGTCCGCAGAGAGCTTTGAGGATGCTTCCATCCGGGTCATCGCGTACTCGGACTTTCTTTGTTCAGACTGCCTGTTTCTATATAAGCAACTGAAGCTCCTCAAGAACGAGTATAATGGCAAAATCAACATCGCCTTCCAGTTCTTCCCTCTCGAAGCCCGGTGTAACAAGGTGGTCGAGAAAAACCTGCATCCCGGGGCGTGCGATCTTTCCTACATGGCTGCTTATGACCAGGCCAAATTCAGCGCCATCCACGATGAAATCTTCGAGAACTTCACCAAGGCCAGGAATCCCGAGTGGCGGGCGCAGCTAGCGAAAAGATACGGCGTCCAGGCAGCCCTGGATGACCCGGCGACAAAAGAACTTGTGCACCGGATCATCAACACCGGCGCGGAGTACGAAAGGACATCCGACCGCTATGCCCACGGCATCCGCTCAACGCCGACCATGATCATCAACAACCGGATGGTCATCGGCACGCTTCCCTACGCTCACCTCAAGGCCATCTTCGAGTCGCTCCTCACCGATGGCAGAGAGCCCGGCAGCAGCCGCTTCCTCGAGAACTGGGTCAAATCCAGGCCTGGCAAAAAGCAAAAGAGGCGACCATGACAAAGAAAAAGTTCCTGAACGCGGTTGCCCGCGGCAAAGAAGATATCGTACAGAAATTCCTTACCCTTCTAAGAAAGACCAGAGCCAGGTATTGCGTGATCGGAGGCTTGGCGGTAAACGCCTACGTCGAACCGGTTGTCAGTCTCGATCTTGACATCATCATCAGAGAAGAAGAACTCGGGAAGGTCTGTCAAGCAGCCAATTCGGCGGGGTTCAAGGTCGAGCAATTTTCCCATAGCATAAACATTGCGACGGGCAAGTCTGACCTCAGGATCCAGGTGCAGACTGATCCCAGATACCAGAAGTTTCTTGCCCGGGCCCGGCGAAAGGAAATTTTAGGCTATCCAATGCGGGTAGCCACACTGGAGGACGTATTCAAAGGGAAGATATGGGCCTATTCCGATGAAACAAGGCGAATGAGCAAACGGCAAAAAGACCTGGCTGACATTTTGCGAATCATCGAATCGTTCCCAAAATTTAAAGCAAAGCTTCCCCCCGACCTCAGAAAACAGATCGAACACGCGGGAAGATAATCCCCGGTTTTATTTAAGCGCGCCGACGGCTTTTTCTACAGCCTCAAGAATTTCCCCGCTCTCGACCACTTCCTTGAGCTTGTTAATGTCATCATATAGAGGTCTGTCTTCCTCGAGATGCGCGACGTGCTTGCGGATGATGTCGTAAGCGGCCTGAACTCCCTTGCTTGGCTTGATGGGCGCGCGAAAATCGAGGGCCTGAGCGCCGGCCATCATCTCGATGGCCACGACGGCCTGGGCATTATCGATGATATCGCGCGTCTTGAGCGCTGTCGTCCAACCCATGCTGACAAAATCCTCCTGGTCGGCTGCGGCCGGGATCGAACCCGTGGCCGCCGGGTGAGAGAGAATGCGGTTTTCGCAGACGAGCGCGCCGGCTGTGTACTGAGAGAGCATCATGCCCGAAAACATGCCGGCTCCCCTGGTCAGAAATGCTGGCAACCCAACACTGAGATGCGGGTTCATCAGCCGGTTGAGCCGCCGTTCCGAAATCACCGCCACAGTCGTGACGGCCGTGCCCAGGAGCTCGAGGGCAAAGGCCTGGGGCGTGCCCTGAAAATTGGCCCCAGTCAGGACGAGCTCCTCGTCCGGGAAGAAAACTGGGTTATCGGCGGCGTTGTTGAGCTCGATTTCAATCATGTATCTCGCCCATTTGAGGGCATCCCGAGCCGCGCCGACGACCTGGGGCGTGCTGCGCAGGCTGTAGGCATCCTGGACTTTTTTCTTGCCGATTTTGGCCAGGAGCTCGCTTCCCTCTGTAAGGCGGCGGATATTCTCGGCGCATTCGAGCGCGCCGGGATAACGGCGCACCCGGTGAAGGCGCTCATCGTAGGCCTTCATGTTGGCATTTAAAACCTCGAGGGTCATGGCCGCGGCGATCTCGGAATTCTTGATCCAGCGGTGGGCGTCGTAGATTTCGAGCGCGCCGAGCCCGGCGATGAAATTGGAGCCGTTGATGACGGCCAGACCGTCGCGGGCTTCAAGAACAACGGGCTCAATGCCCGCACGCCGGAGCGCTTCAGCAGAGGGCAACCTTTCGCCCTGGTAGAACGCCTCTCCCTCGCCCATCACAGTCAGAGCTATCTGCGACATCGGCGAAAGGTCGCCGCAAGCGCCGACCGAACCTTTCTCGCAGACAACCGGCGTGACGCCGCGGTTGAGCATCTCCTTCATCGTCTCGGTCACGACAAGCCTTATCCCCGAATGGCCGTGGCAGTGGCAGCAAATCCGGCTCAACAAGGCCGCCCGCACGATGTCCACGGGCAAGGGCTTGCCGTAGCCGGCGGCATGGCTGTAAATGATGTATTTCTGGTATTTTTCGACCTGCTCCTGGGTGAGGACGACTTCCGAGAGCTCGCCGATTCCCGTGTTGACTCCGTACATAATCTCCCGCTTCTCAATCTTGCGCTCTAACAGGCTGCGGCATTTCTCGATTCTTTGCTTGGCTTCTGGATGAAGCTCGATTCGCTCGTCTTTGCGGGCTACCTCAACGACTTTCTCAATCGTCAGGTTATGTCCATCAACAATTATTGGCATGTTTTTTCCTCCTATGAAAACAAACAGGGAAAGATAATACTGGAAGAAGCCAAATAAGACAAGAGAGGGGGACTCCATACCAGGGCTACGTCAAGATTGGCCCTTACTATCCTGGACTATTCACGAAATGAAAGGAAAAAATCCCCTCTCCCCATGTGGG
>JBBILQ010000026.1:0-31297 GCA_037444845.1 Candidatus Aminicenantota bacterium | reverse complement strand
GGGTGATTGCCTTTCCTTTTTTCCTCAGCTCTTCCCGGATCTCGTCGCTGAGCGAAAAATAGGCATAGCCTTTTCTCGATAAACAGGCGGCCACCTCGCCCTTGCCGGCGCCGTTCGTGCCGGTGAGCCCGATGAGCCGGGGAGCGCTTGCCGGCCGTGGAGATTCCAGGCCTGGCTGCTTCGTCTTTTTTCTCATTTTCTTTTTTTAGCCGGCGACGTCCTCCCCGGGTTTTCGTTTTCGTCTCGTTCTTTCCCTGCCGAAGAGGAAAGCGATCAGGACGCTGACGCCGTAGAGGAGGAGCATAGGGACGGCGAGAATGCCCTGGGTGACGATGTCAGGAGTTGGCGTGATCACGGCGGCGATGACGAAAATGGCCAGCACGGCGTACTTGAAATTCTTGATCATCCAGCGAGAGGTGATGATCCCCATCCGGGAGAGGAAGAAAACAAGCGTGGGGAGCTCGAAGACGAGGCCGATGCCCAGGAGAATTTTAATGGCCAGGCTGAGGTACGCGTTGACCGTGATGACGGGCATGAAATCCTGGCCCAGGTTGAGGAAAAAACGGCAGGCCCAGGGGAAGACGACGAAATAGCCGAACAGCGCGCCAGCCGAGAAAAAGAGCGACGTCAGAGAAACGAAAGGAATGACATATCTTTTCTCTTTCTGGTAGAGGCCGGGCGCGACAAAGTACCAGAGCTGAAGAAAGATAAAAGGAGAGGTAACGAAGAGCGCGGTGAGGAAGGAGACCTTCAAGTAGAGCATGAAGGGCTCGGTCAGTCCGGTGAATGCGAGCCTCGTCCCTTCCGGCAGAAACTGAGTCACTGGCCTGGCCAGGATTTTGTAGACATCCTGGCTGAAGAGCCAGGCGGGAATGACAGCGACAAAAATGGCGATGAATGAATAAAAAATTCGTTTCCGCAGGTCTTCGAGATGTTCAAGGAAGGTCATCTCGTCAGGAGACTTTTTTCCCTTCCTCATTCTCGTTGATGTCCTTTTTCAGCTCTTCCTTGATTTCTCGGAATTCCTCGGCGTGGATTTCCTCCTCGATCCTTCCCTTGATTTCATCCGACGTGCGGCGGAATTCGCGGAGGGCCCGGCCGATCGAACGGCCCACTTCGGGGAGTTTTTTGGGCCCGAAAATAAGCAGGGCGATGGCCAGGATGATGAGCAGCTCGGGAAAACCGATGTTGCCGAACATGGACTCCTCTCGTCAGCCGATGACAAATGAAATATAGCCCTTCG
This sequence comes from Candidatus Aminicenantota bacterium, assembly GCA_037444845.1. Taxonomy (GTDB): domain Bacteria; phylum Acidobacteriota; class Aminicenantia; order Aminicenantales; family UBA8522; genus JARYMI01. The sequence continues at coordinate 30,054 of JBBILQ010000026.1, read as the reverse complement.
CAATCCTTTAGTCAAGGCGACCTGCGCCCCCTGGATCAGCGATTCTTTTGGACGGGATGAAAGGATCGTCGTCTATTGCCCAAAAGCAGGGCTGTCCTCGTGCAATCCGCTGGGCAAGAACCCCGGCGATCTCTGGGTCATTCCAAACGTCAAGAGTACTATATCGAGAAGACGATCCACCCCCGCCAGTTTCCCGCTGAATTGATCGAGCGGCTCGTCTTAGCCCTGACTCAAACCGGAGATTGGGGCCTGGACCCATTTCTTGGGGTCGGCACTTCGATCATCGCCGCAATTCGCCATGAACGCAGGAGAGGTGGAGCAGAAATCGTTCCCCGGCATATTGAGATTGCCAAGGAGAGAATCAACCAAGAGATCGACGGCACTTGAAAAACGCGGCCTATGAGCCAGTCAATTCTTAAAGCTAATTGCAATCTATTAAAGTCACATGCCCCCCTCTTCTATGAACTCAGCTTCTTAGCGTTCTCGGTGAACTCTCTCACAACCTGCGTAAACCTCGGCCCTTCAGACGCGGAAACCCACTCCAGCCGAAACCTGTCTGCTTCCAGGCCAAAATCCTCCCGCATGAGGACGATCGCCTCGGCCCTCTTCTCCGCTTTGAGGTTTCCCCCCTTGCAGTGGCAGTCGCCAGGATGACAACCGCTCACCACGTTTTTTGCAGAAATTCGATCAGGACGAGATGCTTGATGCCTCTGACATCTCCCCCAGCTATCGGGTCCATTGACACAACAAATTTAGGGTAATGATCTTTGATGTTCTCGAGCCGCCCAAATTCACGTTCTCGTGTTTTTTGATCGGCCAGCAGGTAGGCAGTCTGGAGATAGACTTTATCGCCGCGTCTCCGGCAGACGAAATCAACCTCTCCTCCATTGAGCTTTCCGACTGTCACGTCGAATCCGGCGATCCTCATGTGTGAAAAAACGAGGTTCTCAATGGTCTTGTGGAGATCAGTCTGGCGGAAGCCGACGAGCGCGTGCCGCAGCCCGAGGTCTTCAAAATAATACTTTTTGCCGACCTCGAAGATCTTTTTCCCTGAAAGGTCCGAGCGTCGGACCTGGTGGACGAAATAAGATTGAGTTAGGTAACTCAGGTAGTCTAAGACAAGATTCGGCGAGATTTTCATTCTTTGCGATTTGAGGAAATCGCTGATTTTCTTGGCTGAGACGAGGCTGCCTGTATTATCGGCAAGAAAGAGCACGAGCCGCTCCAGGAACGCGGGGTTCCGGATGCTGTGACGGCGGATGACATCCTTGAACAGGATGGCGCCGTAGATGCTGCGCAAATAGTCGTACACGGTCTGTTCCTCAAGAGGAAGATGGATGAGGAACGGGAGACCGCCCATCCGAATGTAGGTTTCGAGGGATTTTTGAGACGGCTCCAACTTGTGAAAGCGGAGGAATTCTTTGAAGGACAGAGCATGAACGACTATTTCCACATAGCGGCCGCCGAGGTCGGAGGCCAACTCTCCAGAAAGCATTTGGGCGTTGCTCCCTGTGCAATAAATATCAGTTCCACCGGCGGCAAGCAAAGACTTAAGCGCCCGCTCGAAATTCGAGATATCCTGCACTTCATCAATAAAAACATAGCGAAGTCCCTTTTTCCTTCTCGCTCGGCGGTTCACGTAAGCGATGAGATCTCGATCATCCTGAATATCGTCAAAGTCATGGAGTTCTTTATTGATGTAAACCAGCCTGTCCTCGGAAACGCCTTTTTTCCTCAACGTATCCATAATCTGGTAAAGGAGGTAGCTCTTACCGATCCGTCTTTGACCGACAATGACCTTAATGATGGGCTTGCCGACGAACGGGCCGAGGCGTTCAAGATACTCATGCCGTTCAATATAATCTTTAACTATAGACAAAATGATGACCTCCCAATGGAATTTCTTTAATTATACTTAAAATAATTTTAAAAGCAAGGGCCGGCTCGGGGGCGAATCTCTGCGCCAACATATCCAGAATTTTGTGTTCCTGCTCCGAAAGGAATTTGGTTTTCAGCTGAGCTGGCTGGGTGAGCATCTTTGTCCTCATTTTCCCCTTCAACCATCGTGGGGAAATAGACATCATGGGAAAAAAGATGTAACAGATTTTGCCCCGATGGGCGTTAGCATAAGCCGAAGTAACGGATTGTGAGATGACCTCTTTTCTGGTCTTGGCTTTTACCTTACGGTGGACAGAAACTGCCGGTTCCAGGCTAAAAATTCCCTCTCCCTCGGTCTGGCTTTACCGAAGGGAAGATGGGCCAGGGCAAAGGGCGGAGCGGTCAGCCAGTCGGTCAGAGAGGCTACGGACTTTTTGATGGCCTCGGCGTCGCCAGCCGCAACAAGCAAACGAACATCGTGGACGTTCCAGTGAAAGGGGACATTTTTTTCTTGTGCTGCGTCTGTCGCGTTCGTTTCCTTGGTTTGCCCCCGCCTTTTTCTTACATCCGCGGCTTACGCCCCGATGTGTTAATTGTTAAGACCTGACCCTATTTATGGGGGAGGATGAGGTTCCAGCTCAGGGTCGTCCCCGGGGTGTTGCACCAATTCTCGCTGCCCAAAGGCCAGTGTTGCGGCCCGGCGTTCGCCGGGGCATATGACCCCTGGACTGTCCGGCCTTCGACCGTTCCTTTGAGCAAATCCGGCAGCGTGTTGACGTTGATCCGCCACCAGTGCCGCTGCTTCTTGTCGGGCGTGCTCAAGCCGACTGTGAGCTTGTAGGCTCCGGATTTTCGGTCGACGATGAGACTGACAAAGGGGGTTTCGTTCTGCGCGACGGCGCCCGCATCCTCCGTTGTCTCGGCCGTGCGCTTCGGAGGCCAACAGGGGCCAAGCCCGCGACTGCACAAACAAATAAAAAAAAGTTAGCGCGGTCGGCAAGGCCTCGCCCTCTTCCCACAGATTTTTACGGAAGAGTTGCCGACCGGCGGCTTTACAATGGCCGGACGGTTTGCTAAGATTAATCCTCGCGTGAATCGATGAAAAGAAAGATCGCCCTGGGTTGTCTCGTCATCCTCCTGCTCGCTAACCTCGTGGCCAGGGATGAGGATTTCTGGGGTGAATCCCTGGAGAAGTATTCCACCCTTCTTTCCCTGATCGAGACAAATTACTTCAGCCAGGTGGACCCTGAGCAGTTGGTGTTCTCGTCCATCAGGGGTGTCTTAGAAACGCTCGACCCCCACTCCTATTTTCTCGACCCGGACAGTTTTTCCCGGATGCGAGAGGAGTACACGGGGAAATACTACGGGCTGGGCATCCAGATCCAGAAGCAAGGAGATAACCTGGTCGTGATTTCGCCGCTCGAGGGGTCGCCGGCCAGCCGGCTCGGCATCCAGCCAGGAGATGTCATCTCCCACATCAACGGCGAGAGCACCAAGCCGGTCTCAAGCTTTGAGGCCATGCAGAAACTGAGGGGCCCGAAGGGGACCGAGGTCACCATCACGCTTGTCCGCGAGGGCCTGGAGGCGCCCTTTGACCTGACAATCGAACGGGCTGAGATTCCCTTGCGAAGCGTTCCTTATGCTTTTATGATCACCAAGGACGTCGGTTGGATTTTCATCCGCAATTTCGCCGAGACGACAGCCGAAGAGTTTGAGGAAAAAATGGCCAAGCTCATCGGCCAGGGCATGAAAAGCCTGATTCTCGACTTGAGAAATAACACGGGAGGGCCGTTTTTCCAGTCGGTGGAGATCGCCGACTTGTTCCTGCCCAAGGGCTCGGTCATCGTCTCCATAAAGGGCCGGAATAAGCTCTACAACCGGGAATTCAGGGCGCAGCGAGACGGGCAGCACGAGCGCATCCCCTTGGTCGTTCTGATCAACCGCGGAAGCGCCAGCGCCTCCGAGATCGTCAGCGGCGCGGTCATGGACAACGACCGCGGGTTCATCGTCGGCGAGGATTCCTGGGGGAAAGGGCTTGTTCAGACGGTTTTCCCGCTGGGTGAGAAACTGGCTCTGGCTCTGACCACGGCCAAGTATTATACGCCGAGCGGCCGGTCGATCCAGAGAGATTATGCCCATATCGAAGACTACATCCTCTACAAGAAGGCTCCAGAGAATGAGAGGGAAGTCCGCTACACAGCCAAGGGGAGAAAGGTCCTCGGGCAGGGCGGGATTACTCCGGACTTCGAAACGGCCTCAAGCCGCAAGCTCTTCGTCCTTGAACTCATGAACAAGGGAGCGTTCTTCGGTTATGCCCGCAAGTTCGCCGGCCGCCAGACGCCCCTGTCCAAGAACGCCGTTTTTCCGGAGGATGGGGGAGAAGGGACAGGCTTCGTCATCGATTCCGGGGTCATCGAAGATTTCAAGGCGTTTCTGCGGTCGAACAAGATTGCTTTCAGTGAAGAGAGGTTTCAAGAAGTTGAATCAGAAATCAAACGGGAGCTTGAGCGCGAGATTTATTCTTCCATCTGGGGGACCGAGGCCGGCGTCAGGGTTTACCAGAAAAGCGACCCGGCAGTGCTCAAGGCCCTGGAGGTCATGTCCGAAGCCTCCAAATTCGTTGCCGACAGCCGTTCACCCTAATTTTTCCATATGTCCTGGACGGAGAAACGGGAATGAAAATCGCTTTGGCTTCTGACCATGCGGGCTATGAGCTGAAGGAAGGAGTGCAGGCCTTCCTGGGGAATGAGGGGATCGCCTGCCTGGACTGCGGATGCGGTCCTGGCGAGACCGTGGATTATGTCGACTACGGGATCAGGGCCATGGAAAGCATGGCCCGAGGAGAGTGCGACCTGGCCATCCTGTTTTGCGGGACGGGCCTGGGAATGGCTATCGTGGCCAACAAATTCAAGGGCATCCGGGCAGCCGCCTGCTGGAACCTGCACACGGCTGAGATCAGCCGCAAGCACAACGACTCCAACTGCCTCTGTCTGGGCGGCCGTGTCCTTGAGCTCGCCGGGGCGCTGGGGATAGTCGAAGCGTGGCTCAATTCCCGGTTCGAGGGAGGCCGTCACGAAAGACGGGTGGGCAAGATCGTCGGCCTGGAGGAAAAGAACTTCGGATAGGGAGGAGACGAACCGATGGCTTCTCTGGCTGAAAAAATTCTTCCATTGGCCGAGAAAGTCGAGCAGAACAACCGCTGGCGGCAGGCGGAATCCTTCAACCTGATTCCCTCCGAGACGACGCCTTCCCTTCTGGTAAAATTGTGCGAAATTTCCGACCCCTCCGGCCGGTACGCCGAACACCGGACGATGAAGGGCAAGGAAGTCTATTTTTACCAGGGCACGGATTTTATCCGGGAGGTGGAAATCGAAGCCCAGAAGGAGCTGGGCCAGTTCTTCCGCTGCTCGGAGGTAGAGTTGAGGCCGATCAGCGGCCAGATGGCCAATGAGGTCGTGTTCAAGGCCATGGTCCGTTTCGTGAACCGCAACCGGCCAGAAGGCCAGCCGATGCGCAAGCTGCGGCTGGTCATGAACAACGACCTCACCAAGGGCGGCCATCTGAGTTCGCAGCCCATGGGCGCCCTGTTCAATTTCGTGGAAGAAGACCCGGCGACCGGAAAGGAGAGGGTGGTCAGCTTTCCTGTCTCCGGGGAGAATCCGTACAAGACCGACCTCGAAAAACTGGGAGAGCTCCTGGACGACAACCGGCCTGAGCTCATCATTTTCGGCAAGAGCATGTTCCTTTTCCCGGAACCTGTCAGGTATGTGGCCGGGGTCGTTAAGGACTGGCCGGATCGGCCGGTGATCATGTACGACATGGCCCACGTCCTGGGGCTTTACGGCGCCTTCCAGGAGCCGCTGGCCGAAGGCGCTGATATCGTCACCGGCAGCACGCACAAGACGTTTTTTGGCCCGCAGCGAGGAGTCATCGCCGGGAATTTCCGGCCCGGCTCGCCGTTGCGCAACTTCTGGCTGGATGTCAAGAGTCGCGCCTTTCCAGGATCGACGAGCAACCATCATTTGGGAACTCTCCTTGCGCTTTTGATGGCGACTTACGAGATGAACGTGTTTAAAGATGAGTATCAGTTGAAAGTCAGGCAGAACGCCAAGTCGTTCGCTAAATCGCTCAAGGACCACGGCGTCATAGTCGAAGGAGAAGAGAAGGACGGGTTCACGGAAACTCACCAGGTCTTGATCCGCGTGCGGCCGTTCGGGCCGGCCCAGGAGATCGCCCGGCGCCTTGAAGAGAGCAACGTCATCGCCAACTATCAGGCGCTCCCCGACGACGAGACCTTCCTGGATTCAAGCGGGATCCGGTTGGGCGTTCAGGAGATGACCCGGTTCGGCATGGAAGCAAAGGACTTTGACGTCCTGGCAGGGTTCATGGCCGACATCATCATCCGGGGAAAACAGGTCAAAGAGGAAGTCAGGAAGTTCAGGCAGAATTTTCTGGAGATGAAGTTCTGTCTGCCGGTTGAGGAAGCCCTCCCCGCCGCAGTCAGAATCCTGGCGAGCGCATTCCCCCGGCCCGGGCTTGTCGAGGGGCTGGCCGACCAGCTCAAAAAAAAGGGTTAAACCATGAAAGTCCTGGTCGTCGGTTCCGGAGGGCGGGAGCATGCTCTGGCGTGGAAGATCGCCCAGAGCCCGCTCGTGGAAAAAGTCTTTTGCGCGCCCGGGAACCCGGGCACGCTGAGCTGTGCGGAAAACATTCCGGTCGCTGACTCGGACATCAAGGCTCTGGCCGATTTTGCGGCCGGGGCTGGAATCGGGCTGACACTGGTGGGCCCCGAGATGCCGCTCACCCTGGGAATCGTCGATGAATTCGAGAAGCGGGGCCTGCGCATCTTCGGGCCGACGAAGAAGGCGGCCGAGTTAGAAGGCAGCAAAACTTTTGCCAAGCAGTTCATGGAGCGGCACCGGATTCCGACGGCCCGGTTTAAAGTAGCCGAGTCCCAACCCCAGGCTCTGCGGATCCTCAAGTCCGGCGAGTTTTTCTACCCGCTTGTGGTCAAGGCCGACGGCCTGGCAGCCGGCAAAGGGGCTGTCGTCTGCCCGAGCTACCGCAAGGCCGAAGAAACGGTCGATATGATCATGACGAAGAAGCAGTTCGGGGAGGCGGGGAAAAGGATTGTTATCGAGGAATTTCTCAACGGAAAAGAAGTTTCGTTTATCGTCATTTCGGACGGAGCCAAGGTCCAGCCGTTTGTGACGACGATGGACCACAAGGCCGTCTATGACGGCGACAGGGGACCCAACACGGGCGGAATGGGCGCTATCTCGCCTTCGCCGTTCATCACGCCGCAGCTCTTCTCTGAGGTCGTCAGCGCGATCGTCTTCCCGACGATTAACCGCATGCGTGAGGAAGGCCGAAAATACACGGGCGTCCTGTATGTGGGGCTGATGCTGACCGAGGAAGGGCCTAAAGTGCTCGAGTACAACTGCCGGTTCGGCGACCCGGAGACGCAGGTCCAGATGCTGCGGCTGGAGTCCGACTTGGTTGACATCCTTCTCAACGCGCTCGAGGGAAATGTCCTGAAAACGGAAATGCGCTGGAGTGAGAAAGCGTCGGCCTGTGTCGTCCTCGCCTCAGGCGGATATCCCCTTGCGTATGAAAAAGGGAAGCTGATCACCGGGTTGAAAGAAGGTTCTGCCATCCCAGGCATTGTTCTCTTCCATGCCGGGACAAAATATGAAAACGGCGAATATTTCACGAACGGCGGACGGGTGCTGAACGTCTGCGCGTCGGCCAAGACGTTAGGCGAAGCGCTGGAAAATATCTACAGCGCCATCTCTGCCATTTCCTTCGATGGGATGCACTGCCGCCGTGACATCGGAGCGATGAAGTAGGACAAAACATGGATGCCGCCATCTTCATCGGCATTCCGGTAGCCAAGGTGGCTGTGGAAAAAGCAGGAGCTTCGAACGCCGCCCTTCTTGCGGTCGAGATTTCGAGCATAAGGGCTCCCCGCTTGAAGAAGAAGCTTAAAGAGTACAGGCTGACGTTAGCCGCCCAGGTTGAGGAGGCTTCGAAGAGGATTCAGCGCAAGACATGACCTCCTTGGCCATTCAGAATTTCGGATGCCGGGTCAACCAGGCTGAATGCTTCGCCTGGGCCCAGGAAATCGCGCGGCGCGGCCTAAATTTAGAAAAAGACCCGGCGCTGGCTGATATCGTCATCGTCAATACATGCACCCTGACCAGCCGGGCGGACCGGGATGTCCGCAAATTCATCCACCGCGTCCATCGTCAGAACCCGAGAGTTAGGCTTGTCCTGGCGGGCTGCTCTGTCGAGGCAAAAAGAGCCGAGTTTGAGGGAATCCCTCAGGCCTGGCTGGTTTTTTCCAATGAAGAGAAAAAGGACCTCATAGAAAAAGTCTGTGCAGGCGCCGAGCCAGGCCAGTCAGGGCTCAGCCAGCCTCTGCGCTCCCGTGCCCTGCTCAAAGTCCAGGACGGCTGCGACTTCCGTTGCGCCTTCTGCGTCATTCCGAGCGTGAGAGGCAAGAGCAGGAGCGTGAGCCGGCGAGAAATCCTCGATCAGGCGAGGGCATTCATCAGCCAGGGATTCAAGGAAATTGTTCTCTGCGGGATTCATCTTTCTTCTTATGGCCATGATCTTCAGCCCAAGAGTTCGCTTCTCGAGCTTCTTGCGAATTTGAACGAACTGGAAGGGTTGGGCCGGGTCAGGCTGAGCTCGCTCGACCCGCGGTTTCTGGACGATGAGCTTCTGGAGTTCATCGCGTCCAGCCGGACAACCTGCCCGCATTTCCACGTCTCCCTGCAGCACGGCTCAGACAGAATTCTCAGGCTGATGGGAAGGGAATCCAGGACGGCTGATCACGGCATGGTTCTCTCGCGGCTGCGCCAGAATTCGCCGGAGGCAGCTCTGGGCGCGGACATCATCGTTGGCTTTCCCGGGGAGACGGAGGAGGACTTCGAAGCCGGGTTCGGTTTTCTCGAGCGTTCGCCGCTTGCGTACCTCCATGTGTTTTCGTATTCGGCCCGTCCGGGTACCGCTGCCGCTTCCAGGGCCCAGGTTCCGGAGGATGTGAAGCGCCGGAGGTCAGCGCGGCTGAGGAACCTCGCGAGGGAAAAATGGCTCTCTTTTCGCCTCAACTTCCTGGGCCGGACGTTCGATGGAATCGTCATTAAAAAGCAGGCGGGAGAGGCCGTGGTTCTGACCGGCAACTATATCAATGTCAGGGTTCCAGATTGCGCTCTTGAGCCAGGCCAGGAAGTGAAGGTGAAAATCTTGGCCGTTTCCCCTGAAACTGCTGCAGGCGAGATCGTGGGCTAATCCAACCGGAATGAACAAGATTCAGCTCCTGCCGCCCGATGTCTCACAGAAAATTGCGGCCGGCGAGGTTATCGAGAGGCCCTTCTCCGTGGTCAAGGAGCTGGTGGAAAATTCTCTCGATGCCGGCGCAACGGAGATTTCGATCGACCTCCACGAAGGCGGGAAGAGAACTATCAAGGTTCAGGATAACGGGTCGGGCATGAGCCGGGAGGATGCCGCGCTCTGCTTTGAGCGCCATGCGACAAGCAAGATTTCCACCGAGACCGATCTCGGACGAATCGCCACGCTCGGGTTTAGAGGCGAGGCGCTGGCCAGCATCTCCGCCGTCTCCAGGCTGACGTTGAAGACATCGGACGGAGAAGGAGAGAGCGGAACCCTGGTTGAACGAGAGGGAGGAGATCTCCGCTCTGTCCAGGACATCGCCTTTCCCCGGGGCACGAGTGTCGAGGTCCGGGACCTTTTTTTCAACCTGCCGGCGCGGCGGAAGTTTTTGCGCTCCGAGAAGTCTGAACTCGGGATGATCGTCCGATGGGTGACGGGCGTGGCGCTCGCCTATCCTGAAATACGGTTCTTTCTTATCCACTCGCGACGGGAAGTCTTGACCTGTCCGGCGGTGGGAAGCGTCCGCGAGAGAATTTTCCAGCTTTTCGGCAAGACAGTGTTGGACGCTCTTTTAGAGATCGATTTTAAGGATGGAGAAGCCAGGGTCAGCGGGTTTGGCTCCCGACCTCCTCAAGGCCGGCCTGACAAGACGCATCAGCTCTTTTTCGTAAACCGGAGGCTGGTCAGGGACCGCACGCTTCAGGCTGCCCTCAATCAGGCTTACAGGGGTTTTCTGGAGAAGGACTCCTTCCCACAGGCCTTTCTTTTCCTCACTATTCCTGCCAGCGACGTGGATGTCAACGTCCACCCGGCGAAGGCGGAGATAAGGTTTCGCGATTCCCAGCTTGTTTTTTATGTTGTGCTCAAGGCAGTGGAAAAGTCAATGCTCAAAGAGGAAGGAGTCAAGCTGGTCTACCCTGTCTCCGATCATGGACGAGCCCAGCCGCGAGTCGAGGAACCGCGAACCCATGGGCCAATCGCCGCGGGCGTGGAAATCGGGGCGCAAGCCCAGGAGCTTTTTCCCCTTCGGGCTGGGCCAGGAGAGGGAGAAGCGGGGCGGCGCGTCCTGGGACAGTATCTCGACGCGTATATCGTCGCGGCAGACGAGGAGGGGCTGCTCGTCATAGACCAGCACAACGCGCACGAAAGGGTGCTCTTTGAAAAATACAGGGAGATCGATTCGGAAAAACGCTGGCCGCAGAAGGTTTCTCTGATTCCGCTTCTCTTTGACCTTGCTCCTTCGCAGGAGCTGAGCTTCGAAGAAAACCGCGAGGTTCTGGAAGCCGCCGGGTTCAAGGTGGAAGCCATGGGCGGGAGGACGTTCGCCCTGAACGGCTTCCCCGACATCTTTGACCAGGACGAAGCGAAGAACGCCCTGTTTGTCCTGCTTGAAGAAATGGGGGGAGAAGAGGCGGCCGGGAGGCGAGAAAAGCTTTTAGCCACGCTGGCCTGCAGAACGGCAGTTAAAGCGGGCGAGCGGCTGAACCGCGAAAAGATGGACTATCTTATCGAGGAGCTTTTTAAAACCGGAAACCCGGCAGTCTGTCCGCACGGCCGGCCTGTTGTCCTCAGGATCGAGAAAAGCCAGATCGAAAAAAGCCTCAAACGGCCGTCCTGAAAAATTTTGGGATACGACCCCCGGCATCAGGGAATCGGGTCACGTCCCCCGATTTACATGGTGGCGCGCCTGGAGGGACTCGAACCCCCGACCCGCTGCTTAGAAGGCAGCTGCTCTGTCCGGCTGAGCTACAGGCGCGCTATTTTTAATCCAACGCACCAGATGATTTTACGCTGTCATGGCGAGCGACCTTCGGGAGCGAAGCATTCTTTGTCTATTGAGTGGAGATTGCGTCGTCACTTCGTTCCTCGCAATGACGCATTACGCATTGTGTCAGTATAGTATACCATCGGCGGAAACATCACGTCGCCTGCCTGGGGAAAAATCGGGGAGATCGGATTTGAACCGACGACCTCCTGCTCCCAAGGCAGGCGCGCTAACCAGGCTGCGCCACTCCCCGCTGTCTCAACTGCGGAATCTTCGACGCGGCGATGGAACGGACGGCATGAATACGTGTTTGAGGACGGCCTTCGCAGAGGGCCATCCCCGGTCGCGTCTCCAGTCGCGATATTAACAAAAACGGCCATTTCTTGTCAATTTGGGGACGGTCCTCTCCCCGAACCGTCCCCGGTCACCGGTCATAACCCCTCCAGGTGAGGTTCTCGGGGGGAATTTCACCTTCAAAATCATCCCTATGGGTGATTGACCCTACAGGGGAGGGCCTGCCATCATAAGGGCCGTTCAAACAGTGTGGCCTCTCCATGAAACGAGCTGTGTGCATTTGCAGAGAAAAATTGAAGAATGAAACCGTCTTCTTTTCTGAAGGATGGAGGAAAGATAGCCGCAGCCACTGCAGTCAGGCATGCGTTGACAAATTCTGGCAAATCGGCTATGGTAAGGAAACTTCTCACCCATGGGATCAAATTTAGGCGAACTGCTCCTCAGGGAAAAGGTGCTCACTCCCGACCAGCTCAAGTCTGCCCTGGATATGCAGAGGGATAAAAGCATCCCGCTTCAGACGGCGATCCTCTCTTTAGGCTTGGTGTCAGAAGAAGACATGGCTCAGGCTCTGAGCCGGCAGTTAGGCTATCCCTACATCGACCTTGATCAATTCGAAGTCTATCCCGACGTCGTCAACCTCATCCCCGTTGACATCGCCAAGAAATACCTGATCATGCCCATCCATCGCATCCGTTCCTTCCTGACTCTGGCCATGGTCGATCCCACAGACCTGGAGGTCATCGAGGACATCCGGTTCCGGACAGGGTTGAGCATCCAGCCGGTGATTGCATCAGAATCCGGGATCATGAACGCCATCAACAAGTACTACGGCTCCTCGAGCGCCCTGAAGGTGAAGAAGATCATCGAGGACATCGAGCTGGCTGAAGACACGAGAGTGAACATCATCGAGGAGGAGAAAGAGGACTACGACGTCGAGGAGCTCGTCCATTCCACCGAAGAAGCGCCGGTCATCACCCTGGTCAATACCATCTTCGTGGATGCGATCAAGAAGGGAGCCAGCGATGTCCATTTCGAGCCCTACGAACAGAGTTTCCGGGTGCGTTTCCGCATGGACGGCATCCTTCATGAGATGATGAGCCTGCCGATGAAATTCAAGAGCCCGGTCACCTCGCGCGTCAAAATCCTGTCGAACATGGATATTGCCGAAAAGAGACTCCCCCAGGACGGCCGGATCAAGATGAAAGTCAAGCTGGAGAACGGCGGCCGCAAAGAAGTTGACATGCGCATCTCCGCCCTGCCGACGATTTTCGGGGAGAAGGTCGTCGCCCGGATCTTAGACCGCCAGATGCTGAAGCTCGACCTCACGGAGTTAGGGTTTGAGGAGGAATCTCTGGAGAAGTTCAGCGAGGCCATCCACAGGCCCTGGGGAATCGTCCTGGTCACAGGTCCGACGGGAAGCGGCAAGACGAACACGCTCTATTCCGCGGTCTCGACGCTGAATTCCTTAGAGAAAAACATCCTCACGGCCGAAGACCCGGTCGAGTTCAACATCACGGGCATCAACCAGGTCCATATCAAGGAAGAGATCGGGCTTAATTTCCCGCGGACGTTGAGGTCGTTCCTGAGGCAGGACCCCGATATCATGCTCGTCGGCGAGATGCGGGATTTCGAGACCGTCGACATCGCCATCAAGGCCGCCTTGACCGGACACTTAGTTTTTTCCACCGTCCACACGAATGACGCGGCAAGCACGATCGTCCGGTTGGTCAACATGAACGTCGAGCCTTTCCTGATCGCCGATTCCGTGATCTTAGTTGTGGCTCAAAGGTTAGTCAGGCGCCTCTGCCAGAAATGCAAAGTGCCTCATAAGCTCCCGACCAAGGCCCTTATTGACATCGGGTTTACGCCCGAGGAGGCGGAAAGGGCGGATGTCTGGAAAGCCCAGGGATGCGACACCTGCAGCAACACAGGCTACAAAGGCAGGATCGCGCTCTATGAGGTCATGCCCATAGATGACGATATCCGGGAGCTCATCTTGACCAGAGCGCAATCGCGGGAAATCAAGAAGAAGGCGATGGATAAGGGCATGATCACGCTGCGGCGAAGCGGGCTGATCAAAATCAAGGACGGCATAACCTCTGTCGAAGAAGTGCTCAGAGAAAGCGTCAGGGATTGAGAAGGAGAATAAAATGGCCAAGACAATTCAAGAGCTTCTGGAAATAACCGTCAGAGAGGACGCCAGCGATTTGCACGTCACGACGTACATCCCGCCCCGGATCAGGGTTCATGGGGTTCTAAAGTCGGTCGACCACCCTCCGCTGACGCCTTCTGAGACAAAGCAACTGATCTACAGCGTCCTGACGGACAGGCAGAAAAAACAGTTCGAGGAAAAGCTTGAGTTAGACTTTTCTTTCGGCATCAAAGACCTGGGCCGGTTCAGGGCGAATGTGTACATGCAGAAGGGAGCGGTGGCCGGCGCTTTCCGCCGGTTCCTCCCCTCGATGTGGAGTTTTGCCCAGTTAGGCATCCCCCAGCGGATCGCCCAGCTCTGTTATCTGCCCAGGGGCCTTGTCTTAGTGACAGGGCCGACAGGCTGCGGCAAATCGACGACGATCGCCTGCATGTTGGAGCACATCAACCACGAACGGGCCGTCCACATCATCACGATCGAGGACCCGATTGAGTATTATTTTACCCCCAGAAAGTCGATCATCAACCAGAGAGAGCTGTTCGTTGACACCCTTTCCTACAATAATGCTCTCCGCTCCGTGCTGCGGGAGGACCCGGACGTCGTTTTCGTCGGCGAGATGCGAGACTACGAGACCGTGGAGGCCACGCTCCGGGTGGCGGAAACGGGCCACCTGACTTTTTCCACCCTGCACACCAACTCAGCGGCCGAATCCATCTCAAGGATCATCGACATCTTTCCCTCCCAGTACCAGGCCCAGGTGAGGATCATGCTGTCGATGAGCCTGGAAGGGGTGCTGACCCAGTCCCTCCTGCCGCGGGCCGACGGCAAAGGACGCGTCCTGGCCATGGAGATCCTGATCCCGAACCCTGCCATAAGGAACCTCATCCGTGAGAACAAGGTCCACCAGATTTACTCGACCATGCAGATGGGACAGGAGAAGTTCGGGATGCAGACATTCAACCAGTCGCTGGCCAACCTTTATTTCAAGAGACTCATCACCTTAGAGACAGCGATGAGCGTCACTTCCTTCCCGGAGGAATTGACCGATATCATCCAGAGGAGAGAGGGGCAAAAAAAACCCTCTGTCAGCCTCGCTCAGGGCTCTGCGGGAAAATAGAAAGGGGTGAAACATGGCTGTTTACGTCTGGAAAGGAAAGAATCGCTACGGCGACCTTGTCAGCGGCGAGAGGGTGGCCACCTCTGTTGAGGAGATCACCCGCGCCCTGCAGAAAGAGCAAATTACGATCGTCAACATTTCTGCGAAGAGAAAAGGCCTCGAGATTCCTTTTCTCAAGATGGAGAAGGTCAGGCTCAAGGAGCTCGCCGTCTACAGCCGCCAGCTTTCGGTTCTCATCGACGCCGAGCTGCCGCTCATCCAGAGCCTGACCATCCTGGCCGAGCAGACAAAGAACAAGTATTTCAAGAGAGTTATCACCACGGTCAGGGAGGATGTCGAGGCGGGCTCAACGCTCAACCAGGCCAAAAGGAAGTTTCCCAAGGCGTTTGACGACCTTTACTGCAACCTTATTTCCTCGGGAGAGCAGAGCGGGTCGCTGGACATCATGCTGCGGCGGCTGGCCGAGTACATCGAAAAAGTCGTCAAACTCCGGGCCAAAGTCAAGCAGGCGATGATTTATCCATCGGCCATCGTGAGCTTCGCCATTTTAGTGGCCATTTTCCTGTTGTGGAAGGTCATCCCTGTTTTCGCCTCGATTTTTACCGAACTCGGCGCCCAACTGCCGTTCCTGACAGCGTCGGTCATCGGGCTGAGCAATTTCGTCTCCCGCTATATTCTGTTTATGTTCATCGGGCTCGTCGCTCTCGTTATCGGGTTCAGGTATTTCCGCAAGACCGAGCGCGGCCGCTGGGTCGTTGACCGTCTGATTCTCAAGATGCCGCTTTTTGGCGAGCTGATGCGGAAGGTGGCCATCTCGAGGGTCACGCGAACTCTGAGCACCCTGGTCGCAGGCGGCGTGCCGATGTTAGAAAGCTTGAGGATCACCTCGTCCACAGCCGGCAACATCATTCTCGAATCAAGCGTCATGGACGCTCGCAGGATGGTCGCCGAGGGAAAAACCCTGACCGACTCCTTCCGCGAGACGGGCCAATTTCCTTTCATGCTCACCCAGATGGTGAGCGTGGGCGAGGCGACGGGAACCTTAGACGAGATGCTGACCAAGCTGGCCGACTTTTACGACGAAGAGGTTGATGCGTCCGTGTCGTCTCTTCTCTCTATCCTTGAGCCCATTCTTCTCATCTTTGTCGGCGCCATGGTCGGGTCTCTTGTTATTTCCATGTACCTTCCGATTTTTGCCTTGATGCAGCAATTCTAAGGCCGCATGAAAACACAGAAGAAGCACATCCTCTGGTTCATCCTGATCCGCCTGATCGCGGTCACGTCCATCCTTGTCGCCGTCGTCATCATCCAGTCTTCGACGACGGATTTCATCCCGCTCATTCCTTTTTATTACCTTGTGCTTCTGACCTATCTTATGTCTTTGGCCTATCTGTGCCTTTACTGGTGGTGGAAAAATTATTCCCTCCAGGCCTTCCTTCAGGTTTTTTTTGACCTCCTTCTGATCACGGCCCTGGTCTACATATCCGGGGGGCTAACCGGCGGGCTCTACTTGCTCTATGTATTTCCGGTCATCGCCGCGAGCATCGTCCTCTCGACCCGGGCGACGTATGTCACGGCCGGGCTGGCAGCCATTTTTTTCGGGGTTCTCGTGGACAGCCTTTATTTCGGGCTGATCCCGTATTTCAGTTTCGATCAGCATCAGGAGAGGTCGCTGGGGCTCGTCCTCTTCACCATTTTTTTAGCCTGGAGCCTGTTCATCCTGATCGCTGTCCTGGCGGACCGCCTGACAACCAGCCTGCGGAGAGCCCGGGAGGAGCTTCTTTTGGCCCAAAAGGAGTTGGAGGTCAAAGAACGGCTGGCCACAGCCGGCCGGATCGCGGCCCAGTTAGCTCACGAGATCCGGAATCCTCTGGCCGCGATCTCGGGCGCGGTCCAGTTCCTCAAGAACGAGATGCCTCTTCACGAGGACGAGAAAAACCTGA
Organism: Candidatus Aminicenantota bacterium; assembly: GCA_037444845.1. Lineage (GTDB taxonomy): Bacteria > Acidobacteriota > Aminicenantia > Aminicenantales > UBA8522 > JARYMI01. The sequence continues at coordinate 13,507 of JBBILQ010000026.1, read as the reverse complement.
TGGAGATCGTTCTCAAGGAGTCCGTCCGGGTGACTCAATCGATCGAACAATTCCTGGACTTGGCTTCTCCCGGAAAGAGAGTTTTTTCAGACGTCAGGCTTTCCGAGGCCATGGAAGAAACGCTGGCCTTGCTCCGGGCGAGCGGCGTTCTCAACGGGACCTACAGGCTGGCCGGCAATTTCTCTTCTTCCAAGTTGACCTATTACGGGAGCGCCAATCAATTCAAGCAGGTCTTCTGGAACCTGTCCAGGAACGCTCTCAAAGCGATGCCCGAAGGGGGAACCTTAACGGTCGATTTTATCCGGGAAGACAAAAAAGAGATCAAAATCAAGTTTGCCGATACAGGCCGTGGACTCAGGGAAGAGGAAAAAAATCATCTTTTCGAGCCATTTTTCAGCCGGTTTGAGAACGGCAGGGGCCTTGGGCTCGTCGTCGTCCGCCGTATCGTCGATGATTATGACGGGAAGATTCAGGTAAATTCAGCGCCGAGCCAAGGGACAGAGATCATCCTGACGCTGCCCGTGCGCGGGCCGCGTCAGCGCCAGACGCCTTCTGGCTCCAGAGCCGCCGCGGCGAGTTAGCCGGTTTGAGAGACAAGATATGCAAAATATCCTGATCGTTGACGATGAAAAGAGTTTGCTCGACCTCCTCAGCGTCGTCCTCAAGAAAGAAGGCTACCGGGTCAAGACCTGCTTGGCGCCGTCAAAAGTCTTCGAAATCCTGGAAAAGGAAAGTTTCGACCTCTTAGTCTGCGACATCAAGCTGCCTGAAATAAGCGGCATGGAAATCCTGAAATACGTCCGGGAGAACAAACCTGACCTGCCGGTCATCATGATCACCGCCTACGGGAGCCTCAAGCAGGCGGTCGAAGCGCTCAAGGCCGGGGCCGTTGACTATATTCTCAAGCCGTTTGACGTCGAGGAGCTGAAGATTATCATCGCCCACGAGATCGAAAAGAGAAGACTGCGGGAAGAGAATATCCTGCTCAAACGCGACCTCAAGGAGAGGTATTCCTTTGAAAACATGATCGGGAAGAGCAAGGCGATGAAGGAGGTCTACGCGCTGGTCGAAAAAAGCGCGGCCACCGACTCGACCGTGCTCATCACCGGCGAGAGCGGGACGGGGAAAGAGATGGCTGCCCGGGCGGTTCATTTCCTCAGCCGGCGGAGCGAAAGGCCGTTCGTCTCCATCAACTGCGCGGCCCTGCCTGAAAACCTCTTGGAGAGCGAGCTTTTCGGCCACGTCAAGGGCTCCTTCACCGGCGCTGTGGCCGATAAAAAAGGAATGTTCGAGGTGGCGACAAAGGGGACTCTTTTTCTGGATGAGGCCGGAGAGACTTCGCCCTGGACCCAGGTGAAACTCCTCCGGGCGCTCCAGGAGCGAAAAATCCGTCGGGTGGGCGGCACCGAAGAGATTCCTGTGGACGTCAGGATCATCGCCGCGACGAACCTCAACCTCAAGCGGCGGATCGAGGAAGGAAAGTTCAGAGAAGAGCTTTTCTACCGGTTGAACGTCATCTCCTTCGAGATGCCGCCCTTAAGGAAAAGAATCGAGGACATTCCGCTCCTTGTCCAGCACTTTCTTCAAAAATACTGCCAGCAGATGGGAAAGAAGATGAAAAGGCTGTCGCCCGACGTCATCTCCTACCTCGAAGCGTACGAATGGCCGGGGAATGTCAGGGAGCTTGAGAACGTCATCGAGAGAGTCGTCGCCATCGAGGATAGAGAGACGATTACGGCGGCGAGCCTGCCCCGCGAAATCGTCGCGCCCCCGCGGAGAGCTACTCCGCAGCCGCTGATCCCGCCGAAGTTCAATTTGGCGGGCCACATGGATGAGGTTGCTAAAGGGTATATCACCGAGGCCCGGGTGTTAGCTGGCGGCAACCTGCGCAAAACAGCTTCTCTTTTAGGCGTCAGTTACCGGTCTTTAAGGCATATGATAAATAAATACGGGCTGAAGGGAAGCGAAAAAACGAAGCGAGACGCCGAGCGCCATGAATACAAGCCAGCCCTTTGAGGTTTGACATTTTTTGTTATCGAGCGACAAAAGTTGTCATTTTTATGATAAAATGTAGAGGCTTGTGTCGTTTAAATACATTAAAATGAGTTAGTTAGGTTTTTGCAGGTTGGCACGGATATTGCTAAATATATAATGCTCACCTAAGTGGGCAAATCATACCTGGTAGACGAATAGTCGCCAAGGAAAAAAAGGAGGTTTTTAAATGCTTAAAAAAATCAGAGGTTTTACGCTGATCGAGCTGCTCATCGTCGTCGCCATCATCGGCATCCTGGCCGCTCTTCTCATCCCCAACGCCCTTTCCGCCATCCAGAAAGCCAAGCAGAAAGGCACCATGAAGGACATGAACTCTATCTCCACGGCCATTATGGATTTTGTGACTGACAACGGGACGGCTCCGGCGGGGCAGTCAGGTCAGATCGACGATCCGCTCACGGACGCGCTTGTCGGCACGACCGGCTTCTATCTCAAGGTTTTGCCGGTGAACGACCAGTGGGGTTCACCTTTTCAGGTCTATTGCGGAGATGCAGTCGCAACTGCAGAAGGCGTGTCTGGAATTGAAGACCCCCAGGATGATGATTTCTTAGTCATTTCTTGGGGACGCGACAGAGAAGCTGATCCTTTCAACTATAATCCCACAGATCCGGCCACGGTCTATTTCCCGATCACCAACATGTCGAGCTTCAACGAGGACCTCTGCACCTGGAACGGCAACTGGATCCACGCTCCAAAGACCGCCCAGCTCGGGACGACCTGATCCTGACAGGGAACTCAGTCAAGAGACACATCAGGGAAAAAACCTCGGGGCGGCAAGGAAGCCCTTGCCGCCCTTTTTTTTGCCCGAGACCGCACGAACATACCGCCGGCGTTTGACAGTCCTTCCGCATTCTGGAAGAATAGCTAACGCTTGAATCCTATGGGCCGGACGGCTAATCGGAAGAGCCACTTCATCATCTATCTTCTTATTCTGGTCACCGTCAACCTGGCTGTGTTCCTGCCCTCAATGCGCGGGGATTTTCTCTGGGATGATAAGTATTTCATCAGCGAAAACCCCAACATCACGTCCGGCGGTTTTCTGAAGAATTTTTTGGTGAGTCCCTTCGGGGGGTTTTCCGGCCTGGACGAGAACAGCGCCCGGATGGACCGGATCATGCAGTTTTACCGGCCGCTGACCTCTCTTTCTTATTGGCTCGACTTCAAGGTTTGGGGGTTGAACCCGGCTGCCTTTCATCTGACGAATATTCTTCTTCATACTGTTAACGCGATTCTATTCCTGGCTGTCCTCTTATCCCTGGGAATTCCTCAACTTTCCTCGTTTGCGGCGGCTCTTCTCTTTTCCATTTTTCCGCTGCACTTTGAGAACGTGGCCTGGATTTCGGGCCGGACTGATTTGCTGGCGTTTTTCTTCGGAGCTCTATCCGTCTTGTTATTGGTCAAGTTCCTGAAGAAAAAAAGTGGCCTCTCCATCGGACTGTCTTCCCTCTTTTTTCTCTTATCGCTCCTGGCCAAGGAAAGCACAATCGTTCTTCCAGCGCTTTTCTTAATTGTTTTTTATAAGAAGGAAACGAAGCCAGTTAAAGCGATTATTTCAATCTTGCCTTATGCCATCGCGCTCTTGGCCTGGTTCATCCTCAGAACAGTTGCCCTGGGGTCGGCGGGGATCGGGTATTCAGGGAGAACGCCTGTTGACTTTTTCGCAACCGCCGGGTTTTATTCGATAAAATTGCTCGCTCCGTTCAACCTCAGCGTGACCGTCAACCCTGTTCCTGTTTTCAGGAGCATTCCCTGCCTGATTTTGGGAGTGCTTCTTACGGGGATATTCCTGGTCTGCCTGTTCCAGGTCATCAACCGGAAGCTTGATAAAGGCTGGCTGTTTCTGGCGGTGACTTCCTATTTTCTTTTTCTTTTGCCGCCGCTTGCGGCCATCTTTTCCGCAGGGACTATTTCTATTCTGGCCTGGCGGTTCCTGTACCTTCCGTCAGCCGTGGTGATGGCTGGCCTGGCCTGGGCAGCTTTCAGGTTCTTAAAGCCCAGAGCGCTCGCCATCGCCTTTCTGGGCTTGGTCCTCCTTGCCTACGGGTTTGAGATCTATCCAAAGAACGCCCTCTACGGAAAAGAAGAAGTCGCCTTTTGGCAGAGTTTCACGAGTGTCGAGCGCGAGGATGTCCTGGCCCGCTTCAATATCGGCGTCAAAGGCCTCGCCCTGGATGAGAAGAAGTCTCTAACGATGTTGAACGAGATTCTGGCTGACAGGACGCAGCCGCTCCACGGCATGCTCCGGATAAGAATCTACGAAGAGCTCGGAGCGTTTTACACCGGCGCCAGGAGATTCGACCTGGCGGAGCATTATTTCAATGAAATATTCAAAATCCAGGCCTCCCATTCCATGCACTTTTATTTTAACTATGCCTTTTTCCTGGGGCTGAGCGGCAGGACTCAGGACGGAGAAAGGCTCATTGCCGAGATCGTGCGGCTATTCCCCCGGAACCACTATGTCCTGACGCGGGCGGCGAAATTCTACCTCATCATCAAGGATTACGTCAGGGCCGCTGAATTCTATTCCAGAGATTACAACCTTTTCCGCACCAGGCAGAGCCTGGCCCTTCTTCAAGAGCTGGAGCCGCTCCTTAAAAAGCCTCGTTGACTTATTTCCAGACTTCGATGAGCTTGCCGAGATATTCGTTCTTGAGGCGATTTGTAAGGTAGAGAAGCGCCGGCTGGCCAGGGTTGAGGCTGAGAGACCTGTCAAAATAGGCCATGGCTTCCTTGACCCGGAAGAGTTCATCGAGATAAAACCCGCCGATCCTGTTCAGAATCTCGACATTGTCCGGCTCCGGGTCGAGAATCGCGGCGATTGTCTTCTGGCCATCCTCTTCCTTTCCACAGTAGTAATGGAGCTTTGCCAGAAAAATGCGTTGATCAAGGTTCAAGGGCTCCAATTTCTGGATGCCGGCGATGGCTTGTCTAAAGTTCCTGGCTATGACGTAAAAACTAAGCCTTTTGTCCTCAGAATAAGCGGCGAAGGTGTCGCGGGCTTTCCGGGTATCGAGATGAGCGAAGGCGCGGGGAAATGCGGCCTTCATCCTGGACTCTAACAGGGCGGCTTTTTCCCATAGCTGGAATCCTGTATAGAGGTTGTACAGCTCCTGGAATGCTGCGGGGTTCCGGCTGTATCGCCGGATATTCTCAGTCATCAGGTTCTCCGCCGTCTCGACGTCTCCCCTGGATGCCGCGACCCTGGCCGTCTTGGAGTTGATGTAAAAACGGATCTGGGCGGCGCTGTAAAGACCTTCGACCTGCTCAAACCCCTCGATAGATTTCATCCAGCGGAGGACATGGTCATAGTTGGCTTTGAGCATATCGACGTCGGCGTAGAGCAGGCTGACCATGACGGCGGTCTCCCGGTTGATGTTCAAGGTGAGGATCTTGTTCAGCGAGACTTCGGCCGAGAGGACGTCTTTGCTTTCGTAAAAGGTCCTTGCCCTTTCGTAGAGAACATGCTCATCGGTCGGCAATGACTTATAAGCCCTCTGCCAGAAGGCGGTTTTGCTCTTGTATGAGCCGGCGTTGACGACGATCGCGGGAATAAAGAGGACGATGATGAAAAAGACAATGGAGAGCCGGGCTTTCTCGTTGAGGCGGGTCAAGTATTCAGCCGCGATCCAGAAGAAAGCCAGGGAGGCCAGCATCATGTAGCGGGAATAGATCGGGTACGGGAAAACATTGCTGAAGATAAGCACGACATGCCCGGCGAGGGACGTTATCAAGAGAGCCAGCGGCCAAACGATAGCCCTGTCTTTTTTCAGGCGGAAAACAAGAAACAGACAGAAAAGAATAGCCACAACCCCGCAGGCTATAAAAAAAGGCTCCGTCACTTTTCTTACTGGGAAAAACCTGTCATAAGAGATGGGAAAGAAGATGGTTCTGAAATAATATCCTAACGTTCCTAACGCAGCCTGTATGTCTTCCCCTGCACTCCGGCAGGCGGCGAACTGGACGTTCTTAATTCCAAGCAAAGTGTTTTTCAAGAAAAAATAGAACAGGGTAATCAGGAGATTGCCCGAATGGTAAAAAATGCGGACCTTTTTGCGCTTGAGAATTTCGTAGAGCAAGAGGAGAGGCAGGAAAAGGATGGCTGTTTCCTTTGAAAAAAGCGCCAATAAATAGAACAGCGACGAGGCTAACCAAAAGAGAATCGTCTTTTTTCTGATGGCCAGGTCCAGGAAGAAGAAGGCCAGAATTCCCCAGAGGAGAAAAAGGAGGTCGGCCCTTCCGACGACCCAGACGATATTGTCTATGTTCAAAGGATTCAGGGCGAAGAGCAAAGTCGTGATCTCGGGGAAATATCCCTTTTGAGTCTGATTTCTTAGAAAGGAATAAAGGAAAATCAGGGCGAGAAGAAAAATGGCCAGGTTTGTTGCTCTCAAGGTGACGTTGTGAATGCCCCAGATTTTATTTTCCAGCATAAAAGATGCGGTCAAGACGGGGCGGTAATAATGGTCCCTGACTTTCCAGCCAAGCTGTTCGCTGAAGTAGCTCATTTTCAGACCTGAAGAAAAAGGGATTCGTTCAACGAACAGCGGGTTGTTTCTGAAGAACGCCTCATCGTCCCAGATGAACGGATAATCAAGAGTCCGCCAGTACAACCCCAGGATAATCACCGCAAGAAAGAGCACGAAAACTGCGCTTCTTTTTCTCATGTCATTCCTCTCCATAAGCGGGCGGATTTTTAGTGAGAAGCCAAAGATGTTCTTAACTGATCAACCTGAGCGGAGCTCAGGCATCGTAAACAGACATCCTTTATTTTGCCCAAAACCTTGAGACGAAGCTCTTGTTTTAGGGTTGGTGAACTTGACTGACAGACGGAGATCAACTGCCAATTCATACGGGGATTTGATGTCACCCGGTAATCATTTGTTTGTCTGATGAGAACAGGAACCAGATTATGCTGTGAGGGAAGCCTGACCCAGGCTGGCATGAGGGCTAAAGCTTCCAGCGCCTTCTTTTCACAATCATCGGATGAAGAGGCTGGAGTGTTGAGTCCCATCAAATCGAGGGTAAATCTTTTGCCGAAATATCTGATGGCGCCGGCATCAACGGTTCCGATTCTGGCTTCGAGCTTGAATCCTGTGTTTATCGCCCGGCCCAGCTCGACCTGGACCTCGTTGATGTTCCGGCAATCCCGGGAATACTTGGTTGTCCAGAATTTCAACCCGGAAATTGTCCAGACAATAAGAAGGATAATGACGAGACTCGTGGCCGATAAAAACAACGTTTTGACGGCGATGGGCGCCCTTGGTTTCTTCTTGCTTATGATCTCCAACAGGACGTTTGCCCCGGAGGCTGTTCCCGCGGCAATTCCTGTAAACAACAGCGGGACAGCAGGAAGAAGATAGCGGATATGATAAAATGCGTCTGGGTCGAACGGAGGAATGATGGCCAGATTCCCTGTCAGGTAAAACACTCCTGACAGCAAGAGGATCAGCCCGGGTCGCCGTTTTGCGCCCCTCGTCAGAAAAAGACCCGTCAGGCCAACCGCGAGGATGACTCCGTGGAGAGGAGGGCTTCCCGTCACCATGCCGAGTCCGACGGAAATCCTCTGCGCAAAATCCATGCTGGCCATGGGCATCGCTTTGACGTAAAAGGTCGCCGGGAATGGCCGTCCGTCCACTGCCAGGTTCCACCCCAGATACAGCCCGGCCAGAAGGACGATAGGCCAGGCAAAGCGGACGAGACTGCTTGAAAAAACCCTCCTTTTCTTGATCCTTATCAACGCGTCCGCGATAAGGATAAAAATAACCGCTCCGAATTCCGGGCGGGTCAAACCAGCCAGGCCCATGAATAAGCCGCTGAGCCGCCATCGCTCCCTTATAAAAGACAATATCCCTGCCAAGCAGAGCATGCAGCCGAGGGATATTTCCATCCCGCTCAAAGACGAAGCGGCAAGCGACGGACACGAACCGACGAATATTCCCGCGAGAAAGCTGGCCCATCTCAACGATGTCGCGGTCAAAACCAGATGAAAAGATAAAAAGGCCATGACACCATGACACGCAGCGCCGAGTATTTTTGCGCCCCAGACGACATGATCGCTCCGACGAAAGACAGCGTGGACGATACCCAGGATGTAGGCCCAAAGAGGCGATGTGCTGCCCGTAGAAGGAATGTCCGCGTTATAGGCTAAATAGCCGCTCTGGGCAACCGAACGGCCATAGACGAGATGAATCCAGGCGTCGTCCAGGGGAAAACCCGCCTGGCCGTGAGCGCCGGACGAGAACAGGATAAAAAGGGATATCCCGATGGAAAAGAAAAAAACTATGGCGCCAAATATTCTTTTTTCGCTAATATTCATGTGTTTTGTTATGATTCTCTTAAGACTATAGTCTAAAAGTCTTGATTGTCAATCCTCCGTCAAGACGACATCCCCGTCACCTCTTGCGGGGAGGAAAAACCGCACGGTTTCCCCCCACGTTTCACCCCTTTGGATGATTGACAGGGAGGCGTCGGGATTGCAATCTTAAACCCTGTAGAAACCTGAGAGGGAAGATATTCCATGAAGAAGCAAAGCACAGGCGGGGGGCGAACAGCGGTTCCTTTCTTTCTGTTCATCCTCCTTCTTTCTTGCGGCAGGGACGCTTATGGCTACCTCGACCCGGGCACGGGAAGTTATATTTTTCAACTGCTCATCGGCCTTTTTGTGGGAATCATTTATACCTCCAAAGTCCTAAGAAGAAAGGTCGTGAATTTCTTTGGCTGCCTCTTTTCTGGAAAGAAGAATGTCCACCGGCCAGACGCCAAAAAAGCCAAGCCCTAGTTCATTCCGGGATCCGAGCGGGTTCATTTTCTTCGAAGGGGACCGGGTTTATCGGCAGGTCAACGCTATTTTTAAAGAACATTACGACTATCTTATTGACAGCGGCCTTTATGCTGAGCTGACAGCCATGGGCTGGTTGATCCCTCATGAAGAGGTTGATGTTCCGCCTGCCGAGCCAACGACCGCGTATAAAGTTCTCCTTCCTGAAAAGGTCTTTTTCTGGACGTACCCTTACGAGTGGGCGTTCTCCCAGCTCAAGGATGCTGCTCTGGCAACTATGAATATTCAGCGGTGCGCCCTGGCCAAGGGAATGTATTTGAAAGACTGCAGCGCGTACAACATCCAGTTTATTAAAGGCCGGCCCGTGCTGATTGACACCCTCTCCTTCGAAAGATATCGAGAGGGGGAGCCATGGGTGGCCTACCGGCAATTCTGTCAGCATTTTTTAGCCCCTCTGGCCTTGATGAGCTACCGGGATATCCGGCTCTCGCAATTGCTAAGGACTTATTTGGATGGAATCCCGCTCGACCTGGCCAGCGCTCTCCTGCCGCGGAGAACGTGGGTTAGACCGTCGTTATTCATGCATATTCATCTGCACGCCAAAAGCCAGAAAAGGTACGCCAATAGATTGGTCCAAAAAAAGGACAGCAGAATGCGCCGAAGCTCAGTCCTGGGAATCGTTGATAGCCTCGAACGCGCCGTTCGCCTGCTGAGATGGAAGACCGGTGAATCGAATTGGTCGCGGTACTATTTTGAGACGAACTACTCATCTCGCTCCCTGGGGCTAAAAAGAGCCATCGTATCGGATTTTCTGGACAAGATTCAACCGAAAATCCTCTGGGACCTGGGAGCGAACACCGGAATGTTCAGCCGGCTTGCGGCCGAAAAAAACGTTGCGGTCGTTTCCATGGAAAATGACCCTGTTTGCGTAGAAAAGAACTACGTGTCTCATGTCCGGAGAAAAGAATTGCCGATCATCCCCCTGTGGGTGGATTTAACGAACCCCAGTCCCAGCATGGGATGGTTGAATCAAGAGAGGGCCTCCTTGACGGAGCGCGGTCCGGCAGATGCCATCTTGGCTCTGGCCCTGGTGCATCATTTGCGCATCGCCAACAATGTCCCTTTCTCGAAAATCGCAGATTTTTTTCAACGAGTTTGTCGGTGGCTGATTATCGAGTTCGCGCAGAAAAACGATTCTCAGGTTCAAAGACTCTTGCAGTTCAGAGAGGATATATTCCCGGATTACAGCCAGGAGCGTTTCGAAAGGGAGTTCTCTGCCTTTTTTGAGACGACTGAGCGAAGGGCGATCGCCGATTCTCAGAGAGTCATCTATCTCATGAAAAATCGCCGAGCCAGGTCATGAAAGGATCCCCCATCCTCCATCCATTTCTGCTTTCCGTCGTTCCCCTCCTTTTCCTGTTTGCTCACAACTTGAAAAGATTTCCCCTGAGCCTTGAAGAGCTGTTTATCCCTGTGGCGGCATCGCTTGTTCTGTGCTCGGTTCTTTTCCTCGCTGCGCAGGGTGTGCTAAAAGATCCTCATAAGAGCGGCCTCGCCGTCAGTGTTTTTTTCTTTTCGCTCTATCTCTATGGTCCCGTCCATAACGCCGTTCGGTATGCCTTGTTCGGCTTCTGGAATGATGTCTTGTTCCTTTTGTGCGGAATATTTTGGGTTGCGCTCATCTGGAAGATTGCGAGTTCCATAAAAAATTGGGAGCGCCCGACCAAGACCCTCAATGCCGTCGGGCTCATTCTCTTGGTCCTGAATTGCGCCTCAATCGTTCATCTTCTTCAACAAAATAGCCGGAAAGCTGTTAGGCATGCCGTCGTCTCTCAAGAGATTAAAGAAGGATCTCCCGACATCTATTTCATCATCCTGGATGGGTACGCCCGCGCCGACGTCTTAAGGGATATTTATCTCTTCGACAATTCTGAGTTTATCGAGTTCTTGACACGCAACGGATTTTTCGTCGCCGACGAAAGCCGGGCCAATTACAGCCAATCGTCTCTTTGTCTGGCGTCAACATTAAACCTGAACTATCTTGACGAGCTCCTCCCGCCCAGGCTTTCGAATTCTTCCAACAGAGCGCCGCTCCTGGAGTTGATTAATCGCAGCGCAGCGGTCGAACGCTTGAGATCCCGAGACTATAGAATCGTGTCTTTCGCCTCTGGGTATTTTGGGACAGAACTCAAAGAGGTGGACATCTACCTCGATTCGAATCGGTCTCTTTCAGAGTTCCAGAAGCTCATTATTCGAACGACACCACTTGAGTTAGTTGCCCGTGCTTTCAAAGGAAAGCCAGACCTGGAGAAGCATCGCGACCGAGTTTTGAACGCTTTAGAAAGGCTTCCGTTCATTAAAAGAGGACCAGCGCCGCTGTTTGTTGTGGCCCATATTCTCGCTCCTCATCCTCCCTTTATTTTTGACGAACAAGGCAAGTCGGCAGATCTTTCCGGTTTCTTCCTCTTTAGCGACGGCTCCCACTATCATCGGATGGGCCCCGATCAAATCCGGCAGTATATCGAAGATTACCGGAAACAAACAATCTTCATCACGCGAAGAATCATGGCCGTTATCACCGAGCTGCTGTCCCGCCCCGAAGCCAAGCCGGTCATCATTCTTCAATCGGATCATGGCCCGGGCGCATATCTCCATTGGGAGAATCCCTACAAGACAAATCTCCGCGAACGGATGTCAATTCTTAATGCGATTTACTTCCCGACACAGAATTATCGAGAGCTATCCGAGCGCACGACACCGGTGAACACGTTTCGTGTCGTCTTCAATGAGGTCTTTTCAGAGGGCTATGGTCTTCTGCCGGACCGAATCTTCTTCTCAACATGGAGCCGTCCTTACGAGTTCTATGAAGTGGATGAATTCTTCAGGGCACACCGGGAGGCTCAAGCGCTGCGTTAGAGTCTTGGGACTCACAATGATCCACGAAAATGAACCCTGGCCATGCTGCCTATTTTGCACGTCAAGGATTTCTTTTGGGACGTCTATTGGTGGACTTTATACAGCCTCCATCGTCCCTTTGAGGTTATCTGCTGAAGAACAGAGTTGGCTTTTAGGGAAGCGTGGAGATCATCGTCTGCATTAATGAGAGAATATTCAAAAAAAGACAGGTCGCTGTTCTTGGCCTTCTCCGGGAGCCATTCTAGCCCCAGCGTCCAGGGAGGATGGCGAGGCTGGTCGTAGACAACCAGGCTCGGCCCGAAATCAGCAAAAGAAAAATTTAGTTCCCCGCCTCTGTAGACTTGACTGTAAGCGAAAACCTGAATGAATGGCCGCCCCTTAACGATCGTGCTTTCTTTGATATAGCTTAAACCGAGGACGCGGGGAGCTGGGGGCAAAGCAGCGAGCGATTCCCTAAGTCCCGACATTTCGCTGGATTCAAAGGCAATCCAGTTTAATGAAGTCAGAGCGAAAAAAACCACAACAATGGCCATAACAGAGGCCGTTAGAATATTCTTCCTGATCCGAGGTTCCGGGAGACTGAGAAGGAGAAAGGCAAATGCCGGAGGCATCCATCTCTGGCAGAAACGAATCGTATTCGTCTGTTTATCCGGTAAGACAAGGGCCATGAGGAAAAGAATGCCGCTGAGAAGCAGAAGCTCTTTATCCATTTTCGAGAAAAGCGCCTGGCGGTTCCGCAGACAAGCCAAGAGAACCCAGCCAACCAGCAACCCGAAAAAAACATATTCCATTGAGCCTTTTAGGCCACCGAAGGAAGCATCGACGAGCCAGACAGGCGATAGCCTCTCTAAAGGAGTCGTTGCCCAGATTGTTTGAGATTTGAATCCATAGGCCGCCAGGGAAGGGTACCATATGATCCCCAAAAGGAGGAGGGGGCTCGCCGCCGCAATTCTGAGAATTAATTTCTTGAGATCGCCTTTAAAAACAAAATGGCGTGTGACGAGCCATCCCATGGCAACAAGAAACCAGAAGATATGGGCCGTGTAAAGAACGATGGAAGCCATAAAAAACGCCAAGGCCTCTTTCCAGCGGCTTCGGAACTCGATTTTCGCAAGCAGAATCCATCCGATAAAAAGGGGCCACCCAAAGGCAAACTGATAGAAACCCCAGTACAAGATGTGGCCAAAAAAGAGGACTGAGCCCAGGGAGGCAGCCAGGATGGGCCGCTCTATCTTGTGACCAAGGAGATGGAGCATGACGATCCAGAGGATGACAATGAACAACATTCCCATCCGTCCTGCGTTTTCTGGGCCGAAGATCAGCCAGCTCCCTCCGAGCACAGAATAGACAAGGCTGTAAGGCGTTATCCATTGAATTCGGTACGGCGTGGCGGGATTGCTGAGCGCGTCGGCGAAAAGCCGGACTTGAGCGACATGCTGCGGGAGGTCGGTCAGAGGAGGAAACTTAACGACCAGGAAAGGAACAGCCGTAAGAAGGCAACATATTCCCATCAACAAAAGACTGTCTTTTTTTGTCATCGCTTCTATCGATTTTGTTTTTTCCTCATCTCTTTTCCCTTGTGTTTTCACTTTCTCCGACATTTTACCTACCTTCAAGGAACAATTCCAGGAAAAGGTGCCGGGGACCGGCCGGGCGTCTTTAGCCTGACCTATTCACAAATTATGCCAGAAAGCAGGCCCCTCCCCTGGGGTGAGGGGGATCATTCAAAGATTCCCCCTCCCCTCTATCCCCTCCCGCCAG
>JBBILQ010000025.1:16352-31620 GCA_037444845.1 Candidatus Aminicenantota bacterium | reverse complement strand
TGTCCCGTCTTTGCGGAGGACTTCGGCAAGGTACTTACGAGACGGGACACTAGTGGTGCGTCTCACAAATAACATCACATAAATTGCGATCACCAAAGACGCGCCACCGCGGGGGAGTTTGAGGGGGACGGCGTCGTTCCCCTCAGGGGGTCAGCGGAGCGTAGCGAAGCGCCGAGGGGGGAGCTTGACTCCCCCATGGAAGTGTCCCGTCTTTGCGGAGGACTTCGGCAAGGTACTTACGAGACGGGACACTAGTTGTTGACAAGGAGTCGCTTTTGTCCTTAAATGAAGTTGATTCCACGGGAGAGGAAAAAGCATGATCGAGACGGTCAGGAGCAAAATCTGCGAAGTCAAAGATTTTCCCAAGCCGGGCATCGGGTTCAAGGACATAACGCCGGTCCTCCAGAATCCCGAGTGCTATAATTACGCGATCAACCAGATAACGGCCTGGGCCAAAAAGAAAAAGCCCCAGATCATCGCCGGCATCGAATCGCGCGGTTTTCTTTTCGCTGCTCCGGTTGCTCACCGACTCGGATTGGGCATGATCATCATCCGCAAGAAAGGGAAGCTGCCGCGTCAGACTATCTCGGTCAGGGCTCCCAACGAATACGCGGTCGAGCAGTTTGAAATGCACGAGGATAGCGTTGAGCCCGGCCAGCGCGTTCTCATCGTCGATGACTTGATCGCGACCGGTTCGTCATCTATCAGCGCCATCGAGTTGGTCAAGAAGTTAGGCGGGAAGCCCGTCGGTTTTGCCGCTCTGGTCGAGCTCGTTTTTCTCCGGGGTGTGGAAAACATCAAACAAGCCCATCCAGAGGCGGAGGTGTTTACACTAATCAAGTTTGAGGGACAAAATCCGCATTAAAACGTCAAAAAAAAGAATGAGGATTTCAGCGTCTCTGCTTTTTCTTAGTCTCGTCCTCCTTTTCAGCCTGAGCTGCGCTCCCGCTATCCTTAAACCAGGGCTGAGCCCAAGCGGTCCCGATGAGATGAAGTGGGCGAGAAAAACACTGGATAAAATGACCCTCGAGGAAAAAATTGGGCAGATGATTGCCTGCCGCTATATGGGCAGGTTTGTCAGCCTGGATAGCGATTACCTCCGGAACCTCGTTGCGCTGATCAGGCAAAAGAAGATCGGCGGGTTGATCATCTTCGGCGGCGACGTCTACGAAACCGCCCACCTGACCAACTTCCTTCAGGAGAAAGTTAGGGTCCCCCTTCTCATCGCCGCTGATTTCGAATGGGGAGCGGCCATGCGGATCAACGCGACAACCCTTTTTCCTCCTTTCATGGCCTTGGGCGCGACCGGCTCTGAAGACCTGGCTTACCAGATGGCGAGGGTCACGGCCGTCGAAGGCCGGGCCATGGGAATCCACATGACTTACGCGCCGGTTGTTGACGTGAACATCAACCCTGATAACCCTATCATCAGCGTCCGCTCGTTGGGAGAAAGCGCAGAAGCCGTGAGCCGGCTGGCTGCGGCCTTTATCAAAGGCTGCCAGGAAAACGGCCTCATAGCGACGGCCAAACATTTTCCAGGGCACGGCGACACCGACCTCGATTCTCACACTCTCCTGCCGATGATCGCCGCCGACCGCGAGCGCTTAGAGAAAGTGGAGCTCTATCCCTTTGTCGGGGCGATCAAGGCGGGTGCAGAGGCCATCATGACCGCCCACCTTTCTGTCCCGGCTCTCGACCCGACGCCAAACCTTCCCGCCACTCTTTCGCATCTTATCCTGACCGAACTCCTCAGGAAGCAAATGGGCTTTAAAGGATTGATCGTTACAGATGCGTTAGACATGGGAGGGATCACCAGGTCATTTTCCACGCGCGAAGCTGCTGTGCGGGCAGTCAAGGCTGGCGTGGACATTCTCCTCCTTCCGCCTGAGCCAGCCGAGGCCATCGATGCACTCGTCAAGGCCGTTTCTTCGGGCGAAATATCAGAATCGAGGATCAACGCTTCTGTCGCCAAAATCCTAGAGCTGAAGGCCAGGCTGGGACTCCACCGCAACAAGCTCGTCGATATTGGCCAACTGCCCCTTAAAGTCGCGACCAAGGAGCACATCGAGACGGCCGCGCTCGCTTTTGAAAAGTCGGTGACACTTGTCAAGAATGAAGGTGATATCTTGCCGCTTGGGCCTGAAAGCTTACAGAAAAAAATAGCTGTTTTTTCTTTAAGCAGTGACGCCGGCGATTATTATGCCGGGAGCGTCTTTGTCAGGGAAATGGAAAAAAGGAGGCCTGGAGTTTTAACCGCTTATGCCGATGCCTTTACAGGCCAAGAATATATCAATCGGGCGAAAGAAGAGGCCAAGAGCGCCGAGACCGTGGTTTTCGCCCTTTTTTCGAGCCTCAGGACGGCCAAAGGAAGCGTTGACCTTGTTCCTCAACATATCGAGTTGGTTAAGGAATTTGCCGCCTGCCCGGCCCGTATTATTGTTATTTCTTTCGGCAGCCCCTATTTTCTGAGGCATTTTCCCGACGTTGACGCCTATGTCTGTCTATACAGAAACACGGCCCAGGCGCAGGAAACGGCGGCCAGAGCTCTTTTTGGCGAAATCGAGGTCCAAGGCAGGCTGCCCGTTTCCATTCCGGGGCTGTACCCGGCCAGCCATGGCATCAAAATGTCCGGAAGATGAGTTTCAATAGCGAGAGATTTGGTTTCTTGGGGTCGTCTATAAGATGATGATTTGTTCTAGACCGAAGGAAGCAGAAGGAGGGCAAGTCCGATGATTTTCCCCAAAAAAGTTCTTGCAGCCGGGTTAGTGGTCATCATCGTCGGCGTGGCCGCGTATCTCCTGTTTTTCACCGGAAAGAAAGAGGCGAGTTCAGAAAAGTTAGGGGAAGAGAAATCCCAGCCTGGCCAAAAAGCTGAAGAGGCCGGCCTGCCGGTCAAGGTTACCGGGATCAGGCGCGGGGAGCTGGTGATGAGGCTTAAATCCCCTGGCGAAGCCTTCACGGAAAGAAGAATAGTCATCAAGGCTGAAGTCTCGGGCACGATCAAAAACCTGAATGTCAGGGAAGGAAAGGATGTTCGTCAAAACGACCTCCTTGTCGAGCTGGATGAGCGGGAATACAGGCTTAAACTCGAACGGGCTGATACCCTTCGCTTACGCTACCTCTCTGAACTCCTCTTAGAAAAGCAATTCTCCGAACAGGCAAAAGAGCCCGACCCAAAAACGGTCGAGAGAATCAAGCAAGCTGAAGAAGCATTTTCCCGGGCCAGCTCTCTCTTTAGTCGGGGGCTTCTGTCGAGGGATGAATTCGAGAAAGCCAGAAAGGAGTTCGAGCTGGTCCTGATCGAAACGGGACGGATGAAGGAAGAAATCATGGCCGCGGCCAAAGGGTTGACCCAGGCGGAAATCGACGTCAAAATCGCCCAGATGGAGCTCGACAAGACCAAGGTCAAGGCGCCCTTCTCCGGCATCATCACTGACATCAAAGTCTCGCCAGGGGAAACGATTTCAGCCGGGCGGGAGCTCTTCACTCTGGTCGACATCAGTCAGATCAAGGTGCAGGCCAAGGTCCTCGAAAGCGAGGTGGGAAAGATGAAGGTTGGGCACGAGGCTGGCCTGAAGTTCAGCGCTTATCCGGGAAGGGCCTTCAGGGGCCGGGTGGAAGCGATCAGCCCTGTCATTAACCCGGAGGACAAGACCTGCACCGTCCATATCCTGGTGGAAAACCCGGCCGGTGAGATCAAGCCGGGCATGCACGCCGACGTGGAAATTGCGGCCGATATCTATAAAGACAGGCTGCTCGTGCCTCAGGAAGCCGTGCTCGTCCGAGGCGGCAGGAAGCTTGTCTTTGTCATCGAGGAGGACCTGGCCAAATGGCGGTACATCGAGGTCGGGAAAGAAAACGAGGATTATGCCGAGGTTCTCGACGGCGTTAAAGAAGGCGAGATGGTCATCACAGAAGGCCATTTCACGCTGGCCCACGACGCCAAGGTGCGAGTGACCCAGGAATAAAGCGGCCATGAAGCTCGCCAAAATCGCGATCGAACGTCCCGTAACGACGTTCATGTTCTATGTCGCGATCGTTCTCTTAGGGTTCGTCTCCATGAACCAGTTGAGTGTTGACCTCCTGCCTGATATCAGCTACCCGCGGCTCTCTGTTGTCACCCAATACTCTGGGGTCGCGCCCGAGGAGATCGAGACGCTCATTACCGCTCCCCTCGAGGCACAGGTCAGCCGGATCCCAGGCCTCCGCCGCGTTGAATCCGTGTCCAAAGAAGGCGTTTCCTACCTAACCCTCGAGTTCGGCTGGGGAACGGACATGGATTTTGCCATGCTCCACGCCAGGGAAAAACTTGACGGCGTCCGGTACATGCTTCCCGAGGACGCAGAAAACCCGACGATCATCCCGCTCGACCCGAAGAGCAAGCCAATCATGGTCATCGCTGTCTCGGGCGAAGGAACGCTCTTAGAACTCAAGGAGTTCTGCGAGGACCTCATCAAGCCGCGGCTGGAACAGATAGAGGGAATCGGGTCGGCCGAGGTTGCCGGCGGCGTGGAAAGGGAAATCCAGGTCGAGATCAACCCCCAGCTTCTTTCTCTCTACGATCTCACCATCGACGACGTTGCCCGGCGCATCGACGCCTTCAACCGAAACCTGCAGGGCGGCAACATCCGGAAAGGCAAGTTCAAGTACGCTCTTCGGGTTGTCGGCGAGTTCGAGGTCATCGAGGAAATCGGGCAGATTAGCCTGCGCACCACCAGAGAGAGAGGCGTTATCCGGCTGAGTGATATTGCCTCCATCCAGGATTCTATCAAGGAGCGCCAGGGCGCGACGCGGCTGGACGGCGAGGAGAGCATCGGCATTCTCGTCCGCAAGGAATCCGGCGCAAACACAGTCGATGTCACGCGCAGAGCGACGGCGCTTCTCGGGCAGATCAAGAAGGAATACCCCAGAGTCCAGGTTATGGTGATTTCCGAGCAGGCCAAGTACATCGAGGAGGCCATCTCCTCAGTCCGGGAGGAGATCGTGGCCGGGGGGATTCTTGCCTTCCTGGTCTTGCTCGTTTTTCTTCAGGAATTCAGGACGGCCTCGATTATCTTTGCCGTTATCGTTGTCTCCGTCATCGCTACGTTTAACCTTCTTTTTTTCCGCAACATGACGCTCAACATCATGTCGCTGGGAGGCTTGGCCCTTGCCTTGGGCATGTTGGACGACACGGCGGTCGTCATCTCGGAGAATATTTTCCGCCATAGAAGCCTGGGCAAGAGCCTGGCCGAGGCCGCTTATATCGGGACCAAGGAAGTCGGGATGGCCGTGAGCGCGACTATTTTCACGACAATCGTCGTTTTCCTTCCTGTCATCTATGTGCACGGCGTGGCCGGACAGCTTTTCCGCGACCAGGCCCTGACCGTGACCTTTGCGCTCCTGGCCTGTCTCTTCGTCTCGCTCACACTCATTCCCATGCTGGCCTCGAAAAAATTTGAAGTCGGGGTCATCCCGGAAAGACTCGAAAAGGAAAAAAGAAAGGGAGAGCCAACGCTGGCTAAGCTTTCCCGTTCCCGCTGTCGTCTCTTTTTCTACCCTGTCAAGGGGTTGCGCTGGCTTCTCTATTTCGTTCCCGGCCTGGCCGTGAAAATCCTCGGTTTTCTCGCCAGTTTCGTCGCTCAACTCTTCGTTTTTATCTTCCATTACCTGAGCCTGCCTTTCCGGCCTGCGGTCCGGGTTATTTTTAGGGGGTTTAACAGGGGCTACGGAAAATTCACGGTTTGGTATCATCAGTTTTTGACCTGGAGCCTTGACCACAAGGGCAAGATCCTCCTGGTTTCGCTCGCTTTCTTCAGCTTAACTTTTCTCCTCGGGTTTTTGCTCCCGAGGGAGCTTATGCCAAAGCTCAGGGTTTCTTCGTTCGAGGCCCACCTCAGGGCGCCTGTCGACTATTCTTTCGACCAAACGTCAGAGACAATTTCTGCCCTCGAAAGATGGCTGGCCGAGCGGGATTCAGTCAAGTCGTACTTCTCTGAAGTGGGGATTATCAGCGGCATGGAAAGCTTAAACCCCGATGTTTCGATTAACTCAGCGAGGGTCCGGGTTGAAGTCAAGAGCCCGGACGTCCTTGATGCAACGGTCGAGGACCTGCGGAAGTGGCTCCAGAATTTTCCCGACCTCGGCGTTTCCCTCATCAAGGAGCAGACGACGCTTGCCCAGTTCCTGGCCTTCTCCACGGCGGAGATCGGGCTGAAAATCAAGGGCGACGACCTGGACACTCTGAAGCTCTTAGCCTATGAGCTCAGCGCCAGGCTCCGAACAGTCCGGGGGATCGCGGATGTGAACATTAGCCTGGAAGAAGGAAAACCGGAATTCCTGATCCGGATCAGGAAGAACGCTCTTGAGAAGTACGGCCTTTCGCCCGAGGTCATCGGGACTTACTTAGTCAACGCGGTGCAGGGGCGGGTTGCCACTCAGCTCCGTGAGCTGGACAAAAAATACGACATCCGCGTCCGCCTGGAGGAAGCCACCAGGGAAAACATCGAAGCGCTGTTCAACCAGCAGATCCTCCACCAGGGTCGGTCAATCCCTCTTAGGGAACTCGTCAATCATGAGATCGCTCTTGGCCCTAAAGAGATTCACCGGGAGAATCAGCAGCGGGAGGTCCTGGTCACGGCCAACCTGAGAGGAGCCAAGATCAGCAAGGTTACACCAGAGGTCAGGGCGAGAATCGAAGAGCTCGACCTTCCTCCCAACTACCGGGTCGTTTTCGGCGGCGAGCAGGAGGAGATGTCACGATCGTTCAAGAGCTTGATCTGGGCTTTTGTCCTCTCGGCCCTCCTCGTCTACATGATCATGGCCGCCCAGTTCGAGTCGCTTCTCCATCCCTTCCTGATCATGTTTACGCTTCCCATGGGCCTGGCCGGGACGTTCATCGCCCTGTTTATAACCGGACAGACCATCAACGTGATTTCGGTCATCGGTATTATCGTCCTTATCGGCATCGTGGTCGACAACGCCATCGTCAAGGTCGATTACACCAACCAGCTCCGACGCGCCGGCCTGCCGCTGCGGGAGGCTGTGGTCGAGGGAAGCAACGTCCGGCTCAGGCCGATTCTGATGTCGTCTATCACGACGATGTTCGGGTTGCTTCCTCTTTCTTTGGGGTTGGGCGAAGGAGCCGAGCTGAGAAGGCCGCTCGGAATCGCGGTCATCGGAGGCCTTCTATTTTCCACTTTCCTGACGCTCATCCTGATTCCCGTCGTCTATGAGCTGGTCGAGAGGCCTCGGGAGAGAAAGAAAGTCCCATGAGGGTATTCGTCGAGCGGCCGATCGCCACGCTCATGCTTTTTTTGGCCGTGGCTTTTCTCGGCGCCTACTCGTTTCTCAACATCCCGCTCGAGCTTGCGCCCAAAGAGGATTTTCCCCAAATCACCATCCAGACCGGCTGGAGCGATGTTCCGCCCGAGATCATCCAAACCCAGGTCACTTCGCCCCTCGAAGAGGTCGCCTCCACGGCCAGGGGAGTCAAAAAAATTACGTCCACATCGTCCATCGGCCTTTCCCGGATCGTCGTCGAATTCAACACCGGGACGAACATGGAGTTTGCCCGGCTCGAGCTCATGGAGAAGATTGCCAGGATTCGCCAGGAGCTGCCCTACGCCGCCAACCGGCCTCAGATCATCCCGTACGTCCCGGAAGATTTCCGGACAGCGGACTTCTTCCACTTCACTATTTCCGGCGATTATTCTCTGCAAGAACTCCGGGAAATGCTGAAGGAGAGGCTCGAGTACGGGCTGGGCGCGACGAAGGGAGTGGCCGGCGTTGAGGTCTCGGGCGGGTCCGACCCGGAAATCCGAATCACCCTGAACAGGGAGAAAACACAATCCCTCAACATCCATCCTTACCAGGTCCTCCTGGCCCTTAACCGCTGGAACCAGACGTTTCCGGCTGGCCGAATCCAGAAAGGCCATCAGGAGTATCTTTTTAAAATCTCTGGATCGCTCGCCAGCACCAGAGAGCTCGAAGAGTTGATCATCGTCCACCAGGGCGGTGTGGCGGTCAAACTCAAGGACGTTGCCCGGGTCGAGCGGACGTACGGCGAGATTCGTTATCTCAACAGGATTAACGGCCAGCCGACGATCCGGTTGATCATCCACAAGGAAAAAGGGACGAGCACGCTCAAGGTGGCCAGGGCCGTCAAGAGCCGGCTCGATGGCATCAAGAAAGAGTTGCCGCGGAACCTGATTTTCCGTGTCGTCAACGACGAAAGCGAGGAAATCCTGAAGAGCCTGCGCGAGCTTTTCCTTCTCGTCGGCATCATCTTGGCCGTGATATTCCTCCTTGTCTTCCTGATTCTCAGGAGCCTCAAACCATCGTTCCTCATCCTGAGCTCTATCTTTTTTTCCGTTTTGATCACGTTTAACCTCATCTACTTTTTCAAAGTCTCGATCAACATGCTGACGCTGGGCGCGCTGGCTCTCGGGTTCGGGCTTTTTGTGGACAATTCCATTGTCGTTTTCGAGAATATCTTAAGGCTGAGGGAAAAGGGCCTGTCGACAGCCGAGGCCGCCGTTCGGGGACCAAAGGAGGTCCTGGTGGCGGTTTTCGCCTCGACCCTCACCACTGTCTCAGTTTTTTTCTGCTTCCCCTATTTTCAGGGCCGTCTCAAGATCTACTACCTGCCGCTCGGCATCGTCATCGCTTCGGCCCTGGCTGTATCGCTGCTCGTCTCTTTCTCCCTTATTCCGGCTCTAAGCCCGAGGCTCCTCAAGGTGAAGCGGGAAGCCCGGCCGGAACGAGTGCGGAAATTGTATGAAAGGTTTGTCCGTTTCTGCCTCCGTCATCCGCTCGAGGTCCTGATCGTGGTTGGCCTGCTGTTTTATGGAAGCTACCTCTGGTTCAAGAAAGAAGTGACCATCGGCGAGTTTTTCCGCTGGTATTCGCGGGACAGGCTAACCGTCTGGATCACGATGCCGCCCGGAACGGACCTCGACAGGACGGATGAGGTCATCCGCAAATTTGAAGCTTTGGCCATGGAGAAAGATTACGAGAAGGAGATGAACTCGACCATCAGTTCCGAGAACGGCTACATTCAAATTTCCTTTCCGCCAGATGTTGAGTTTTCCTTTCGGCCTTATGCCCTCAAGGAAGAGCTCATCCAGCTGGCCACCCAGTTCGCCGGTCTGAGCGTCGGGATCTCTGGGTTCGACCCGCAGGGTTATTATTCGAGTTTCGGCACGGGAACATTCTACGATTCTTACATAAAACTTTTCGGCTACAACCTGAAAAAACTCAAGGACATTACGGGCGAGCTCGAGCAGAGGCTCAAGCAGAACCCGCGCGTCAAAGAGACACGGATCGTCTCCAGCCGCTACGGATGGTGGCGGGTGGATTCTTTCGAGCATATCTTGAAGATTGACCGGGAAGCCTTGAGAAAATATGAGATCGACCCGCAGTATCTGTATTACCACATCCAGACGCTGCTGCGGGGCGAATTCTCGTCGCCGGTCAGGTGGAGGACAGAGGGCAAAGAAATCGCCATATCGATCAAGTTCCCCGAGGCTGACCGCCTTGACCTCAGCGCCCTCCTCGACTCTCTCATCCGGACCACTGGGGGAGAATACATGAGGTTAGGAGAAATTTTCCAGCTCTCAGAAAAGCCGGTCGCGGGATCTATCGACAGGGAAAACCAGCAGTTCCAGCAGACGGTCATGTGGGAATTCAGGGGGCCGGCCAAGGCCGCGGAAAACTACAAGAAGGCAGTCTTCGCCAGTTTGAAACTGCCACCCGGATTCTCTGCCACTTTGGAGGAGACATGGCGGATGACCGAGGAGGAAAAGGCCCAGATCAAGTTCGCCATCCTCTTCGCCCTCGTTATCATCTTCATGATCCTGTCATCGCTTTACGAATCGTTCGTCCAGGCTTTTTTCATCATCCTGGCCGTGCCGCTGGCCATGATCGGAGTGTTTGTGGCCTTCGTCATCGCCGATTTCTCCTTTGATTCATCGGCCTACATCGGCGTCATCCTGCTCGGCGGGATTGTCGTCAACAACTCCATCCTGCTCGTTGACCATATTAACCTGAAGCGCAGACAGGGACTGCCGCCTCTTGAGGCGGTCGTCATTGGCGCCAGAGAAAGGGTGCGGCCGATCTTCATGACAACGGGGACCACGGTGCTGGGCATGTTTCCGCTGCTGCTCATCCAGGCAGAGGTAGCCAAGCGAAAAATATGGGCATCCCTGGCCCTTTCCACTGTTGGCGGACTCATCAGCTCGACCATCTTTATCCTCATCGTCATCCCGATTTTCTATTACTACGGTGATAGGATACGCTCATCGGCCCGGCAGAAAATAGCTGAGCTCGGGCAGGCCAGACAACGATTATAGACTTTTTTTAGCACAGGCCAGTTGTCAGATTTCAGGAAAAAAGAGATAATGGGGACTCTTTTAGAGGAGGGGAGACAATGACTGGCTTCACGGTCAAAGAATTGAAAGCCAGGATTGCGCGCTTTCCAAAGCAAAAGCTCATCCATCTGCCGACGCCGTTCCGCAAACTTGATAGGCTATCGGCCGAGCTGGCCGGGCCGGAGCTTTACATCAAGAGAGACGACCTGACAGGCCTCGCCTTCGGCGGGAACAAATCACGAAAGCTTGAGTTCATCATTGCCGACGCTCTGAGCAAGGAAGCAGACGTCATCATTACCTGGGCCAGTCTGCAGTCGAACTGGTGCCTGCAGACCGCGGCAGCAGCGCGGCGATTCGGGCTTCAGCCCATCCTCGTTCTTTTTAAAACGTCCGACCTGGCGCCCGAATATGACGGCAACCTCCTTCTTGACTATCTCGTCGGCGCCGATATCAGGATAAGGGAAGCGGAAAAAGGAAAGGTCGTGAGCGAAGAGCAGGCCGCAGGAGTCATCGAAGAAATCTCCAACAAAGTCAGGGAGTGGGGGCACAACCCGTACGTCGTCTCTGTGGGAGGCTCGATGCCAGGATTTTCTATGGACCTTCCGCTGGGTGCAATCAGCTATGCAGCAGCTTTTGCCGAGCTGTTGGAACAGGCTGAGGCTGAAGGCGTTAACCTTACTCATGTCGTCATCGCCACAGGCTCCGGGGCAACTCAGGCTGGCCTGGCTGTGACAGCAAGGGCTTTGAATGAAGACATCAAGATTATCGGGATCAGCGTCTCAGAAGAGAAAGAAACATTCAGCCGCGTTGTGCTCAAAATTTCAGAGGAGACGGAAAAGGCTCTCGGACTTGCTGCGGGCATCAACGCTGAACATATCATCGTCCTCGATGACTATCTCAAGGAAGGGTACGGCGTCGTCAACAGAGAAGTGGCTGAAGCCATCCGACTCGTCTTCGCTTCAGAAGGCATCGTCCTCGACCCTGTGTATACAGGGAAAGCCATGGCCGCCCTGATAGACCTTGTGAAAAAGGGACGTTTTTCAAAAGAAGACAAAATTGTGTTCTTCCATACAGGAGGGACGCCGGCTCTTTTTCCATACCGGAAAACGCTTGTCGAGCTCTTAGGTTGAGATTATTTTTCCTGCAGGCAGTAGCGCGAGGAAAGGAGAAAAGCGATGGCATTGGTCTGGCCGACTTTTGAGGATATTTTAAAAGCCCGGTCGATCATCAAAAAGCATCTTCCCCGGACACCCCTCTACAGTTATCCTCAACTCAATGATTTGCTCGGCACCGCAGCCTTTGTAAAGCATGAGAACCATCTGCCCACGGTCTCATTTAAAGTCCGCGGCGGAATTAACCTCATGCACCACTTGCAGCCGGAGGAAAAGAGAAGGGGAGTGGTGACAGCATCGACCGGAAATCATGCCCTTTCCGTCGCTTATGCCGGCCGGCTTTTCGGCGTTCCCGTGACCATCGTCATGCCCGAGCAGGCCAACCCGGTGAAGGTCAAGGCTGTGATGAGTCTTGGAGCGGAGATTGTCTCCCACGGCCAGATTTTTGAAGAAGCCAAAGACCGGGCTTTGAAGTTAGCCGAGGAAAAGGAAGCGCGTTTCATTCACCCAGCCAATGAGCCGCTTCTTATCGCAGGAGTAGCCACCTATGCTGTCGAGGTTCTGGAGGATTGTCCCCAGGTGGATATAATCATTGTCCCGGTCGGCGGGGGGAGCGGCGCTTCAGGCTGCTGTCTGGCCAAGCGAGAAATCAAGCCAAAGGTTCAGGTCATTGGCGTCCAGGCCGAGAAAGCGCCGGCAGCCTGCCTGTCCTGGAAAGCCGGGAAAATCGTCTCAGCCAGGATGGAGACCGTAGCAGAGGGCCTGCAGACGCAGATGGGCTATGAGCTGACCCAGGAGATCCTGCGGGCGCTTTTGGCCGATTTTATCCTCGTCTCGGACGAGGAGATGTCCCGGGCCATCTTGACTTATCTCGAGCTCGTCCGGAACCTAACTGAGGAGGCAGGAGCTGCACCTTTGGCTGCGGCGTTGAAGATCAAGGAAAAGCTCAAAGGAAAGACGGTCGCTCTCGTGCTCTCGGGAAGCAACATCTCCCTCGAACGTCTGAAGAGCCTATTTCTTCTCTGAGGTGCGCAGGAACTTGAGAAATTCGCTGTCGGATGAGAGAAGGAGCCAGGTTTCGCTGTCGAGACTCTGGCGGTAAGTCTCGAGAGTTTTCATGAACTGGTAGAATTCCGGGTCCAGGCTGTAAGCCTGAGCGTATATTCTCGTGGCCTCAGCGTCCGCCTTACCCTTGATCTCCTGCGCTTTCCGGTAGGCCTCGGACTGGATTCGTTTCAGCTCTTTTTCTTTCTGGCCGCGGATCTCGGCGCTCTTCCCGTCTCCTTCAGACCTGTATTTCGAAGCAATTCGTTTCCTCTCAGCGATCATCCGGTCAAAGACCTTGTGCTGGACTTCATCGACATAGTTGATCCTTTTAATCCGGACATCTTTGAGCTCTACGCCGAACTGAGGCGTGATTTTAGAAGCGCTCTCCAGGATGATTTGGGCAATTCTTTCCCGGCCGATGTTGATTTTGGCGATGGCTTCAGGAATTTCGATAAGGGCTATTTCTTCGGTCAGCTCAAACTCGCGGTTGGAAGAACGGACGACTTCGTTCAGGTCGTAATTGGCAATGGCGTTGCGCGTTTCGCCGTCGATGATGTCGTCGAGCCTTGACTGGGCGCCTCTTTCGTCACGAACACGCTGGAAGAAAACAAGAGGGTCGCTGATCCGCCAGCGCGCATAGCTATCCACCCAGATATACTTCTTGTCCCTTGTCGGAATCTGGTTGGGGTCGCCGTCCCATTCGAGCCAGCGCTTCTCGAAGTAGTTGGCTTTCTGGATAAAGGGCGCTTTGAAGTGCAGCCCGGCAGAAGTAACGGCTCCTCCGATAGGCTCTCCGAACTGCGTGATAATGACCTGGTTTGTTTCGGATACGACATAGACGGCGTCGACCAGGACAAGCAGGCCTACGAGGACGATTCCGGTCAAGATCAGGCCTTTTGTCGTTGCGCTCATTTTTTCACCTCCTCACCCAGGTTGAGGAGCGGGAGGATATTTTTCAGCTTTTCATCGACGATGACCTTTTTCTTGATCTTGGGCAGGACGTCGTTGAGGGTTTCGATGTAAAGCCGCTTGCGGGTGACGAGGGGCGCTCGGGCGTACTCCCTGTAGATAGAGGAAAAAAGCGCCGCGTCGCCGACAGCCCGGTTTACTCGTTCGGTGGCATACCCCTCGGCGGCCCGGATCATCTGCTCAGCCTCGCCGGCGGCCCTTGGGATTTCCTGGTTGTACTCCGACCAGGCTTCATTGATTTTCCGCTCCTTTTCCTGGATAGCCTCGTTGACGTCGTTGAACGACGGCTTGACTGGATCAGGAGGGTTGACGTCCTGGAAGATGAGCTGGTTAACGTCGATCCCGATCTCGTAGAGGTCGCAGAGGTGCTGAAGCTCCTCCTTGGCTTCATTGGCGATACGAGCCCGGCCGATGGTGATGACTTCGTCCACCGAGTTATCGCCGACGATCCGCCGCACGACAGCTTCGTTCATGTAGCGAAACGTGTCTTCGGGGTTCCTGAGCTTAAACAGGAAGTTGTACGCATCCTTGATCTTGTACTGAACGATCCATTCGACGACGACGACGTTCAGGTCTCCCGTGAGCATGATCGCTTCCCTTGCCGCCTCGGGCGTCACGCGGTATTCAGAGCGGATTCCGGGCCTGGCCGTCCGGAAACCGAACTCCAACTTGAGCTGTCTCTGGACAGGGACTTTGGTTAGTCTTTCGATTCCCAGGGGCAGCTTGAAATGCAAGCCGGGGTCTGCGGTTCGGACAAATTTGCCGAAGCGCAGGATTACCCCGATCTCTTCGGGGCTGACCTGGTAGATCGAGCCGATGAGCAGGATGACGGCGACGATGCCGATGAGGATAGCTCGTACAACGCTAACCTTGATCTTGGGGAGTTTGAAATCAATAGGCTGGAAATCTCCTTTCATCCAGACCTCCTTTCATGGATTATCTTTCCCTTCACTATACCATATGCTTCTCTTCATGGCCAGTTTAGAATTTAACCCCAATTTGCCGATAGAATCACCCGACGGGTCCTGTCGCGGTTCACCCCCGGCGCCCCCTCGCGGACTATCTTGTTTATTATCAGTCAACAAGATGGGTGGCATCAAACGCTCGGCCAGTAATTCCGAGACGCTTCCGGACTTTATTCTTTATGTATTTATCTCCCCAACCCCTCTTAGCGAAATAAGAGGGGATCGCTGGTCAGCGTCTCGTATAAGGTCGGCCCCCGAACCGCGCCACCCCTCGGGTGCACTCGCTATCACGATAATTGGATTACACATAGAGTACTTTTGCAAAACGGGATTTTCTATCAGCAATTTTGGGCTTAAGAAGTTTTGGATGGACAGTGTGTTTTTTGAGGGCCTCCATCGTTTTCAGGCCGCTTCCTGTAATGATAAGGACGACCTCTCCTCTCAGAAGCTTCCGATCCATGGAAAGTTTGATGAGCCCGGCTAAAGTCGTCGCTGATGCTGGGTCGGCCAAGATGCCTTCCAGTTCGGCCAGGTCTTTCTGTGCTTTCAGGATTTCCCGGTCTGTCACATCTATGAGCAGGCCTCCGGTTTCGCGAATCAACTTGAGTGCCAGGTTGCCCGCTGGAGGGTCAGGGTTGGAGACGGCATGAGCGATTGTCTGCGTCTTGAAGACCCTCTGGTATCTGTCCCTTCCTTTGCTGAAGGCCCTGGAAAATGGCTTTCGCGGCCAGTTCGTCCGGGCTCAGGATCTGTTCGACGAAATGTACGCGTCCTTGGCCGATCGATCCTCACGCAAGCTTCTTAACCGGCTGGTGAAGCTGGACAT
>JBBILQ010000025.1:0-16342 GCA_037444845.1 Candidatus Aminicenantota bacterium | reverse complement strand
GCAGCCTTTGGCCTGGACGCCAACAAAAACTGGCATCTTGTGAATGGACCTTTCGTCTTTGAGGTCCTGAAATCCGCGGATGAGCCCGACCAGATGCCCGCCAGAGCTCACCGGAACAAATACAAATCGGGGCGCCCGTCGGTCGAGTCCGATAAAAATCTCGTAAGCCGCGACTTTGTAACCTTCTATTCGCATGGGGTCGACTGAATTCATGAAATAAATACCCTCTTTCCGGCCTATCTCAAAACTCTTCCGAAAAAGCTCGCCGTAGTCGGTTTTCGCAAGGAAAAGCTTGGCTCCATGAATCCCTGTCGAAAGAATCTTCTCGGGCGAGGATCCTTCCTTAAAAAAAACAAACGTCTTGAGCCCTGCCTTGGCTCCATAAGCCGCTGTTGAAGCAGCCATGTTCCCGGTTGAGACCGTGCCGATTTTCTTGATGCCCAGTGAGACGGCTTTCTGAACCGCCACCGCTGTGCCTCTATCCTTGAAGCTGTGGGTCGGGTTCACCGTCTCGTTCTTGGCCAGAACCAGAGGAAGGCCGTGATTCTTCATCACCCGATAAAGGGGCACAAGCGGCGTGTTGCCCTCTCCCAGGCTGATCTTCTTGTTCACGCTTGCCAGCGGCAGGAAATCCCGGTATTTTTCGAGGCTGAGATCTCGCTCCAATGCCATCTTCCTTGTTCGCGGCGGGTAAGCCACGATCATCGGCTCTCTGCACAGAGGACAAAACGGGTTAAAAACATCAAAAGGGAATTTTTTTCGGCAGAAAAGACATTCCAGTCTGAGCATGGTCAACTCCGCATGATGAAAATGCCCTCTCAGTTTATCGAATAATCAACAGTGTTGCAAAACCAGCCGCTTTCTGCCCATTCGACTCATCAATCGGCTTCCCCGGCAATCGGTTGTAAATTTGGACAGACAAAGGTAAAATCAACCCGTGAAAGTTGTTCAAACGTGCGCTGAAGAGAAGTTCATGAGAATCGCCCTGGCCGAAGCGCGCAAGGCCGCGCGAGCGGGAGAGATTCCGGTTGGCGCCGTGATCGTCCTCGGTGACAAAATCCTCAGCCGCGGACACAATCAGCCCATAAGGCGTCACGACCCAACAGCTCACGCGGAGATTGTGGCCATGCGGCTGGCCGGCCGACAAAAACAGAATTACCGGCTTTCAGGATGCGACCTCTATGTGACACTCGAGCCCTGCGTGATGTGCCTCGGTGCCGTTGTGCAAGCCAGGATCAGAAGGCTCGTCTACGGTGCGGCCGACCCAAAGGCCGGCGCTGTCCGGTCAATCATGAGCTTCTCTTTTAAAAAAACAAACCACCTGCCCGAGGTCAGAGCGGGGCTTCTCGCCCAAGAAGGCGCTGCGCTCCTCAAAGACTTTTTTAAGCCGAAGCGGCATAAGCGCAGGGCCTAAGGTTAGGATTTAAATGAAGCGCCTGCAGCCGGAGAGGTGGCCGAGTGGTTGAAGGCGACGGTCTCGAAAACCGTTATCCCGATTTCTCGGGATCGTGGGTTCGAATCCCACCCTCTCCGCCATTCTCCAGTATCTCTCCCGAGTGATCGCGAATAAAAGGAGAAAGCCATGGCGCACAGGACAGTTAACCTTGTCTTGATGGGCTTCGGGAACGTCGGAAAGGCGTTTGTCAAGCTTCTTGAGGAGAAGACGAGTCGCCTAAGAGCGAGCTACGAACTGTCCCTTTTTCTGCGGGCAATTTTTAAATCAACGGGAGGGCTGATTCCCTGCGCTGGTTTCAAAATTAGGGACCTCTTCGATAACTGGGCGGACGGCCTCTCTTTCCATCCTTCTTGGAAACCGAACCCCTCTTTGGAATCGGTCTTGCGAGAAATCGAGCCGGGTGTGCTTGTCGATTGCACGCCATCCAACCTGAAGTCGGGAGAACCAGGCCTCACTCACACGAGACTGGCTCTGGATTCCGGATGGCACGTCGTTACGGCCAATAAAGGCCCTCTCGCTGTCGATTTCAGCGGTCTGCGAAAGAAGGCGTCACGAAACCGTTTATCCCTGAAATTCAGCGGCGCTGCCGCAGCCGCTTTGCCCGCGCTCGATGTTGGGCTCTATTCTTTAGCTGGGGCAGAAGTCTTGGCTATCGAAGGCATTCTCAACGGCACAACCAATTTCGTCCTGACCGAAATGGGGAAGGGGAGGAGCTATTCGGGAGCTCTTCAAGAAGCCAGGGTTCGTGGCATCGCAGAGCCTGATCCCGCTTATGATGTGGAAGGCTGGGACACCGCTGTCAAGCTTCTCGTCATCGGCAACGCCGTCATGGGGCTTGAACTCCGGCTCTCTGATATCTCTGTTGAGGGGATCGTCGACCTTCCCGCAGAGCTCATCGAACGCGCCCAGCGCGAGGGCAAATCGGTCAAGCTTCTCGGTCGAATCCGGCGTGAAAAAAATGGAACGGTGGCTTCGGTAGCCCCCTGCGCCATCGGTCACTCCCATCCGCTTTTCGGAGTGAACGGCTCGGCCAAAGGCATCACCTATTTCACGGACACAATGGGCGATGTCACCGTTACAGGCGGAAAATCCGACCCTCGCGGCGCTGCTTCGGCCCTCCTCAAAGACATCATCAACATATACCGCTCTTAAATTGACGTTCTCTTGGTTTTCTGATAACGTTGAAAACTCGAGCGCAAATCCCCCCCCAGCGGAGAGGTGTCCGAGTGGTTTAAGGAGCACGCTTGGAAAGCGTGTGTGCGTCTCGACGGCGTACCGCGGGTTCGAATCCCGCCCTCTCCGCCAGGCCGTTTAATGAAAGGAGCAATCATGGACAGCCGAGACTACATCCTTCTTGAGGAATTGTACGGTGCCCACAACTACCATCCCCTGGACGCCGTCCTGACAAAAGGAAGGGGTATCTGGGTCTGGGATGTCGAAGGCCGGAGGTATCTTGATTTCCTGAGCGGCTATTCTGCCGTTAACCATGGCCACTGCCACCCCCGCATCTTCAAGGTCGTCAAGGATCAGGCGAAACGCCTGACTTTGACCTCGCGCGCTTTCCGGAACGATCAATGGCCTCTCTTGGCCAAAGAGCTCTGCGACTTGACCGGTTTCGAGATGGTCTTGCCGATGAATTCAGGGGCCGAATCGATCGAGACCGCCATCAAGACAGCACGCAAGTGGGCATATCAAGTAAAGGGCGTGCCTCAGGACAAAGCTGAGATCATCGTTTGCGCCAATAACTTTCACGGCCGCACCGTGACCATTGTCAGCTTTTCCACGGAGCCCATTTACCGGAACAATTTTGGCCCTTTCACGCCCGGGTTTGTCGTCATCCCTTACGGAGACATTGATGCCCTGAGCCAGGCCATTACGCCGTATACTACCGCGTTTCTGGTTGAGCCTGTCCAGGCGGAAGCGGGAATTCTCGTCCCTCCGCCGGGATACCTCAGAGAAGCAAAGAGAATCTGCACTGAGAACAACGTTCTTTTGATCGCTGACGAGATTCAGACAGGACTCGGCCGGACGGGCAAGCTCTTCGCATGCGATCATGAAGAAGTGAGGCCGGACATGGTGGTTATTGGTAAGTCCCTGGGAGGCGGCTATTATCCTGTCTCAGCCACCCTTTCCGCAAGACAGATCTTGGGCGTTTTCAAGCCAGGAGAGCACGGCTCCACGTTTGGCGGCAACCCCCTGGCCTGTGCCGTGGCCAGAGAGGCTCTGCGCGTCATTCAAGACGAGAAACTCACCGAGAACGCCGCTGTCGCGGGGAGCTACTTTCTGGACAGGCTTAAGAAAATCAAGAGCCGACACATCAAGGAAGTCCGGGGGCTGGGCCTGCTCATCGGCATAGAGCTCAAGCCAGAGGCGGGCGGCGCGCGGCGCTTCTGTGAAGAGCTCAAAAAAGAAGGGCTGCTGTGCAAGGAAACGCACGATAACGTCATCCGCTTTGCGCCGCCGCTCATCATCAAACAGAAAGATTTAGGCTGGGCCTACAGGCGATTAAAAAAAGTCTTCAAGCTACTCGGCTGATTCAAATACTCATGTTCAGAAAGAGATATCAGCTGTAATCTTTTTTGGACGGCCCCGCAGGAAAAGAGTAAGATTCAGTATGGGTCAGGCGGGATTGAAAAGCTTTGGCATGATATTTGCAAAATAAATCAATGGAAAGGAAGGATTGAGCCATGAATAAGAATGCAAAGAACGTCTGGATCATTTTTTTAGCGCTTCTTTTTGCGGCCAGTTGCATCATTTATGTTCCCTATGATGAAGAACCTTCCCCGCCTCCTCCGGCGAGAGAAAGGTATCAGGAGAGAGAGTTCAGAGACTACCGCCAGGAGGTGGACATCGCCTTCTTTTATGATTACCTCTCTCCTTACGGAACCTGGGTGTACTATTCGCCTTACGGTTATGTCTGGGTGCCTCGCCGCGTCAGTCTGAGATGGCGGCCGTACACCTATGGCCGCTGGGCCTGGACAAGCTACGGCTGGACGTGGATTTCCTACGACGAATGGGGCTGGATTCCCTTCCACTATGGGCGCTGGGGCTG
The DNA here is from genome assembly GCA_037444845.1 of Candidatus Aminicenantota bacterium. Classification (GTDB taxonomy): domain Bacteria; phylum Acidobacteriota; class Aminicenantia; order Aminicenantales; family UBA8522; genus JARYMI01. The sequence goes on along the minus strand of JBBILQ010000025.1, from coordinate 11,834 downwards.
GAGCCACCGCCTCGGCTGGTTCTGGGTGCCGGGAACCGTCTGGGGCCCTGCCTGGGTCACCTGGCGGTGGGGCAATCTTTATATCGGCTGGGCGCCTCTTCCCCCTGACGTCGAGTTCATCGCCGGGTTCGGCGTGCGCGGCCTCCCGTATGAGCTTCCCGGCCATTACTGGGTTTTTATCGAGGGTCGCTACTTTCAGTATGACTACTTGGATCGCTATGTCCTTCCTCAGGAGAGAAACAGCACGGTCGTCCGTTTTACCGTCTCCAAGGCCAACCTGGTCGACAGGAACCGTCAGGTCATCAATCAGGGAGTGGACATTGATCATGTTCGGAGGATAACCCGAAGCGAAGTCTCTAAGTACGAGCTTGAGGACATCCGCCGAGCCGGGCCATCCAAAATCAGCGGCAATTCTATCCGGGTTTACCGTCCGACAGTTTCCAAAAGCGAGGCGGCAAAGCCTAAATCCTTCATCCAAAAAGAGGAGGCTGAGGCGAAAATTCCCGAAATCCAGCTCAGAGGGCTTGATGAGCCGGGGGCCGCAGTCGAGACCGAACGCCGCTTGAAGGAAGAGCAGGAAAAGGAGCTTCGGCTTGTCGAACAGAGCCAGCAGAAAGAAAAGGGCGATCTCGAGAGAAGGCATGAAGCTGAAAAAAAGCTTGTTTCTAATCCCGCCGAGAAGGCAAAGCTTGAAAAAGAATACAAGGTTAAGGCCGAGGAGCTCAAAAAGCAGCACGAAGAGGAAAAATCAAAGGTCGTCGAGCGTCACCAGGAAGAGGAGAAAACCGTCAAGAAGAAAATCAAGAAAAAGGACGAGATTGATTAATCAATCGCCCTCCCTCCCGCACTGAGATCATCAAGGCCGCGCTGAGAATAACAAGTCCTCCTCCCAGAGTCCTGGAAGAAGGGAGTTCTCCCAGCATTAAATAGGCGAGTGCTATCCCGTAGACAGGCTCAAGCGCGCTGATGATACTGGCGGTCTGGGCTCTGACCCGGCGCAGACCTTTGATGAAGAGCGTATGCGAACCAGCCGTGCAGACCACGCCGAGGAAGGCCAGAAGGAGCACATCCCTGGCCGTCAGGCTGCTTGGATAGAAGAAAAGAAAAGGCAGGAGGAAAATCGCCGCAGCGAAATCCTCGACAAAAGCGATGGCCAAGCTGGAATATGTCTGGGCAAGCCGCCGGTTGAATATGGTCAACAAGGCAAAACAGAACCCCGAGACAAGCCCCCACATAACCCCCTGATAGACAGCATTCGTCAGGCTGAACCTGGGCACAATCAGGAAAGCGCCGCTCAGGCAGACTGCGGCCAAGAGCAAGTTCGTCCTGTCGAGCTTCTCCTTGAAAAAAAGAGGCTCGAAAAGAACAGTGAAAACTGGAAAGCAGGAATAGGCGAGAAGCCCGACAGCCACCGTGGAAACCTGGATGGACGTGAAAAAAGTCACCCAGTGGACAGCCAGGATGAACCCCAGGACGGTTATCAGAAGAAAGTTTTCCCTTAGGATACCCCTAAGGCTCTGCTTCAAGGTTAGGAGGAGGACGCTCAGGGCCAGACTGGCGAAGACGACCCTTCCCCACACAATGAGAAAGGGGACAAGAGCCAGCCACTTGCCGAAAAGCCCGGCCAGCCCGAAGAGGAGTGTGGCCAGGTGGACTTCGATGAGGCTCTGCCGCCGCGACACCGATCATCTCCTGGCCTTAGATTATAAGCCACCTCCAACATTCGGGCAAAATATTCTTTGGCAAAGAGGAAAAAATGTGCTAAGATGACGTCTACAAAAAGGAAAATCATTTCCTTTCTGAGACTTACCGTTTAAGGCGATGTCGTATCTTATTTATGCCCGCAAGTACAGGCCCCAGACCTTTGAGGAAATGGTCGGACAAAAGGCAGTAGTCCAGACTCTGCAGAATGCCATCAAGAACAACCGGGTGGCTCAGGCTTACATTTTCTCCGGGATGAGAGGGATCGGAAAGACAACCGTTGCCCGAATCCTGGCAAAGGCCTTGAACTGCCAGTATGGCCCAACTCCCACTCCCTGCAATAAGTGTGAATTTTGCCTCGCCGTCAGAGATGACCGCTCGGTGGATGTGCTCGAGATAGACGGTGCCTCGAGCCGGACAGTCGAGGATATAAGCCCGATCCGGGACACGGCCAAATACAAGCCTATCGCCAGCCGCTACAAGGTTATCATCATCGATGAAGTCCACATGCTCTCCGGCCACGCCTTCAACGCCCTCCTCAAGACACTCGAAGAGCCTCCTGAGCGCACCATTTTTATTTTCGCAACAACCGAGTTCCACAAAGTGCCGGCCACAATCGCCTCCCGGTGCCAGCATTTCGAGTTCAAAAAAATATCCCAGAAAGAGATCGTCAACCATCTCCTGAAGGTCGCCCAAAAAGAGAAAATAACCATCTCTCCCTATGCGCTGAACCTGATCGCGGAAGCGGCTGACGGCAGCTTGCGGGATGCTCAGAGCCTGTTAGACCAGGCCGTGGCTTTCTCAGGAGAAATCATCAATGACGATGATCTCAAGGAGATCCTTGGAGTTATCAGCAAGGACACTCTGTTTGAATGCTCGAGCTTGATCCTGGAACAGAGGCCGGCCGAGGTTTTTGCCCTGATCGAGAAAATCATGGAAAAGGGCCATGACCTGCGCTTTTTTTATAAGGAGCTCGTGCAGCACTTCAGGAATCTGCTGCTTGCCGGGTCTGTCCAAGACTTGACGGGCCTTCTTCCCCTGAACGCGGAAGAAATTGGCCAGCTCAAGACGGAAGCAGCCAAGGCTTCAGACGAGGAAATTCTCCGCTATCTCGTGGCGCTGCAGCAGGCTGAGCCAGGCCTGCGCTATTCTTCCCACCCCCAAATCTACCTTGAGACGGTTCTGGTCAAGCTCTGCCACTTCAAAAAAATCGTCCCCCTGCAGGACCTCATACAGGAAGTGGAAAAAATCGTCAAGGAGAGGGAAGCCGCATCCGTCGGGCCAGCCGATCCATTGTCAGGAATAAAAACCGGAATGGCTGAAGAGCGCCGGATGGAGCCGGGGCTGAAGCCCGGTACGGTTCGACCTGCTCCCAGAATAAGGGCTGAGGGAGATAGAGACATTTTCTATAAGATCGTGGACGAACTCCAGAAAGAAAAAAGTTCCCTTGCCGCTGTCTTTTCCCGTCAGACTTCTTTCCAGATCAAGGACGAAACCTTAGACATTAAGTTTCACCCTGAAAAGAGGTTTGTCATCGAAAACCCCGTCATCCTGGAGATCTCTTTCCCGGCTGGAGAAGATTTTTATCGCGAGACCGTTCAGAAGGATATAAAAACCGTGGAAAGAGTCGCCTCGGCCGTTATCGGGCAGAAGGTCAAGGTCAGGCTCATTGATGCGATCGACGGGAATGCCAATAAGAGAGACAAGGACCTGGAGCTGGCTCTCAAGGACCCCACGGTTCAAACGTTCATGGACACGTTCAAAGCTCAGGTTCTATCCGTCGAGCCGATCAAAAGGCCCAAGCAAAAGGAGTAAGGGAAAGCAAGAGCCGGGGCGTCGCACGAAAAGGAGAGAATCATGAAAGATCTTGCTAACCTCCAGAAAATGCTCAAGACGGCCAAAGAAATGCAGGCGAGATTGCAGAAAGAACTGGCAGAGATGCGGGTCAACGGGACGAGCGGCGGCGGTGTCGTCAGCGTTACCATGGACGGCCACAAGAATGTCACCGCTGTCCACATCGATCCCGAAGTTGTCAACCGGGATGAGGTTGAGATGCTCCAGGACTTGATCCTGGCCGCGCTCGCTGATGCCATGGCAAAAGCGGAAGAACATATCGCCCAGAAATTGGGAGATTTGGGCGGCGGATTAAAAATCCCGGGACTTTTCTGATGTTTGATTACGCTCAGCCTCTTCACCTGCTCATCGAGGAGCTAAAAAGAATCCCTGGAATCGGCGCCAAGACCGCCCAGCGCATCGCTTTCTACCTCCTTAGCCTTCCCCAGGAGGACGCTGACCGGCTGGCCGAGTCCATCCGGGAGGTTAAGAGGAGGATTTTCTACTGCTCGGTCTGCAACAACATCACCCATGTCGACCCTTGCCTTCTTTGCGCCGACTCGAACCGCAGCGACGACCTTCTCTGCATCGTCGAGGAGCCTTACAACATCTCCTCGATCGAGAAAACAGGCATCTTTCACGGCCGCTATCATGTTTTGCTTGGCGCGCTGGCTCCCCTCAAGGGCATGGGCCCTGACGAACTCCGCCTGGAGAAACTCACCGAGAGAGTTGAGAAGGGCGCGTTCAAGGAGATCATCATCGCCACCAACCCGACGGCCGAAGGAGAAACCACTGCCATCTACATCGTTCGGATTTTAAAGAACTTTCCAATCAAACTGACCAGGCTGGCCATGGGATTGCCAGTCGGTTCGGATATTGATTTCGCCGACCAAGTCACCATCAAGAAGGCCCTGGAAGGACGGACCGAGTTAAAGGAATGATGGGAGAGCATGATATCTGATAAGGAGGTTCGATGAAAGAAACGCTTGAGGTTCGCTGGCATGGACGAGCCGGGCAGGGCGTTGTCACCGCCGCCGTGACGCTCGCCGATGTCCTCGCTTCAGAGAAAGGACGGTATGTCCAGGCGTTCCCCGAATTCGGCGCCGAAAAACGGGGAGCGCCCATCCTGGCTTTTAACCGCATCAGCCAGAAGCCAATCCGCACCCATAGCCAAGTCTATCATCCAGACATTGTTGTTGTCACAGACCCCAGCTTGCTGGGTCGCGTGGACATCGCCGATGGCGCTAAAGAGGACGCGGTCTTTCTCATGAACACGACTTTTGACATCCGGCTGATAAGAAAACGGCTGGCGCTCGGCAACAGAAAAATCTACGCCCTGGATGCTTACACCATCGCCCGCGATGAGCTTGGCCGGGCCATCCCCAACGTGCCGATGGTCGCGGCTCTGGTCAAGGTCCTCAACTTGCTGGACCTGAAGAAGTTCAAGGAAAACATCAAGCTCTCGCTTTCCAAGAAATTGCGCCCTGAGGTCGTAGAGATGAACCTCAGAACGATCGACAGGGCTTTCCGGGAGGTCAAAGAAGGATGAAAAAAGAAACATGGACAGAACTCGCCATCGGGGCAATCAACCTTCAGGCGGGCAACTCCGTGTCCAACCTGACGGGAACATGGCGCTCTGGCCGAAAGCCCGAGTTTATCGAGGAGAAATGCATCCAGTGCTTTTTTTGCTGGCTTTACTGTCCGCATTTTTCCGTTCGAGTCGAAGAGGGCAAAGTCACGGGCTTCAATTACGATTACTGCACTGGCTGCGGGCTGTGCGCGGAGGAGTGTCCAACCAAAGAAAAGGCCATTGTCATGGTAAAAGAGGAAACCAGGCTCGTTGAGGAGGGAAACAAATGAGCGCAGTCAAGATTCTTAACGGGAACCAGACGATCGCCGAGGCCGCCCGTCAGATCGATCCCGACGTCGTGGCGGCCTATCCGATAACGCCGTCAACGGCCATCGTGGAAACCATCGCTCAGTTCAAAGCGGAAGGCCTGATCAGCAGCGAGTTCGTCTGCCCGGAAAGCGAACACAGCGCCATGAGCGTGTGTATCGGGGCAGCGGCCGCAGGAGGAAGAGTCATGACCGCCACGAGCTCCCAAGGCCTCGCCCTGATGTGGGAAATGCTTTATATCGCGGCCGGGCTAAGGTTGCCTATTGTCGCTGCCATTGTCAACCGGGCCATGAGCGCGCCGATCAACATCCACGGCGACCACAGCGACACAATGGGCGCGCGGGATTCGGGCTGGATTCAGATATATTCCGAGAACTGCCAGGAAGCGTATGACAATTTCATCCAGGCCTTCCGCATCGGTGAGCACCTGGACGTCCGGACTCCCGTCTTGGTCGGGCTGGACGGTTTTATCATCAGTCACTCAGCCGAGCCTGTCCTTGTTGAGGATGACGGGGAAATCCGAAATTTCGTCGGTGAATTCAACCCAGTCTATCCGCTCTTAGACACGAGCCGCAAAATGACTGTCGGCTCGATCGATTTCACTGACTATTATTTCGAGCACAAAAGAGGGCAGATCGAAGGGATAGAGAACTCGCCCCGGGTCATCGAGGAAGTTGGCCGGGAATACGGCCAGAAGTTCGGCCGGGCTTACGGGTTCTTTGAGGAATACCGGATGGACGATGCTGAAACGGCCATTGTCGTGATGAGCTCGGCGGCCGGGACGGGCAAAGATGCCGTCGATGAGCTGCGCAGCGAAGGGCTGCGGATCGGCCTGCTCAAGCCTCGCGTCTTCCGGCCTTTTCCGCACGAAAAGATCGCCGAAGCCCTGAAGAGAATGAGAGCGGTTGCTGTCCTCGACCGTGCTTCGAGCCCGGGAGCTTTCGGTGCGCCTCTTTTCACCGAAATCCGTTCCGCCTTGTATGATTACGGCCAGCGCCCAAAAATCGTCAACTACGTTTATGGGTTGGGCGGCAGGGATATCAACGTCGAACATTTCAAAGAAGTGGCCGCCAAGCTCCAGAAAATCGCCGAGACGGGCAAAGTCGAAGAAATGCTCGGTTATCTCAACCTGAGAGAGTAAAGAGCTCGGAAAAGGAGGCAACGACCATGGCAAAACTAAAAGATTTGGCCCAGATGGAAGATAGACTCGTCGCCGGGCACGGAATGTGCCTGGGCTGCGGAATTCCTCCCATCTTTAAGATCATTCTGCGGGCCACTGAAGACCCGGTCATCATCGCCAACGCGACGGGCTGCCTTGAAGTGTGCACGACTGTTTTCCCTCGCACAGCCTGGAACATGAGCTGGATCCACAGCGCTTTTGAAAACGCCGCTTCGACCATCGCCGGCGTGGAGGCCATGTACAAAGCCCTTAAGAACAAGGGGAAGATTCCAGCTGAAAAGAAAATCAAGTTCCTCGGCGTTGGCGGAGACGGCGGCACGTACGATATCGGTTTGCAGGCCCTGTCTGGCGCGGTGGAAAGGGGCCATGATTTCGTCTATGTCTGTTATGACAACAACGTCTACGCCAACACCGGCGGACAACGCTCTTCTGCCACTCCCCTCGGAGCCTCAGCAACGACCGCACCTTCGGGCTCGAAGAGCCCGGGAAAGATTCAAGGCCGGAAAGACCTGGCCCAGATCATGGTCGCGCATAAAATCCCCTACGTGGCCCAGGCAAGTCCTCACCGCTGGCAGGACCTTTACAACAAGGCCAAGAAGGCTTTTGAAGCCGGGGGTCCTGCCTTCCTCAACGTCCTCTGCCTTTGCCCGACTGAATGGAAGTATGATGAATCGAAAGGGATCAAGCTCGCCCAGTTAGCCGCGGACACCTGTGTCTGGCCGCTTTACGAGGTTGAAAACGGACGCTATAAAATAAACTACAAGCCCAAGGAGAAAAAACCCGTCCTCGAATGGCTTAAATCCCAGGGGCGTTTCGGCCATCTGTTCAAAGAGGAGAATACCTGGATAGTTGAAAAGATACAACAGGACGTGGACAGGGACTGGGAATGGCTTAATAGACTAGCCGAGGTCTCGGCCAGTGGCGCGTCTAACAAATAACTTGGCTTTGTCAAAAGCATCGGAAGACGCGGCACCGCGGGGGAGTTTGAGGGGGACGGCGTCGTCTCCCTCAGGGGGTCAGCGGAGCAAAGCGCAGCGCCGAGGGGGGAGCTTGACTCCCCCCTGGAAGTGTCCCGTCTATGCAGGGGACTTTGGCAAGGAATTTACGAGACGGGACACTAGGGCATGAGAGCCCTCCCAAAGCCCTGCCGGGACTACTCCCTTGAGGTGAAGCAAAATCCCACGAGGATTCACCCATAGGGAGGATTGACCTTTATTGGCTTGTGAAGCATCCTGCTGTTGGCTATTTGAAGGATACGTCCGCGAACCTCAGGGCCGTAAGAGCGCATGAACAGGAAGGAAAAAATGGCTTTCCAGGCAAAAGGGGAAAAACCAATTCTTCCCTTCATATTCATCTTTGTCGCGGCCATTTCAGCTGTTTTTCTCTTTGCTTTCGACAAGAAACTCCGCGTGGCCAGTGATTACGTCCACGTCCACCTCAAGCCCGATGATGCCAGCCCAGTCGTCGACACCTTGGAAAGGGGACACCTGCTCTCTCTCCTTTATTCAGGGAAGCAGAAGAAATACTGGTATTATGTCTGTTTCAAGTCGGCTAAAACAGGCGTCACTAAAGCAGGCTATGTCCTCGATTCAAAGGTCGAGCCGCTTTTCGAAGCGCTTAACTCTGTCGTCATTAGGGAAGAAAAAGAAAGCCGCAAAGCCAGCTATGCGCCGCGCAAATTCGATGAGATGAAGTGGGGCCTGTCCAGGAAACAGATTCTGGAGATGGAAGGAAAGCCCGCGCATCAACAAAGATCCAAGGGCCTGGACATCATGGCTTATGAGCAGAAGGTTATCAACTTAGACTGCTCGATCGAGTACGTTTTTTCCTCAAACAAGTTGAGCCAGACAAGATTCCGTTTTCAGAACAGCTACCTCGACAAGAACGCCTACATCCACGATTATCAGAAGATCAAGGATGCCCTCGTCCAACGATTCGGGAGGCCTCTCGAGGAGAATTTGAAATGGCTGGATTCAGCATACAGGGAGGATTTCTCGGCCTGGGGCGAAGCCATCAGCCAGGGCCACCTCAAGTTAAACTCCCGCTGGATGACACCACAAACCGAAATTGTCGCCTGCTTGGAAGGGGACGATGAAGAGATTTTTCTGACAGTAGAATACACAGGCGTTCAACTCAGAGAGCTGGCCAAAAAAACCGCCGAGGACTAAGTCAGGGCGCCCATTTCTGAGTCTGAACGCGCGGGCCTGCCATAACCACAAAATATTTTTCCGGATTAAGAATGTCTTTTATGTGCGCCGCTGTCTCATCAAGCGTCAGGTCTTCGAGTCCGGCCAGAAATTTATCGAAATAGTCAAACCCGAGACCGAGTGCTTCGAAAGAAGCAAGCGTTGCCGCTTTGACCGCCTTGAGCTCATTATCCCTTAGGAAGTTCGCCCTGGCCACCGCCCTGGCAGCCTCGAATTCCTCTTGAGTGAGCCCTTTCTTCCAGACGCTTGTGAGCGTATCAGTAAGGGCTTTCAATGCTTCCTCTATCTTATCCTTGTCTGTCTCAAGATAGGCTTCTAAAAGACCGCCGTCGAGCATTTGTGTCGCCCGGCAGCCCACACTGTAGGCCAGCTTCTCCTCGGTCCGCAACGGCCACAGCTTCGATCCGGCCCCCTCTCCCAGGAAATTTTGAAGGACCTCGTTCAGGAGAAAGCGGCGCGGCGAAATCTCGGGGAGAGGAAAAGCCAGGCTGACCAGCGTCTGTTTGGTCTCCCTCTCTATGAAAATTTCCCTTTCCCGGGGGACTCGCCTGACAACTTCAGGGAGGGGAGTTGATGAATCAGCAGACGGAAATCGAGCCAGGTATTTGACAAGAAGGTCGAGGATCAGCTCCTTTTTCAAGTCCGAGGCTACCGATAGGATGATATTCTGAGCTGTAAACCAGCGTTTATAGAAACTCGAAGCGTCCTTCGTCTTTATGGCGCGCAGCGTCTCCCCATCGCCGTAGATCGTGCCTTCGTATCCCGGTCTTCCGAAGAAAGCAGTTAGGGAAGCGTGATGTCCGATGATGAGCGCGTCGTCCTTCTCAACTTCAGACCGATGGCTCATGTATTTTTTGATCGCGTCAACTCTCAGTCCCGAGATGATGGGGTCGGCGATGATCTTGGACAGGATCTTGAGCGTCGGCTCAAAGTTCGACGTCAGGCATTCTATGTTGATGAGGGAATAATCTCCGCGCGATGACGCCGAGAAACGGGAGGATAAAATCATCAATTCCTGGACCTTGCTCGAGTCCGGTATTTCAACAGCCAGCCGTGTCGTCAGAAAAGACAGGCCTTGCTTCCCCTCCGGCTCGGCCCTCCGACCGCCCCGGATGAGAAACTGCAAAAAAGTCGTGGCCGAGGAATCATTGTGTTCGAAGATAACGGTCATGCCGTTCTTCAGGATTTCCTTCTGCGCCGCAGAAGAGCCGGAGCCCGGGGCTGGGAAAATCAGGATCGCGGCCGTCAAAATGAAAACCGCCGCCAGGAAAACGAAGCCTTGTGCCAGAAGACATCGCCACCTCATAACGGCAGGCATCAGACTAACCCTTTTTTCCCGGGACGATCGAAACGACAACGTATTCTCCGCGGCTAAAATACTTGGCTGCCGCCTTCTTGATGTCAGAGGAAGTGAGCTCTTCTATGTGCTTAAGATACGAGCCAGCGGTACCAGCCTTGCCGACCAGCAGGTGCCTGACCAGGGCGGTGGCGACAGCAAGTCCTTTTTCCTGGGATTGAGAGGCGTTGTATCGAATCTGGTTTTTCGCGCTGCTCAGAAAATCGTAGGCGTGCATCCTCTCTTCACCCAGAACGTCATCAGGAGAAAAATTTTCGGCATGGGCCCGTTTCAGAAAGTTTATGGTCTCCCGCTTGGCTGCCTGCACGTTCCTTGGGTCGAGAGTCAGATAGACGAGCGCCAGCCCTCCGTATTGATGGGCATGATAGTCCATGAAAACGGTCTCAGCCAGACGCCTTCGGTCTCGCAGGACAGAGCCTAACATAGGGTTGATGCCGCGGCCAAAAACCTGCGTCAGAACGTCCATGGCATACTGGTCGGGATGGTTATAATCAGGAGCCAAGACACCGATAACCAGGTAGGCCTTGTTTATATCCAGTCCAACTTCGATCTCGGTCGTGCCCTTTTTTGGGAGCAGCGGTTGGTCGAATCTCACTGGCTCAAAAGCAGGGCCGGTGACATCACCAAAGACCGCCTTCACCTTTTCCTCCATTTCAGCCGCGTCAAAATCACCGACAACAGCCAGGGCGCAGTTGGAGGGAACAAAATACTGTTTATAGAACATCTGGATGTCGTCAACGGTCAGGCGGCGGATGGCCTCCTTATTTCCGTGGATGGGATTTCCGTATGGGTGCCCCTGGAAGAGATTCTGGTAGACGACGGCTGTGGCGTACCTTATGGGGTCGTCCTCGAGTTGACTCAGCTCTTCGAAAATGACCTCCTTTTCTTCATCAAGATCCTCCTGAGCAAGCTTGAGGTCAAACAGAATCTCCTTCTGGTTGCGCAGGGCAAAATCGGCGTATTCGGAGGGAACGGAAATCTCAAAAAAGGCGAGATCCGGAGTTGTGCGGGCGTTGAAATAGCCGCCGTGACGCCGGACTTGCTGGCTTATTTCTCTGCCGGAGCGGAATTCGGTGCCGCGGAAAAGGATAAAATGCTCTAGCAGATGGACAAGGCCGCTTGTCTCCGCAGTTTCGTCCTTGGAGCCAAGATTTGCAGCGATCACAACGTTCACAAGCGGGACGTTACGCTTCTCTAACAGAAAAACTCTCAGGCCGTTGTCGAGCGTTAAACTCCGCGATGTCTCCTTGGCGTCTGAAAAAAGTGGCCAGGCCCAAGCCAAAATGAACAAAGGCATGAGATAAGCCGGCGGCCCTGTTCTTAACCCAGGCCTCTTCGGCTCTTTTCCCCAGGTTTTTTCAATCGACATTCTTGCTTTTATGCTACCTCAATCCAATCTTCCTGGCAAATCCTCGCTCTTCCCCGGCTGTGTCTCAAATTTGGGAATTTCGTGATGCTGGCGGGTGGATTGTGTCTGTGATAAAATTGATAAAAAGAGGTGGAAATGAAAAACGCAGCCAAAGCCAAAATTCTTGTTGTCGATGACGAAGAGAACATCCGCAAATCCTTGAAGATGATCCTGGAGTACGAGGGTTACCAGTTCCTCGAAGCGGCCGACGGAGACGAAGCACTCCAACTGGTGGATGAAACGATCGGGCT
>JBBILQ010000024.1:0-32066 GCA_037444845.1 Candidatus Aminicenantota bacterium | reverse complement strand
TCCGGCGATCGGCCCTGGCGCCCCCCCTGTACCAGGCGGCCTATATGCTCGGTGGTCTTCAATTCCGGGCCATGGCCAAGGAGCTGGTGGATTCCGGGCGGATGACGGCCCGGGAATTTCACGACGCTGTCCTCAAGGGCGGCCGGATCCCGGTTGAAGTGCTCCGGGCCCACCTCTCGGGTGAAGGACTCCGCCCGGACTTCAAGTCCACTTGGCGGTTCTACGGAGATCCGAAATAATTTTATTACTTATATATCCCCTGGACTCAAGTCAAGGGAATTTTTTATTGGTTTTTGGTTGCGCTGGCCGAGATAAAATAGACCGGGAGAGATTTTAGGGCTTTCCGCGAAAAACCCGGCGAGTTTTCTTTGCCCAAAATTTCAGCTTTAATCCTGCCAAGCGCTTCTGTCAAATTTTTCCGTTCCCAAAATTGCTGATAGGAAATTCCCATTTTGCAAAAGTACTCTATGTGTAATCCAATTATCGTGATAGCGAGTGCACCCGAGGGGTGGCGCGGTTCGGGGGCCCCCCGCCGACCCGAGTGTTTGATGCCACCCATCTTGTTGACTGATAATAAACAAGATAGTCCGCGAGGGGGCGCCGGGGGTGAACCGCGACAGGACCCGTCGGGTGATTCTATCGGCAAATTGGGGCCGTTTTCAATGTGAGAAATAGCCAGGACGGTATGCTATAATCAAGTGTTCTGATGGATGAATTGAAAGATTCCCTTTCAGGAGTGTCATTTTAAGAAGGGAGCGACCATGAAATCTCTGGCCAGGATCGCAGGTTATCTTGCTATCTGGGTATGTGTTGTGTGGCTGTCGCAGTGCCGCAGAGCTCCCGAGCTTGAGGATCTCGAAAGCCGTGCTCGCGCCATTCACGATCGCATCCTGACTATTGACACGCACTGCGATACTCCTATGCGAATGTTGAGCGGGACGTGGGACATCGGCGAGAGACACGAGCCGGGGAAGAGAGCCAGCGGCAAAATTGATTTGCCGAGGATGAGGGAAGGCGGGCTTGACGCGGCATTCTTCGCTGTTTTCGTGGCCCAGGGGGAACGGACAGAGTCAGGGTATGCGAAAGCTAAAGGGAGGGCGCTGGCCATGTTTGATGCCATCCAAGGAATGCTCAAGAAATACCCGGATCTTATCGGGTTGGCCCTGACTCCGGACGATGCCTACCGGCTGAAGAAGGAGGGGAAACGGGCTGCCTTCATCGGCATGGAAAACGGCTACCCTGTCGGAAAAAGCTTAGTAAACCTGGAGGAATACTATAGATTAGGCATCCGCTACCTGACCCTCTGCCATGGTTCGGATAACGACATCTGCGATTCTTCCACAGACAGGGAGAATCCCGAGGACAACGGGTTGAGCGACTTCGGGAAAGAAACCGTAGCCGAATGCAACCGCCTGGGGATAATAATCGATGTCTCGCATGCCTCGGATAGGTCTTTCTTCGATGTCCTTGAGGCCAGCCGCGCTCCGGTCATCGCTTCTCATTCCTCCTGTCGGGCTCTGTGCGACAGCCCCCGGAACCTCACAGATGATATGATCCAGGCCCTTGCCAGAAAGGGAGGAGTCATCCAAGTCTGTTTTGTTTCGAGTTTTTTAAAGAAACCGGAACCAAACCCGGAAAGGGATAAAGCCCTCCAGGAGCTCCGCGCCAAGTACGGCTCCAGGCGAGACATCAGGGATGAAGCCCAGCGTGAGAAGATGTGGCAGGAGTATGAGGCGATCGACGAGAAATACCCGGAAGCCAGGGCGACCGTTAAAGATGTCGCAGATCACATCGACCACGTTGTTAAGGTTGCTGGCATCGATTATGTCGGGATCGGAACTGACTTTGACGGCGGGGGCGGCGTCGAGGGCTGCAACGACGTGAGCGAGATGTTTCGTCTGACGGCGGAGCTTCTCCGGCGAGGCTATACGGAGGAGCAGATCGAGAAGATTTGGAGCGGCAATGTCGTGCGGGTTTTCCGCCAGGTCATCGAGGTTTCCCGGAAGATGCAGGCAAAGCCTAAGGGTCTAATTTAACGGCAGAAGAGTGGGCTTTATCGGGTATTTTAGCGGAATTCTTTGTATTATTTATAATCAATGAATTAGCCTGACCTATTCACAAATTATGCCAGAAAGCAGGCCCCTCCCCTGGGGGGAGGGGGAATCTTTGAATGATCCCCCTCACCCCGACCCTCTCCCACATGGGGAGAGGGGATTTTTTCCTTTCATTTCGTGAATAGTCCAGGTTAGCTCGGTCCTCCCTCAATTAGTCGGACATGCGGGAGGGGATGCAGTAGATGTTTTCCCCGGGAATTGACTTTGACAGGTAGTCGACCAGGCCCTCGATACTGAAGCCTTTTGCAGCCAGGGTTTTATTTATGTGGAATTCACCCCGGATATGCGATATGCGGTCGAGGCACGTGGCGTTGTAGAGAATCTCATACTCGCTGCCTTCGCAGTCGATCTTCAACAGCTTGCAGCGGTCGATCCCGAATTCAGCGAAGATCTGATCAAGCGTCTTTGAGGCGACTCTCTCGACGAGATGAGCCGAGGATATATTCTCCTTCTGGATTTCGAGCGTCGTGCTTCCGCCCGTGAAGCTATGGCTGTAGAGCATCTCGACCTCGCGGCCGTCAGATGTCACGGCCAGTTGGAAGGCCCGGACGTTGCGGATGCCGTTCGCCTCGATCCCGCGGACCAAATTCCTGAAATTGATGGAGACAGGTTCAAACGCGTAAATCATGATATGCGGGTGTTTTTCAGCCAGAACCATCGAAAAAAGTCCGATGTAAGCCCCGATATCGACGACGACGTCGCCTTCCTTAAAGTCGATGTCCGAAAGCCGGTACAGGTCAGCCTCGAGCTCGCGGATTGTCACTTCTGAGGACGATGAATAATAATCATCGAATGCCTTAAGTTCGATGCCGCCGATCCGGCAGGAAATCTCCCGGAATTCGCGCCTCTTCAGGGATTTGTATTCGTCCGATTCGACGAAGTGAAAGACGAGTGTCTGAAGAGGGAACCGGCCGCCCTGGACGAGGCTCTTGAAATAGGCGAAACCACCCTCGTCTGGTTCTCTATGAAGAAATAGCCGATAACAGTAGAAAATATCCTCTTCATCCGCGTAGACTGTTTTTTTCGGCCAGCCGTTGCTCATTTTTTTCTCAAACCTGGATTTCCGCGGGACATTGTAATGAAACCTGCCGCCTTTTACAAATTGGGGACGCCATACATAATGCACAAAATATCTCCATCCTGACTTCTGTCCCCGACAAGCCTGGGGGAGGAATGGCGGAGAGAATAAGACGGGGAATCGGGCTTGCTCGCCGCTTCGAGCCGTGGTCTTGTCGATCGGTAAGAAGAGTTGTCGTGGCCACAGGCTGGAAAACAGCTCAGCGTCAACAAGCGGTTACGGCAGGAAAACCCTGTCATTTCCAGGCTTATCTAATTTAAAATATATCAATAACTTAAAATCGATTCCGATGCGGCCATCCCGGCACGGATTTTGCATAAGATCAGAGGAGAGGAGGTTCCGATGAAAAGCCGATCTTTATTAGCTTATGCCTGCCTGATTTTGGTGCTTTTTTTATCTTTTGGGCCGGCGGCATCAGGCGAGGAAACTCATCCTTGCACAGATGTCTATGCCAGGTGCATGGCCGTGGCTCTCTTGTCCAATCTTTCCCTGCGCGGCGCCTACGAGGGGATACAGGCGTGCACTGCCATGTTTGCGGCCTGCATGGTTTTCTTTTATTTTTAAGGACTCTCCGCGTCCATTGTTGGCCAGAAATTGCCGTTAAGAAAACGCTATCCCCGTCATCGCGAGCACCCATTGGGTGCGTGGCGATCCGACGAAGTCGCCGCGAGCGAAGCGTGGCGGTCTCATGAAATTCGATGAGATCACCACGGCTTCTAAAAGAAGCCTCGTGACGACCCTCTGGGTCAGATTGCTTCGCTTCGCTCGCAAAGACAATTTTCTATCGGCAAAATTGGGTGTTGGCATGTTCATTGCATCCGAGATGGAATACAATTTGCCGAGCGAGTTGGCACGAAACGGAGGAACGCGACGGTGAAACTCAAGAATCTTAAAGTCATCGTGACCTGCCTGCCCGGACGCGGCCAATCCCGTCGTCTTCGAGATTTCCAGAATCATAGAAGCTTAGGCAGAGGGAAATTATCCATCTGATTTTTTAGCTACGACGACCAGCTCGTCCTGGCGGCGAAGAAGACGGGACAGGTGAAGGTTTATGAAGAGAGCTGCCTTGAGCATCATCCGGAGAGCTTTTGACCGGGGAAGGTAATCCATCCTGAAGCCCAGACTGCTGATGGCATAGGCGCGTTCATCGTAGCTTTCGAGAATCTCAAACCCGCATTTTTCGAGGAGGAGAGCCATGTTTTTCCGGTCGTAAAAATAGAAATGCTTGTAATGCCATTCTAATTGATAAATGATTGTTAGGGGACGCTTGATTCTCCCCGCTGAAAGACGGTAAAGCCAGAGCGCCAAGAGAGCAAGAAGGCCGCGCGAGGAGGGCACACGGAGGCCGAGGATGCCGTTTTTCTTCAAAGACAGGCTTACTTTCCGTAGAAAAGAAAGCGGGTCAATGACGTGCTCGAGAACAGACCAGAGCGTCGCGATGTCGAAAAAGTCTTCCTTCAGGCTGATGTCTTTGAGCTCACCTAAGGCGACAGGATGGCTCTTTCGGGCAATAAGGTAAGCCGTCGCCGATGGCTCGATTCCAAAAGCCTGAAACCCTGCATGTCGGGCAAGGCCGAGAAATTCTCCCGTCCCGCAGCCAACGTCCAGGAGCCGCCCGCCGCTTTTGTATCTCTGGATCGCACGGAGAGCTCGCCAGCAGTTTACTCATCCAGGCTCGCTCTTCAGGTAAAAAGCCGGATGAATTGGCGCTGCCTTTGCAGGTCATAGCCGGTGTAATCATCCCCTTGGGCCAGTCTTTCGGGAAGGGGAGACATCTGGATAAGGCCGCACTCCCGGCATCTAAAAAAAGCGTCTCCCTTCAGGGCGAAATAAGGCCTGAGTTTCCTTCCGCCGCAGAGAAAGCAGGGTCGGTCTTCGTTATTCGCGGCCATTGGCGGAAGCGAGATCACCGACCCCGGGGAGATTCTGGATGAGGACGTGTTTTCTGTTGAAGAACGCTCTGAGGTCAGGGACAATTTTGACGTAATCAAAAGCCAGGTTTTTGGCCGGGTCAATCCTGATGAGAAACCGGTTTGATTTCCCAAGGTTCCTGGCCGACCCAAAAAAAGACGCGCTCGAGACTTGCTCTTTGTCGGTTGGCTTCAGGATGATCGGGAAAACTGCATATTCTGTGTTTTCCCCGTCGCCGGAAACAACCTCCAGCTCTCCGACCTCGCCCTCGGCTTGAGAAGGATTAAAAAAAATGAACTCCATCCGGTAGTCCTGAGGGATGTCCCAGATTTCAGGGGACGTTCCTTCGGCCGGCTTTCCTTCTTTGTCGCCCGACATGAGGAATGCCGTCGACCGATGGAACCGGGGGCTTGCGACCGACATCCCGCCGCTGAACGTGAAATCGCCGTCATCTACAGTCGTGGTCAATGTTTGTTCGAGGAGTTTGAAATCGATCCCCGACACTTTTTCAAACGTCCTCGTCCAGGAATCCTCGCTTTCGAACGGCTGGAAAAGCCCGGCGTACCGTCTGATGAACGGACTGGACAAAGCGTCCTTCAGGTATTGTTGTGACTCCTGGCGGAGGCCGAGCCTCTCCGAGCATCGGGCGAGATAGAGATATATTTCGAGGTCCAGCGAGTTTCGCGGCCGGTTTTCCAGGGCCTGCAAGAAAAATCGCCTGGCCTTCTCGTAGTCTTCCTGTTGAAAAAACTCCGCCCCGGTCTTGAACTCGTCGTAGCCGAGCCTGACGAGGGCTTTCCCGAGAGATCGAGAAGCTTTGAAGCTGATCTTGTAGAGGTGCTTGAAAAAAGGGAAGGATGCCCGCGGGCGAAACAGGAGGTGGGCAGTCTGTCCGGGGCCGAGGAGCAGGCGTTTTCTGGACAAAAAGCTCCCGACGACGACCTCCCCGCTGCCCTCCAATGACGTCACAAAGACCGCCATTTCCCTGATTTTCTTCGGGCTGATGATAATCCTGGTCACGCGCTGGCGGCCGTCAAGAAGAAAGCTGCAAACGTCTTTTCCGTAGGGGCTGCCGTCGCTCGCCTCAAATTCCCTGGCAGGGTTATCCGGGGGCAGGACGAGCGGAAGGGAGAGCCGCTGCTTGGGCCTGTTTTGACGCGCCGTGCTGAAAATGCTCAGTTCCGGGTTCTTGTACTCGAAATCTTTGAAGGTGAACCGCTTGATCACTTCGTATTTCTCCCGCACATTTTTATAAATCCTGATGATGTCAGGATAGAACTTCTGGTTCCTGAAGAAATGCCCGTGGGCCGCGCTCGAAATGATGATGAAATCGAACCGGTCATACGGCGCGAAATTCCTGGAAGTGAGAAAGGGCGCCGAAAAAGCCGGATAGCTGTAGTCCCTGCCCCTCGTCGGCGGAGAAAACCATTCTTTTCCAAAATACTTGTGCTCGGGAATGTTCCTTCTGATCCACCGTTCAGCCACCTCGGTTGTGTCGTCCTCCCAGAGGTAATACGTCTTGACCACGGCAGAATACTCGAGGCATAGAATGACCAGGGCCACGATGGCGGGCGTGGCCACCTTCTTTAGCCCGGGAGTCTTAAGCAGGCGCAGGAATGCCTGTAAGCCTAACATAGCCAGGAAAGAGTAGATGACGGCCAGCGGTGGAATATCCCTGTACCTCGAGAACCCAAGGAAGCCGAGAGCCCCCAGAAAATAGGCCAGGCCGGAAAGGGCAAGAAAAGAGTTGCTCTTGTTCCGGCGGACCAAAACCCAGGCGATTCCGAGCGCGATCAGGACAAAAAAGATCAGGCCCTCAGCCGTGATGATGTTTTTCATCGCCAGAAAGTACTTGTTGTACTTGATGTGCTCAAGCCCTGTCCGGGGTTTTATCGGCTCGAGATAATATTCCGTCTCATGGACGATCCGGATGAGAAGAGCAGAGGCTCTGACGAATCGGCGGAGATGAAGAAGCGCATAAGGATGGGCCGTCACGAAACCGACAAGCGAGAAAAGGCCCGCCAGGTACATTCTCGGGTCGAGGAAAGCCCGCAAAAATCTTTTTTTCATTGCTGGAAAACCCAGCAGATGGGCCACTAAAAGAGCCGCTAAAATGAAAATGCCGTTGTATTTTGTGGCCACGGCGATGCCGCAGACAAACCCGGCCAGCGCATAATCCCGCCAGCGCCTGATCTCAAGGAGCCTGGCGCAAAAAAGCAGAGCCAGGGCATAGAAAAAAGTCATCGGAACGTCCATGACTATCTGGTGGCTGTAAAGGATGTGGATGAACGATACGGAGAAGAAAAACGAAGAGAGGAGAGCCTGTCCCCGGGAATAGAGTCTCCTCCCGATGGCATAGACGAAAAGGATGGTCAAAGCACCCATAAGGGCAGAGACGATTCGCGCTGTCTGGAGGATCTGGTCGAACGAAAATTCGAAAAAGCCCGGGCCGCTGTGAACCCCGATAAGGGAAAGAAATCCAGACAGGCCTCTCAGGATGACAGCGGCGATGTAGTTGAAAAAAATCGGGTAGTAAAAGATATGGTCCGGCCTCCAATCCCCATGATAAATTCTCTCGATATGCTTGGCCACAGGGATGTCGTCAACCCGTTCGTAGACGGACGATACTCCCCACAGCCTGAGGAACGTTCCGCTCGCAAAAACGAGGAGAAGGGCAACAATCAAACCATGGCGCTTCAGAAACTTCATCATGTGCTTCGTGCTGTCAGGACATTATAGTGAAGCTTGGGGGCCTTTTCAACGAATCAGAGGGACAGGTAGTCCTGGATGGAGCAGAAGGAGAAGGAGGCCAGAAGCCCCGCCAGCTTCTTCCGGGCGGTTTTGATGTTGACATAGTGGATAAACCTTTCTTTTCTGGTCAGGTTGAGCCGCGGGGAGGAGACGTCGATTTCCCGGGGATGAAGGCAGAGCATGGCCGGCTGGCCCCTCCTGTTCACGCCTTGAATTCCCAACCTGATAAAGAAGCCGGGGAATAGCCTGAAAAAGAAGCCGCTGGCGAAGGGAATCCTGAGCCTGAACAACGACGCAGTTGACGCCGGGATCTCGGTCAGATTTCCGATGGAATGGGGAAATCTTCTGGCCCGGCGGTCTCCGTAGAGGAATGTCCGGGCCGGAAAAAGGCTTGAATCATAGGCCAACCCGTGGCTCTCGAGAATGTCAAAGAACCAGGGCATCCGGGTGTTGGCCGACCACGAAGGGGCTCGATAGCCGAGAATTTTTTGCCGGCTGATTCCTTCGAGCACATCCAGGGATTTCCTGAGGTCAGCTTCGAAGCTTTCAGGCGTCTGCTCGTAGACGAGAATATGCTCATAGCCATGGGAAGCGATTTCGTGGCCCTTTTCTTGAATAAGAGGAACGAGGCCGGGGTGCCGTTCAGCCGTCCGGCCTAAGATGAAAAAAGTGGCTCTGGCCCGATGTTCAACGCAGAGATCGAGAAGACTCCGGACATTGACTTCCAACCGCTCATCCACTTCCATCACCGGCGCCTGCGCTGTCGAAGGGTAGTTGGCCTGAAACCATTCTTCGACGTCGAAAGTGAGCAAGTTCATCATCGGGCTATTCTTCGGGCTTACGGCCCTTGACAGCTAAGGTGGTGGCCAAACACCTGGTCAAAGCCCCTGCTGGCTCGTTCATCCGCACCTGTCTGGCCAACCCGAACGGGAAAAAGAGGAAAAGGACAGATTCAGCGTGGCATCGGGCAGCCGCAAAATAGTCACGGATTTCTTCGGCTGTGTACGTTTTCAAATGCGCGTGTTTTCTTTTTTCGATGACCCTGAAAAAAACCAAGCTCAGGTTCTGTCTGTTCGTCGCGCTGACGATGAGCCTTCCCCCCGGCCTGGTCACGCGGCTGAGCTCTTTGATAAAAGGCTCTCCGTCCTGGATGGATTGGATGACGTTGTTGGCGATGATGAGGTCGAAACTGGATGCCTCAAAGGGCAGTTTCTTTCCGGATGATTGGACAACGGCCAGGCCCTTCTGCCTGGCATAGACGAGCATGTCGAGCGAGATATCCACGCCAACAAGCAGGTTGTCCCGGGCGAGAGGTTGAGAGAAGTGCCCCGTTCCGCAGCCCACGTCGAGGATAGCCTGACCTCTCACACTCCCGATGAAACGGAGCAGTTGGTCGCGGACGAAATGAAAGTTCTTCAGGCTGAAGTACCTGTTGGCGGCTTCGCTGTCCCCCATTTTCTCTGAAACCCGGCGGAAATAATCTTCCCAAGCTCGGTCTTCGGTGTCTTCTCTGAGCATGACCGGGATGTCGTCGGCCAGAGGAAAGCGCTCACTGCATTTTTGGCAGACCAGAAGCCGGCCATTTAGGCTGAGGCGATCTCCGCAATTGAGGCACCTTAAGATGGGAAGAAGCCTGTCCAGGTTCATCTACCGAGTTTGTGAGACGAGGAAAACGCCCAGGATGATGAGAGCCGCGCCCGCCCACCTGAGGGGAGAGACCTCTTCTTTGAAAAACACGGCTGAAGCGACGATAACCAGGGCAAAAGTGAGGCTGGCCAGGAGGTAAGAATAACTCAGGCTGAACCGGGAAAGGATGACCAGCCAGAAGATAAACCCAGCGGCCGAAAGAACGAGTCCGGCCAGGACAGGCCAGGAAGTCAGAGCCTGAGCAAAGAACTTGAAATCGACCCTCCTTCCAGCGAGCTCGTTCATCCCCGCCTTGAGGAAGACCTGGGCCGCTGTCCAAATAAGCATCAGGAAAATGAACAGAGCCGTCTCTTTCATGTTCGCCTCCTTCATCTGTCCTCGGTTTCCTTTTTTAAAAGCCCCAGCTCCTGGGTCAGCTTTTTGTTGGCCTCCTTGAGCTCCGAGATGGCCACGGAGAAGTGAATCAGGATAACCATCAGGCCCATGATCAAAATCAGGAAGAGCGCTGCCGGAGGATAGCCTATTCCGACGAAGTAGGAGAACTTATCCAGGAGCCCCCGGAAAAGGGAAATGACCAGGAAGACAACACCCATCCCCAGCCAGAGGATGGAAAACTCTTCTTTCAATCGTTTTCGGCGGATGAGCTCAAGGATAAAAATAATCAGAAGGCCGCTTCCGACGATGGCCAGAACTTGAATCCTGAAAACTTGGACGTTTTCCATTCCACCCCTCTAATCGTGTTTTCTTAGGATGAGAACAAATATGGCCAGAAAGACCTTGACCATATAATAAACAGACCGGACGAGGCTGATCGATGATTTTCCGCCATGCCGGGTGTCCATTTCGACCGGGACTTCGATGATCGTCATTCCCTTTTTTTTGAGGAAGTAGATCGCCTCGGGTTCTGGGTAATCATCCGGATAATCCTTGCTCAGGAGCTCGATGGATTTTCTGTTATAAGCCCGAAACCCAGACGTGCTGTCGGTTATCCGCTCGCCTAAAAGAAGGCGGTTGGTCAGCTCAAACAGCTTGATTCCAATCTTCCTGAAGGACAGGGATTTATACGAGCCTTTCTTGATAAACCTTGACCCGATGACGACATCAGCCTCGCCATCGAGCAGGGGAGAGAGAATCTTCCGGACTTCGCTGGGCTTGTGCTGGCCGTCGCCGTCAATCTGAACGGCCACCTCGTATCCCTTTTTCCGGCTGTAGATGAACCCGGTCTGAACAGCCCCGCCTATTCCCAGGTTGACGGGCAAGTCGATCACGCCAACAGAGCCGAATTTTCTGGCGGTTTCAGAAGTGCGGTCGGTTGAGCCGTCGTTGATCACTAAGATGTCAAAGTCGGGGCAGCATTCTTCTGCGGCCGTGAGGACGCGGCCGATGTTATCTTCTTCGTTGTAGGCAGGGATGATGATGATTTTTTTCACGAATTCTTGAATCAATCCGGCCAGAAATATATATCTGCCTGGAGAAATTGTCAACGTGACCACCACCCCTACCGAAAAGGAGAGGGGACTGTCTTCTGGGAGGACCTTCCCCATTTATACTGTAAAGAAAGTTTACAGATAGCCTTTTGGATCCTTCTCTTTGAGTATTAATTTGCTGTAAATAAAAGAATTAAGACAACATGGGAATTGGCATAAAAATTGCTCAATTTGCTTTCTCAAGAGTTCTTTTCTATCATAAGGAAAAAGGATGTTTCGAAGAAGCCCAGAGCGGCGAAATTTTTTTCTTGTTCCGTCCCTTCTTTTTTGCCTCCATTTTCAAGCTTGGGCCGGCCCAAGGGCCGAGGAAGCGCCTCGCGTCGGCGGGACTCTTCGGTTGCGGCCCTTTTTTTCCGGGCCGTTTCGATCCCAATTGGACCCTGCTGGCGATATCCATGTCTTCATCATCGAGCAGCTCTACGACGGACTGGTTAAGCTTGACAGCAAACTCAACCTTCTTCCTTCCTTGGCCGAATACTGGACCATCTCGGAAGACGGGAAAAGGTGCACATTTTATTTAAGAAAAGGAGTCAAGTTTCACCACGGCCGGGAGCTTGACGCTGAGGATGTCAAGTTTTCTTTAGAGAGGCTCATCAGCAGGGAAACTGCCCATCCCTCTTTCCAGTATTTCACCTCCAAGGTCGTGGGCGCGCTGGAGTATTGGGAAGGAAAGGCTTCGGAAGTCGAGGGATACAAGGCCCGCGATAAATACACTTTTGAAATTCTCTGGAAAAACCCCTACGTTTCCGGCCTTTATCTTTTGAGCATGGCTTTCTCGAAAATTCTCCCCCGAGACCTTGTCATGTCCCAGGGAAAAGGCTTTTTTCAGAAACCTTCAGGGACAGGACCGTTCAAGTTCGGCTACTGGCTCAGAAGCCCCAAGCTGGAAATCGTGGGAGTCAGGCTTGAACGGAACGATCACTATTTCGGCAGCAAGCCCTATTTGGACGCGATCGAGTTCAGCCCTTATTATACCATTGATCATTTCCTGGCCAAGGAAATTGACATCATTCCTTACATGTCCGAGAGGCTTTCGAACGTGGATTGCCAGGTCCTGGAAAACGAAGGCTTTGACACCGTCTACCTGGGTCTGAGCTGCCACATCCAGCCTCTGGACAACCCGTCTGTCCGCCGTGCCGTTTCTTTAGCCATCGATAAGAAGGAGCTGGCCAGAGGAGCCTTTAAGCTGGACATGATTCCCCGAGTGACCCATAACTACATCCCGCCCAGGTTGCCTGGATTTTTCCCCGCTGACGACCGTGACAGTTATAACCCGGCTGAGGCCAGAAAGATCCTCGCTGAAGAGGGATTTCTTGACGAGAGCGATTTTCCCCCCTTTGTCCTTTTTTTTAGACAGCCCAGGAGTGAAGAGGATACGAAGATATCGCGGCTGCTGAGAGACCAGCTGGCCGGCCTGGGCATCAGGCTGAAAGCAAAATATTACAGGTCTGCCGCTGAGCTAAGAGCTTGCAGCGAGCCGCACTTTGTCGTTTTTAGCTGGATGATGGATTTCCCGGACCCGGAGAACATGATCGTTCCTCTCTTCGGCTCGAAATCCGTCGTCAACCTCGAGCTCATGCATTACTCAAGCGCCCGGTTGGATGAGCTGATCAAGGAGGCAGAGGTCGAGCGGAGCTGGACAAGGCGGATCGCTCTTTTTCGGGAAATAGAAGAGATTCTCAACAAGGACATTCCGGCCATTCCGCTGTTTTCCAAACAACAGCGCCTGGCCGTTCAGCCTTATGTCCGAGGAGCGAAGGTCCCGGCTCTGGGGTTTTATTTCCTGGACGCCAAAGACATCTGGTTGGATAAGTGAAGGGAAAAAGAGCGCTGAAAATCTCGCTCTACACGAGGTTCATGATCTCTCTCACTTTTATCCTGTTCCTGCTTGTCGGGTTGATTCTTTTTGTGATCGAGAAAAAGGAAGTCAAGACCATTGTCAAAGAGGCCAGGAACCGGGGAATCTTGATGGCCCAGAATATCGCCAACCTCAACTTGGAGAGGTTGAAGTTCTGGGATGTAGACGGCGTCAAGAAAAATATCGAGGAGCAGGTTGACGAGGAGCTTCTTTATGTCGTTGTTTACGATCGTTTCAGCAGCCTGTTTGCTTCGAGCAACCTCGTCCAGGAGAACGAAGACATCACCTGCTGCAGCCGGCTTCCGGAGAATGTGGCCGAAGAAAGCGTCTATGTCAAGCAGAAAGGTTTCAGGCTCGGCCAGAGAAACGTGCCCATCATCGAGGTGGAAATTCCTGTCTTCACGGCCGGTTCGCCGTCGAAATGGGGCTCGATCAAGATCGGCCTGTCCTTGGAGAACATGGAAGCTGAAATCCGTGAAACTCGCCTCGTGCTCATCCTGATCGGCAGCGGGGGCATCCTCATCGGCATGATCGGCTCGGCCTTCTTAGCCAAACGCGTCACAGGGCCTCTGAAGAAGCTGGTTGAAGGGACTGTCCTCATCTCCCGGGGAGATTTCTCCCATACGATCGGCATCACGTCCAAGGACGAAATAGGGAATCTGGCCCAGAGCTTCAATAAAATGAGCCAGGAACTTCTGCAGACGAGAAAACGAATGGAGGAGGCGAACAAAAGGCTGATCCAGGCGGAGAAACTGGCTTCCATCGGCCGCATCTCGGCGACGATCGCCCATGAAATCAGGAACCCGCTGACCTCGGTCAAGCTCAACATCCAGAGAATTCTCGAGAACGATGACCTGGATGAGGTTGAGAAAGAGCACCTGGCCATTTCTCAGGAGGGGATTGCCCAGATAGAGAAATTCATCAAGGAGCTTCTCAATTTCACCCGCGTCTCCGACCTGAAAAAAGAGCGGTTCTCGCTCGAGCAGATTATCGAAGAGTCGGTTAAGATGATGAGCGGTTGTTTGGTCGAGAAAAAGATCACGCTGATCAAGAACTGCGGCCGCCATCTCCCCAGCATTCTCGTGGACGGGGACAAGATGAGGCAGGTTTTTTTGAATATCCTCCGCAATGCCTGTGAGGCTGTTGAGGAAGGGGGGGAGATTGGCCTGGCCCTTTCTTGCCTCCAGGAAGACGGAGTCCGGAAAGTCAACATCAGGATCTCCGACAACGGCGTCGGCATTCCGGAGAAGGATTGGGAGAATGTCTTTGAGCCGTTTTTCACGACCAAAGCCTCCGGGTTTGGACTGGGCCTGTCCAACGCTAGGAAAATAGTCGAGCAGCACAAAGGCTCCATCAGAGTGGTGAAGAAAAGAGGCAAAGGAGCGGCCTTCGAAATCAAGATTCCTTGCGAGGGGGAAGCATGAAATCAGTTCTGATCATCGACGACGATCCGCTCATCAGAAAAACCCTATCCTCCCATCTTTCCAGGCAGGGGTTCGAAGTCCAACTGGCGGAAAGCGGAGACGAAGGGATAGAGAAGTTTAAGGAATGTTGTCCCGAACTCGTCCTTTTGGACGTCCGCCTGCCCGACGCCGACGGGCTTGAGGTCCTCCGCCGGATTAAAGAGCTGAACAAAAAAACCTTCGTGCTGATCATGACAGCTTATGACGACATGAGGACGACCGTTGACGCCATCAAGCTGGGAGCCTTTGAGTACCTGGTCAAGCCTCTCAATTTTATCGACCTTAACCTGACCGTGGAAAAAGCTCTCCAGGTCAAATCTCTGGAGGAAAAAGTCAGTTATCTTATCGAGGAGAAGCAGAAGGAATACACGATCGACAATATCATCGGCCGGTCGCCGCAGATGAGAGAGGTCTTCAAGCTGATCGGCTCGGTTGCCAACACCCGGACAAATGTCCTCATCCAGGGAGAGAGCGGCACCGGAAAAGAGCTCGTGGCCAAGGCCATCCATTACAACAGCCCTTATCGTGACGAGCCTTTCATCGTCATCAACTGCTCGGCCATCTCGGATACGCTGCTCGAGAGCGAGCTCTTCGGCCATGCCAAGGGAGCTTTCACCGATGCCGTGTACGAAACCAAGGGAAAATTCGAGATCGCCGGCAAGGGCACTCTGTTTCTCGACGAAATAGGCGATATCTCGCCAAGCCTGCAATCGAAGCTTCTTCGAGTCATCGAAACACGGGATTTCATGAAGGTCGGCGGAGAGAAAATCTTGAAGACGGAAGCCCGGATCATCGCCGCCACCAATCATGACCTGAAAGTCCTGATTGAGAACGGAAAGTTCAGGGAGGACCTTTATTACAGGTTGAAAGTCGTGGAGATTTTCCTGCCCGCTCTTCGGGAAAGGAAAGAGGACATTCCCGAGCTTGTGGCCTACCTTATTGAAAAAATCAATCGGGACCTGCGGAAGAACGTCAGGAAAGTTCCGCCCGAAGTCATGAAGCTCCTGCAGGACCTCCCGTGGAAAGGAAACGTCCGTGAGCTTGAAAACGCCTTAACCCGGGCTGTAATCCTGGCCAAAAGTGACGTCATCCTGAAAGAAAACCTGCCTCTGGAAGCAGTCGAGAAGAAGCTGTATCCGCTCGAGCTTGTCCCGCTTCGGGAGGTGGAAAAGAATTACATCCAGTATGTGTTAACAGCAACTCAGGGAAGCAAGACGCGGGCCAGCCAGATCCTCCAGATCAGCCGGCCGACTTTAGATAAGAAAATCAAGGAATATGACCTCAGCCTTTTCCCGCGGCCGCCGCAGACATAAACGCTTTTCCTGCCTGTAAATGATTTTTACCGGGTTGTAAAAAGTCTGCAGCCCGGTCTCTCGAAAAATGACTATTCCGCCTGGCCTGGGCTGGGAATAGAGGCTCCCGGGAATTGGCACAAAACCTGCTTCTAAGGGAGTGAAAAGAGGTTTTTGCGATGACTGAAAAGAAGATCGTCGTCGTCGACGACGATGAAACCATCAGGAAGACGTTCTGTCTCATCCTCAAGAAGGACTATCGGGTGTTCCTGGCCAAGGATTCAGAAGAGGCCCTGACAAATTTCAAGAATACGAAATTTGACCTGATCATCGCCGATTTCAGGTTGCCCCATGGGAACGGCCTGGAAATGATCGGACGTTTCAGAGAGCGCGGCTACAAAGGAGAAGCGATCCTCATCTCGGCGCATCCTGATCTGGTCACCCTCGAGGACTTGAGCCGTTATTCGGTGGGGCATTTTTTTGTCAAACCTCTTGATTTTCAAGCCCTGACCCGGTCGATTGAATATCTTCTCCAGCCCAGAGAAATCACCACTAAAACGATGTGAGGGAGGATCATGGAAACTCTTAAAGACGCTTTTGCCGGGATCGAATCTTTAAGCATGGTTGCGAGCAAGCAGGCACTCAGGGGAAAGCGGCATAAAAGGATCTTCCGAGCCTTGGAAGACAAGCTCAAGAAGGATTTTTTCGACCTGTTTCTCGAACTCTTCTGCCAGCAGCCGGGTTGTCTGAAAGAGTTCATCGAGGACCTGGAGAAGTCCATCATCCTGAACACTCTCTTCAAAGTAGGCGGCAATCAGAAAAAGGCTGCCAGCGTTCTGGGAATCAAGTACACCACGCTTAACGAAAAAGTCAGAAAGTACGACATCCAGTTCCAGAAGAGACCTGTTTATTCCCCCTGGCCAGTTGAAAGAGCTGTTGACCGATCATTTGCTGTGCCTGGCCGATAACGCTGGCCCGGGTTATTCTTCGATCTCGAAGGAAAGATAATCAGAAGCCAGGATGCCGCATTCCTTATCCTGGGCTTCGACTGTCCAGAGATACTTCTTTCCTTTTACGAGGTTGTCTTTGACCGCAGCGGGGAGATGCGCTCGGGGCGCATAGAGCTTGGCTCTGTAAACCGTGTTCAATTCCTCATCGACCAGCACAAAGATAAAAGCCTCCCTCCCCTTGACCTCTGTCCAGGCAAACACGGCCGGCGCTTCTTTGAGCGTTCCCCTGGGTTTGATGAGCAGGAGTTCCTGGCCCGGGACTCCCCTCAAAACGAGTTGAGGAGAGGAATTCCTCTCCAGGAGAAGATAGCCCAGGACTGCCAGCACCAAGCTAACTCCGAGGGCAACGCCGACACCGGCACGGGACTTGAGGAATGGCCGCGTCAGATGGCTGGTCAAATCCCTCAGTCGCTGCCGGGCCATATTCTCTAAAGCATTCATTTCCTTCCTGGACAGGGCTTTGTCGTCGATTCGCTTTTCTTGACCTTTGAGCTCAGCCTCGAGCTCTATGAGGACGTTGAATTTCCTCAGGCATCGAGGGCAGACGGCAGCGTGTTTGGCCAAATCTTCCTTCATGGCGGCAGCCGACACGTCCAGGAAAGCCTGGAGAAACACGTTTTCGGCCGGACACTTGCGTTCGGTTTTCATCGATTCCCCCTTTCTATCGTCATGAATTTTATCCTTTTTGTTCCTTGAGTTTTTCTTTAAGGTCGCCCAGCCCCCGATAGAGAAGATGGCGGACCTGGTTTTCTCTCCACCCGAGAAAAGCTGCGATCTGCTTGATGTTCTTCCCGGAAAGGTGAAGCTTGAGGACGGCTTTTCTTTTTTCAGAAAGAGTGTTGAGGGCTTTCTCTATCATGAGCTCGGTTTCTTTTTTCTTCATGAGAGACTCGGGGGAGAGCATCTTCTGAGAGGAAATTTCTTCTTTCCCTTCTCTTTCCCCGCAGTTCTCGAGCGATACGACGTTCAATTTTTCCCCTGTGACGTCGAGAGCAGTCGTATAAACGACCTTCCATAAATAAGACCTTAAATTGGAGATTTTTTTCCCACGGGCCAGTTTTCTCCATATCTTCAGCTTGACCTCATGGTCTATGTCTTCCTTGTCTTGCCGGGTTAGTTCCGGGAACTGGGCGAGAAGGATATTCCTGATGGCTACGGATATCTCTTCAAGGAATTTCTCCGTCCTGACGATTTTCTCAAAGTCCATAAGATTCAGCGCCTGTTTTCAATATTACCACAATCCAATTTTTCATTGAATAGAGAAAACTTGGCCTAAATTGCAAATTCACTGCCAAAAAAACGGGAAAAGTGGGAAAAAAATGTCTTATTCAGGGTCTTTTAATTGGGAGCCATATTTGAGGAGGGGCTCTCTCCAGCCAACTTTTTCCCTTCAAACGGAAAAAGGCGTTTGTCCGCGCTATCCATCGGGGGAGAAAAAATCATTATTAAGCACAGAGCTTAAACAGTCTGTTCTTTTGTAAATAAAATTTACAGACTATTGAACTAAAATTTATTTTTAGCGCCGGCGGGGAGCTTACCTTAAGGCTGATATCCTAATGTCCCGTCTCGTAAGTACCTTGCCGAAGTCCTCCGCAAAGACGGGACACTTCCATGGGGGAGTCAAGCTCCCCCCTCGGCGCTTCGCTACGCTCCGCTGACCCCCTGAGGGGAACGACGCCGTCCCCCTCAAACTCCCCCGCGGGTGGTGTGTCTTCAGGGACCGCGACTTAAGTGAAGTTATTTATGAGACGCACCACTAAAGGCGCACGTCTTGGCACAGAGTTTGCAGCAGTGAATATGGACGGTATGCCGAAGGAGGTCAGCGTTCATGTCTAAGCTTCTTATGCTCATGACAATTATCATAATCTTTCTCCTTTTCTTTGTTTGAGATTAAAAAGGTCGAGATGAAGGCTTCACCTTTTCTTCTCTCATAGATAAACTTCAGCAGGGACTCCCTCTTCCTCACAAGCGCCTCTAACCTGCTGAAGTTCGTCTGCGACTGTCGCCTGACAAGTTTTTGAACGACGATGTAAAATCGTTTTACAATCGCTGTCCCTTCCGGCCTTGCGGCCCGAAATTGCCGCTTGAAAATTGTCTTTGCGAGCGAAGCGAAGCAATCTGACCCAGAGGGTCGTCACGAGGCTTCTTTTAGAAGCCGTGGTGATCTCATCGAATTTCATGAGACCGCCACGCTTCGCTCGCGGCGACTTCGTCGGATCGCCACGCACCCAAGGGGTGCTCGCGATGACAGGGATAACATTTTCCTAACGGCAATTCTGGATGGCGACATTCCTGTTGACGGGGTTGCGGAGGGCATGGTATAAACGAAAATCCAGGATGAAAACAAGCGCTTTGAGAGAAAGACTGGCATTCTGCTTCAGCCTTCTATTCGCCTTTTCGGCCGTCTTTGCCGTAGCGTCGGACGACCCCTGCCTTATGCACGGCAAGGACCACCGCCACGGCCTTGGCGCGAGCGTCACTTCTCAAGGACTCGTTTGCCAATGCCTTTTAAGTTTTTTCTGCGTTCCCCCGTTTTCTGATTCACTGCCCTTAGGTCCGGCCGTCTGGCTGGCTAAAGTCCCATATTCCGATCGGGTTATGAGCCTTCTAGTTCTTGAAATCTTTCATCCGCCTCGGGCTTTCCTTGCCGCTTAATCTTGCCTGGCTCTGATTTAAACCGAGAGGAGTCCCACATGGTCAAGCATGCCATTCGTTTTATCTTGCTTATCAGCTGGATTTTTCAGCCGCTCTATCCAGGTGAAAAAATGCTTTCCTTGGAAGAAGCGATCGCTCGCGCCTTGACGCACAACCCGGATATCATCATAGCCCAGAAAGATCTTGATGCCGTCCGGGGAAGGCGGCTTGAGCTCGGCGCTCTTCCAGACACCGGCTTCCTCTTCAGCCGGGAAGGCCTTCAGGTCGCCCCGGAGAAGGGAGAGCAGGAGATCACCTTCGGCGTTGAACAACTCATCGAGTTCCCCGGGAAGAGAGCCCTGCGCCGGCAAGCCGTTGCCTCCGAGGAGGAAATCTTTTCCGCCGAACTCCAAAGCCTGAAGCTTGTCGTTACGGCCGATGTCAAAAAAGCTTTTTTCAGGGCTGTCCACTCGCAAACGGCTGTCACTAAGATCGAAGAGCTCCAGGAAGTCTTGAAGCAATACCAGGAAATGGCCGCCATCCGTTTTCAGGCCGGCCAGGTTTCCTCTCTGGATGTCCTGCGGGGCCGGCTCGAGTCGTTGAGGATCCGGGGCGAGCTCATCGAAGCCAGGCGGAAGCTCCGCGAGGACCTGGCGTCGCTCAAACTGATTCTCGGAGAGGAATTGGATGGGCCTTTTTCGGTTGCTGGCGACCTCGCTTTCAAGCCGCTCGAAAAAGACCTGTCAACGCTCCGCGCCGAGGCAGAAGCAAGACCTTCCCTCCGGGCTGCTTCTTTCCGTGTCGAACAAGCCCGGAGCAGCCTGCGCCTGGCGCAGAAGGGTGCGCTGCCGGATTTCACAGTTGGGCTTTATTACCCGAGCCTTCGGACATCAAGCTGGGGGTTTTCTGTAGGGGCCTCTATTCCTCTCTGGAAAGACAGGAGAAAAGGGCATGTCCTTCAGGCGGAAGCCGCCATCGCAGCCGCCGGCACGGGGCTCGAAGCGCGGAAGAGAAGAGTCCTAACGCTCCTTGAAGCTGCCTATGCGGACGTCAGGGCAGCCGAAGAGAGGCTTGATCTCTTTGAAAAATCCTTGCTCGGGGAGGTTGAAAGCATGCTCGAGCTGGGAATCTCCAAGTACCAGCACGGGCAGATCGATTCTTTAAACCTGTTTGATGTCTATAAATTTTATAAAACGACGAAGCTCGAATACCTGGACGCCCTGCTCGCGCACAAGATTGTCTTGGCGGACCTGGAAGCGGCCGGGGAAAGGTGAGCGGAGGAGAAAATGAAGAAAACGGCGCATATTTTTTTATGGCCGATGATGTTGGCGGCTCTTCTTCTTTCGGGGAGCTGCCGCCAGGAAAGCGCTGAGCCGCGAGCTGGCGATGAGACCAAAGCATCTTCTGTCCTTAGGCTCAGTTCCGAGACGCTCGAAATAGCCGGTCTAAGGACAGCCAGGGTTGAGTCGAGAGTTATATCCATTCCCGTTAGGGCCACCGGAACGGTCACGTTCAACCAGAAGAGATTTGTCTGTCTCTCCTCGCGGGTTCCGGGTCGAATTGAAGAGGTTTATGTTTTTGAAGGGGACAAAGTCAAAGCTGGCGACAAACTTGCGGCCATTTACAGCGACGAGTATCTCGCCGCCCAGCAAGAGGCTGTTCAGCTTCTCCTCAGCCACCGGAGAGCGCTTGAGGCTGGCGAAGAAGAAGCAGGCGCTGTGACAAACAGGCTGATTCGCTCAGCCATAGAGAAGCTCAGACTGATGGGAGCATCGGAGGAAGAAATCCAGGGACTCAAGGACGCCCGGACTCTGAATTATTATCTTTTCCTCAGAGCTCCGTTTAACGGCAGTATTGTGACCAGCCGGGTTTCTTCAGGAGCTTACGTAGATAGGGGAAGCGAGCTTTTTGAAGTGGCCGACCTCGGGACTGTCTGGGCTGTGGTCGATATCTTCGAAAAGGACTTGCCGATGGCGAGGCCGGGCTGCCGGGCCGAAATCATGGTCCACGCTTACCCTGGTCTAACTTTCTCAGGCCACTTGATTGTCCTTGGAGATGTCGTCAACGAGGCAACAAGAACGATCAAAGGCAGAATCGAGGTTTCTAACCAAGAAAGGAAGCTGAAACCCGGCATGTTCGCCGAAGTCAACCTGATTTGTCCTTCGGCTGCGATCGCGCTCGTGGTCCCGCATCAGGCTGTCCGGTCGATCGAGGGAAAAACAGTTGTCTTTGTCTCCGGCCCCGGTCACGTTTTCGAACCGCGCCAGGTCAAGGTCGGGAAAACCCTTGACGGCTGGGCTGAGATTCTCGAAGGCCTGATTGAAGGCGAAATCGTGGCCGCCGAGGGAAGCTTTGCCCTCAAAGCGGAATCCCTCAAGAAGACCCTGGAGGGAGAGGAATGATCGAGAAAATTGTCTCTTTCTCGTTGAGCCGGAAAACCGCCGTCATTTTCCTCCTCGTCGTCATCATCGCCTGGGGCGTGTTTTCATTTCTCAGGATCCCGATCGACGCTTTCCCCGATGTCACGAACATCCAGGTCGAAATCATCTGCACAGCGCCGGGCCTTTCTCCTTTTGAGATCGAGCGGTTTGTCACTCATCCCTTAGAAATGTCGATGCGGGGGTTGCCCGAGCTTGAGCTCATGCGGTCAGTCACAAAGTTCGGGATTTCAGTCCTGACTCTTGTTTTCCGCGACGACGTGGACATTTATTTCGCCCGGCAGGTGGTTTTCGAAAGGCTTGTAGAGGCCGAAAGAAGAATGCCCCCGGGCGCCGAGGTCAGCCTGGGGCCTGTGTCAACAGCCATGGGAGAAATCTATCAGTACACGCTCGAAGGGAAGATGCCAGACGATGAAGATGATCAAGTTGCTTACCTTGCGGATCTCAGGACGATCCAGGATTGGGTGGTGACGCCGCTTCTTAAAAGCGTCCGCGGCGTCAACGAGGTTAATTCATTTGGCGGGTATATCAAACAGTACCACGTCGAGGTCGAACCCGAGCGCCTGCTCCAGTATGACATTGCCGTAGGAGAGGTTTTCGAGGCAATCGAGCGGAATAACCTCAATGTCGGAGGAAACGTCATCAACCGCTACTCCGAACAGCTCATCGTCCGCGGCCTCGGTCTGGCCAGGTCGGAAGACGACCTCCGGAACATCGTCCTCAAGAGCGAACAGGGTGTCGCCGTCTATGTCCGGGACGTGGCTGATGTCAAGATAGGCCAGGCTGTCCGTCAGGGAGCGTCCATGAAGGACGGCGAGGGAGAGGCCGTCGGAGGCATCGTCATGATGCTCAGGGGCGAAAACAGCCGGGAGGTCACAAAGAGGGTGGAGGCGAAAGTCCGGGAGATCAACTCCGAGAACATCCTCCCTTCCGGGCTGAAAATCGTTCCCTTCTACAAACGATCGGATATCATCGAGAGGAGCCTAAGCACGGTAACTAAAGCCATCCTGGAGGGGGCTGTCCTCGTGCTTGTTGTCCTATCGATATTTTTGGGGAGCGTCAGAGGTGCTCTCATCGTCATCTTAGCTCTGCCTCTCTCGGTGCTCCTGACTTTCATCATCACCCGGACGATCAACCTGCCGGCCAACCTCATGTCCCTTGGCGGAATCGCCATTTCCATCGGGATGATCATCGATGCCGCCATCATCCAGGTTGAAAATGCCCAGCGCCATCTCACAAGGCCGGAGGAAGAGGTTAGGATGAGGGATGTCCTCAGGTCTGTCCTCGAGGTCAGGAAGCCGAGTATCTTCGGCGAGCTTATTATCGCCCTGACTTTTGTTCCCATCCTGGCGCTCCAGGGAATTGAAGGGAAGATGTTTTCCCCCCTGGCCATCACGGTCGCTATCGCTCTTTTTTCTTCCCTCCTGCTTTCCATTTTTGTCATCCCGGTTTTTTGTTTTTACCTGCTTCGGCCAGGCCGCCGCCACGATCATCTCCTCCTGGCCTTTCTCCGACGAATCTACCTCTCCGTGCTCCGCCAAGGGTTGCGCCATCGCTTCCTGGTCCTTTTCGTCGCGCTCATCCTCCTGGCCGCAGCCCTGGTCATTTTTCCCCGCCTGGGCACGGAGTTTATGCCTGTGATGGATGAGGGGGCGTTCGACATGGACATCCAGCTCTTGCCCGGGATCGCGCTGGACGAAGCGCTCGGGGTGACTGAGGTTGTCGAGAAAAAACTCATGGAGTTTCCAGAGTTAGAGACGATCGTTTCGCGAACCGGCCAGACAGGGGTGGCCCTTGAGGCCCGCGGGGTAGACAAAACAGGGTTTGTGGGCGCGCTCAAGCCCAGGTCGCAGTGGACGAGCGCCCGCTCTAAAGACGAGCTTTTTTCGAAGATGAGGGAGGCCCTTTCCTCGGTTCCGGGCATGGCCTTCGGGTTCAGCCAGCCCATCCAATGCCGGATCGACGAGCTCGTGGCCGGCACAAGGGCGCAGCTCATCGTCAAGCTTTTTGGCGAGGAGCTTGAAATCCTCAAGGCCAAGGCCAATGAAATGGCCGGGCTTCTGTCCGAAATCAGGGGGACGACCGACCTCATCGTCGAGAGGACGGCCGGGCAAATGTATCTTTCTGTGCGCGTCGACCGCGGCCGGATCGCCCGCTTCGGGTTAAACGTCGAGGATGTCCTCGGCGTTGTCGAGATTGCCGTGGGCGGCAAAGCAGCCACTTCGCTTTACGAGGAGAACAAATCATTCGATGTCGTTCTCCGCTTTCCAGAGGAGAGACGTGGCTCGGTCGAAGCAATAAAGAATATTCTCGTCAAGTCGCCTCAGGGAATGCGTATCCCTCTTTCCCAGCTGGCGGAGATCAGCGAAGGGGAAGGGCCTGTTCAGATCAGCCGGGAAAACGGGGAGCGGAGGATTGGAATCGAGCTGAACGTCAGCGGCCGCGACATCGGCGGTTATGTCGAGGAAGCCAGGCAGAGAATCCGAGAAAACGTGGCCTTTCCCCCCGGGTATTATCTTTCCTGGGGAGGCCAGTTCGAGAATCAGCAGCGGGCCATGCGACGGCTGCTCGTCATCGCGCCGCTTGCCATCGCCTTGATTTTCACCCTCCTTTTTTTGACTTTCCGCTCGCTTCGTGCAGCCGGTCTCGTCCTGCTTACCCTGCCTCTTTCCCTGATCGGCGGCGTGCTGGGGCTTTATTTTTCCGGACTTTATCTTTCGGTCCCGGCCTCTGTCGGGTTCATCGCCCTTTTCGGGATCGCGGTCCTCAACGGGATCGTCCTTGCGTCCTATATCTCGCAGTTGTGGCAGGAGGGTCGGCCGCTCGAAGACGCCATTCTCGTGGGCTGCTCGGTGCGGCTCAGGCCTGTCCTGATGACGGCCTTGACCACCATCCTGAGCCTGACCCCTCTTCTTTTTGCTCAAGGCCCCGGCTCAGAAATCCAGCGGCCTCTGGCTGTCGTCGTTGTGGGAGGGCTGACCACATCGACCCTGTTGACCTTAATCGTCCTCCCCGTCCTTTACAGCTTTTTCGAGAGGAAACGGCGATGACGTTGGTTTGACTCGAGGGGGGGCGTATTGTAAGATAGCAAAGCTGCGGCTGACAGGTCGCATCGCCGGGCCAGAACTCAAGAAAATGAAAAAAGACCTGCCCAAACGCTACGATCACGCGGCGCACGAGAAGCCTGTCTACGAGCGCTGGATGGAATGCGGCGCTTTTTCGGCCAAGCCGGACGAGAGACAGAACCGTTATGTCATCATGATGCCCCTGCCTAACGTTACCGGGGCCCTTCACATGGGCCATGCCATGGACAACGTCATGCAGGACCTGCTCATCCGCTGGCACCGGATGAGGGGCGATAACACCTTGTGGATGCCGGGCACCGACCATGCCGGTATCGCCACCCAGGCTGTGGTTGAAAAAAGGCTGTTCGAGCTCGAAGGGAAGACGCGTCATGACATCGGGCGGGAGGCCCTGGTGGCCAAAATCTGGGCCTGGAAGGATGAGTACCAGCATCGCATCATTCAGCAGCTTCAGAGCATGGGCTGTTCCTGCGACTGGGAGCGGCAGCGGTTCACCATGGATGCTGTCTGCACACGGGCCGTGCGGGAAGCTTTTTTCCGGTTGTTCAGGAATGGGCTGATCTACCGCGGTGACCGTTTGGTCAACTGGGACTGCCAGCTTCAAACCGCTGTCAGCGATGACGAAATCATCCACGAGAAAGTCAGAGGACATTTCTGGCATATCCGCTATCCGGTAATCGACCCAGGTCCTGGCGAGCCTGAGTTCGTCACTGTGGCCACGACTCGGCCGGAGACGATGCTGGGCGACACGGCCGTGGCCTGTCATCCCGACCCGGAAGCCGCTCTCGTGCGGCTCCGTCAGGAGCTCCAAGAGCGGATTAAAAGCGCGCCCAGGAAGGAGCGGGCAGCGCTTGAGTTCGACCTCAAAGAAGTCGAATCCAGGCAACAGGCTCTTGTACCGGAGATCCTCAGGTTGCGTGACATGGCGCGGCAGGGCAAAAAAGTCATGCTGCCGCTTCTCCGTCGTCCGATCCCCCTTATCCTGGATGAGTGGGCCAAGCCCGAATTGGGCTCCGGATGCGTTAAGATCACGCCGGCCCATGACCCGAACGACTACGATGTCTGGACCCGTCATCGAGATGAGATCGGCATCATCAACATCCTCAACGCTGACGGAACGCTCAACGCTAATGCAGGCCCGTACGCCGGACTCGACCGCTTCGAGGCGCGTGAGCGGGTGGTGGCCGACCTCGAGCGCGAAGGGCTTCTGGCTGGAATCGAAAACAGAGACATCGAAATCGGCCATTCAGACAGGTCCAAAACGCCGATCGAGCCTTACCTTTCCAAGCAGTGGTTCATCCGGATGGGCGATCTTGAGGGAGGGATCCTCTGCGGCGCCGGGACGGCCAAGGAATTCCGGGCCGCAGGGCTCGCCCAGGCGGCCATCGACGCTATCGACCGCGACTATCGCTCGCCATCAGGGTTGAGGTTGACTTTTTATCCTGACCACACACGCTACGGCGGGACGTACAGAAGCTGGCTGGCGGAGAAGCGCGACTGGTGCATCAGCCGCCAGCTCTGGTGGGGCCACCGGATTCCGATCTGGTCGGGCAGCTTCGGCGGCGAGCATCTGGAAAAAATCGCCGCTTCGCTTCCGGCCGCCGGTCGGGACGAATTGTGGGCCTGGATTGCCGACGCCGAAGGCAAGCACTATCCGATCGACAGGCTGGTGTGCGTGGAGAAGGGGAAGCGCTACGAGGCGCTCGTCTGCCTGAGGGATGAGGAGGCTGAAAAGAAGTATGCAGATTCGCTCGAGGCTTCAGGCCTTCATCAGGATCCTGATGTGCTCGACACCTGGTTCAGCTCCGCCCTCTGGCCTTTCAGCACCTTAGGCTGGCCAGACTCAGCAACTGCACGGGTTGAGGAAGGGCAAAAGCCGCTCGGCCCGGTCAACGGCTGGCCGGATTGTCTGAGTTACTACTATCCCGGCACTTGCCTGGTCACCGGCCGGGATATCATCACCCTCTGGGTCGCCAGGATGATGGTCATGGGACTCTATCTCTTAGGTGATGTGCCGTTCACCGATTGCTTCGTTCACGCCAACATCCAGGACGGCAAGGGCGAGCGGATGAGCAAGAGCAAGGGCAACGGCATTGACCCGGAGGATATCATCGAACGATACGGAGCCGACGCAATGCGCTATGTCCTCTGCGAAATGCAGACGGGAACGCAGGACATCAGGCTTCCCGTCCAGGCCATTTCGCCTTATACAGGGGAATTAGTAGACCTGACGACAGCCAAGCACGGCCGGACGATCTTCACTTACATCTGCCCTGCGACTGGCAAGGAATTCGACGTCCTGGGGACGATGCCCGATTTGCCGCTGGCAAAGATCATCAGCGAACGGTTCGAGGTGGGCCGGGCTTTCTCGACGAAGCTCTGGAACGCCGCCCGCTTCGCCCTGATCAACCTCGGCGAGCATTCATTCGAGCCGCTTGATCTCGACGAGCTCGAGCCGGAAGACCGCTGGATTTTGTCGCGGCTCAGCCGGGCCATCGCTCGGGTGACAGAGGAGCTTGCCTCTTATAACCCGTCAGCAGCCATTAGCGCGGCCAGGGATTTCTTCTGGGGAGAGCTCTGCGACTGGTACCTTGAGTTCATCAAGCCGCGCTTCCGGGACGAACGACAGGCGGTGTCGGCGCGGGCGGTTCTGGCCTTGGCCCTGGACCAGGTTCTCCGGCTTTTCCACCCATTTGTCCCCTTCATCACCGAGGTTCTCTGGAAAAAGCTCGGTTTGCAGTGTCCGGTTCGTGGGTTGGAGCGGCCGCTTGCCGCATCCGCGCTTTTAATCCAGGCCGAGTGGCCAGGGCCCAGGCTGGACTGGCAGGATGAGCGGATAGAGTCTGAGTTCAAGTTGGCCATGGACATTGTCAGGGCCATCCGCGATCTCCGTTCGCGCTATAAAATTTCACCTCGCAAACCACTAAAAGTGCTGATTAAAGCTGAGGCCGAGCCGGCGGATATTCTGGGTCGGCTGAAAGACCTGATCATCCACATGGGGGGATTGTCCAGGCTTGAAGTTGCCGCTGGAATCAAGCGGCCAGCCACGGCTGCCACTCAAGTCCTCGGAGAGATTGAAGTGTTTATCCCGGGCGTCATTGACCCCGAGAAGGAAAGGGAGCGGCTCAGGAATCAGCGGGAGAAACTGATGGCAGAGCTGGCCAAAGTGGAATCAAGGCTCCAGAACGAGAATTTCATGACCCGGGCCGCAGCCGAAGTCGTCGAAGGTGAGAAAAGAAAGCTCGAAGAGTTGCGCGCCGAGATCGCCCTGGTCAATAAACATCTTCAATCCCTTGATAAACCCTGACTTTTTAGCTTGCCCGCGGCTTCTTGTCCCATCTCCGATTGTCTCGTTTAATGATTTTTTTAGATAGATAAGCTTTTAACCTGGACTATTCACGAAATGAAAGGAAAAAATCTCCTCTCCCCATGTGGGAGAGGGTCGGGGTGAGGGGGATCATTCAAAGATTCCCCCTCCCCTCTATCCCCTCCCGCCAGGGGAGGGGGCGT
The DNA here is from genome assembly GCA_037444845.1 of Candidatus Aminicenantota bacterium. Classification (GTDB taxonomy): domain Bacteria; phylum Acidobacteriota; class Aminicenantia; order Aminicenantales; family UBA8522; genus JARYMI01. The sequence goes on along the minus strand of JBBILQ010000024.1, from coordinate 3,790 downwards.
TTTATCGTATCATTTTGTGAATAGATCAGGTTAAGAAAGGAAGGGGAGAGGTCCTGAGCTGAAAATCCAATTTTTTGAACAAAATTCAAAAAATTGGATGTTATGAAATAATGGATAAGGGTTAATTTATTTATTATCAATCATATAAAAACTTTCAATGTTGGCATGAAATTTGCATATATGCTTTTATCGAAATTCATATCTATGTTTATCTATGTTATAATGTGCGCATATAAGAGGGGTGGCAATCGCCCTTAAAGGGAGGTGAGAATGACCGGGGAGGAACGAAAACCGCCGGGTTATGGTCGGAGTGATGAGTTTTTCACTCCAAGGAAGGAGGCCGAAAACCGCAAAACGCTTGTTAAAAAGCGTGGAGCGGAAAAAAGGAGGTTAGATGGATCGTTTCTTTAAGAAAACATTGGTTATTTGTTTCATTCTTTTTCTGGCCTCATCTCTCCTGGCTCAGAGACAGACAGGTTCTATCAAGGGAACCGTGACAGACGCTGAGGGTCAACCTCTTCCTGGAGTCAGCTTGACCATATCCAGTCCTGACATGCTCGGGGTCATCACTTACGTGACCGGTGCTGACGGGCACTTCCGCGCGCCGGCCGTTCCTCCAGGCGTATACACGATCGTTGCAGAGGTGCCAGGTTTTCAAACCTTGAGGAGAGGAGGGATAATCGTCCATGTCGGAATGACGGCCGAGATCACGCTCGAACTGAGTGTGGCAGCCGTTGAAGAAGAGGTCACGGTCGTTGGGGCTTCTCCCGTGGTCGATGTGGAGGCGTCCAAGATTGCAGTGACGATGACGGCCGAACTGATGAGAAACATCCCTATGGCGAGAGACCTCTACGACATCGTTACGTCAGCCCCCGGGGTTGTATCCGATGGGGTGGCTTTCAGGAGAACTTCATCCATTCATGGGTCGACCGTGAGGGGGAATACGTACGCTCTTGATGGCGTGAACATGAATGACCCCGTTGTCGCCTATGCGTCGACCAACCTCAACTTCGATGTCATGCAGGAAGTTGAGATGGTCCTCGCTGGTCATCCTGCAGAAACAGGGTACACCGACGGGGGGTATATCAATGTGGTCACCAAATCGGGCGGGAACAGATTCTCGGGCGGTGCGAATCTTTTGTACACGAGCGACACCTTTGCCAATATCTTGATCCCCGATCCTCAGTTAAGGGCTTTGGGCGTGAGCAAGCCAGAGATAGCGTTGAGTGATTACGACGTATCCGGCATTCTGGGAGGTCCCTTCTTAAAGGACAGAATCTGGTTTTTTGCCAATTTCAGGTATATCGCAAACGAGTACATATCGCCTTTCAGGCCGACGACCATCTTAGGGAAATCCTATGAGTCATTCAACCTCGACCACACAGAATATTTGGGGTTCCTGAAACTCACAACACAATTTACCCAGAGCCTCAAGTTTATGGGGATGGTCAATTATGCCCAGATGTACGAGCCGCAGTTCAGGCTGGACAAGGGATGGAATATCACAAAAGAAGCGTACCGGGTGTGGGATAACGAAACCGGGCTTACTGGAACAGCCATCTTCAACTGGGTTATCGACCCCAATACATTCGTTGACCTGCGCGGAGGGTATGTTCGCCGGTTTTTCCCTCTTCCCCTTCAGCCCGAATCAGTGAACAATCCCGTCTACTATGACTATTTTACAGCCTACCAGTGGGGTTCAGCCCGCTTCAATGAAACCTATTTGAGGAAGAGATTCCAGGCCTCGGCAGCGCTCACCCGATTCCAGGATGGTTTTCTCGGCGGAAATCACGAATTCAAAGCCGGAGTAGAGTTCGAGGACGCCTACGGCGACTGGAACTGGTGGAGATCCGACAGCATGTGGTGGAGCTACTGGAACGGGAATCCACTCTGGAGCAAAGCCCAGGGACTAGCCAGGTCTACCTTCGGAGACGGCCGGCTGTTTTTTTACATCTGTGCGACTGAAAAAGACAAATCCGTCATCAAAGACCAGGCTCAGAGGATTGGAGGGTTCATCCAGGATACCGCCACCTTTATGGACAGGCTCACCCTAAACCTCGGGGTGAGGATTGATTACTCGTACGGTTTCAAGCCCGCTGTTACAAAAGGACGTTCCAACGCCCTCGCCTATGCCATCGGGGAAACCTATTTTGTCCCGAGATACGGGATCAATCCCTACGGAGAATTGACGACAGGGGACTGGAAAGACATCATCAAATGGACTTCCATCTCTCCACGATTCGGTTTGACCTACGACATTTTTGGAGAAGGCAAGACAGTCCTGAAAGCCTCTTTCTCCCGTTACACAGAATATCTCATGCTCCAGTACTTCTCCGTCCTCCATCCCTTCTATCCCCGGACATTTACCTTCTACTGGTTCGACAACGACGGCGATTCAATTCCCGACCTTCCTCCCACGGATACCTATTTGCATACCGGAACAACTCCCGATGTCATGAAGTTCGAATTCAGCAGGGACAAGATGGACCCCAACACAAAGTCTCCTTATACGGATGAACTAACCATCTCCATTCAGCACGAGCTCATGAAAGATTTCTCCATCCAGCTCGGCTACATTTACAAAAATAAGGAAAACATCCTCGAGGACGTTCTCTATGACCCCGCCTCAAAGAGATATTGGTACACGTATGAAAAAGCCACAGATTGGTGGGTCCCCTTCACGACGACTCTTCCCGCTCACGACATCTTCCCGTCGAAAAAAGTGGACATGTACTTTTTGTCGAGAAATGCCCCGGCGATCTGGTACACATTCGCCAATATTCCCGAGGGCCAGCGGCGATACCAGGCGTTCGAGCTCATTTTGAACAAGAGGTTTTCCGATGGCTGGCAGCTCGGCGGCTCGGTCGTTTTCAGCAAGTTTGAAGGGAATATCGGCGGCTCCTTTGGCGATTCCTGGGGATGGTCGGGCGCCTTCGACAACGCCAACTGGTGGATCAACCGGTTCGGCCGGCTCGATTTCGACAGACCCCTGGTGATCAAGCTCTTCGGAACATTCACTCTTCCGTACAAGGTCTATTTCTCCTTCTTGTACCAGCATTATGACGGTTCGCCCTGGGGCAGGTCGGCCACGGTGTTTCCTCCGTCCGGATGGGCCGCCGCCAACAACGTCAACACGGCCTTTTCCTATGGAATCATGGTGGAGACCCCCGGTGAAAGAAGGCTTCAGGGGTCAGATGTCCTCGACCTGAGAGCTGAAAAGGAATTCGACCTTGGCAATTTCGGGAGAATCGGCTTCTATGTCGATGCCTTCAACGTCTTAGGATTTAACCGGGTTTCTATCGGACAAAACGTCGGAGGCACCTGGAGACCCACGGATAACAACGTCACGACAGGGACTTTTACGCCAGCAGGAACGTACAAGGTCATTACAGGAGTCGAGGCCACAAGGCTCTTCAAGTTCTCCATCCGTTACAGCTTCTAAGCCGGGAACAAGGGGAGGGGTTCTTTTCCCCTCCCCTTCTTTTTTTTGGCAAAAGGGCATAGCCTCTCTTCGACGTCAAGGAAGAGAAGTTCCCAAGATACTACAGTCAATTTGAAATATCCCTTATAATAGGAAATACGTCGGTCGCTTGGGAGCGGTCGTCTTCCAGCCTTTTTGGCGTGAAGGAGGCCTGAAATAAAGGAACTGGCCGTCGTTTCCGCAGTGATTTTCCTCGCCGGCTTCTATTTTTTTATGGAGCAGCGGTCGCTCAGCCGTCAGGCGGCGAAGATTCGCCTCCGCATCGCCGTCACGGGAACTCGCGGAAAATCCACGGTGACGCGTCTCATC
>JBBILQ010000023.1:0-33451 GCA_037444845.1 Candidatus Aminicenantota bacterium | reverse complement strand
CCCCCGAACCGCGCCACCCATCGGGTGCGGGCGTGTCGATTTCAGCTCTGTTGAAAGTCAAGCACTTTTGGCTGATGCGCAACCCCTATCGGCAAATTTGGGAATCGGCGCGGAGCTTGCGATGTGGCGCTCGATGTGATAGAAATCCATTCTTATCCTATTCGTTGTCTGTTCGTCGTCAATGCTGAAAAACGAAAACGACGTGGATCACAACGCCTTCTCGGCCTCCGAGGGAAAATTCACCGAAGCAGAAAAACGCTTCGAGCGCTCTCGCCGGACGATCGGACTGTTCCTGGGACCTGCCGTTGCCATCATGATTTTCTTTTTGCCCCTGAGGAGCCTCAGCCAGGAGGCCCACACTCTGGCCGCTATCATCGGCTGGGTTGTGGCCTGGTGGGTGACGGAGGCCATCCCGATTCCGGCCACGGCGCTGCTCGGGGCTTCGCTGTGCGTCGTTTCCGGCGTCGCTGACGCCAGGACCGTCTTTGCTCCCTTCGCTGACCCGATCATCTTTCTTTTCATGGGGAGTTTCCTTCTCGCTCGGGCCATGTCCGTTCACGGGCTCGACAAACGTTTTGCTTACAGCATCCTCTCCTGGCGCCTCATCGGAGACCGCTCAAGGCGCATCTATTTTGTTTATGGTGTCGTCTGCGTCCTGCTGTCCATGTGGATCAGCAACACGGCCACCACGGCCATGATGTTCCCGATCGGTGTCGGAATTCTTTCCGCCATGGCCGACATGTTGGGCCGTCAAACGGGAGCGAGAGTCTGCGTCGAGCGCCTCCGCTTCAGCACCGGAATGATGCTGATGGCCGCTTTCGCTTCCTCGACGGGCGGCATCGGGACTCCTGTGGGAACGCCCCCGAACCTCATCGGCCTGGCCATGATAGAGAAATTTGCCCGGCTGAAAATTCCCTTCTTCCGCTGGATGATGTTCGCCATCCCGCTCGTTGCGATCATGTATCTTTTGCTTTTTTTCATCATGTATTTTTTGCACAAACCCGAGGTCGGCCGGATCAAAGGAAGCCGCGAATTCGTTAAATGCGACCTTAGGAATCTTGGGCCATGGACGCGAGGCCAGAAAAACGCTCTTGCCGCTTTCCTGGTCGCGGTGGTCCTGTGGACCTTGCCCGGGTTTCTGACGGTATTAACGGGAGCGGAATCGCCGCTCACCAAAGGCTACTCGGCGAGAGTGCCCGAAGCTGTCGCGGCCGTTTTCGCCGCCTTGCTTCTTTTCCTCCTTCCGGTGAGCTGGAAAAAACGCGAGTTCACTCTTTCCTGGAAGCAGGCTGTCCACATCGACTGGGGGACGCTGCTTCTTTTCGGCGGCGGTCTGTCGCTCGGTGAGCTAATGTTCAGGACAGGGCTCGCAGAAACATTGGGCAAGGCCCTGCTCGACCTCTGCGGAGCCTCCTCTCTCTGGGGGGTGACCCTTGCGGGAATCTACCTGGCCATATTCGTCAGCGAGACCACGTCCAACACGGCTGCGGCGACGATGGTTGTGCCTATCCTGATCTCGCTTTCCCTTGCCGCCGGCCTCAACCCTATCCCGCCCGCCATTGGCGCGACGATAGGCGCAAGCTATGGCTTCATGCTTCCGGTCTCGACGCCTCCGAATGCCATCGTCTACAGCTCCGGGCTGGTCCCGATCATCAGGATGATCAGGGCGGGGCTGCTCCTCGACCTGGCCGGAGGCCTGGTCATCTGGATAGCGCTTCGCCTTCTCCTTCCTCTTGTCGGCCTGGCCTGAACTCAGTTGAGCGGCACGGCTCAAGAGCGAAAGAAGAAAGAATCCCTCCGACGTTTCTCTCGATAAACAAGGATAGAGCGATTTTGGTTGATTAGGGCGGAGTTTTTATATATACATAGCCTCAGGCTTGGAGAACAAAAGATGAGCAAGGAAAATGGCCAGTTGAACGCCAGTTTTTCAGCGGGTGAGCCAAGCGAGCTTCCTCGCGTCCTGGGATTCTGGGATCTCATCGGCATCATCGTCGGCGGAGTGATCGGGTCGGGCATCTTTATCGTCCCGGCTGCGGTTGCGGCGGGCGTGGAATCGCCTCTCCTCATCTTTGCCGTGTGGGCCGTCGGCGGCCTCCTCTGCTTTTTCGGCGCTCTTTCTTTCTCGGAACTCGGCGCCGCCTATCCTCAGGCAGGAGGAATGTATGTCTATTTGCGCGAGGCTTACGGACCTTTGGTTTCCTTCCTCTTCGGGTGGACCCTATTCTTGGTGATCGATTCCGGAGCTATCGCCACACTGGCCGTCGCCTTCTCGTCCAAGTACCTGCCGCACTTCGTTGACCTCACCCCCTTGGAAACCAAGTTGGTCGCTGTCGCCCTGATCGCCTTCCTGGCTATCATCAACTATATCGGCGTCAAATGGGGCGCTGCCGTGCAAAACATCCTCACCCTGATCAAGTTCGGAGCCATCGTCGGGGTGTGCGTGGTCGTCTTTGTTTTTGCCAAGGGAAGCGCCGCTCATTTCATCTCCCCCGCTCCCAAGGCGCTGTCGCTTAATCTTATCGCCAGTTTTGGGGTCGCTTTAGTGGCAACTCTTTGGGCGTATAAAGGCTGGGAAAGCTCGACGTTTAGCTCTGGAGAGATCCGCAACCCGGAGAAAAACCTTCCGGCAGGACTTCTGGCTGGAACGCTCATCATCATCGGCATTTACCTGCTCGCCAACTTTGCTTATCTCTACGCCTTTTCTGCGGGCGAGATCGCCAGATCGAGCCGGATCGCCAGCGACGCGATGAATTTCGCCATCGGCCCGGTCGGGGCTTCGATCATTGCGTTCATCATCCTTCTTTCCATCACCGGAGCGACCAACCAGAATTTTCTGTGCAGCCCGCGGGTCTACTTCGCCATGGCCAGGGATGGGCTTTTCTTCAAGAACATCGCCCGCATCCATCCCCGCTTTCTTACTCCTCATGTCTCCATTTTCGCCCTGACCGGCTGGAGCGCCGTCCTCAGCCTTTCCGGAACCTTTGAGCAGCTCTTCACCTACGTCATCTTCGGGCAATGGATCTTCTTCGGCCTGACCGTGGCCGCGGTGATGATCCTGCGCCGGAAAAGACCCGATATTTCCCGGCCGTACAAGACGTGGGGTTATCCGGCGACGCCCGTCATCTTCATCCTCTGCGCCCTGTTCGTCTCTGTGAACACCCTCATCAACGAGTTCTGGAACTCGTTTGCCGGCCTGGCCATCATCTTCCTCGGACTCCCCGCTTATTTTTACTGGAGAAGAAAGGCCAAACCGAGGTCCTAACTGAAGGGTCACAACAGAAAAACCCGCCGGGTCCTGTCGCGGTTCACCCCCGGCCAGGCTCAGGATGGATTGACGAGCGGCGATATGCCCCGTGGCTTGCCACGGGGAGCCGGTCGTCGGGGGAGCCGAGGGGGTATGACCCCTCGGTCGCAGGGCGCGGGTCCATGCCCCGCCCGAGAAGGGGAGGCAGGGAGGCCGATGAAATTGGCCGAGCGTCGCCTTTCCCCCAAGATCAACCCGAACCATGCCACCCACCGGGAGCAATCGGATGATATTTGGTCTTAACCGAGAAGCAGGACCAGGAGAAGAATCGAGCCGACGATCAAACGATAGAAGCCGAAAAGGTTGAGGGTGTGCCGCTGCAAATAGCGGACGAACCACTTGACGGCCAGGTAGGCCACGGCAAAGGCGACGGTGAAGCCGACAGCGAGCAGGAAAGCGCTGTTCGCCGAATGAAGGATCGTATCTCTCGTCTTGTAAAGGTCAAACGCCCCGGCCGCAAGGAGAGTGGGCACGGCCAGGAGGAACGAGAAAGCTGCCGCGTCGGCCCGCCTGAAGCCTAAGATCATCATCGCCAGGATGACGGCGCCGGCGCGCGAGACGCCGGGCAGGAAAGCCAGGCACTGGGCAATTCCGATAATTAAAGCATTCCCATAGGTTAACTCGGAAAGCGGCTTCAAAGGATGCAGCAACCCTTTTCTGACCAGCCATTCAAAAACGAAAAAAAGGAAGCCGACCAGGATGAAGACCGCGGTCATGCTTAGGAGGGACTCAAAAAAGACGTGTTTGACGATCGCATAAAAGAGAGCGCCGAGCACGACCGCGGGAAAAAAGGCGGCGAACGTCTTCATGACCAGCGCCCTGTCCCGGCGCAACCTTTTCCAGTAGAGCGTCAACACAGCCAGGATGGCGCCGCTCTGGATGAAGATAGTGAACAGCTTGACAAAATCGCTTTCCCCGGTGCCGAGAGCCTTCGACACGAAAATCAGGTGGAACGTGCTTGAGACGGGGAGAAACTCCGTCAGCCCTTCGACAATGCCGAGGACGATGCTGTCCCAAACGTTCATTCTTTCCTCTGCGTCAGGCTACGTACTATACCTACCCCCACAGACTTCTGTCAAACCCAACATACAAACCCAGATTTGCCGATAGAATCACCCGACGGGTCCTGTCGCGGTTCACCCCCGGCGCCCCCTCGCGGACTATCTTGTTTATTATCAGTCAACAAGATGGGTGGCATCAAACGCTCGGCCAGTAATTCCGAGACGCTTCCGGACTTTATTCTTTATGTATTTATCTCCCCAACCCCTCTTAGCGAAATAAGAGGGGATCGCTGGTCAGCGTCTCGTATAAGGTCGGCCCGCGAACCGCGCCACCCCTCGGGTGCACTCGCTATCACGATAATTGGATTCCGCACGGAGTACTTTTGCAGAATGGGAATTTCCTCTCGACAATTTTGTGCACAAAGAGAAACTGCAGAAGAAAGACGGATCTCGCGCCTATTTCTTGAAGACCTTGTAGATTTCCCTCCAGGATTTGATCACCAGCGCTGTCTGGGGCACAGGCTGAGCCAGGACCTGGCTTGGCGGCTGCGGGCCGCCCTCGCCAGGCTGAGTGAAACTCTGGATGAAGACTTTTCTTTTGGTGACGCCCGGCTGGCCTTCTTCTCCGCTTATGACCTGGGTCTCCCCTATTGTCACCGCTGACCTGACCTTTTGTTTTGTCACTTTAAACGCTTCTGGCGCGCCCTCAGCGCTCAACAAGGCTGTGCCTCCCATCTGATTGCCCAAAATGTACCGGGCATAAAGCTTTCCGCTTCCGGCAAGAGCCTTGCAGGGATTCAGAGACTCGATGCTGCCTTGAAGCGTGGCGATATACACAATCCGGTCGGCAATAATGTCGTCAGCCCAGACCTTTTCTCCCTGCACAAACTCCCCTTTTTTCCGGTCGAGATTAATCCCCAGGCGCGTCGCTAAATCATCAGGCCCAATGTACCACTCGACAACGGCATTGGGACCGCTGTCGACAACGGCAACGAAAGAATAATACTCTGTGTCAGGAGCTCTATCGTCGCCTCCGGTTCCGACATAGAGATGGGTCGTCTTGTCCACCCAGTTGACGTAGAAGGCCGGCTTGGTGATAATCGAATGGTAATAGGGATCCCGGTAGATGACAGCCGGCTCCCAGCGACGAAGGGCTGTTGTTAAGCCGATCTTCCATAATCTGCCCAGCAGGTCACCGAAGTAAACAGCATTGGCAAACCCATTGTCGTTTGAATCAACAATCGCTGGCGAACCGGGAAGTGTGTTTTGAATGCCAAACGGGCTCGCCGGTTCGCGTCTCTCGGCGATTTCGAAGGATGCGAGGAGAGACCCTGTTTCCACGTCCACCGCGTAAAAATAGTGGCCGATTTTCTCTGTCGGGTCGTTGTCGTTGTCGTAGCCGGAGCCGAAGAAAACGACCCATTGATTGAGCGGTTCAATTTTGGCGATCGCCGGCACTGACCAGGTTTCGCCCATGGTGTCGTCGGTGAATTCCCAGAGCGGTTTAGGCGACTCAGGGTCGGTGACGTCAAGGGCAAAATAATAGCACTTCTGATTCTTCCCCCAGCCTGAACCTTGACCGCAGACAAGCACCGTGCGCCAGGCGCCTCCAAAATAGACATCCTGGATCGCCGGCGTGCCGTCAACGAAGAATTCATGGTTGAGGTAATAACCGCAGTCGGGGTCGAGAATCCGCATTCTTTTCAGTTTATAAAGGAGGTTGTTAGGAATAAAGGCCCAGAGCTCCTCCAGAGTCGCTGCGTCAAAGCAATGGAGCATGCCGTCGTTGGCGCCGGCAAAAACGACCTTTCTCCGGTCCTTGTACGCCTCCTTGAATGCGTCATAGCCTGAGCCCATCTTTGTTGGCGTTCCCCGGGGAGGCTCGAGAACGGTGGGCGAGGAATGGTTGATATCCCCAAGCTTCCAGTCTCGGCCCTCTCCGAGCACGAAGCGGATGAGCGGCGCTACTTCCGGGCTTCCTATGCCGAGCAGGAGAAAGTCGTCCAGGGTGTCAGCCTCTGAGGTGTTGAAATCAAGCCTGTCGTTCATCACGCCGTCAGCCTCTCTATCATAGGCCGTGTACACGACGCGGCTGGACCAGTGTCTGTCCCTCAGGTTTACGCCGGCGTCTTCAACGAAAGTGGCGCCGACATCCAGGATATCCGCAAGCTGGGAGCCTCTGGTGTAGGCAAGCTCGAGGTCGCTCACGTTCCACGACCGGAGATGGCCTCTCCATTTCGGGAATTCAAACGAGGCAGAATAGAGGACTTCCTCGTCACCTTCTCGGCCCGGGTCGAGGTTCACTGTCGTAAAGGCATGGGAGGTCCGCGAATATTCCCTTTTAGTTATGAACTTATAGTCTATGTCCAATCTCCAGAGCCTGGGGGTAACTGTCTCATCTGTGGTTGTAAACACCGCTTGCCAGCGGAGGAAATCTCCTGGACTTTCGAACTCGAATTCGACTCCCGGGGTCACCGGTCCTTCCCACCTGGGATTTCCGTTGACATCGATAGAATTGGAAAGATAGTAGACGATATCCGTCCCTCTTGGCTTTGTTTCACTGACGGTGATAGTCACCGCCACGACAGCATAATCAGATGTGATGAACGCGCAAGGCAGAAGGTTTTTGGAAGAGACAGTCCCCTTATTTTTATAAATAGGATAAGTGTCGTTCATGAAGAAATAGCAGTTCCTTGAGTCGTTTCCGTCAGCGACGAAGAAATCCAGGTCGCCATCGTTGTCGAAATCTCCGATGGCGCCAGAGTCAAGGTCGGTGGACGGGGAAACCTGGGCGCCGCTCGCCGGGATGGGACGGCGGGTAAAGACACCGGTTCCATCATTTTCGTACCAAAAGACATACCCGCCCGGCGGGTTGGCCGTCCAGCCGTCTGTGGCCAGGACAAAATCCACGTCTCCATCTTTATCCACGTCTCCGGCTCGGAGGTAAGTGCATGAGCCACGGCCTGCGGGAATGGTGACCGTCTTCCGGTTGTCTTCCCGGAACGTTCCGCCGTCGTTCCTGTAGAAGATCAAGTCTCTCGAATTCGCAGACCCGACGATGAAATCAACGTCGCCGTCTCCATCATAATCGCCTGCCGCAACGCCGCATACGCCGTATTGAGCGCTGGCGGGATAGGGGTTGATGGTCTGAGGGAGGCGGGAAAACGTTCCCCTCCCGTCATTGATATAAATAACAACCAACCCCCATCGGCTTCTCGCTCTGTAAGTAGGGATTCCAACGATCAGGTCCAAATCTCGGTCGCCATCGATATCTATTGATTCTATGTTGCTTTCCCACCGCCAGTATCTCGAATCGGTCCCGAATTCGCCGTAGCCGTCGTTGACCAAATCTCCAAGAAGAGTGGGGCGCGAGTCGAATACGGGGATATCTCCCGGTCTTAGGCCGTTTTCAACATAGAGGTTTTTGAAAATCCAGAGCCTGCCCTGCCAGGATAGGGCAGCGAAGTCAGCGTCGCCGTCGCCGTCATAATCGCCGGCGCCGAGAGCCATGATTTCATACGTTGTAAAGGTGGCAAGATAATTAATATAGTAAGGCCCGTTGAAGACGAACCGGAGCGGGTTGCCGGGCTCTCGTCCACGGCTAACGAATACAGCGATATTCGTGTCTGTCGGATTGGCGTTGTTGTCGCACTGCCGTCCTCCCTGGACAAGATCGACGAGCCTATCGCCGTTGAAGTCTGCCGCCGCGCCCGTCATCCTTAAGTTAGTCGTTACCGGATAGTTGCTCGTCTCCTTCCAGTTGGCGCCCTTGCCTTCAAGCCGCAGGTTAAGACCCACAAGATCATTTTCGATGCCATCCAGCTTGCTAAGAGTCGAAGCATCGCCTCCGCGGTAGCCGACGACGCGGTCGCTCTGGGTAGCGCAGACCTGGCTGTTAGCTCTGATCAGGAAAAAAGCCGTCAGGCCTGCCCCTAAAATGATTAGCCCCAAAACATGTTTTTTCATGTTCGCTTCCTTTTCCTTTTTCGTTTATGTCGATTCCTGAATTTCTATCATGACTTCGATTCTGGCATACGTGTTCCGTCCGGCCCGGCCGATACAGACGACGAGGCAATCCCTGTCGTTCGGAATGACCCCGCCGGCTTCATCGTCAATTAAAAAAACGGTGTAGCTCAGCGAGGGATCGTTCGGGAGAGTCTGGTTGAGGAAGACGATGTTTGTCGGATCCCTTTCGAATTCGCTGACGAGCTCTTCGTCGGTGAGCATCCGGAAGTAATAAGGATTGTCCAGACTTTCTGTCGGCGGTATATCCAGAACTGGCTGTCCGTTATAGGTCGTCCGGTACTGCGTGGAAAAATCAGTGATCACTCCCTCGATGATGTTTTCATTCAACACTCGCCAGGCAGCGTCAAACCCGGCCTCTGCGGCGTTAAAGGCTCTCTCCTGCATCCGGACATTCCCGGCCACTTCAGGCCCTGTGCCGGTGACATACAGAAGCAAAATGCCGACAGTGAGCAGGAAAGCGATGACCATGATCAGGATGATCAACCCCGCACCCCGGTCTTTTCTCGTCTTTCTCTTGTCCATTTTATCCCTCATCAGCGTGTCCCCGTGTTGTATAGATTCAGGCTCAGGTTTCTGACAACTGAGGTTGATTCAAGAAGGAATCTCTTGCGCCGGTCTGGCTGGCCGGAGCCGGACGTGTTGGAAAGAGGCGGCCGTTGGTAAAGATAGAGGTCTGAAGGAGGGGTTCCGGAAACACTCACGAAAGCCCGCGGCGTCTGCCCAAGGATGTAAATCCTGATTTCCCGGATTCGGCTGATCTGATCCAGCGTCCAGGTGTCGGCCCATGGGAGAAAGCCGTCCAGGCCGCCGTCGTTGTCCAGGTCTCCGTTGTATTCAAACTGGAGGTTCTCGACGTTCTGGGCCAGAGGATAGTGGATGGCGTTCAGCGTCATGTAGAGAATTCCTCCCTGGCCGTTCCCGATATAGCCGTTAACTCCGGCGGTTAGGCCAGGATAGTTGCCCGTGATATCCAGCCAAAACTCTTTGACGTCGATAAACGTCGCGAGGCCGCCGTCATAATCATTCGGGCTCCCGCAGGTTCCGGACAACCCCCCGGGCGGGTTGATGCCAGGGGCAAGGCCGGGCGAGAAGTTCAGCCTCTCGTTCGTCCCGGTCGCGCTGTGGGTGACATGGGTAATTTTCCGAACTTCGCCGGCGCGGCATGCCGAGCTCGGGTTCGGGAGGATAAGGACGATTTTATTGGCATAGTAGGCATCCGGATAGGGGTATTGCTCAAAGCTGTAATCTTCGAGTCTCAGGTTGACGGATGCTCCCTGGTAATTTTCGATCTCCAAGTTGAGCGGGTCTTCGATATTGCCCATCATCAGCAGCCGGTCCGGCCTCACCTCAGCGCCCTGGTCTTCGTTGTCCGTCCCCTCAAAATAGTAGCCGTTGAATTCGATGGGAAGCCCCACCCCGGCCATCCGGATGTCGCGGGCGATGAAAAACATGGCTGAGCGGACGTCGTGCTGGAGCTCGGCGTACATGCTCTGATCGACGGCCACCCTGTTGCTCCTCATGTAGAGAGTTAGCGTCGCCACGATCACGACCAGCATGACCGTCGAACCCACCAAAAGCTCGGCCAGAGTGAAGCCCGGCCTTCCCCCTTGCTTTCGCTTCCTGCCGATTGTTTTGAAATTCTTTGTTCCCATTTTTCCCTGCCTGTCTCCGTCTACCGGCTGATGATCGTGCTCACTCTTGCCCTCACGCGGTGCCGCTGCGGGTCGCCTAAGAGCGCGCTCTGGTCTTTGCCAAACTGCTCGGCTGAAAAAATGAAGACATCAACTTCCCAGGCATCTCCGCTGAACTCAGTCGAGTTCCGGATCCGGGTCAACCTCCGGTAATCATTCCGCGTGTCTCCGTTGAGGTCGATGAGCTCGTCTTTCAAAAGATCGGGCGTCCCGTCTTTGTTCAGGTCAATGCTGGCGCTTGACGTGAAATAGGCCAGCTCCCCTGCTGTCAAGTTCCTCAAGACGTCAACCCGCTGTTGAGCCAGGAAGGATGCGGTCGTGATCCTGTCGGAGCGCATGTTGTTCAGGACGCTCAGCGTGAACATCTCGGCCAGACCGAGCACAGCGATGGCGATCAGGGCTATTCCGATCACAACCTCGAAGAGAGTAAAGCCTTCCTTTTTATTTTTTTGTCGATAATTTCGGCGCCTCATAGTCTTTCCTCTCATCCCTTTTTTATGTTGATTTGACGTACTGGATTGACCCGCCGGCATAGATGATGATGTTCCTGGTGCTCGGCTGGCCCTTGGCGTTCAGGACCGGGCTCTGGAGCGAAATGTTGCGTTGAGCGGGATTATAATTTAAGACTATCCCGAGCGGGTTAAAAACCACTGCTTGGTTCGGCACGTTTACGGTCACGACGAGCTTCTTGGGGATGCTTTTCCTTATCGACCCCTGCACCTCGACCCATGTCCCCGACCTGACTTCCCGTTCAATATAATACATCCAATAGCCTTGGCTGTTATCGAGCCTGAGCCGGTGGTTGAGCTTGAACTTGACCGCCTGGAATTTAGCCTGTTGGAGGGTTGTCAGGACCTCTCTCGCTTTGTTTTCCAGGTTTCTCGTTTCCAGCGTGTTCTGGATGCTCGGATAAGAAACGAGCAAGAGAATGCCCAGGATCGCCACGACCAGGATGATTTCAATAAACGTGTAGCCGTCAGAGAAAGAATGTTTTTTTCTTTTCATCCGTTCATCCGGTTAGCTGCCGTTCTGGAGGATTGTAACGGTTTTTGAGCTCCAGTTCAACCTGAGAGACGGTGTTTCCATACCTATCCCTTTATTTAGTCGGCAGCCATATTATTTATTATCCCTAATTCACAGACAATCCCCCCTCCGGATGAATCCCCCGAGGAAATTTGGCCCGGCGGAGTCCCCTTTTTCCGGCCTCGACCTCACCCCTTAAGGCTAACCGCAGCGGTATGTTCGTCTTCATGGCCATTGAAGTCGTCAAAGCGCTCCTTAGAAAAAAGTGGGTTTACCGGCATTTATCGCAAAACCCAAAAACCTGGAGCGAAAACTTATCCAGCCTGAACCCTCTTCCCTGCCCGATCGCGTCGATCGCCTGTTGAATTTCGGGATGGCTGAATTCGAGAACCCGACCGCAGGCGAGGCAGATGAGGTGACCATGCGCGGTCCGGGGGCGTCCCGGCTCGAAATGGCTGTGATTTTCTCCCAAGTCGATCGAGCTGACCAGGCCGCTCTTGACCAGGAGGTTGAGCGTCCGGTAGATCGTCGCCAGGGAAATGCGATGGCCGCTTCGGGTCAGCCTGTCGTGAAGTTCGTAGGCGTTCGGATGAACGGCTGGGTGAGAGAATATCTTCTTAAAAATAAGCGCGCGCGTCCGCGTCAGCTTCAACCCGCGCGAGCGCAGAAACGCCTGAAATTGTTTGAGTTCGCGCTTCACTGTTTGCTCGTCTCGGCGAGATGACGATTGATTTTTCTCTTGAGCCGGTCAAGCCTGTAAGCAAAGTCCATCTCATAAACCCTGGAGATGCCGCTGGCCATTTCTAAACCTTCCTCAGAGACCTGCTTGGCCCTCCCGTAGTCCTTGGCCCGGTGTTCGTAATACATGGCCAGCTCGCGAAAACAGGTAAGCTCGTTCAGGGGCGCCATCTCCTGCCACAGACGAACAGCTTTTTCCCATTCCTGATGTTTCTTGAAATATGACGCCAGTTTCTTCCTGGCCAAAACAGAGGCCTCTCCAGAAAGCCCGCTCTCCAGAGCCCTGCGGATAAACAGGGCTGACTTCTCGAACTCACCGGTCCTCTCTAAGATCTTGGCCACTCCGAAAAGATCCATGGCGTCCGCGAGTTTTTCTTCCGCTTGCACCTCTTCTTCGGCAAAAAAGCTGGCCCCGACAATGACGACGCCAAGCAGAGAGAGAATGTCTTCCTGATTATGGTAGAGCACCGGCTCGATCAGGCTGAAATCGCCGGAGCGAAGAAACTGAAAATAGCGGAAGGGAATCTCGGCCGAGGGGATGTCCTGTTCGCGGTCGGCGTTCAGAACCTCCCGGGCGAGATGGTAGAGGCGGCAACTTTCGTGCTTGTGTTGCCAGAGGCTCCGCGCAGGAAAAAGGAAATCGAGATGCGGAAGCCCGCTCAGGTTAAGGATTTCGCCCCTGAGGACGAAGCGGGTTTCCAAAAGCGGCAGGTCAAAGGCCTTGCCGTTAAAGGTGACGACCGAACGGAACTTCACCCGAGAAAAGAGCAGCCGGAGCTCCTCGATGAGCTCATCTTCAGCTGCCGGGTCGCCCAGAAAGAATTGAAGCACGTGAAAGTTGCTCTCCCTGTAAAACCCCAGACCGACCAGGAAAGGAACAACCCCCACTCCTCCCGACAGCCCGGTTGTCTCCAAGTCCAGAAACAGGGAGCTGGTTAGGTCAAGGTTCTTAAAACTCTGATCCCGGCTGAGCAGAGAGAGGGTCTGTCCCTTGACCCTCAGCCCGCGGCCGATCGAGATTCTGCCGTATCGCGAACGAAGGGAGAAATGGTTCTCGAAAACCTGAAACGGTTCCTGCCTGCCCGGCTCCGCGACCCGGGCTTTATCCTTTTTTTCCGGTCCCGTCCGCGTCAGGCTGATCAGTTTTTCCAGCTTCTCTTTGGTCGTTAGGTCGGGGCTCTGGCCGATCTTGTGCCAGGTCCTGTCAACCGCTTCCTGCCGGGATCTTGTGGCCCTCGACTTTTTAAGAAGTTTTAATCTGTCCTCAAATTCCATGGACGCTTTTTTCCCTCGTCCATCATAGAATATTTGCGGCAACTTTTCAAAGCGGAGAGTACGCATCTCCATTTTTTTGATAGAGGGGGGGGTCCCGTCGTGGTTCACCCCCGAACCGCGCCACCCCCCTCTTCTATCCCGGAAGCACATCACATGGTTGGAGATGCTTCCAAGCGGAGTTGAATGCGGAGGGACAGCTTGCAATCCTTAAGGATTGATAATATAAAAAAGAGGTTGTCTCCAGGAAGGAACGGAAATGAGAGGGCACCATTTTCTGGCGTTTGACCTCGGCGCAGAGAGCGGCCGGGCTATCCTGGGAAAGCTCGAGAACGAAAAGATCGAAACCCGGGAGATCCGCCGTTTTGCCAACGCTCCTATCCAGGTCTGCGGGCACCTGCACTGGAATGTTTACAGCCTGTTTGAAGAGATCAAAGAGGCGATGCGTTCATGCCGGACCGACCCGGGCATAAGGCCTGAAAGCGTGGCTGTATCAACCTGGGGTGTCGATTTCGGACTGCTGGCCAGTGACGGAACTCTCCTTGGCCTCCCTTTTGCTTACCGGGACAAGCGGACCAGAGGGGCGAAGGAAGAATTTTTTAAACGCACGCCTCAAGAGAAGGTTTATGCTCTAACCGGCGTTCAGTTCATGAGCTTCAACACGCTTTTTCAGCTTTTCTCTATGGTCAAAGATAAATCGCCTCTTCTTGACCACGCGTCCGACCTTCTCTTCATGCCGGACCTTTTCACCTATTTTTTAAGCGGAGAGAAAACGGGAGAATTCACCATCGCCTCAACATCCCAGCTTCTCGACGTGCGGAAGCGGGCCTGGAGTGAAGACCTGTTGGCTGCTCTGGGACTTCGCCGTGGCTTGATGCAAGACGTCCTGATGCCCGGGACGGTCATCGGTTCCCTGAGCACCGAGGTCGCCGAGGAGACGGGGTCGGAGGGCGCGCTCGTTGTAGCCACCGCAGGCCACGACACGGCCGCGGCCATCGCCGCCGTCCCAGCCGAGGGAAAGGATTGGGCTTATATCAGCTCAGGAACCTGGTCGCTCCTGGGAGTCGAGATGGACGAGCCGCACATAACAGAAGAGTCGCTGGAGATGAATTTCACCAACGAAGGTGGCGTTGCCGGCACAATCGGTTTTCTCAAGAACATCACCGGTCTCTGGCTTCTCCAGCAGTGCCGCAGGGAATGGGCCGCAAGGGAAACGCTGAACTACGACGAAATCACTCGGCTGGCGGAAAACGCTCTGCCGTTCAAGGCAATGATCGACCCCGATTGGCCCGGCTTCCTCAACCCGCCCAGCATGACGGAGGCCATCCGTCAGTACTGCTTCAAAAAAGGCCAGGCCCCTCCCTTCTTGCCCGGACAAACGGCGCGCTCGATCCTGGAGAGCCTTGCCCTGAAGTACCGCCTTATCCTCGAACAGTTGCGGCGCTTGACTGGGCTGACCATCGAGAAGCTTCATGTCATCGGCGGCGGGTCGAGGAACGGGCTGCTTTGCCAGTTCACGGCTGACGCCACCGGCCTGCCTGTCATCGCCGGCCCGGCTGAAGCCACGGCGATCGGAAACATCATGGTTCAGGCGCTGGCCCTGGGATACGTCCGTTCTTTGGCCGACATCCGGAAGATCATCGAGAATTCCGTTGAGCTCCGGACTTATGAGCCCTCTTCCGGAAGAGAATGGGAATCGGCCTACGAGCGTTTTCAAAACGTCATCGGATAGATTTTTCAGAAAATGAAAGGATGGCGGGGAAATGGACTCTTTAGCCGTTGAAAAAGCATACGCGTCAAGCCGCGGCCGTTATGCTGAGGCCGGTGTCGACGTCGAGGCTGCTCTGAGGAGCTTACGAACGATCTCCCTTTCACTCCCCTGTTGGCAGGCGGACGACGTCCGGGGATACGAGAGGAGAGATGAACCCGACAAAACCGGCGGGATCCACCCGACCGGCAACTATCCGGGAAGGCCGCGTCACCTCGGCGAACTGCGCCAGGATTTGGCCAAAGCTTTTTCTTTGATTCCGGGCTCGCATCGTCTCAACCTCCATGCCATGTATGGCGAGTTCGGAAGCCGTCAGGTCGAGCGGAACGAGATTGAACCCGGCCATTTCAAGAGTTGGATAGCCTGGGCCAAGCAGGAAAAGCTAAAGCTCGATTTCAACGCCACGTGTTTCGCCCACCCCAGAGCCGATTCCGGCTTCACTCTGAGCAGCAGAGACAAAACGGTCAGAAGGTTCTGGGTCGAGCACGTCAGGTGCTGCCGCAAGATCGCTTCCTTTTTTGGACGCGAACAAAAAAACCCCTGCCTGCACAACCTCTGGATTCCTGACGGATCCAAGGATGCGCCGGTCGACCGCTGGACTCACCGGGCTGTTCTCAAAGAATCGCTCGATGAGATATTCAAGGTCGAATACAGCTCCTCCACGATGAAAGATTCCTTAGAGAGCAAACTCTTCGGCATCGGGAGTGAATCCTATGTCGTGGGCTCCCACGAGTTTTACCTGGGCTACGCAGCTCACAAAAAGAAAATGGTCTGTCTTGACCTCGGCCATTTCCACCCGACCGAGTCCATCGCCGATAAGCTATCGGCCCTCCTGCCATTCTTCGATGAGCTGCTTCTCCATCTCAGCCGGCCTGTCCGGTGGGATTCCGACCATGTCGTCATCCTCAATGAAGAGCTGAGGAGCGTCGCGGAAGAGATCGTCCGAGGCCGGGCTCTTGGCCGGGTCCATTTGGCGCTCGATTCTTTCGACGCCTCTATGAACAGGGTGGGAGCGTTGGTCCTCGGCGCTCGAGCCACGTTAAAGGCTTTTCTGCTGGCTCTTCTGCAGCCTCTGGACAGGCTCATGGAACTTGAGGTTAGCGGAAACCATTTCGGCCGGCTGGCTGTGTTGGAGGAGAGCAAATCCCTCCCTTCCGGAGCCGTCTGGGACTATTACTGCCTGAGCGCTGACGTCCCGCCATCCGATGCCTGGATCAGAGAAGCCGATGCTTACGAGAAAGCCGTGCTCAGCAAGCGGGAAACGGCCAGGAAGTGAAAGCGAGGGAAGCCGCCAAGAGAAATTGACGACGGAGCGAAAAAAAGGCTAAAATAAGCCGTGAGGGGAGGAAAAATCTCTCGCGCTGAAGGATAGAGTGGAATCGAAAAAAGCCGGCCGCCCAGCGGACTCGGCATCTGTGGATGCCATCATTGATTCTGTTCAGCTCGCCAAGGTCAAAGAAATCCTCGTCGTCCTCGCCAACGCCGTTTCAGCGGCCAAGATTTTTCCGCCTGAACACAAAACAGTGGCCAATTTTCTTTTAGATCTTGAGGCCAAGTTCAAGGAGTACCTGGATGCTCACTGGAAGCTCGAGCTGGACATTGAAGAACAGGCCTTCACTTTTGCCGGGATAAAGGTATACGAAGACCCCCACCCCGTCAAAAGCCTTCCTTTTTTCTTTTTTAAGGACGGGATGAAAACGCTCTATTTTTACCGGGGCCTGGGAAAAGATGAGCTAACGGCTTTCCTTGAGACCATTAAGAACGTCTCCCAACTTCCGCCAGATGAAAGTGATATCGTCAATGCCCTCTGGGAAAGGGACCTGGCCAATATCCGGTATGACGCTCCGGACGACTTTCTCGAGACAAGGATCGGCGTCGGGAAACCTCCTTTAGAAATTCACGTTGACAAGGAGAAGCTCTCCAGCGGCAGGATTGACCTGGCGCCTGAAGACCTGGAAGCTATCCGCCGCGGTGCTCTGGATGTGGAGGCTTCGGCGATCAAGCCGGCTGAAGGAAGCGCCGCTCCTGCTCAGGAAAGCACCGCCTCTGAACAGGCCTCTTCGGATGAACAAGACATGCGCGAGATTGAGTCGCTGCTGCTTTCGAACAGGCGGATTTCGCCAGAAGAAGAGTACTTGAACCTGATCACGGAGATCACCTACCTCGAAGAACGCGTTGACCAGTTCCCGGCCATTGCCGATGTCCTGAAACAGGTTCACGATGAAGCCGTCCAAAAGAACGACTTTGCACGAGCGGCCAGCCTCATCCGGTCTCTCTACGAGATCAGGGACGCCTTCGCGGATGCGGATGAAGAGAAAGCGGCCTTCATCAAAGCTGTTATCACTGAAATCAGCCAGAAAAGCCTCGTCGCCAAGCTTCCGGACTCGCTCGACTCGAGCAAGGTCGAAAACTTCGACTCTCTGCTTTCCTATCTAAAGCTTATCGGTCCAGCCGCGGCCCGGTCCGTGGCCGCTGTTTTCGAGCATTCCCACGACGCGCGGCATCGCCGGGCTGCTCTTGACATCCTTGAGGAAATAAGCAGGCAGGACATCAGCACGGTCATGAGCCTTGCCCAAGAGTCGAGGCCGGGCCTGACTATAAAAATCATCGGGTTCCTCAGTCGGAGCGCGGACAAAAAGACCGTTTCTTTCCTGGCCGGATTCTTGCATGGCCGGAATAAAGAGATCAAGCTCGAGGCGGTCAAAGCGCTCGGCGAAATCGATGATGAAACGGCGGGCAAGATCCTCATCGGGTTTCTTTCTGACGAAGATGAAGACGTGCGAACGGCTGCTCTGCGGGCGATTAAACCCGTTCAGAAGGCTGTCCTGGATCACCTCCTGATGGTGGCTCGAAACAAGGCGTTCAAGAAAAAGACGATGAAAGAAAAAGAAGCCATCTATGACGCGCTGGCGAAGAGCGGGTCTCGGGAAGCTTGTGATTTACTAAGAAAAAGCCTGAAAACAACTCTGTTCTCCAGCCGCGAGAAATTCAAGACCGCCATCGCGGCCGCCTCCGCTTTGCGAAAAATGGCACCACCCGAAGCTGAAGAAGCTCTGAAAGAAGGCGCAAAGAGCCGTTCAAGGAGAGTCCGGGAGGCCTGTGTCAAAGCGTTAGAAGAAATTTCCTCCGGCCGGGCCTCCTCGTTTCACAAAAGGACACCGAATGAAAAACCCTGAGGGTCAAAAGATTTCCCCCGAGAAAGCCAGAGCCCTTCATCATCTTGCGGTCGAGATCGTCATCCGGCTGAACGTTGTCCTGAAGAGTGCCAGAATTTACGAGCCGAACAACCTCCTGTTCGAGCGCCAGATCTCCCTGCTCTTCAGGCTCATTCATCAGGCGCTGACCGAATCAGGGCAGGCCGTGTTTGCCGCCAGGCAAAGCACGCTTTTTTTTAACAACATCCGTCTCAAGGCGGGGTTTTCTAATTACCAGTTTTTCAAATTCATCCTGGAAGAGTTCAAAAAGAAGGAGATCGGCGGCATCCGCTTTGAGCCGGGTCTTGGAGATGGGGATCTCAAGCTTCTCGCCATGGTGCTGGCCAAGGTCGAAGAAAAACCGGGACAGATTTTTCAGAAGTTGGTTGCGGAACTCGAGGCCAGAGGCATCAGCCGAATTGCCATGGAAAAGATTCTCCCCTCCGACATTGCGCCCAGCCGCGAGAAATACGCGGCCAAGGTTTTTTTTCTGGGCGTCACTCATCTTGAAGAGGCCTTCGAGGCCGAGAGCGGCAAGGAAAAAATCAAGCTCAGCACAACGCGAAGGCTCATGCAGTCCATCTTCAATCACATCGTCGAGAACGAATCTTTTGTCCAGGGGTTGACGAATATCAAGAATTTCCACGAGTACACGCTCAACCATTCGATGAACGTCTGCATCCTTGCCATTGCCTTAGGAAGACGGCTGGGCCTCGACCGCAACGAGCTTGTCGATTTGGGGATCAGCGCTTTTTTCCATGACTTCGGCAAGCTCGACACGCCCAGAGAAATTCTGGAAAAGCCGGACAAACTCGACGACAGGGAAAGAGAGATCATCGAAAAACACCCTTATCAAGGAGCGGGCAAGCTCGTTCAGTTCAGGGAGCTAAAAAATTTGCCGCTTCATGCCGTTCACGTCGCGCTGGAGCATCACATCAAGGAGGACAAGTCCGGATATCCTCGCTCTTTCAAGAAGCAGTCGGTGAACCTCTTCAGCAAAATCGTCAAGATCGTCGACTTTTTCGACGCCATCACGACCAAGCGAGTCTACAGGGCCAAGGTTTTCACCCGGGAGGAAGCGTTGAGCCTGATGCTCGAGCAATCGGGCAGGGAATTCCATCCAATCCTTCTCAGGGAATTCGTCAAGATGATGGGAGTCTACCCGGTCGGGAGTCTGGTCGCGTTGAGCACGGGCGAGTTGGGCCTTGTCGTCGAAAACAACCCGGACCAGCGGCTTCTCCTCAGGCCCCGGGTAAAGCTCATCACTGACCCTAAAGGAAACAAAGTGGACGGCGCCGTCGTTGACTTGAGCGAAGTCGACACCGTCACCAACCGGTATTCACGGACCATCGTCAAGACTCTCGATCCAGAAAAATACGACGTCCGCGTCGCCGACTATTTTGTAGCCAGGGCCGGGTGACAGCGTTTCGGGCCCAGCGGCAATCTTGTGTAAATTCGACCGGAATAGTAATATTTGATGCGAACTAAAAAGAAGGAACTCGTGGAAAAGATTGAGGCGATTTTCTGCCCGCGGACCATTGCTGTCATCGGCGCTTCCCGCGAGCCCGGAAGCGTCGGTCAATCGCTGCTCGCCAACCTTTTAGGCAACCGTTTCAAAGGAATCGTCTTCCCCGTCAACCCAAAGGCTGACGGCATTTTAGGCATAAAGTCCTACCCGCGCGTTTCGGACATTCCTGATCAGGTTGATTTAGCTGTCGTCGCTGTCCCCAGCCAGGTCGTCCCCTCTGTTCTCGAAGAATGCGGCGAGCGGCGCGTCAAAGGAGCTATTGTCATCACGGCCGGCTTCAAGGAAATCGGCGGAGAAGGAATCCCCCTCGAACGCCGAGTCCTGGAAATCATCAAACAGCACGACATAACCCTGGTCGGGCCGAATTGCCTCGGCGTTATCAACACCGACCCCCGGTCCTCGATGAACGCCACCTTCGGCACCCAGATGCCCAAAGAAGGGAATATCGCCTTCGTCTCCCAGAGCGGAGCCCTCTGCGTGGCCGTGCTTGACTACGCCAAAGAAGCCAACATCGGTTTCTCCAAGTTCATCAGCATGGGCAACAAAGCGGGCGTCAACGAGAATGAACTTCTTCACTATCTCAAGTCCGATTCCAAGACCGACATCATCCTGATGTACCTCGAAGACCTAGTTAACGGACGGGAGTTCATGTCGATTGCCAGGGAAATCACAAGCTCCAGAGTGCGGCCGAAGCCGATCATCGCACTCAAAGCCGGCCGGACTTTAGTTGGAGCCAGGGCCGCCTCCTCGCACACGGGATCGCTGGCCGGTTCAGACAAAGTCTATGACGCCATCTTTGAACAATGCGGCGTCCTCAGAGTTGACACACTGGAAGAGCTGTTCGACTACGTCAAAGCTTTCTCCAGCCAGCCTCTCCCCCGGGGAAGGAACGTCGCCATCATCACAAATTCCGGGGGCCCGGGGATACTGGCCACCGATTCCTGCATCCGGCACAACCTCAACGTCGCGCCGTTAAGCCCCGCGACTAAGGCGAAGCTGCGGAAAATCCTGCCTGCGAAAGCAAGCCTCCATAACCCGGTGGACCTCATCGCTGAAGCCCAGGCCGAACAGTATGAAGCTTCGTTGCGGGCGGTCGTCAGGGATAAAAAGATCCACTCGGCTATCGTCATCTTGACACCGACAGCATTCACCAAGGTCGATAAGATTTCATCAGCCATCGTCAACGTCGCCAAGGCCTCGCATAAGCCGGTTCTCTGCTGCCTGTTAGGAGTCTACGATGTCTCTCGGGGGATCGAAATTCTCGAAGAAAACGGCATCCCAAACTACAGATTTCCCGAGTCAGCAGCCGGAGTGCTGGCGGAAATGAGGAATTTTGCCCAGTGGCTGAAGCGTCCGCAGACCGGGATCAAAACGTACCGGGTCCAGAAAGCGAAAGCTCGCCAGGTCATCGCTTCCGTCAGGAAAGAAGGCCGCTGTTTGCTCCTCGAACACGAAGCGTACGAGGTTCTCAAAGCCTATCATTTTCCGGTCGTGGGGTCGGTTCTCGCCAGGAGCGAACGAGAAGCGGCCGAAGCAGCCGGGGAGATCGGGTTCCCCGTCGTCATAAAGATTTCCTCTCCTGATGTCGTCCACAAATTCGATTACGGCGGCGTCAAGCTCGACCTCAAAGACAAAAACGACGTCAAGCTTGCTTACCGAGAAATCTGCAATAACGTTCTCCGCATCAAGCCTGAAGCCAGGATCGCCGGGTTGATCGTTGAAGAAATGGTCCGCGAAGGCAAAGAAGTGATCTTGGGCATGAACAGAGACGCTCAATTCGGCCCCATCCTGATGTTCGGACTGGGCGGAATCTATGTTGAAGCCTTGGAGGATGTCTCTTTTCGTCTGGCGCCGATCCGCGAATACTCGGCCATGGCCATGATCAAGAAAACCAAAACCCATAAGATTTTAGAGGGATTCCGCGGCGGAGCTGTCTATGATGTGGAAGCCATCGCCGACTGTCTCAAGCGGCTCAGCCAGTTGGTCGTGGATTTTGAGGAGATTCAGGAGCTGGACATCAACCCGCTCCTCGTGTTCGAGAAAGGAAAAGGCTGCCGGATCGTTGATGCCCGGATCATCATCAACTAACACAAACAGGACCACCCGACGGGTCCTGTCGCGGTTCACTCCCGAACCACGCCACCCCTCGGGTGCACTCGCTTTCATGATAATTTCTTGCCAGATCAAACACTGTCGCTTGAAGGGAATTCCCTATCGGCAAATTTTGGGACCAACGCCCCACGCAGTGCCCTCGTCATGTCTGTGCTATAATATCAACTTCTGATGGTTTTATTAAAAAAGAAGAAAAGATCCCGTGCCTGCGTAATCGGGCTCGACGGAGTCCCCCACTCGCTGGTCACCGACCTGGCCCGACGAGGCATCATGCCCTCGATGAGCGACCTGATAGACGGCGGCTGCCTTCATGAGATCAAGGCCAGCCTGCCTGAAATATCGGCCGTGAGCTGGACGAGCTTCATGACGGGGACCAACCCCGCGACCCACGGAATTTTTGGGTTCACCGACTTCAGGCCTGACTCTTACGAGGTGCGATTTCCCAATTTCCTCGATGTCAAGTGCCCGACGCTCTGGGACAAGCTTGGCGCTCAGGGAAAGACGTCCATCATCATCAATCAGCCCGCCACTTACCCCGCGCGGCCGGTTAACGGCGTCCTTATCTCCGGGTTTGTGGCCATCGAACTGGCCAAAGCCGTCTATCCTCTGTCCGATAAAAATGCCCTGGAACGAATGGGCTATCAGGTTGATATCGACACCATAAAATCGCGGGAAAACCCCGACTTCCTCTGGCAGGAACTCCTCAAGACTCTGGAGAGCCAGCAAAGAGCCCTGAATTATTTCTGGGAAAAAGACTGGGATTATTTTGAGTTCGTCATCACCGGGACAGACAGGCTTCATCACTTTCTCTGGTATTCTTATGTGGATGAGAAGAGGCCATTCCATCGAGAATTCCTTGATTATTACCGCCAGATCGACCGCCTCATCAATGAAATGGCCTTCTCCTTCCGCAACCTGACTGGCGGGGATGATGGCCTTTATCTTCTGTCCGATCATGGCTTCTGCGGCATCGGCCAGGAGGTTTACCTCAACGTCTGGCTGGAGAAGGAGGGCTATCTGAAATTTTCCATCCCCTCGCCCGCGGGCCCTGAGGACATAGCGGATGGGAGCGTCGCTTTCGTTCTTGATCCCAACAGGCTTTACCTCAATCGAATAAAGAAGTTTCCGAAGGGGACTGTGGCCCCGTCCGAGGCTGAGTCTCTGAAAAAAGAGATCAGCAAAAAGCTGGAAAATCTTGAGTTTGAAGGAACGAAAGTTGTGAAGCGGGTCTTGGATTGCAGAGATATATATTCGGGCCCCCATCTTTCCCTGGGTCCGGACCTCATCATCTTGCCCGAGCACGGGTTTGACCTCAAGGGCTCGGTCAGGAAAAAAGAGATTTTTGGCCGGACCAATCTTCAGGGTATGCACACATGGGACGATGCCTTTTTCTGGGCCAACAGGCCGCACGGCGAGGGCTTGACCATCAGCGACCTGGCCGGAATCATCCTCGAAAATTTCCGATGAACAGAAAACTCTCTCCCCGCACGGCGCTGATTCTATCAGTTGCCGTTGTCTTGGGAGCTTCTCTTCCTGTCCAGGGCTACATCGGCCCCGGCGCTGGCTTCGCCTTTCTCTCCTCTTTTCTTATCCTGTTCCTGACCTTCTTCCTTGCCATATTTTCATTCCTGTCCTGGCCCTTCCGCTTCCTTTTCCGCCTGGCCAGGGGCAGACAAACGTATAAAAAGGCGCTCGTCGATAAAGCCGTCATCATCGGGCTCGACGGCCTGGAGCCGAGCCTTGTGGAAAAATTCATGGCAGAAGGAAAACTCCCTCACCTCGCCAGGCTAAAAAAAGAAGGAAGCTACGCCCGCCTCCAGACGACGACGCCAGCCATATCGCCGGTGGCCTGGTCATCCTTCATGACGGGTTCTGAGCCGTCCAAACACAACATTTTCGATTTTCTCCTCCGCGACCCAAGGACTTACCTGCCGGCTCTTTCCTCAGCTCGTATCACCGGGCCGAAAAGAGCGCTTTCCTTTGGGAAATATAAAATTCCTTTGAGCAAGCCTGATATCCGGAATTTTAGAAAAAGCGTGCCGTTCTGGAAAATCCTGGGCCAGGCCGGAATCTTCAGCACTGTTCTCAGAGTCCCGATTACCTTCCCGCCGGAAAAATTCGCCGGCCATCTCCTCTCCGGCATGTGTGCGCCCGACCTCAAGGGCAGCCAGGGAACGTTTGCCTTTTACACCACGGACAAGGAGAAAATCAAAAAAAAGGAGGGCGGCGTCGCCATCCCGGTGGATGTCAGGGACGGTCGCATCGAGACATACATCTCAGGGCCGGATAACTATCTCCTTAAAAAACCTGAAGAACTCCGGCTTCCTCTGGCTATCGACATTGACAGGGAGAAAGGCGAAGCTCTCCTCGATTGGCCCGGACAGAAACTCAGGCTCAAGAAAGGCGTGTTCTCTCCCTGGGTCAAGCTTGTTTTCAGGGCCGGCCTGGGGAGGAAGGTCAAAGCGATCGCAAGGTTTTACATCTCGGCGCTCGAGCCTCATTTCGAAATGTACTGTACGCCGCTCAATATTGACCCGGAAAAGCCTGCCCTGCCGATTTCTCACCCGTTTATCTATTCGGTCTATCTCAGCAAGCTTCTGGGAAGCTTTGTTACCCTGGGGGAGGCCAACGACACCTGGGCCCTGAACGAAGGGGCCTTGGACGAAGCTTCCTTCCTCGACCTCACGTACTCCAACCACGACGAATGGGAGGCCATGCTTTTCAACGCTCTCGGCAAGACAAAAAAGGGCGCTGTCGTCTGCGTCTTCGAGACGACCGACAGCATCCAGCATATGTTCTGGCGGTACCTGGATGCAGGCCACCCTGCCCTAAAAACAGAGCCCTCAGATATGAGATCTGGCATCATCGAGGACCTCTACAAAAAGATGGACGAGCTGGTCGGCCGAGTCTGGCAGAGTCTTGGCCTGCGGAGCGCTCTCATCGTCATGTCCGACCACGGGTTTAAATCCTTCCGGCGAGGCGTCAACCTCAACTCCTGGCTCTATCTCAACGGGTACCTGTCTCTAAAAAAGGGGAAAAAAGCAGGCGACGAATGGTTTAAAGATGTCGACTGGGATCAGACCCGAGCCTATGCCCTGGGGCTTGGCGGCCTGTACATCAATCAAAAAGGCCGTGAAGCCAATGGCGTTGTCCCGCCCGGTGTGGAGACCAAATCCTTAAAAGCCGAGCTTATCAGGAAGCTCTCTGTCCTGCGGGACAGCCGGACAGGGGAAGTCGCCATCACCGACGTTTACGACCGGGACAAAATCTATGCCGGTCCTTATAGGGAAAACGCGCCGGACCTCATCATCGGGTACAATCAAGGTTATCGTGCTTCCTGGGATTCGGTCACCGGAAAAGTGAACAGCACAGTTTTTGAGGATAACGTCAGAGCCTGGAGCGGCGACCACTGCATCGACCCGCGGCATGTCCCGGGCGTGTTCTTCTCGAACCGGAAGATTAACCATAAATCACCGTCGATCGTGGACATCGCTCCATCCGTCCTCCGGCTGTTCGGCCTTCCCGTCCCGGCTCACATGGATGGCCGGCCGCTCCTGGCCGACAGAGAAGAGTCTCCCCGAAAAAAAGGAAGAAAAGAATGAACTCAATAAAAAGAAGAGAATTCCTCAAGTGGGGAATCGCTTCAACCTCCCTTTTTGCCCTCGGCGGAACTGCTCCGCTGATGACCAAGGCTGCGGGAAAGAAAGGAACCCGGACAAGAATCCTCGTCCTTGGTTTCGACGGCCTTGACCCCCGCCTTCTTCACATGTGGATGGAGGCGGGCAAACTGCCCGCTTTCAGGCGGCTTGGGAGCCAGGGAGATTTTCGTCCCCTCCAGACGAGCGTTCCGCCGCAAAGCCCGGTGGCCTGGGCGAATTTCATCACCGGAACCGACCCGGGAGGCCATGGCATTTTCGATTTCATGAATCGGGACCCGGAAACCTACATTCCGGTCTTTTCAGGCACGGCCACCGAAGAAGCAAAGACGACACTGAGATTCGGAGATTTCGTTCTGCCGCTGCGGGGCGGAAGAGTGAGGAACTTGATCAAAGGCCGCGCTTTCTGGCAGATTCTTGAAGACCATGACATCCCGGCGACTGTATTC
Source organism: Candidatus Aminicenantota bacterium (assembly GCA_037444845.1). Taxonomy (GTDB): domain Bacteria; phylum Acidobacteriota; class Aminicenantia; order Aminicenantales; family UBA8522; genus JARYMI01. The sequence goes on along the minus strand of JBBILQ010000023.1, from coordinate 7,689 downwards.
AAGATGCCGTCCAATTATCCGCCTGTGCCCACAAAACAGAGGACTCTCTCTGGCATGGGCACGCCGGATATCAAGGGATACTACGGCCTGTTCAACTATTATACCGACCAGCCTTTCAGAATTAACGAGGACATCGGCGGCGGCCGCATCCACCAGGTTTCTATGGATAAACACACGGTCGAAGCCAGACTCCCCGGGCCGACGAACGCTTTCAAGAAAGACCGGCCTGAATCCACAGTGGACTTCAAAGTGGTTATAGATCCCGTGAACCCGGTAGCCAAGATTTCCTACCAGGGCCAGGAATTCATCTTGAAAGAAAAGGAGTGGAGCGGCTGGAAAAGAGTCCGCTTCCACCTCCTTCCCACGCAGAGCGTAAGCGGCATCTGCATGTTTTACCTCAAGGAAGTCAGGCCCCACTTCAAGCTCTACGTCACGCCTGTCAACATCGACCCGGCCTCCACCGCCCTGCCGATCTCAACCCCGGAAAGCTATGCCCGGGAACTCGAAAAGGAATTCGGCCCTTTTTTCACCAAGGGTTTGCCGGCAGACACGAGCGCTCTCGACCATGATGTCCTGGATGAAGCTGAATTTCTTGAACAGGACGACATGATCCTCGGCGAAGGGGAACGAATGTTCGAACACGAGTTCAACCGCTTCGACTCAGGGCTTCTCTTCTACTACGTCTCCAGCACTGACCAGCGGCAGCACATGTTCTGGCGGCTTTTCGATCAAAGCCACCCGATGCACGACCCTGGCCTGGCCTTAACATACGGCAGGACGATCGAAAACATCTATATCGAAGCGGACAGGTTTCTCGACCGGGTCATGCAGAGGCTGGGAAAGGACACGCTTCTCCTGGTTATGTCCGACCACGGGTTCAACCCCTTCCGGCGAGGCTTCAACCTCAACACCTGGCTTCTGGAAAACGGCTATCACAAGCTCCGCAACCCCTGGAAGCAAGAGGAGAGCAGCCTCTTCGACAACACCGACTGGTCGAGGACAAAAGCCTTCGGGATCGGGCTCAACGGTCTGTATATCAACCAGAAAGGCCGCGAGAGGCAGGGCACAGTCAGCGCGGGCGCGGATAGCGAAAACCTTGTTCGTGAAATCGCCGATAAGCTTGAGCAGGCCGTTGACCCGAAAACGGGGGAGCGGGCTATCCTCCGCGCTTTTGTCGCCAAGGATGTCTATAAAGGACGGCATCTCGACCTCGCACCTGACATCGTCCTTGGGTTTAATTACGGCTACCGCATCTCCTGGGGTTCTCCGCTGGGCAAGTTCCCCCGCCAGGTGTTCGAAGACAACACCGAAAAATGGAGCGGCGACCACATGAGTGCGCCCGAGGTCATTCCGGGCGTCCTTGTCACCAACCGGAAGGTCAGAGCTGAGTTCCCGGCCCTCTACGACCTCACCGCGACAATCCTCGATGTTTTCGGCATCGCCAAGCCGGAGGAAATGATCGGAAGATCAATTTTCTAAAACCCCGGAGGAGACGAGATGAGAAAAGCCAAAATCAAGCTGGACAAAGGCCTGTTGGAGAAAATAAGAACATACGCTCGGGTGGCGGGTTACTCCTCGACCGAAGAGTTCATCGCCCACTGCCTGGAAAAAGAAATCGCAAAGCTCGAGGAATCAGACTCAGAAGAAGAAATCAAGAAGAAACTCAGGGGCTTGGGCTATATCTCCTGAACCCGGACGAGCGGAGAGAAGCCGGATGTGGACGTTTAACTCTTTCGTCGGACGAATGTTCGCTCTCATCTTTTTTCCTTTCCGTTCCCTCAACCCTTGGTTCGCCATGGTTTTTATCTCCTTCCTGACCGGAGTTCTGATGGTTTTCGTTTTCCGCCTGACCTCAAACCAGAAAGGCATCCGGCAGGTCAAAGACAAGATCAAGGCTCACCTCCTTGAACTCCGTCTTTTCAAGGACAGTTTGCCGGTAACGCTCAAGGCCCAGACACAAATTCTCAAGTACAATGTGCAATACATCGGCTACTCCGCCAGGCCGATGCTCGTCATGCTCATCCCGCTTCTTGTCATTCTCGCCCAGCTCAACCTCTGGTTCGGTCATGAAGCCTTGAGGGTCGGCGAAACGGCCATCGTCAAGGTTGCTCTCAAGAAGAGCGTGGACCCGTTCGAGGCTGAAGTGGAGCTCGAAGCTCCTCCAGGACTTGTCTCAGAAACCCCTCCGCTTCGCCTGGCCGAGACCGGCGAGGTCGACTGGCGCATCAGGGCCATAGAAGAAGGGGTTCATGAGCTGAGGATCAAGTTGGCCGGGCAAAGCGTGACAAAGACAGTGATTGTGGCGGCCAAGCGCTTGACGAGAGTTTGCCCGCTCAAGTCCGTCAGGTTCCTCGACGGACTCCTTTTTCCCGGAGAAAAATTGATTCCCTCTCAAGTCCCGTTGACCTCTATTGAAATCACCTATCCGGCCAAGAGGATGAATCTCGCCGGCCTTGGCCTCCACTGGCTCATCCCCTATCTGGTTCTTTCAATCTTTTTCGGGTTCATCTTCAAGCGCCCTTTCCGAGTGGAAATCTGAACAAAAGATATAAATCAAACAGGAGAAAATCATGAGAATCGAACAATTCAGGATGGAGCGGATGCAGTCCACCTGGGAAAATGTCGTGGATTATAACCTCTCTGAAAGCGGTGTCCACCCTCTCAGCCTCGAGGAGTTCGTGGGAAAAGAAGAGCTCGAGGAAATCGTCAAGATCGGCCTCGGCTACAGCCAGACGAACGGCACGCCAGAGCTGCGGCAGCAGATTGCCCGGCTTTATCCGGGAATTTCTATCGAGCAGATTCTGGCCACGGCCGGATCTTCTGAGGCCAATTTTCTCCTGATGTGGAGCCTCATCGAGCCGGGGGATGAAGTCGTCTTTATGATGCCCAACTACATGCAGATGTGGGGGCTCGTCCGCGGGTTCGGGGCGAGCCTCAAGCCCCTTTGGCTGAGGGAGAGCCTGGGCTGGGCTCCGGACCTTGATGAGCTCCGTCGGATTGTGACCAAGAAAACAAAGCTCATCATCCTGACCAACCCGAATAATCCGACAGGCGCTGTGCTGAGCGAGGAGGCCATGGAGGCAATCATCAACCTGGCTGACAAAGCGAAAGCCTGGATCATTGCCGACGAAGTCTATCAGGGAGCGGAGCGGGAGGGCGAGCCAACGCCGAGCTTTTTCGGAAGATACGAGCGGGTTGTGGCGGTCAACGGTTTATCCAAGGCCTACGGCCTTCCTGGCGTCAGGATCGGCTGGATCGTCGGGCCCGAAAAGTTCATCAGGAAAACATGGCCCTATCATGACTACACGACGATCTCGCCCAGCATCCTGAGTGACCGCCTCGCCAGGATTGCTCTTGCCCCTCAGAACAGGAAAAAAATTCTGGCCCGGACGCGCCGCATTTTAAAGAAGAATTTCCCAATCCTGAAAGGCTGGCTGGAAAGGCAGGGCAGTCTTTTTGAATTCATCCCGCCGCGGGCTGGTGCCATAGCCTTTGCCAGGTACAACCTGAAAATTGATTCCGTCGAGCTCGCCAACCGGCTCATCCGGGAAAAGAGTGTCCTCATCGTGCCCGGCGGGCATTTTGAGATGGGCCCCTATCTTCGCTTCGGGTTTGGCAGCGAACCAGGTTATCTCAAAGGCGGATTGGAACGGATCGAGAGTTTTCTTGAGGGCCTAAGAGCCTGCGAAGGCTAATCTTCTGCCCGGGCCAGAAATCCAGCCACTCCTGAACGTCGAAACGCGCAAATCTCGAGGCCAGCGATTTCAGAATCCCGGGAAGAAGCTGAACTGAAAGACCCAGTCCTTATGCGGGCGGTCGAACGGTTTGACGGCGTTAAAACCAAGGATCAAATAGCCGAAGACGTTGAAGCGGAGCCCGACGCCAGCGCTGGCAATGGGTTTTTGGCTGCCGTTGAAAAAGGCCGGCCTGGTGTCTCCTGTCCAGGTCACTCCCCAGTCATAGAAGAGCACCATATCAACGGGCAGAATGCCGTAGTACCCCTTGCCAAGGCCAAGAACCTGGAAAATCGGGAAGCGAAGCTCAGCGTTGGCAACCAGAATCCGGCTGCCGAAAAGACGGTTGAAATCGAACCTGTCCGCGCCGACGAGCTCTTCGCTATCAAATGAATAATAATCGTAGCCTCTCACAAGACTATCGTAGCCGATGTACAAAGGCCAGAGGCGGCTGTCATCAGCGTCTCTGCCGTAGCGTCCGTAATGGAGCACGCGAAAAGCGAGGGTAAACGGCTTGGCCGGTACAAAATAGCGGCGGTAATCGGCGAGCATCGTATTATACTGGATCGAGCCTACGCCCGGCGTGAGCTCGAGGAGATAGCTCTGTCCGAGGATCGGGCCGGTAGCGCCCCACAGGGCGCTGTCATAAACAAGGGCGAGGCTCGTGTAGAAAAGCTTGAGGCTCTCTGGCGCTGGCAGAGGCTCAATTTCGCGGTAGAGCTGCCGGCCGTCATAATACGAATAGATAGAGGTGACGATTTCCTGATCAAAGTCGATATACTGGAAACCGCTCCTCATTTCCAGACGCCTGACCTGGTTAAAGGGATAAAAGAGGCTGCCCTGGAGTTGATAGTTGATTTGCCAATAAAGATAGTCTTTTTCGATATAGACCGGCTCTCCGCCGATGTTGGCCATGTCAATCGTTGAATATCCAGTAACATAAGGAATGCGACCGGCAGCGCCGCCCCAGTTCAGCCGGCGTTGGGAATTTTGATAAGAGACGATGCCAGTCATGTCTTTCAGCCGGCTTGACGTCTGCGCCAGAGTGCCCAGGGAGTGGTATCCGAGCATATCTGTCCAGAACAGAGCGACGCCCCCGCCGGTGTAGGTCCCAAACCGGTCGACGCCGATTCCGACCTGAGGAGGGCTGATATAATCGAGGCCTAATTTGGGCTTGTACTCAGAGGAAGGAAACTCTGCCTGCTCGGGCAGTCCGAAGAGCGGGTTTCTGAGCAGTCCCAACAAAGCCCCTCCAGGCTGATCGCGCGGAGGAAGGACAGAAAGCAGTTTGCCCTCGAAGCGCGCCAGGTCTTGGCTGCCGCGGAGCGTCTCAGCGTCCTCGAGCCCGAAAATTGAGTACTGTCCCTTGTCATAAGCGCAATAAATCAGCCGGCCCGTTTCCTGGGAGACAGAAAATGTGGGGCTCATCTCGGTGATGCCGCTTACTCCCGTGTAGAGGTTTGTCACCTGAAAAACTTTGTCCGTGTCGAGTTCGATACGGTAAATGTCTGACTTTCCGCTTAAATCCGAAACAAAATAGAGGCTCTTTGAATCCGGCGACCATTGGGGGTTGATGCTCTTGGCTCCGGCAAAACCGTGGACTCTTTCAATCTTGCCGGAAGCAGGGTCAATGAGCGCCAGCTCGTAATCTCCGTACTTCAGCAGGGAAAGGTCGGTGCCAAAGCGATCCGTGACGAAAGCGATGCTTTTTCCGTCCGGTGACCAGGCCGGCTGAAGGTCGGCAAAGGGGTCGTCGGTGAGCTGGGTCAAGCTCTTTGAACCAAGGTCATAGAGATAGAGGTCTGTTTTTCCGCGGGCCAAAGCTGAAAGGACGACCGAGCGCTCGTCGGGCGACCAGGTCGGGTTGAAAATCTCGCCCAGCCCTAAGAATTCTATTTCCTCAACAATTCTTTCCCGGTCAACGTCAAAAAAGGTTAGAACTGGCTTCCCCTTGCTGATAGCTCCGAAGACAAATCTCTTTCCCCGGGAATCCCAGGCTCCTGAGGAATGGATGAACTGCAGGCTCTCGAACTCAGGATCGACGGCTGTCTGCGTGATTTTCTTCTTTATTTTCCCCATCCCGACATCAGCGAGATAGAGGTCGATGGAAAAGAGATCCCGCGTAGACAGGAAAATGATGTTCTTGCCATCAGGGCTGAGAGCGGGCGAGATATTGTACGGGTTCATTTCCGTGCCCTGAAAGATCATCTTGCCCGTTGCCTCGGGAAGTTTAGTCTGGGAAACAAGAGGATCGTAGGCCTTTTTGTAGGCCTCGACCCACTCCTTGGACAAGGTCTCGTAAGAAACGCCCAGGACCCTTGTCATGACGCTTTCGAGATCCCCCACTCTGCCCACGCCTTTCATCAAGCGCGGGACTGTTTCATCTCCCCAGCGGCCCGTGATGTAGGCCCAGAGTGCCTGTCCGTACCTGTAGGGGAAATATTTATAGGGATTGTCTAACTTTTTGAGAGGAGGTATCTCCTTCCTCATCGTGGCATCCCGCATCCACATCGACGTGTGGGGGTCGACCGAGCCGATGGACAGGTATTCGGCCAGCCCTTCGATGAACCAGAGAGGCAAGCGCAGGGCCCCCGGGTTGGACATTCCTCCAGCGTAACCCTGGGAAGTCATGTCGAACTGGAAGGCGTGGACGAGTTCGTGGCCGATGACATGGTCGGTATCCGCCAGAGATGGCCCGACGGGAAGAATGATTCTCCGCTTGAATGCCTCAGTGACACCGCCCGTACCTTCGCCGATAACCCCGGGAATGGCTGTCGTCTGCTGGAAATGCGGCGAGCTTGAGTACAGGATGAGAGGCTGCCGGCCCTTGAGCTCATGATTCAGAATCCGGCTTAGCCGGGCATACCAGCGCTCGGCCATCCGGGCCACATCGTTCGCCATATCTCGAAACTCAGGGTAATAGTAAACGTCGAAGTGCTTGGTCTTGAGGATCTTGAAATCGAAGCGGTCGTACTGGACCTTGTTCCGCCCGAAATATTGGGCCTCCAGGCCGGGCGTTAAAAGAATGAAGCTGAAGACAACGGCCATCAGGGACGCTGTCCGCCGGTCATTTATTCTGAACGTCATTTTCACCCTCCGTTTCTTCCTTATTTTATTTTATCGTTTATTCATTTCTATTATACCACGATTCTTTTTGCAAATTTTGTGCCAAGAAAAATCTTGTCTCCCCTCTCATTTTCTGGCTGACGAAGAAAAAATCGTCTCCTTCGATGGACATCTGTCACAAGAACGCAAGACTACTTCTCGAGGCGGTTGAACCAGGCCATCTCGTCAAGAGGCCGTCTCTTTCTTTCTCGCGTTGGCCGGCTGGCGGGATAACCTACGGCCAGGAGGCAGACGATCTTATACTTCCGGGGAATCCGGAAGTATTTTCTTGTCTTCCTCTGGTTGAACCAGCCGATCCAGCATGTCCCGAGGCCAAGCTCTTCGGCCTGAAGAACCAGGTGTTCGCCGGCTATGCCTATATCAATGAGATAAAAAGCGACTCCCTGGATCTGTTTGCCCAGCCTGTTGGCGATAAGGTCAAGGCGGGCCAGGACGACAACCAACACTGGCGCCTTGGCGGCGAAACGCGAGAAATGATAGATTCCCGAGAAGGCTTCAGCCGCAAACCTCTCTTTGATTCCTGGGTCATCGACGACCAAAAACCGCCAGGGCTGGACGTTTTCAGCCGAGGGCGCGAGCCGGGCTGCTTCGAGACAGGCCTGTATCTTATCTCGTTCCACCGGTTTTTCTAGATAGCGGCGGATGCTGCGGCGATTCTTCACCAGCTCGTGAAAAAACGTCTGCACTGCTCTTCTCCTCCTCTCTCTTTATACACCACTTCCTTTCCCCCGGCAAATTGTCCTTTTAATGTCCCGTCTCGTAATTTCCTTGCCAAAGTCCTCCGCAAAGACGGGACACTTCCATGGGGGAGTCAAGCTCCCCCCTCGGC
>JBBILQ010000022.1:0-36820 GCA_037444845.1 Candidatus Aminicenantota bacterium | reverse complement strand
CGATTCGGGAAGGCGGGCGGACGGTCGGAGCGGGGACGGTGACGGAGATCATGGAGTAAGGAGGACGGAGGGAAAGGCGAGGAACAGAGCATAAGACCCCGCTGACCGGGTCGCCAACGCGCAAGGCTCTTCGCCATGAGATGACAGAGAGCAGAAGATGAGAGAATTGATCACGCTCCAGTGTTCTGAATGCAAGCGCAGGAATTACACGTCGACAAGGAACAAAAAAAAGCAGACAGAGAGGCTGGAGATGAGAAAATTTTGCAAGTTCTGTCGGAAACACACGCTCCACAAGGAAGTGAAGTGACGGGCGGTAGCCTTTCTCGGAAACGCGAGGTGAAGAAAAAAAGGGAAGGTGAGTAGCTCAACTGGTTAGAGCAGCGGTCTCCAAAACCGCAGGTTGCGGGTTCGAGTCCTGCCTCACCTGCCCCCTGCTTCTGGCAAACGGAGAGAGCTGAATAATCATACTTTCCCGCGAGACCAAGGAGGATTGAGCAAACAGAAGAAAGCCTGTGATTCAGCGAGGGATCGCTCATGGAAAAAATCAGATGGTATAAGCGCTTGACGAATTTCCTGAAAGACGTAAAAGGAGAGGTCAAGAAAGTGACCTGGCCGTCGCGGCTCGAGGTCTACAACACGACTCTTGTCGTCATCATCGCCATCATTTTTTTTGGATTCTATCTTTTTTTCATGGACCTCATTTTTTCCTGGGTGATCACTCAGATCAAGTCTATTTTCGGCTAAACAGGGACCACCATGGCTAAAAACTGGTACGTTGTCCACACATATTCAGGGTTTGAAAAATTTGTGGCCGAGTCCATCCGTCAGAGGGCTGCGGAGATGAGCCTTCAGAGTCAGTTCGGCCAGATCATTATCCCGACCGAAGATGTGGTTGAAATCAAGGGCGGTCGGAAGGTCGTCTCGACGAAAAGGTCTTACCCGGGGTACATCCTCTTGGAGATGGAAATGAATGATGAGAACTGGCATCTCGTCCGGGAAACGCCTAAAGTCACTGGGTTTGTCGGCTCCGGGAAAAAGCCTTCGCCGCTAAACCGAGAAGAAGTTGGCCAGATTGTCGAGCACATGGAGACGACATCGGAGAGGCCCAAGCCTAAACATACCTTCGAGAAAGGGGAGGCGGTCCGGATCATCGACGGCCCCTTCTTTAATTTCAACGGCATCGTTGAGGAAGTGAATCATGAAAAGAACACACTGAAGGTTCTCGTCACGATTTTTGGCCGCTCAACGCCGGTTGAACTGGAATTCCTTCAGGTGGAGAAGCTTTAGGAGGAGAGGATGTCCAAAGAAGTTGTGGCCAGGATCAAGCTCCAGATCGTCGCCGGGCAGGCCAGTCCCGCCCCTCCTGTCGGCCCGGCCTTGGGCCAGCACAACGTCAATATTATGGATTTCGTCCGCCAGTTCAACGAGAAAACCAGCCGGCTGGAAGAGGGGACCGTCGTTCCTGTCGTCATCACGGTGTTCAAGGACAAGAGCTTCGTTTTTGACCTGAAGACGCCTCCGGCTTCCTATCTTTTGAAGAGGGCCGCCGGGATCGCCAAAGGTTCGGGAGCGCCGAACAAAGAAAAAGTTGGCAAGATCACTCAAAAACAGGTCGAGGACATCGCCAGGCTCAAGATGCCGGATTTAAACGCCTATGATTTAGAGGCGGCTAAACGGATCATCGAGGGCACAGCGAAGAATATGGGATTGGAGATCGTCAGTGAGTAAACGAGGGAAAAGATACGCCAAGGCAAAAGAGTCTCTCAGCCTGAAGGAATACACGCTGGAAGAGGCCGTGAGCCTGCTGAAAAAAACGGGCACTGCCAAGTTCGACGAATCTGTCGATATCGCCATGCGCTTGGGGGTCAACCCCAAACACTCCGAGCAGATGGTCCGGGGGACTATTATCCTGCCGCATGGAACAGGGAAGAGCAAAAAGATCTGCGTCATCGCCGCCGGAGAAAAGATCAAAGAAGCTGAGGAAGCAGGGGCTGAATACGCAGGGGGGGAAGAGCTGATCGAGAAGATTGCTTCTGGATGGATTGAATTTGATGTCGTTATCGCCACGCCCGATGTCATGAGGAACGTCGGCAAGCTGGGAAGAATTCTGGGGACCAAAGGCCTGATGCCCAATCCCAAGTCGGGAACAGTGACTTTTGACATCAAGAAAGCGGTCGAAGAGACCAAAGCGGGCAAGGTGGAATTCCGCGTTGACAAGACGGGAATCCTCCACTCCAGCGTGGGCAAGGTTTCGTTTTCCGAGGACAAGCTTACCGAGAACATCAGGACGTACATCCAGGCTGTCCTCCATGCCAAGCCCCCTGCTGCCAAGGGCAAGTACGTCCGCAGCATTTTCCTCTCTTCCACCATGGGTCCATCTTTGAGGATTTCAGAGACAATTCTCGAGAAATGAGAGGAGAGATACGGTGAAAAGGGACGCTAAGGAAAAATTGGTCAAAGAGCTCAAAGAGAATTTTCGCCGTCAGGATACTTTCTATCTCCTTGATTACACAGGCCTCACGGTGGCCCAGTCTGTCGAGCTGCGCAAACTCCTGCGGAAGAACGACTACTCCTTTAAAGTGGTCAAGAACCGGCTGGCGCTGAGAGCTCTGAAGGAAGGAGAGGGTCACCTGAGAGAGCTTGGAGGATGTTTCGAGAAACCGACAGCGGTCGCTTTTGCCGCTCACGACCCCGTAAGGTTGGCTCGACTGCTGAAGGAATTTGCCTCCCAGAACAAGATTTTGACTTTCAAGGGGGGTCTCATTGAAGGGCAGACGCTTTCATCCGATCGATTCGGGGATGTCTGCAGCCTGACTTCCCGGGAGGAACTGTTGGGGAAGGTCGGATATTTGTTGGCTTATCCATTGACACGACTTTTGAGGACTTGGCAATCCCCATTAGCGAGTTTTGGCCGGTTGTTGAGTCAATTAAAAGAAAAAAAATAGGTTGGAGGTAAAAATGCCCAAAGCAAAGGAAGAAATGACAAAACTAACCAAAGAGCAGTTTTTCGCCCACCTGGATAACCTGACTATCCTGGAATTGGCCGACTACGTCAAGGAATTCGAGGAGCGCTATGGAATCAGCGCCGCCGCCGTTCCTCTGACTGTCCCTGGAGCGGTCGCCGCCCCCGGAGCAGAGCCTAAGGCCGAAGAGGTGAAGACAGAGTTCACCGTTGTGCTCAAGAGCCCCGGAGACAAAAAAATCAACGTCATCAAGATCGTCAGAGAAATCACGAACTTGGGGCTAAAGGAAGCCAAAGACCTTGTGGATTCTGCTCCCAAACCGGTCAAAGAAAAAATCTCTAAAGAAGAAGCAGAAACCATCAAGACAAAATTCGAGGAAGCCGGAGCAGCCGTCGAAATACAGTAATGAGCACCCGGGAGCAGATTGATTGGTGACAGGATTTTTGGGCGATGAGAAAAAAATTTTTTCTTGAGAGTGGCCATGCAAAATGAATCTGAAAATCTAAAGCACCGAATTCTTCGGGCCGATTTTTCCAAAATCGGGACGCAATTCCCGATGCCCGACCTTCTGGCCATCCAGAGGCAGTCCTATGCGGAATTCTTGCAGATGGACCTCTTGCCTGAGGAGAGGAAGGATGCGGGTCTGCAGTCGTCCCTGAAGGACATTTTTCCGATTTCCGACTTCAAGGAGACGACCCAGCTTGATTTTATCAGCTACTCGGTCGGCAACTGGGAGTGCAAATGCGGACGTTTAAAAGGCGTGGAGAATTCGCGCGCCAGGTGCAAGAGCTGCGGCACGCTCCTCCCGGCTGATGTTGAGCTCACCGAAAAGGGAATCTGCCCCTACTGCGGTGCTATGAGGAAAGTCGAAATTCCCGTTTGCGAGCACTGCGGGGACAGAGTCCGATTGAAGTTAAAGTACAGCCCTAACGAGTGCCTGCAAAAAGGCTATACCTATTCTGTGCCGCTGAGGCTAAAGGTTCGCCTCATTTCTTGGGAAAAGGATGCTTCAGCCAAGACAAAAAGGCTCAAGCACATTAAGGAGCAGGAAGTCTATTTTGGTGACATTCCTTTGATGACCGACAAAGGGACGTTCATCTTCAATGGCATTGAACGAGTCGTCGTCAGCCAGCTGCAGCGATCTCCGGGCGTTTTCTTCCGGCCTGGAGACACCAAGGGCTTTTTCATCGGCAAGATTATTCCGTACCGCGGGGCTTGGGTCGAGTTTGAATACGACGCCAAGAACACGCTTTTTGTTCGTCTGGATCGGAAGAAAAAATTCGTGGCCACAGTCTTTCTCAGAGCCCTCGGTTTTGGCTCGGACGAAGAAATCCTGCGCCTTTTCTACAATGTCTATACAGTCATCCCGCGCGACGGCAAGCTTTATTGGGAGCTTTCCGACAATTTGGAGGGAAAAACAGTTGCTGAAGACATCGTTGTTCCCCCTTCAAGAAAAACTGTTGTTCCAGCCAAAACAAAGCTCGTCCCGGAGCTCATTGCTGACCTTAGAGTAAGAGGCGTGGATCGGGTCCCCCTGTGGAATAAAGACCTCCAAGGCGCCTACGCCCTGACCAGCATCAAAGGCAAAGTCCGAGTCAACGAAGAGCTGGGCGACGCTCAGGTTGAGCTTCTCATTGGCCGGGGTGAGCCCTTCGAGGTCTTTTTTCCAGAGCAGGATAAGATCGGGCCCATCATCAGCAACACCGTCAGAAAAGACCAGCGCAAGGACACCACTCAGGCCCTATCGGAAATATACAGGAAATTGAGGCCGGGAGAGCCTCATACAGTCGAGAGCACCCATAATCTCTTCCACAACCTCTTTTTCAACCCTCAGAAATACAATTTTTCAAGGATCGGCCGCTTGAAAATGAATATCAAGCTTGGCCTCGATACCTCCCTCGAAGAGAAAGTCCTTGCGCCGATGGATTATGTTCAAGTCATCGAGTATCTTCTTCGCCTGCGACAGGGGGAGGGAACGATCGACGATATCGACCACCTGGGGAACCGCCGCATCCGCTCGGTTGGCGAGCTGGTGGAGAACGCCTTCCGCATCGGCCTGACTCGCATGGAGAGGACGATCAAAGAAAAGATGACGATCAGCTCTGACCTGACCTCGGCCATGCCCCAAGACCTCATCAATTCCAAACCCGTCATAGCCGCTCTCAAGGAGTTTTTCGGAAGCTCCCAGCTGTCCCAGTTCATGGACCAGATCAATAGCCTGGCCGAAATCACTCACAAGAGGCGTCTCAGCGCGCTGGGGCCCGGCGGTCTGAGCCGGGAGCGGGCCGGTTTCGAAGTCAGGGACATTCAAGCCTCTCACTACGGTCGGATTTGTCCGGTGGAGACGCCCGAAGGCCCCAACATCGGGCTTATCTCCTCACTGAGCTGTTACGCTCGAGTCAACGACTACGGGTTTATCGAGACTCCTTACCGGAAAGTGCGGAATGGCCGAATCATTGACTATGTTCAGGTCATCCACCCTGGAGATAGCTCCTGCAAGATCGGTGACACGATCGAGAGAGATGACCTCCTCAAGACGATCAAGCAGCTGGAAAAGGGCAAAGCCAGGCACTATCCGGTTTATGAACCTCACTGTTTTTACTTGACCGCCTGGGAAGAGGAAAAATACATCATCGCTCAGGCCAATGCGCTAGTTGATGAAAAGGGCTATTTCTCAACAGAGTTCGTCAGCGCTCGCCAGGCCGGAAACTTCAAAGTCGTGCCGCGCGAACTGGTCGAATACATCGATGTCTCGCCCAAGCAGCTCGTCTCCCTGTCAGCAGCCTTGATCCCCTTTCTTGAGCACGACGATGCCAACCGGGCTCTCATGGGTTCGAACATGCAGAGGCAGGCTGTCCCGTTGCTCCGTCCCGAAGCTCCGCTCGTGGGGACGGCCATCGAGCACCTCGTTGCCAAGGGCTCTGGTGATGTCATCATCTGCCAGCGTCCAGGGTTCGTCGAATTCGTTGACGCAGAAAGAATCTTGATCAGAGTCGATGAGAAAGAAAAGGCCAAGGAACATGATGTCGGCACAGACCTCTATCTCTTGACAAAGTTCCTGCGCACCAATCAGAACACGTGCATCAACCACAGGCCGATCATCCGCAAGGGCGATCGTGTTATCAAAGGCCAAATTTTAGCTGACAGCTCCTGCACTCATGAGGGTGAGCTGGCCTTAGGCCGGAATGTCCTCTGTGCCTTTATGCCTTGGCGGGGGTACAACTTTGAGGACGCCATCATCGTCAGCGAGCGGCTCATCAAGGATGATATTTTTAGCTCGATCCATATCGTCGAGGAAACGATCGAAGCCAGGGATACAAAGCTCGGTCCCGAGGAGATCACCAAGGATATCCCCAATGTCCCGGAAAACCTCCTTCGGAACCTCGATGAGAACGGCATCGTCAGGATCGGGGCCTACGTCAAGTCGGGGGACATCTTGGTTGGAAAAGTGGCCCCAAAAGGAGAGACACAACTCTCTCCAGAAGAAAAACTCCTCAAAGCGATCTTTGGAGAGAAAGCTCTCGACGTCAAGGACGCCTCCCTTTACTGCTCTCCGGGAATTGAGGGGACCGTCATTGATGTCCGCATCTTCTCGCGAAGGGGAAGTGAAAAAGGGCCAAGGGCCAAGGCAATCGAGAAAGAAGAGATCGCCAAGATGAAGCGCAACCTCGACGACGAGATCAGCATCCTGGATAATGAAAGACAAAGACGGGTCAGGATGTTCCTTAAGGGCGAAACGCTTGACAGAGACCAAAAAATCTCCGGTCAATCTCTCGCAAAGGGCACAAAACTCACTGAGAAGATTCTTGATGCAATCGATCCCGACGACTGCTCCAAGCTCAAGCTGGAGGAGAACGAAGAACGTGACTGGAAGATCAAGGATATAGAGAAAAAGGTCAGGCGCCAGATCGACGCCCTCAAATCCGAGTTCAAAGAAAAGGTTGACATTCTGAAAAAAGGCGATGAATTGGCGCCCGGCGTCATCCAGACGATCAAGGTGTATATCGCCATGAAGCGAAAGTTGTCGGTTGGCGATAAGATCTCCGGCCGTCATGGCAATAAGGGCATTGTGGCCAAGATTGTGCCCGAAGAGGATATGCCGCGCCTGCCAGACGGCACTCCGGTCGAGATTGTCCTCAACCCGCTGGGAGTCCCTTCGCGGATGAATGTGGGGCAGATTCTGGAAACCCATTTGGGCTGGGCGGCAAAGAAATTGAACCTCTGGGTTGACACGCCCGTTTTTGACGGAATCTCAGAGGAAGAGATCAAGGAGCTGCTGAAGAAGGCCGGCCTGCCGGAATCAGGGAAGACGCCGCTTTATGACGGCATAACCGGTGAGCTCCTCGACCAGGAAGTCACCGTCGGGTACATCTATATGATGAAGCTTTACCATCTCGTGGATGACAAGATCCATGCCCGTTCGACAGGTCCCTATTCTCTTATCACCCAACAGCCTCTGGGCGGCAAAGCCCAATTCGGAGGCCAGCGCTTTGGAGAAATGGAAGTCTGGGCTCTGGAGGCCTACGGCGCCGCCTTCACTCTTCAAGAGCTTTTGACTGTCAAATCTGATGACGTCGAGGGAAGAGCAAAAATTTACGAGGCCATTGTCAAAGGAGACCTGGATTTCCAGCCCGGGCTTCCCGAATCCGTCAATGTTCTCATCCGGGAGCTGCAGAGCCTGTGTCTCAACGTCGAACTGGAGAAAGCCGAAAGGGAAGAGATCTTGCCGTGGGGGATTGAGGTTCCTCCTCTGATGAAAGGAGAACGCTAATGGAAGCAAGGCAGACTCTGTCCGGCAAGGCCAAGGTCGATTTTGACCGGGTCAGGATCAGCATCGCTTCACCCGAGAAAATTAAGAGCTGGTCCTGGGGAGAAGTAACCAAGCCTGAGACGATCAACTACAGGACGTTTAAACCGGAAAAAGACGGTCTGTTCTGCGCCAAGATTTTCGGGCCCATCAACGATTACGAATGCCTCTGCGGCAAATACAAGAGGATGAAGTACAGGGGAATTATCTGCGAACGCTGCGGCGTCGAGGTCACCAAATCCAAAGTTCGGCGGGAACGGATGGGCCATATCCAGCTGGCCAGCCCGGTTGCCCATATCTGGTTCTTCAAGAGCCCGCCGAGCCGGATCGGCCTCGTCCTTGACCTCTCCATCAAGGACCTGGAGAAAGTCCTCTATTTCGAGTCCTACATCGTGACTGACCCGGGCGAGACACCGCTTAAAGAAAAGCAGCTTCTGTCTGAAGAGGAGTTCAAGGAGGCCCAGGAAAAATACGGCAATAAATTCCAGGCCGGCATAGGAGCAGAAGCCATCGACGGACTCTTGACCAAAATCGACACGTCTAAAGAGACAGAACGTCTGAGAAAGTTGATGAAGAAGGAGACCTCTCAGCAGAGGAGGCTCCGATTAGCCAAGCGCCTGAGAGTTTTCAAAGCCCTGAAAAAATCGGGGAACAGGCCCGGGTGGATGATCCTGAAAATCATCCCGGTCATCCCTCCCGACCTGAGACCCCTGGTCAGGCTCGATGGCGGGCGGTTTGCCACTTCTGACCTGAATGACCTTTACCGCCGGGTCATCAACCGTAACAACCGGCTCAAGAAGCTGATCGAGCTCAAAGCGCCCGATCTCATCATCCGCAACGAGAAGCGCATGCTCCAGGAGGCCGTGGACGCTCTCTTCGACAACGGCAAAAGAGGCAGAGTTCATCTGGGAGCCAACCGGCGGCCGCTCAAGTCTCTGAGCGAAGCTTTGCGAGGAAAGCAAGGGCGATTTCGCCAGAATCTCCTCGGGAAACGCGTCGATTATTCCGGCCGGTCCGTGATTGTTGTCGGGCCGGAGCTGAAGTTGAACCAGTGCGGTTTGCCTAAGAAGATGGCCTTGGAGCTCTTCAAGCCCTTCATTTTCCACAAGCTGGAGAAAGAAGGCCTTGTCCCCAGCGTCAAGATTGCCCGCGAGTGGCATGAGCAGGAACGCCCTGAAGTCTGGGATTACTTGGAGGAAGTCGTCAGGGAACATCCTATCCTTCTCAACCGAGCGCCCACGCTCCACCGCCTTGGCATTCAGGCTTTTGAGCCCATCCTGATTGAAGGCAAGGCTATCCAGATCCATCCGCTTGTCTGCGCAGCTTTCAACGCGGATTTCGACGGCGACCAGATGGCCGTCCATATCCCTCTCTCTGTTGAAGCCCAGATCGAAGCCCAGACGCTGATGCTTTCGACCAACAATATCCTCTCGCCCGCCCACGGCCGGCCTTTGACGATTCCCAGCCAGGACATGGTTTTAGGGTGCTATTATCTGACCCTCGATAAAAAAGGCCGGAAGGGAGAGGGGCGAATCTTTTCCTCTCGAGAAGAAGCCCTGCTGGCTCTGGAAAACAGGGAGGCCGACCTCCAAGCCCGGATCAAGCTGAGGTTCACAGGATCGGTCATGAACCTGGCCACCTATTACGACGACCAAGCGGTGATGACCTGTCCAGTGACAACGGTCCAGAATAAGCTGGTCGACACGACGCCAGGAAGAATTATTTTCAACAATATCCTTCCTCCGGGGATTCCCTTCATGAACGGCATGATGAGGAAAAAGGGCTTGGAGAACCTGGTTTTCTATACATACCTTAAAGCTGGACTCTCGCCCACCATCGAGATGTTAGACAAAATGAAGGAACTCGGGTTCAATCAGGCTACTCAGGCGGGCTTTTCGTTGGGGATCGATGACTTTATTATTCCTAAGGAGAAGAGCGTGCTCGTGGATAAGGCCCAGAAAGAAGTCCAGGACATCGAAAAGCTTTACCGCGAGGGGACGATCTCCGCTGGAGAGCGGTTCAACAGGGTGGTCGAAATCTGGGGAGCCGTGACGGACAAAGTCTCCAGCGCCATGATCGACGAGATGAAAAAAATCAGTTTCGAAGGGAATCAACTCAACCCGCTTTTTGTCATGGCTGATTCTGGCTCCCGCGGCAACAAGCAGCAGATTCGTCAGCTGGCGGGCATGAGGGGGCTGATGAGCAAGCCTTCCGGCGAGATCATCGAGACGCCTATTGTCTCCAACCTCAGGGAAGGGCTGAATGTCCTCCAGTACTTCATCTCCACCCACGGAGCCCGTAAAGGCTTGGCGGATACAGCCCTAAAGACCGCGAATTCAGGATACCTCACCCGCAAGCTCGTGGACGTGGGCCAGGAGGTCATCGTGGACGAACACGATTGCGGCACGCTGAAAGGAACCAATGTCACGGCGATCGTTGAAAACGGAGAGATCATCGAGCCTTTTGTTGACCGCATTGTCGGCCGCATCGCTCTGGAGAGAGTAGTCAACCCCGATACGAATGACGTGATCGTTGAGCCAAACCAAGAAATCACGGAAGAAATCGCCCAACAGTTTCAAAATCTGGGCATTGAGAAGGTCAAGATTCGCTCCGTCCTCACCTGTGAAGCAAAAAGAGGCGTCTGCCAGCTCTGCTACGGCCGAAACATGTCCACCGGGATGCTGGTTGAACTCGGCGAGGCTGTTGGGATCGTCGCGGCCCAGTCGATCGGAGAGCCCGGGACTCAGCTGACGATGAGAACGTTCCATATTGGCGGCATCGCCATGCGGGGGGCGGAGCGATCGAAGCTCGAAGCCAAGAACGACGGCGTCGTCACGTTCAACAACCTGAAGAGCGTGATCAACAGGGACGGCGTTATCATCGTTGTCAACCGAAACGCGAGCATCGCCATCCTTGACCACCGCGGACGTGAAATCGAGCACTATCAGGTTCCCTATGGAGCCAAAGTCTTTGTCAAAGACCGAGAGGCGATCAAGGCGCGGCAGGAATTCGCCGAGTGGGATCCGTTTAACACGTACATCCTGACCGAGGAAAGCGGTGTGGCCGAGTTTCGCGATGTCGTCCGCGGCGTGACCATGGAGGAGGTCCAGGACGAATTCACCGGGCTGATCACCAAAGTCGTCATCGAGCCCAAGGACGAAAAGATGCAGCCCCGCGTCGAGATCATTCACTCCACCAAAAAGGACAAGAACAATAAGCCGGTCGTGCTCAAGAGATATTACTTGCCCTCTCGAGCCAACCTCGAAGTTGAGAGCAGAGAGAAAGTCTCTGCAGGAGACGTCCTGGCCAAGATTCCGCGGGAACAGGCCCGGACAAAAGACATCACCGGCGGTTTGCCTCGGGCAGAGGAGCTGTTCGAGGCGCGGCGTCCCAAGTCACCAGCCGTCATTTCCGAGATCGACGGAGTCGTCCAGTTCGGCGGCCTGGTCAGAGGTTACCGAAAACTCGTCGTCACCAACGAAAAGGGCGGCGAAAAGGAGTACCTCATTCCCAAGGGAGCTCACCTCAGTGTCGGTGAAGGGGAACGGGTGCGGGCTGGGACGCCGCTCATGGACGGGCCAGTTAATCCTCACGATATCCTCCGGGTCCTCGGTGAGAAAGAGCTGGCCGAATACCTTCTCCGCGAGATCCAGGAGGTTTACAGGCTTCAGGGGGTAACCATTAACGATAAACACATTGAGATCGTCATCCGCCAGATGCTCCGCTGGGTTAAGGTCGAAGAGGTGGGCGATACAGAATTTCTCGTTGAAGAACAGGTGGATAAGTTTGTTTTCCAGGAGGAAAATGATAAGGTCATCAGGAAGGGCGGAAAGCCGGCCAAAGCAAGGCCGCTTCTCTTGGGAATCACCAAGAGTGCCTTGAGCACGGACAGTTTTATCGCAGCGGCTTCCTTTCAGGAAACGACGCGTGTCCTGACGGAGGCCAGCCTTTACGGAAAAGTGGATTATTTGAGGAGGCTGAAAGAGAACATCATCATGGGCAGGCTCATTCCAGCGGGCACCGGATACCGCTACTACCATGATGTGGAATTGAGAGAGTCCGAGGGGACGGCCGAAGGGCCGGAAATCGAGGCCCCCGGGCGCAGCTGAAAAGACTGTAACTTCCTCAAAATCCTTGACATAGAAAGCAGTTTCTGCTATTATCGGCTCATTCGTTCCGAGATTACATCCTTTCGGGATGAAGCCAATACAATTTATGGAGAGGAGTCGGTTTATTGCCAACGTTTAATCAGCTGGTCAGAAGAGGCAGGGCCCACAAGAGGGACAAGAGCAAATCGCCTGCTCTGGAGAATTGTCCCCAGAAAAGGGGCGTCTGCACGCGCGTGTTCACGACAACACCCAAGAAGCCGAACTCCGCATTGCGGAAAGTGGCCAGAATCCGGTTGACAAACAATATTGAGGTCACAGGCTATATTCCCGGAATCGGACATAGCCTCCAGGAGCACTCGATCGTCCTCATCCGGGGCGGGCGGGTCAAGGACTTGCCCGGTGTCCGCTACCATGTTATCCGAGGCACCCTGGATGCGGAGGGCGTCCAGAATCGGCTAAAGGCAAGGTCGCGCTACGGAGCCAAAAGGCCAAAGGAGAGGAGAGTGAGCTGATACTCAGGGAGAAGGATGGATGCCAAGACGAGGAATAGTCAAGAAAAGAAAGACCCAGCCGGATTCGGCCTATAACAGCACACTGATCTCCAGGTTCATCAACCTGGCCTTAAAAAAGGGCAAAAAGAGCGTGGCAGAAAACGTCATCTATAACGCTATGGAAATCGTCAAACTGAAGACGAAAGAAGACCCGCTGAAGGCCTTTGAAAAGGCGGTGGAAAATGTCAGGCCCTTGCTCGAGACAAAGTCGCGGCGGGTCGGCGGGGCAACCTATCAAGTCCCTGTTGAAGTCCCGGTTGACCGTTCGACAGCGGTGGCCGTTAGATGGTTGCTCAGCTATGCCCGCGAACGGAGCGGCAAGAGCATGGAGGAAAAACTGGCGGCGGAGGTCATCGACGCCGTGAACAGCCGGGGTGGAGCGGTCAAGAAGAAGGAAGATACGCATAAAATGGCGGAAGCCAATAGGGCTTTTGCTCATTATAGATGGTAGTCTCCATAAATAAGATTGATTTGCGCAAAAATCGAGATGGAGCGAATGGCACATGCGGTCGTACCCGATCGAGAAAGTCAGAAACATTGGCATCATGGCCCATATCGATGCGGGGAAGACTACCACAACAGAGAGAATCCTCTTCTACACTGGCATCACGTACAAGATGGGTGAGGTGGATGAAGGCACGGCGGTTATGGATTGGATGGTTCAGGAGCAGGAACGCGGGATAACGATCACCTCAGCCGCCACCACCTGTTATTGGAACAACCACCGGATCAACATCATCGACACGCCGGGGCACGTGGACTTCACTGCCGAGGTAGAGAGGTCTTTGCGTGTCTTAGACGGAGCGATTATCATCCTCTGCGGGGTCGGTGGCGTCGAGCCCCAGACAGAGACTGTTTGGCGCCAGGCCGACCGGTACCGAGTCCCCAGGATCGTCTACATCAACAAGATGGACCGGGTCGGCGTTGATCCGGAGGCGGTTGTCAAGCAGATTCAGCGGAGGCTGAACGCCAGGCCCCTGGTCATCCAGATTCCTGTCGGTCGGGAAGAAAACTTCCGGGGAGTCATTGACCTTGTTGGAATGCGGGAGATTGACTGGAGCAGCGACCTGCTTGGAACGCAGGTTGAGGTCCGCGAAATCTCCAGCGAGCACGCGGCAGAGGCGAGACAGAGACGGAACGAAATGCTCGAACTGTTGAGCGATTTGGATGATTCATTGATGGAAAAATACCTCAGCGGGGCGGAAATATCTGCCCCTGAGATCAAGAGCGCCGTCCGCAAAGGAGCGCTCTCTCTTCGCGTTGTCCCCGTGCTTTTCGGAGCTTCCTTCAGGAACAAGGGGGTTCATCCCTTGCTCGACGCTATCGTTGATTATCTCCCTTCTCCGGCGGACGTCCCGCCGGTTGTTGGACACCACCCTCGCACTCTCGCCGTGGAGACAAGGAAAGCATCGGACGCCGAGCCGTTCTCAGCGCTGATCTTTAAGATCATGACCGACTCCTTCCTCGGCTCGCTGGCCTATTTTCGGGTTTACTCGGGAAAAACAAAGATTGGCTCAGTCCTGTATAACGCCGCCAGGGACGAAGAGGAGCGCATTTCCAGGCTGTTAGAGATGCATGCCAACAAGAGGAAAGACATCAAAGAGGTTTACGCTGGAGATATTGCGGCCCTGATTTCGAGCAAGAACCTTTCCACGGGCGATACGCTCTGCTGGCGCAATCACCCCATCATCCTGGAATCAATCAGGTTTCCCGAGCCTGTGATTTCGGCGACAATTGAGCCGAAGACGAAAGTTGAGCACACGAAACTCGCGGCCGCCATGGAGAAGCTGGAAAGAGAAGACCCGACATTCAAAGTTGCTCCGGATCCTCAAACCGGCCAGACTCTTGTCTACGGGATGGGAGAGCTTCATCTCGATATCCTCATGGACCGTCTCAGCCGGGAGTTCGGTGTGCGGGCCCATCTAGGCAAGCCCCAGGTTGCGTACAAAGAAACGATCCTCCAGGCTGCCGAGGGGGAAGGAAAGTACATCCGCCAGACGGGGGGCAGGGGTCAGTATGGCCACTGCAGGATTACCCTTGAGCCTCTGCCAAGAGAGGGAGGGTTTGTTTTTATCGATAAAACGCGCGGCGGCATCATACCGCAAGAATTCATCTCCAGCGTCCGGGACGGAGCCCGGGAAGCCATGGAAACGGGCATCCTGGCCGGATTTCCGGTCGTTGATGTCAAAATGACTCTTATCGACGGTTCTTGCCATGAGGTGGATTCCACTCCTATCGCCTACAAGATTGCCGGGATGCTGGCCTTCAGAGAAGCGGCGAAAAAAGCCAGTCCCGTCCTGCTCGAACCGCACATGCAGCTTGAAGTCGTCACTCCCGATGACTATCTTGGAGGCATTGTCGGGGATCTTAACGCCAGGCGGGGAAAGATCGAAGGCCTCGAAATAAGAGGCGGCTCGAGAGTCATCAAGGCCCTTGTGCCGCTCGGAGAGATGTTCGGCTATGCCACGATCCTTCGCACTCTCACTCAAGGCCGGGGCGTTTTTTCGATGGAGATCTGGCGTTACGAGCAGGTGCCCACTCAAGTCGCCGAGGAAATTATCGCCCGCATCGAGGGGAGGATTCCTATCCATAGATGATGGACAAGGTGAATGAATGAGCAATTCAGCCGCAAGGAGGTAAGGAATGGCGAAGGCAAAGTTTGAGCGGACCAAGCCGCATTTGAACATTGGGACGATTGGGCACGTGGATCATGGGAAGACGACGTTGACGTCGGCGATCACGAAGGTGTTGCATCGGTTGAATTCGAAGGTGCAGGTGAAGGAGTACGGTGAGATTGACAATGCGCCGGAGGAGAAGGAGAGGGGTTTGACGATTCAGATTGCGCACATAGAGTATGAGACGGCAAAGAGGCACTATGCGCACATTGACTGTCCTGGGCATGCGGACTACATCAAGAACATGATCACGGGGGCGGCGCAGATGGACGGGGCGATCTTGGTGGTGGCGGCGGATGATGGGCCGATGCCGCAGACGCGGGAGCACATTTTATTGGCGCGGCAGGTGAACGTGCCGGCGGTGGTGGTGTTCATGAACAAGGTGGATTTGGTGGGGGATGCGGAGATACTGGATTTAGTGGAGTTAGAGGTACGGGAGTTATTGACGAAGTATGAGTTTCCTGGGGACAAGATACCGGTGGTACGGGGGTCGGCGCTCCGGTCGATGGAGTCGGATGGGGATCCTGGGCATGAGTGGAACAAGAGGGTAGTGGAGTTGATGGATGCGGTGGACGAGCACATCCCTGAGCCTTTGCGGTTGGTGGACCAGGCGTTTTTGATGCCGATTGAGGACATATTTTCGATATCTGGGCGTGGGACGGTGGTGACGGGTCGAGTGGAGAGGGGGAAGGTGAAGGTAGGGGAGGAGGTGGAGATAGTTGGGTTTGGGGAGACGCGGAAGCGGGTGGTGACGGGAGTGGAGATGTTTCGGAAGCTATTGGATGAGGGGATAGCTGGTGACAACATTGGGGTGTTGTTGAGGGGGACGGAGAAGACGGATGTAGAGCGGGGGATGGTGTTGGCGAAGCCGGGGTCGATCACGCCGCACCGGCGGTTCAAGGCTGAGATATATGCGTTGAAGAAGGAGGAGGGGGGGCGGCACACGCCGTTTTTCAATGGGTATCGGCCGCAGTTTTATTTTCGGACGACGGACGTGACGGGGAACGTGAAGTTAGGGGCTGGGGTGGAGATGGTGATGCCTGGGGACAACGTGAATTTGGAGATTGGGTTGATCACGGACGTGGCGATGGAGAAGGGGCTGCGGTTTGCGATTCGGGAAGGCGGGCGGACGGTCGGAGCGGGGACGGTGACGGAGATCATGGAATAGACTAAGAATCCTCTCCCCGTAGGGGAGGGGTGAAAAGGAAAGAAGAGGTTTCTCTTACGGAGAACTGAGGAAGACAACATGGAAAAAATCAGAATCAGGTTACAGTCCTTTGACCACCGGTTGCTCGACCAGTCGGTTAAGGATATCGTGACCAAGGCCAAGCGCACGGGCGCGAGGATTTCAGGTCCCATACCGCTGCCGACGCGGATCCACCGGTACTGTGTCCTCCGTTCTCCGCATGTGGACAAGAGGTCGCGTGAACATTTCGAGATGAGAATCCACAAAAGGCTGATCGATATCAGCGAGTACAACAACGAGACCATCGAGGAGCTTCAGAAGCTGGACTTGCCGGCAGGAATCGATGTGGAGATTCAAGCCTTCGGAACGGGAGGAGAATAACCATGATCGAAGGGCTGATCGGCAAAAAAATCGGGATGACGCAGAGTTTTGACGCCGAAGGGAATGCCGTCCCGGTCACAGTGATAAAAGCCGGCCCGTGCACGGTCGTGCAGAAAAAAGATCAAGAGAAGGACGGCTATACGGCTCTCCAGCTTGGCCTGGTCGAGGAAAAAAGTGTCAGAAAGCCGAATAAGCCCATGACCGGGCACTTTAAGAAGGCCGGCCTTACGCCGCTCCGGATGCTCAAGGAATTTCGCTCGGCTGATCAAGCGGGGATCAAGGAAGGAGATCAGGTTTTTGTTGATATTTTCCAGGTTGGCGAGAAGGTCCATGTGAGCGGAACGTCCAAGGGAAAAGGATTTCAGGGTGTGGTCAAACGCTGGGGCTTCCGCGGTGGAAGAGCCAGCCACGGCTCGATGTTTCACCGGGCTCCTGGCTCCATTGGCGCCTCCTCTTTCCCTTCGCGAGTGACCAAGGGAAAAAGGATGGGAGGACACATGGGGCATGTTAGGATAACGGCCAGAAACCTCACGGTCATAGGCCTTGACAAGGAAAATAACCTTCTCTTAGTTAAAGGAGCTGTCCCCGGACCGCGAGGGAGCTATGTCCTGATTAGAAAGGAAAATTTCGGGACGAGATGACCTGAGAGGCTCAAGAGAGAAAGGAAAATGGCCAAAGTTCAAGTCCTCAACGAAAGCGGGCAGGTATCCGGCGAAGTGGAACTCCCGGCCGGGGTTTTCAACTATCCGGTAAAAGCCAACCTTCTTCATAAAGCGGTGGTTCAGCGGCAGGCGAACCAGAGACGAGGAACAGCCTCCACCAAAACACGGGGAGAAGTGAGCGGGTCAAGCCGCAAACCCTGGAGACAGAAAGGAACTGGCCGGGCCAGGGCAGGGAGCATCCGCAGCCCCCTCTGGCGCAAAGGAGGCACTGTTTTCGGGCCGAAGCCCCGTGACTACCGCTTTGAAATTCCGAAACAGGTCAAGAGGAACGCCCTGAAAGCTGCCTTGTCCCTCCGCTTGGCAGAAGACCGCTTGCTCATCCTGGAAGGTGTCACCCTGAAAGGGCCAAGGACGAAAGAGGCGGTCAGCTTCCTGAAGACATTGAACGTGGATTCCGCTCTCATTGTCGATAAAATCGAAAATAAAAACCTTTTCTTGGCGTTGCGAAATATGCCCAGGGTTAGAGCGATGGATCCGCATCGGCTTTCTACCTATGACGTGCTCGGCCACGAGTGGCTCATCCTGACCATGCGAGCCCTGGAGTCGTTGATGGAGAGAATGCAGCCATGATCAACCCTTATCAGATCATTTTAAGGCCGATCATCACCGAGAAGAGCACCCTGCTTAAAAACAAGAACAGGGAAGTCTGCTTTGAAGTGGCAAAGAGAGCGAACAAGGCCGAGATCAAGAAGGCTGTCGAACAGCTATTCAAGGTCAAAGTCGAAAGCGTCAGGACGCAACACAAAGTCGGCAAATGGCGAAGAGTCGGGCGGAATGAAGGGAAGACCAAGAACTGGAAGAAGGCCTACGTTAAGCTCAAGGAAGGCGAAAAAATGATCGAGTATTTTGAGGCCGTGTAACATGAGCATAAAGACACACAGACCACGGACGGCAGGCTTGCGTCACAGGACCGGTCTGACTTACGAGGAGCTCACGACGGCAGCCCCTTACAAAGCTTTGCTAAAACCGCTCCGCGTCTCTGGAGGAAGAGATTCGCGCGGGCATCTGGCAACCCGCCACCGCGGAGGGGGCCACAAGAGGATGTACCGGCTGATTGATTTTAAAAGGGATAAAATCGGCGTGCCCGGAACTGTCGAGACGATCGAATACGACCCAAACCGCTCGGCTTTCGTATCCCTCGTCAAGTACAGAGACGGCGAGCGGCGGTACATTTTGACCCCTCTTAATTTGGAGATCGGCATGACCATTGTTTCCTCGGACGGTCAAGTTGACATCCTTCCGGGAAACGCCATGCCTCTTCGCCATATCCCGCTCGGCACGATTATCCATAATATCGAACTCAAAAAAAACAAAGGTGGGCAGGTTGCCAAATCAGCGGGCAGCGGCGCCCAGATCCTGGCCAAAGAAGGCGACTACGCCCAGGTCCGCCTTCCTTCTTCGGAGATCAGGAAGGTCCACATGGATTGCCGGGCGACGATCGGCCAGGTCAGCAACCTCGACCACCAGAATATTTCGATCGGGAAAGCTGGCCGGAATCGCTGGCTTGGCCGTCGGCCCCATGTCCGGGGCACTGCGATGAACCCAATCGATCATCCCCATGGAGGAGGCGAAGGAAAGTCCAAGGGGGGACGTCATCCGGTGAGTCCAGAGGGGATTCCGACCAAGGGCTATAAGACGAGAAAAAACAAAAGGACTCAGGCCTTTATCGTCCGGAGAAGGAGCAAGTAAGCATGAGCAGGTCGCTTAAGAAAGGTCCTTTCGTCGATCCTCATCTGAAAGAGAAGGTCCTGGCCAGCCGCTCCCTCAAGGAGAGGCGGGTTATCAAGACCTGGTCGCGCCGCTCCACTGTTACCCCGGAGATGGTCGGGTTGACGATGGCCGTTCATAACGGGAGAAAGTTTATCCCGGTATTCATTACAGAAAACATGGTTGGACATAAGCTGGGGGAGTTTTCTCCCACCCGGACGTTCAAAGGGCACACGTCCAAAGCCGCCAAGGCCATCAAGATAGGCAAATAAAATGAACGAAAACTCTTTTGTTTCCAGGGCCATCGCCAGATACATCAGGATTTCTCCCCAGAAGGCCCATCTCGTGGCCGACCTCATCCGCGATCGGTATGTGGGCGAAGCTCTGACCATCCTCCATTTTTCAGAAAAGAAAAAAGCCAGTTTAATCATCGAAAAAGTCCTCCGTTCGGCCATTGCCAATGCTCAACAGAAGGCGCCGCATGTCGATGTCGATAACCTTTACATCTCCCGGATTTTTATCAATCAGGGCCCCCAGATGAAAAGGATCCGACCCGCTCCAATGGGAAGGGCTTATCGCATTCTCAAGAGGACGAGCCATATTTACATTTACTTAGAAGAAAGGAAAGGGAGATAGGAAAGTGGGGCAGAAGACTCATCCGCTTGGCTTTCGGTTAGGCTTTAACAAAACATGGTCTTCACGGTGGTTTTCTCGAACCGCCGATTACAGACGAATGATTCACGAAGATCTGAGGATGAAGAAAGAGATCAAGGACAAGTACTATCATGCGGGTATTGCCGAAGTCGTTATCGAACGCGTGGGCCCCAAGGTTAGGGTGATCATCCAGACGGCCCGGCCTGGCATCATCATCGGGCGCGGCGGGAAAGAGATCGAAGGCCTGAAGAACTTCTTGGAAGGAATCGCCCAGAAAGAGGTCTATGTAGACATCCGTGAAGTGGACAAGCCCGAACTCAACGCCCTGCTTGTCGGAGAGAGCATCGGCGTTCAGCTGGAAAAAAGGATCGCTTACCGCAGGGCTATGAGAAAAGCCGTGGAATCGGCCCTGAGGATGGGGGCCAAAGGCATCAAGGTGATGTGTTCAGGCAGGCTCGGGGGCGTGGAGATCGCCAGGTCCGAGTGGTACCTCAAAGGCCGGCTGCCTCTTCAAACCCTTCGCGCTGATATCGACTATGCCTTCACTCAAGCCTTCACGACCTACGGCCAGATCGGGATTAAGGTATGGATTTACCGGGGCGATGTCGAGAAACCAAAGATGACGTCACAGACAGCCGAGGTTGAGGAGATCTGACCATGCTCATGCCGAAAAAAGTCAAGTACCGGAAAAGCCAGAGGGGACGGATGAGAGGCAAGGCCGGTCGCGGCGCGTCGCTTTCTTTCGGTGAGTATGGACTTCAGGCCCTTGAACCCTGCTGGCTAACCGCGCGCCAGCTCGAAGCGGGCCGCATCACGATAACCCGGCATATGAGAAGGCGCGGAAAACTCTGGGTCAGGGCATTTCCCTGGAAACCTGTAACCAAAAAGCCGACTGAAGTCAGGATGGGCAAGGGCAAAGGAGACCCGGAGTTCTGGGTAGATGTCGTCAGGCCAGGGCGGATCATCTACGAGCTCGAGGGTGTGCCAGAAGGCGTGGCCAAAGAGGCCATGAGGCTGGCGGCGCATAAGCTGCCGATCAAGACCCGGTTTATTTCCAGAGAAGGTCGAGAACTGAGATGAAAGCCAGAGAGTTGAGGGAACTGACCGAGGACGAACTCAGGAACAAAGAAAGGGAGCTCACTGACCAGCTTTTCAAGCTCCGATTCCAGCACACGCTGGGACAGATGGAGAATGCGACCAAGCTGAGAAACCTGCGACGAGATATCGCCCGGATAAAAACCGTGCTCAGAGAATCGAGCCTGAGGAAGGAACAGAGATGACGACCAACGAGCCAAAACGAAAAACGACAAAAGTCGGTGTTGTGGTCGGGAAGAAGATGAAGAAAACGGTCACCGTCCTGGTCGAACGCCAGCTCCGCCATCCCTTTTACAAGAAGGTCATCAAACGGAAGAAGAGGTTCATGGCCCACGACGAGTACGAAAAGTGCAAGGTCGGCGACATCGTCCGGATATCCGAGACCAGGCCGATCAGCCGGAGAAAAAAGTGGCGCGTTACGGAGATCATCGGCCTCTCTTCAGCAGGCGTTGAAACGGAAACAGGAGAGATGAAAGTATGATCCAGATGCGAACGAGGCTCAAGGTGGCGGATAACTCCGGCGCCCGGATGATCATGTGCATCACTCCACAGGGAGGAGGAGTTGGCCGCCTGGCAACTCTTGGTGATATCATCTCGGCCACCGTCAAAGAAGCTGAACCGGAGAGCAAGATTCCCAAAGGAAAGGTTGTCCGAGCCGTTGTCGTCCGGACCCGGAAGGAAGTCCGCCGCCGGGATGGCTCTTTCATCCGCTTTGATGACAACGCGGCTGTGATCATCGACCGGGCCGGTGAACCCGTCGGGACGCGCGTTTTTGGGCCTGTGGGAAGGGAGTTGAGGGAAAAAAGATTCATGAAGATCGTTTCCCTGGCCCCGGAGGTTCTGTGATGAGCAGGATGGGCTTAAAGAAGGGCGATCTGGTCATCGTCAAGAAGGGCAAAGACAGGGGTAAGACGGGGAAAGTCCTCAAAGTACTTCCGGAGAAAAACCGGGTCATCGTGGAAAAAGTAAACTTCGTCAAGGAATTCATCAGGCCTGACCGTAGCCGCAACATTCAGGGAGGGATCATGGAAAAAGAGGCGCCTCTGTCCATCGCCAGCGTGATGGTTTATTGTTCGGAGTGTGAGCAGGGTGTGCGCCAAAAAAGGAAAATCCTGGAGGACGGGAGCAAGGTCCGGGTTTGCCATAAGTGCGACCTGAGTCTGGAGAAACAGAGGTAAGGACGAAATGAGCCGTCTCTACGAGAGATACAAAAGCGAGATTATTCCGGAACTCCAAAAAGAGTTGGGGATCGTCAATAAGATGGCCGTCCCCCGGCTGGAGAAGATCGTCCTCAACGTCGGGGCCGGAGATGCCATTCAAAACATCAAGCTTCTGGATACAGCGAAAACAGAGCTGGAACAGATCACTGGTCAACGGCCCGTTATCGGCCGGGCCCGGAAATCGATCTCGGCTTTCAAGCTGCGCAAAGGTCAGCCCATTGCCTGCTACGTAACCCTGCGCAGTCGCCGGATGTATGAGTTTTTCGACCGGCTGGTGAACATTGTCCTGCCGCGAGTCAGAGATTTTAAGGGCGTTTCGCCCAAGGCCTTTGACGGCCGGGGAAACTACACCCTTGGCCTTCGAGACCAGCTCGTTTTTCCCGAGATCGACTACACCAAAGTCGAGAGGTCCCGGGGGATGAACATCACGATCGTGACATCAGCCCGAACCAACCAGGAAGCGTTTGCCCTGTTGAAAAAACTGGGCATGCCTTTTAGAGAAGCGTGAGGGAAGTGAAAAAGGAAGGATAACGTGTCAAGAATATCGTCGATGGCCAAATACCTGCGAGAGCCCAAATACTCTGTTCGCAAAAAAAGACGCTGCCGGATCTGCGGTCGTCCCAAGGGCACCTATCGCAAGTTTGACATGTGTCGGCTCTGTCTCCGCGAGCTGGCTTTGAAAGGCGAAATTCCGGGGCTTTTGAAGTCGTCCTGGTAAAATGGAGGAAAGGATAAAGGCGATGAGTCAAACAGACCCGATTGCGGACATGCTAACCAGGATCAGGAACGCGATGACCGTCAAGAAAAGAGATGTCGCTATCCCATCTTCTAAGCTCAAGGTCGAAATCGCAAAGATTCTCAAGGAGGAAGGGTACATCCGGAATTTCAAGGTTGTCGACGACAACAAGCAGGGCATTTTAAACATCGCCCTGAAATACACGGAGGACGGGGAGAGCGTGATCTCCGGTTTACGGCGGGTCAGCAGGCCGGGATGCCGCTTGTTCTGCGCGAAAGATTCAATCCCTCGGGTGCTGGACGGTTTGGGCATTGCCATCGTTTCTACCTCCAAGGGAATTATGACAGGGAAAAAAGGCGAGGAACTGGGAGTCGGGGGAGAGGTCCTGTGCCATATCTGGTAAAAGTTGGAAACGGGAGAACCTGACGATGTCGAGAGTGGGAAGGAAGGCAATAGATGTGCCGGAAGGCGTGAACGTGTCCATCCGCACGGATAAGATCGAGTTTGAATCCGCCAAAGGGAAGTTGGAATCGCCCTTGTTTCCCGGTATTCAGGCAGAGCTGGTGGACAGAAGACTCGTTTTCAGTCGTGCCGATGACAGCAAGGAGATGCGGGCTATCCATGGGCTTGCCAGGAGCCTGGCCCAGAATGCTGTGGCGGGCCTGACATCGGGATTTTCTAAACAGCTCGAGATCATCGGCGTCGGATACCGAGCGAAACTCGACAAAGATACTCTTGAGCTGAGCTTGGGATATTCCAAGCCGATTCTCTACAGGATCCCACCCGGCATCCAGGTTGTCGTGGAAAAGCCAACGCTGATCACGGTCAAGGGCGTCGACAAACAGAAGGTCGGTCAGGTGGCCGAGGAGATCAAGAGATACCGCAGGCCTGATCCTTATAAGCTCAAAGGCATCCGCTATGTCGGTGAGAGGTTAATCAAGAAAGAACGAAAAGCGGGAGTAACCGGTGCTTAAAGACAAATCGGATGTTAAAAAGAAAATCAAAGCGAGGGTCCGTAAGCGTATCCGCTCCAAGATGCGGGGAACGGCGGACAGGCCGAGAGTCTTTCTTTTCAAGAGCAACCGGTACGTCTATGTTCAGGCAATCAATGACGAGACAGGAACTGTCTTGGCCACCGCTTGCACGTTGGAGAAAGGATTCAAAGAAAAAAACAAAAACACCAAGAACAAAGATGCCTGCCAAGCCTTGGGACAGGTCATGGCCGAGCGTTTAAAGGAGAAAATGGTCAAGACAATCATCTTTGATAGAGGCCTTTATCCTTATCACGGCCGGGTTAAGTCGCTGGCCGAAGCGCTGAGAAAAGGAGGCCTGGTTTTTTAATTGCAGTTAGCATGGCTATTTAAGGAGGAGAGACGGTGGACAAGCATCACGCAAGAGAGATAGCGAGCGAAGAGACACAGGAGCTGGAACTCAAAGACCAGGTCATTTCTATCCGCCGGGTGACCAAGGTTGTTAAGGGAGGCAAGAACCTGAGCTTTTCAGCGCTGGCCGCTGTGGGGAACGAAAAAGGAATGGTCGGCGTGGGAAAAGGGAAAGCCCGGGAGGTCCCTCAAGCCATTGCCAAGGCTGTGGAGAATGCCAAGAAACACCTGATCCGGCTGCCTTTGGCTGGAACGACCATCCCCCATTTGGTCAGGGGAGAGGACGGTGCCGGCACGGTCATCCTCAGGCCAGCCTCTCCGGGAACCGGCGTCATCGCCGGGGGAGCTGTTCGGGTGATTGTGGAGCTGGCTGGCATCAAAGATATCCTGACCAAATCCATCCGCAGCAACAACCCGTTCAGCGTGGCCAATGCCACTCTGAAGGCTCTGAAAAAGCTCAAGAGCCCGGACGAGATTTCCGAGAAAAGAGGCAAAATGAAGGAAGGGATATGGCAGTGAGGAAGGCGAAAACCATCGCACGAGAGCCTGAACGAGAACTTGAAATCACTCTGGTCCGCAGTCTAATCGGATGCTCTCCTGCCCAGCGCGCCGTGGCCAGTGGGCTGGGGTTAAGAAAGCGCAATTCCCGGGTGATCCGCAAGGATAGCCCGGAAATCCGGGGAATGATCCGGAAGATTCCTCATTTAGTGAAGGTGGAGGAGAGAGACAAAAAATGAACCTGAGCAATCTGCAACCGGCGCCGGGCTCGCGAAAAAGAAATCGGCGAAAAGGCAGAGGCCCTGGCTCGGGCCGAGGAAAAACATCGGGTCGAGGGCACAAGGGGCAGAAGTCCATCGCAGGCTACTCAAGGAAAAAGGGTTTCGAGGGCGGCCAGATGCCTATTCATCGCCGTCTCCCAAAGCGAGGCTTCACCAACATCTTTAAAAAAGCATACACAGAGATCAACCTTGACCAGCTGGACAGGATTTCTTCTCCTGAGGTCGGCCTCCAAGACCTGCTCAAGGCCCATCTGATTAAGAAGGAGTCGGAAACAGTGAAGGTCCTGGGGCGAGGCGAGATCACTTCCTCCAAGAAGATTTTCGCTCACAAATTTTCCCAGTCGGCCCGGCAAAAAATAGAGAAGGCCGGCGGGCAAACCGTCGTCATCGGGAGTTAGGATGCTACAGAGTATCAGAAACATCTTCAGCATTCCCGAGCTCAGGAAAAGGGTGATCTTCACCCTGCTGCTTTTAGCTGTGTACAGGATAGGGGCTCAGATTCCCAACCCCGGCATCAGCAGCGAAGCCCTGGCTGAATTCTGGCAAGCTCAGAAGGGGACAATTTTTGGGTTCATCGATCTTTTTTCTGGCGGGAACATGTCCCGCATGACGGTATTCGCCCTCGGCATCATGCCTTATATCAGCGCTTCCATCATCCTTCAGCTTCTGACGGTTGTCTGGCCTTACCTCGAGAGGCTTTCCAAGGAGGGAGAGCTCGGCCGGAAAAAAATCACCCAGTACACCCGCTACGGAACGCTTTTCATTTGCTTGATCCAAGCCGGAGGGATCAGCGTCTTCCTCGAAAGTGTGCGCACGCCCGGAGGCGCTCCCATCGTGCCTCACCCTGGCTGGGGTTTCAAATTTTTGACGGTCCTGACTCTGACGACAGGCACGGTGTTCATCATGTGGCTGGGAGAACAGATCTCGGCGCGCGGCATCGGCAACGGCATCTCGCTGATTATTTTTGCCGGGATTGTTGTGGATTTCCCGCGCAGCCTGTTAAGGGTTCTTTCCGGCCTGAGGACGGGAAACATGGACCCGCTCCGCCTTATCTTCCTTCTCGTCCTGATGCTGGCCGTCATCGCCATCATTGTCTTTGTAGAGAGAGGCCAGCGCCGCATTCCCGTTTCCTACGCCAAAAGAGTCGTCGGACGGAGGGTTTACGGCGGCCAGAGCACTCATTTGCCGCTGCGGGTCAACACGGGGGGAGTCATTCCGATCATCTTTGCCGCCTCGATCATCACCATTCCGCAGACAATCGCGCAGATGTCAAAAATTCCTTTCCTCCATTCCCTCGCGGAACAGTTCAATATCGGCATGCCCCTTTATAATCTTTTGTACATTGCGGCCATCATCTTTTTCACGTATTTCTACGTTTCGATCGTGTTCAATCCTGTTGACGTGGCCGACAATTTGAGAAAATACGGCGGGTTTATCCCGGGTATCAGACCGGGGAAAAACACGTCGGATTTTATTGACACGACTCTCTCGCGCATCACACTCATCGGAGCGATTTATCTGGCGGCCATTGCCATCCTGCCTGAATTCATGATTACGGGGATTAAGGTTCAGACGCTTCCCTTTGTCGGCGACTTTCTTGAAGCCAACCTTCCCAGGTGGTTCACCCAGGGGTTAAACGTCGATTTTTATTTTGGCGGGACATCGATCCTGATCGTTGTCGGGGTGTCGATGGACACACTCCAGCAGATCGAAGCGCAGTTGGTGATGCGGCATTACGACGGGTTCATGCGGAGGACGCGTCTCCGCGGGAGAAGGGGATGAGGATTATACTCTTCGGTCCCCCGGGAAGCGGAAAAGGCACCCAGGGCGATCTCATCGAGAAGGCTTACGGCTTTCTAAAGATATCCACGGGCGACTTGCTCCGGCGGGAGGTTCAAGACCAAACTCCTCTGGGCAAGAGAGCCCGGGCCCTGATGAACCAGGGAAAGCTGGTCAGCGATGAAATCGTCGAGGAGCTCGTCCGCCAAAGGATTGCCCTCCTTGACTGCCGCCCCGGCTATCTTCTGGACGGTTTTCCTCGGACCGTCGGACAAGCGAAGAGCCTCGAGGGCATGGACCGAGAGAGGCCGGAGATCGTCATTGAAATCGACATCAACCTCACGGCGCTGATTGAGAGACTGCAGAAGCGGTTAACGTGCTCCCGCTGCGGGTCCATCTATAACCTCAACCTTCACAAGCCCAGACACGACGGGACATGCGATGTCTGCGGCGCGTCCCTTTACCAGAGAGAAGATGATAAGCCTGACGTTATAGCGGAGAGGCTAAGGGTTTACAAACAACAAACAGAAAAGTTGAGAGGCTATTATCAGAGAAAAAGCGTTTATCGGAGGGTTGACGGCGCGGGTTCCGTCGAGGATGTTTTCAGAAAAATCGTCTTTTTCATCAACGAAGAAATGGCCAAGCAAGGTCAGACAAGGGCGTCAGGATGATTATTTATAAAAGCGAAGAAGAAGTCAGGCTGATGAAAAGGAGCAGCCGAATTGTTGCTCTAATCCTGGCCGAATTGAAAGCCATGATCAGGCCGGGCATCCGGACGAAGGAGTTGGATGATTTTGCCGAAAGAAGAGCGCGGGAGCTGGGAGGCCGGCCCGCATTCAAAGGGTACCGCGGCTACCCTGCTTCCATCTGCACGTCAGTCAATGAAGAAATCATCCATGGGATTCCCTCGTCGCGCGTTCTCCGAGAAGGGGACATCGTCAGCCTGGATTTTGGCGTTTACTCTGAAGGCTTCTACGGGGATGCGGCCGTAACCGTTCCTGTGGGAGAGGTCAGCCTCCGAGCTCGGAAGCTCATAGCGGCAGCTGAAGCTGCATTTTACCAAGGGCTCGGACAAGCGAGGATTGGAGGCCGTCTGTCCGATATCTCTCATGCCATTCAACGCTATGTGGAATCCGAGGGATTTTCAGTGATCCGCTCGTTCGTCGGGCACGGCATCGGCTATTCTCTCCATGAGGAACCTCAGGTGCCGAATTTCGGGCCGCCCGGTCAAGGACCGAGGCTTCGTGAGGGATTGACCCTGGCCATCGAACCGATGATCGCCGAGGGAGATTGGCACGAACAAGTTCTCGAGGACGGCTGGACAGCGGTCACAAAAGACAGGAGCCTGGCCGCACATTATGAGCACACGGTTGCCCTGACGGCTCGGGGCATGGAAATTTTGAGCTTAGCAGATGAAATAAAGGCTCAGCCTATTCTTCAAGGGTAAATGGATATGCCCAAGCGGGACGTTTTTGAAGCCGAAGGAACCGTGATCGAGACCCTGCCCAACGCCATGTTCAGGGTCGAACTGACGAACAAACACAGGATTCTGGCCCACATTTCCGGGAAGATGCGCAAACACTTCATCCGGATTCTTCCCGGGGACAAGGTCTTGGTCGAGCTTTCACCCTATGACCTGACCAAAGGGCGAATCACGTATCGCTTTAAATAGAGGAAAATCCATGAAAGTGAGAGCCTCAGTCAAAAAGATTTGCCGGAACTGCAAGATCATTCGGCGCAAAGGAAACCTCAGGGTTATCTGCACCAACCCGAGGCATAAACAAAAACAAGGTTAGACGAGGGCACAATGGCAAGAATCTCAGGCATTACACTTCCCCAGGAAAAGAGGGTCGAAATTGGCCTGACCTACATTTTCGGGGTTGGCCGGTCCAAATCCAACCAGATTCTCCGGGAAGCCAGGATCGATAGGAACAAGAAGGTTAAGAATCTGACGGAGGATGAAGTCAACAAGATCCGCCAGATCATTGAAAAAGGAGAAAAGATCGAGGGAGATCTCCGTAAAGAGGTCAGCCTGAACATCAAACGGTTGATCGATATCGGCTGCTATCGCGGCCAGCGCCATAAGCGAAAACTGCCTGTGCGTGGCCAGCGGACAAGGACCAACGCGAGAACGAGAAAGGGGCCGAGAGGCCACGCCATCAAGAAGATAAAAGAATAGATCAGTTGATGAAAGAGAGCGCCCATGGCTAAAGCAAAAACAAAGAAAAAAAAGGTAAAGAAAGACGTTGGGTTTGGGGTGGCCCACATCCAAGCCACGTTCAATAACACCATCATCACGATTGCGGATCACGAGG
Organism: Candidatus Aminicenantota bacterium; assembly: GCA_037444845.1. Lineage (GTDB taxonomy): Bacteria > Acidobacteriota > Aminicenantia > Aminicenantales > UBA8522 > JARYMI01. The sequence goes on along the minus strand of JBBILQ010000022.1, from coordinate 7,759 downwards.
GCAACACGATCTGCTGGGCCAGCTCCGGAACCGCCGGCTTCAAAGGCGCGCGGAAAGGGACGCCCTTTGCCGCTCAGCTGGCAGCCAAAGAGGCCTCGACCAAGGCCAGAGACCTGGGCGTTAAATATGTGGATGTCCGGATCTCGGGGCCGGGTTCAGGACGGGAATCGGCTATCCGGGCCCTTCAGACTGGAGGGCTGGAGATTAAATCCATCCGTGATGTGACGCCCATTCCCCACAACGGTTGCCGCGTGCCTCGCAGAAGAAGAGTATGAAGCGTTGAGTCGCTGAAGGAGAGAGAGATGGCGAGATACGGAGAAGCAGTTTGTCGCCAATGCCGTGTCGAACGGACCAAGCTTTTCTTAAAGGGAGATAAATGTCTCTCGGAAAAATGTCCCGTTGAGCGGCGGGCTTACGCCCCCGGGCAGCACGGCCGGGCGCGGAAGAGGATCCTTGGTTACGGGATCCAGCTGCGCGAGAAACAAAAGCTCAAGAGGTACTACGGCATGACCGAGCGCCAGTTCAGGCTTTTTTTCAAGCGGGCCGAAAGGAAGAAAGGGATCACCGGTGAGAATCTCCTGACGATGTTGGAGAGACGGCTGGACAACGTTGTCTACCTGATGGGATTAGCCGGGTCAAGACGGCATGGACGTCAGCTCATCGGCCACGCCCATTTTCTGGTCAACGACAGGAAGGTGACGATCCCTTCTTTTCTTGTCAGTGAAGGAGACGTGATCACGTTCAAGCCCAGATCTGCTCAGTCTGCGAAGATGAAAGGGTTGATCGGACTGAACAGAGACAAGACGATTCCCGGCTGGATTGAAATGGACTGGGACAATCTAAAGGGAAGAATTGCTGCTTTGCCCACGCGCCAGGACATCAGCCTGCCCGTTGAGGAGCATTATATCGTTGAGCTTTATTCCAAATAAGGGTCCCTGAGTAACGACGCATCCTCGAGAGGAGGACATATGATAGAAACAGGATTTCAAAGGCCAAAATACCTCGAATGCGATTATGACACCCTGACTGACCGGTACGGGCGGTTTTGGGCCCAGCCCTTCGAGAGAGGCTATGGGGTTACGGTGGGGAATGCCCTGCGCCGAATTCTGCTCTCTTCAATAACCGGCGCGGCCATCACGGCCGTTCGCCTTCAGGGAGTCCTTCACGAATTTTCCACGATTCCCGGAGTCGTCGAGGATGTCACCGACGTCATCCTCAACCTGAAGAGCATCCCGTTGAAACTCCGGGGAAGCGGGCCCAAGAAGATGACGTTGAAGATGGAGGGCCCGAACCGGGCCAAGGCCTCTGACATCGTCCACGACGGGGATATCGAGATTCTCGACCAGGGCATCCCCATCGCTTCCCTCGACCGCGACGGAAAGCTGGATATCGAGATGATCGTCAAGAACAATCGCGGCTACGTGACGGCGGATCAAAATTTTGATGAAGACCTGAGCGTTGATTACATCCCGCTCGATTCCTCCCATTCGCCGGTCAAAAAAGTGAACTACCGGGTCGAGCAGGCCCGGGTGGGAAAACGGATCGATTACGAAAACCTCACTTTAGAGATTTGGACGACTGGAGCCATCTCGCCTCCCGAGGCCCTCTCCCAATCAGCAAAGATTCTCCGCGATCACTTGGCTATTTTCTTGAACATCGTGGATGAGCCGCTGGAGAAAGAGCCCATCATCGCGAAGAAAGAAATACCGTATCTCTCCCAGTTGGATGTTCTCCTCAAGCCGATCGAGCACCTTGAACTATCTGTTCGCTCCTCCAATTGCCTCAAATCAGCGGGCATAGAAAGGATCTTCGCGCTCGTCCGGAAAACTGAGGATGAGTTGCTGAAGACGAAGAACTTTGGCCGTAAATCCTTAGCTGAGATTAAAGAAACTCTGACCAACCTCAATCTCGGCCTGAACATCGACCTCCACCCCAAGCTGGTGGAGAAAATTCAGATTGAGCTCCAGGAGGAAAAGAAGCGAAAGGAGCTCAGTGCATGAGGCACAAGGTCAAAGGCAGAAGATTGAGGCGGCCGACGGCTCACCGGATGGCCATGCTGCGCAACCTCGTCACTTCCTTTTTAGAAAAAGAAAGAATCCGCACCACCCTGGCCAGGGCTAAGGAAGCCCGTCCGTTAGCTGAGAAGATGATCACCCTGGCCAAGAGGGGGACCCTTCATGCCCGCCGCCAGGCCTTTGCCTTTGTTCGCAAAGAATCTGCGGTGACCAAGCTTTTTGATGAGCTCGGACCCCGATTCGCCGAAAGGCCGGGCGGCTATTCCAGGATTGTCAAGCTCGGTCTCCGGTCAGGAGACGGAGCCCGCTTGGCGATGTTGGAGCTTGTTGGTTCTGAGTTCAAGAAAAAAGAGAAAAAGAAGAAAAAAGAAAAACAGGCCAAAAAGCCTAAATAGCCGTCAAGAAACGGGGGCCTAATTTCTGGGAGTGACCAAGACTTTCTGTCCTGGATAGATTGTCGCCCCGCTTGAGAGACCATTGAGGGCCAGAAAGTCTTCGAGTTTCATGGCAAATTTCCTGGCGATGCTGAAGAGCGTATCTCCCTGCTGGATCGTATACGTCACTTTCTCACCAGGCACGAGGGAAGGATTTGAGGCCAGTTGCTCTGATGTCGAGACGCCGCCGCGGCCAGGTATCTTCAACATCTGGCCCGGTCTGATGATATTCACGCTGCGGAGCTCGTTGGCGCGGGCGATGGCTGAGATCGTCGTCCTGTATTTCTGGGCGATCGTGGAGAGGGTTTCTCCCCTGCGTACGTGATGCCAGATGAACTGGGCTTCTGCAGGAATCCAGCGCGGGATGGTGTTCAGGGCAAGGAGAGCTTTATCCCCGCAGCCAACGGGGACACGAAGCGTGTAGTCATATCCCGGCGTCGATTCAAAGCGCAGCTCCGGGTTGAGAAATGTCAGTTCAGAAGCATCCACACCGAGGGAGGTTGCCAGCGCCGAAAGCTTAAACGGATGGCTGACGGTGATGGTGTCGAATTGAAGGGACGGATAGGGCTGGGGAAGCTTGAAGCCGTATTTTTCCGGGTTTTTAATGATGAGGACGGCAGCGATGAACCGGGGCACAAAGCGGGCCGTTTCGCGCGGCAGTTGACGGTAGAGATCCCAAAAGTTGTCTAAGTAGTCGATGCGCTGGGTTCTGATGACATTCTGGACCCGGATTTCGCCGCAGTTGTACGCGGCCAGGGCTGTCGTCCAATCCCCGAAAAAGGCGTGCAATTCGGCCAGGTATTTCACGGCCGCGCGAGTGGACTTAAGGGGGTCCATCCGCTCGTCAATCCAGCGGTCGCGCGTTAGGCCGAAGCGGTATCCGGTTGAGGAGATGAACTGCCACAGGCCGAGCGCTCTCGCTCTGGACAGCGCTTTGACTTTGAACCAGCTTTCGATAAGCGGAAGCCAGAGGAGCTCATCCGGAAGACCCTCTTTTCTCAACTCTTCCAGGATCATCTCCCGATAGAAGCCTGATCTCATGTAGGCTTCTTCGAATAGCTTCCTTTCCTTTGTCTGGAAGCTGAGAATTTCTTCGTTGACATCCTTATTTTCCGCCAGGGGGATGGTTTTATGATTGTCTCCGATAACGACCAAACGGGATGCATAGATCTGCTGAATCTTCTGGGCGATGAGTAGCCTGAGGTCGTTTTTTTCCTGGTAGAGGGGGGAATCGGCGGGGATCTGGGCTTTGATGAGGAGGCTGTAGGCTTCGTCCAGGGCCTGAAGAGCCGAGTCCTGATCGCCTCTTTCCCAGATAGCCAGGGCATCCTGATAAGTGCTGAGAGCTTCCTCTAACAGCGAAGCGCTTTCCTCTTTCTCGGCATAATATGCTTTTTCTTGATTCAGGTTCTCCGCGGCGGTCTCCTCTGTCGCCGCCGGTTTTTCCGCGGCCGCTGCTGGTTCTTTTTCAGTCTGAGTTTTTTCCTCCCCCGGGCCCACAGTCTCGGTTTTTGCTGGCTCTGGCGTTGAAGGGAGTGCTGCAGGAACTGACCTGGGCGGCGTTTTAGAAGAGCACGACCAGAAGAGAAATGCCAACGCCAGGATTAGATAACAATGCTTTCCTGTTCGATTCTTCATCTCTCTCAAGCGTTTTTATATCATTTTGATCCGCAGCCGTCAACCTCACTCCAGCTGTTTTTTGTGCCACTCCCAGGCGGTTTCGACGATTGTCTCAAGCCCGGAGTGGCTGAGTTGCCAGCCAAGAACCTGCTCGGCCTTTTCCTTCGAGGCCAACAGGATGGGAACATCTCCCCGGCGCCGGGGCATGGGTTCATAAATTACCCTCCGTCCTGTTACCTTCTCTACAGCCTGAATCACTTCCAGAACCGAGTAACCCCTGGTCGCTCCCAAGTTAAAAACATCGCTTTCTTGGTTCTTGAGGAGCCTTTTAAGGGCGAGGACATGGGCTGAAGCCAAGTCTGTCACATGGATATAATCTCTGACTGCGGTGCCGTCCGGCGTGGGAAAATTCGTCCCGTAAACCTCGAACGATTTTTTCTTCCCGAGCAGATAGAGCATGATGTTTGGGATGAGGTGAGTTTCAGGATCATGCATTTCTCCCAGCCGTCCGTCAGGGTCGGCTCCGGCGGCATTGAAATAGCGGAGCGAGATAAATTTCAACCCGTATGCCTTGTCGTAATCCCGGAGAATTGTCTCGACGAAGAACTTGGATTGTCCGTAAGGGTTAAATGGGTTCAAGGGATGAGACTCGGGAATCGGAATCTTCTCGGGCAAGCCGTAGACGGCCGCGCTTGAGGAGAAGATGATTTTCTTCACCCCGGCCTGAAGCATGGCCTCGAGGAGGTTGAGGCTACAGACGAGGTTATGGCTGTAGTACTTGTGGGGGTTGACATAGGACTCTCCGACCTGGATGAGGGAGGCAAAGTGGAAAACCGCAGCGATGTCCTGGTTCTGGAAGGCAGCTTTCAGGGCTGCCCTGTCCAGCATGTCTGCTTGGATGAGGTCGCCGCCAACGAGAAGCTCCTTTTTTCCGGTGGAGAAGTTGTCCAGGACGACGGCCGAAAAACCTTCTTTGAGGAGCTCTTTGACGGTGTGAGACCCGATGTACCCCGCCCCGCCGCAGACCAGGATCTTCATCTCTTCTTCCTTTTGACGAGTTCTGCGGCGGCTTTAAGTCCCTGGGCTTTGGTCTCAAAGACGTTGTCGAGCTGGAGTTCATAGAGGCGCTTGAGGATTTTCCCCATTCTTGGGCCGGGTTCCACTCCCATTTTTATTAAGTCTCGGCCCATGACCAAGGGCTTGATGGTCTCTCGGCTGACGTTCAACTCTTCAAATTTTCTGAGCAGCCAGCGGCTCTGCCGGTCGAGGGATTTGACCAGGCTTTCTTTCCGGCCCGCTCGGTCAGCTGCATCCAGATAAACGAGGAGCTCTATTTCTCCTTCTGTCTCTGCGGCCAGCCGGTTAAACGCCTTCTTGGTGACCGTGGTTCGGTTCTGCCACAGCTCGGAGAGGCGGTGATGGGTTCGGATGAGGACCGGGATCATTTTCCTGAGGTTGTATCCATTCCAGGAAAAAATCCGCAAGCGCGCCAGGGCCTTTCTGGCGATTCGCTCGCTCGCAAGATCATGGCCGTTATTGGTGATGACCATCCGGCCTTTCTTGAATTCCCATTGGGCTGTGACGGGCTTGCCGACGTCGTGGTAGAGAGCTGCTAGTAAAAGGCAGAGCTTTCTTTCCTGTCCAAGGCCTGTCAGGTTCGCTATGACGTTGGCTTGGTCAACGGTCAGCGCCGTGTGATGCCAGACTGTGTGATGACCGCTGGCGTCTTTTTCCGGGTGGAAGATGGCGTCCTGGACGGACAGAGTCAACCGGTAAAGTTCCGGGAAGAGCTGGCGGAGAGCGCCCAGCTGGAAAAGCTCCTCTAGACCGGTTGAAGGCCGGGGAGAAACGAGGAGAATCTTAAAAAGCTCCTCGTTAATCCTCTCAACGCTCAAGCTGCGGAGGTCGATTTCTCTTGACGCTTCGTAGATCGTCGGCTCGACAGAAAATCCCAGCACAGAAGAGAAGCGGGCCACTCTGAGCACCCGGAGAGGGTCATCGGGGAAGGCATTCGGGTTGGTCAGGCGGATAATCCTGGCCCTGACGTCCTTGACTCCGTCAAAGGGGTCGATCAGCCTTCCGTCCAGGAGGCGGAGGGCCATGCTGTTGCAACGGAAATCGCGCCTTTCCAGGTCTTTCTCGATGGGAAGGCCGGGATCGGCGGAGATGAGGAAGTCCTTGTGCCCTCGAACGCGGGCCTGGCTGGGGGCGTCTTTTCGCGGCAGGGCGATGTCGTATGTCTTTCGGTTGATCGTGAACTTGATGACACCAAAACTTTTCCCGACGAGGTCAACGTTGCCGTGGGGGGTTAATTTCTGGATAATGTCCTCTGAGGAATGATGGACGATAAGAATATCGACGTCTTCTGAAGGAGTTCCCATAACCAAGTCTCTTACATATCCTCCTACGGCATAGACGTCCCCCCCGAAAAGGCGGACAAAGAGATCCCTATCCCGGAATAAAGCGTCGAGTTTCATCTGCTTTCTAACCTGTCGGGCTATTTTATCACATCCTTACAATTTTTCTCAGCATTTTGGTCACGGTAACGTCAAAGTCGTAGTAGAGGTAGGGCAAGAGGGATCAGGAAAATACCGGGAGAACATGCTTGGGAGGAAGAGATAGGAAAAATAAACGAGGAAGGGAGTAAAAAAGAGGTATTTTTGGGCAGGGAGAAAGAGAAGCTCCTAAGGGAGGCAGAAGAAAGATTCAAGCAAATCTCAGAGGCGAAGCAGGCCCAAGGCAAGATGGGGTTTTCGAGCCATCTCCCTGAGCGCTTGGGCCATGTTTGTCCTTCCCGACCAGCGCAAGAGGCTGATGGCGAAATTCCTGAAGGTAGCCATGACCCGGGGAGCGTTTCGGGTTCGGATCTGGCAGCGATCTTCATCAAAGGTGACATCGCGGACATAATTCAGACGATTCTCTCGAGACCAGTGGCCGCGGTTGAGCTCCAGGAGGCGGCTGGGGAGGGCTTTCTCAGGGCTAAGGCTGGTAATCTCATAGACTCTCTCTTCGCTTCTCTCACTGCTCTTCATTCTGGTAAACTCCCGCCGGATCGAGAAGACCTGGCCGACGTAAGGAAACTCAAGGTAATGGTTTAGCTCAGGGCTGGCCCAGATTTTGCGAATTTCCAGGCGGCCATGCCCTTTATCGACGGTTTTGTGCTGAGGGGGAAAAGCGACCTGGTGAAGCTCTTCGATATCCTTCTTGAGGTTCAATTGATTGTCTTTGACCGTCATCAGGTAATCAGCTTTTTTCTCTTCCACCAGGTAACGGGCAGTTTCCTTCTGGGTATGAAGGGCATCTAAGGTGACCACACAGACCTCAAGGTCTAATGGCTCAAGCAGAGGCCGAAGGTTAGGGATGTCATTGGTTTTGGAGTCAATCTGCTGCTGCGCGAGAACCATCCCTTTCTGATGAAGGAAAGCCGTAAGCAGATGAACCTGGCGGCCGTTTTCCTGGCGAGCTCCCATAAGGGTCTTGCCATCCACCGCTACCGCCCGCTCCTTGCCCGCAAGTGTGCGGAGCCAACCGTAGATGGCCTTGTCGACAGCTTCTGAATCCACCTTTTGTAAAAACCGACGGATGGTGGGTTCACTCGGAGGCTCGTAGCGTTTCCTCTTCTCATTGAAGCGGCATCCCAGGCGTTTCAGCATATTCTGAGAGCAGCCCTTGGCCCATTGCGCAATGGCC
>JBBILQ010000021.1:0-39344 GCA_037444845.1 Candidatus Aminicenantota bacterium | reverse complement strand
GTGTCCCGTCTTTGCGGAGGACTTCGGCAAGGTACTTACGAGACGGGACACTAGTGTCTCGCTTTTTTTTCCGCTTGGTTCTCTTCTCTGTCCTCAGGCAAGGGATTCATGCCTGGAAGGCCGTTATTCCTCTTTATCGAGCTTGCTCAGCGCCCTCTCGAAGGCCTCCTTGGCCTTCTCCTTCTTCTGGCGCTCGACCTCAGCCGTGGCTTCGAACTTGCGGTCGATTTCTTCCTGACGCTTTTTCTCCTTCTCTAACAGGTCGTCCAGGCTCCCCTTCTTTTTAGCGGCATGCTTTTCTGTCTTGACGATTTCCCGGCAGACGCCATCAACCCAGAGGACAGACTGGCAGCAAGGGCAGACAATTTGAAAGACTCCGGCTTTCTTCTTTTCCTCGGTCATCGTGATTCCAATGTAGCAGAAAAAATAAAAAGATGAAAGAGAAAGACGATGCTACCCCAGGCCGTGTTTCTTCAACAGCTTGAAGAGGCCCTGACGGGACAGGCCGATTCCCTCGGCCGTCCGCGCCTTGTTGCGGCCGAAGCGGAGGAGGGCCTGGCTCAAGAAGCGCATTTCGAATTCAGCCTTGGCCTGCGAGTAGCCATAAGAAACAGTTGAGCAGACTTCTTTCTGTGGGTTGATTTTCGGCGAAAGATGCTCTTCCTTGATCAGGCCTCCGTCTCCAGCGAGGATCAGGCATCTCTGGATTTCACTCTGAAGCTCCCGGATGTTTCCCGGCCAGGCATAGTCCATCAGGAGGTCCAGGGCGCGCGGCGAAAAAAAGGCTCTTTCTCTTTTCATGTCCCGGCAATACTTGTCCACAAAATAATTGACAAAGAGAAGCAGGTCATTCTTCCTTTCTCTGAGCGGCGGGACGTCGATCGTCAGGATGCGCAGGCGGTAGTAGAGGTCGACCCGAAAATTCCCGAGCTCTATTTCCTTCTCGATATTCTTGTTGGTCGCGCTGACAAAACGGACATCGACCCGCTTGGTTCGATTCTCGCCAATCCTCCGGATCTCCCTTTCCTGGAGAAGCCTCAGGAGCTTGGACTGAAGCGGGAGCGGAAGGTCCCCGATTTCATCCAGGAAGAACGTCCCGCCGTGGGCTTCCTCGATGAGCCCAGCTTTGTCCCGCAGCGCGCCGGTAAAGGCCCCTCTGGCGTGGCCGAACAGCTCGCTTTCCAGAAGATGGTCGGGAATGGCGGCGCAGTTCACGGCGACAAACGGCTTCTCCTTCCTGATCCCTCTTTCGTGAATGGCCCGGGCGATGAGCTCTTTCCCGGTTCCGCTCTCGCCGCAGATAAACACCGGCGCGTCGGTATCCTTGACCCTGTCGATCAGAGTCTGAACGAGGCGGGAACTCCGGCTTACGCCGATGACAGGCCCGGACTCAGGCCGGGTTTCAGCGTCCTCGCCCGGTTCCCTGCCGACAAGCCTGCTCTTGAGCACATGGAAAAGGGGAGAGGTTATTGCCAGAATGTACTCCAAATCATCCTGAGAATAGGGTTTTGATGAAGTGTCCCGAGAGAGGCAGATGGCACCGATAGGCCGGTCTCCTGAAATGAAGGGAACGCAGAGGAAGCACTCTCCGCGACGGCCCGGATGGCCTTCCCAAAGGGCGGGACTTCCCGGGCCAACGAGCAAAGGCCGTCCGTCGCTGACGCTGCTGTGGATTGACGCCTCTACGAAGGGAGGTGCCGGCCTATCTCCGGGCGGCCAGGATTGCCGGAAAGCAATCGTGTTATTTTCCCCCAAAAAAACGATGTCGGCCCGAGCCGAAGGAATTTCTTCCGCAACTGCCTGGAGAAGCCTGGCCAGGAAGGACTGGAGACGTTCGACTTTAATTCCCACATCCCATTTAACGACAGCCGTGGATAAATTTTCTCATCCGCCGACAAGCTGCTCGCGGCACGCGCAGGAAACAGCTATAATGTTTTTAATCCCGAGCTGAGAAGGAATTCTTCCTTCTGGCGAAGAGCCATCACACGCAGAAAAGGAGAAACAATAAGGATCGTTCGTTTATCACTCCTTGGGCTCACGGCCTTTCTTTTTGTTTTATTCTTTTTCCAGGGATTTGGTTCCCGGGGAAAGATCAGGGCTGGCGATGACGCGCTCGGGACGCGCCGGTACGAAGATTTCCAGACGCCCGGCTTCTGCGGCATATCGTGCCACAACGAAAAAAGCCCCATTTTTTACAAAACAGAATCCAAAATTTGTCAAGCAGAAAAAATTGACCTTCAGCTCGGGGTTTTGACCTTCTGGCTGACATCTCTGTAGCGAGCGTTCCACTTTCTGACTCTATCGTAGAGCTCCATAGCTTTCGGCTTATCTCCCATCTCTTCGTAAAGGGAAGCCAGTTCATACTGGAGAGCGTAAAACCTGTCGGTTCCCTCGCCCACGAATTTGAGGCATTCGTCCAGCCACTTCGCCGCCTCCTCGAAATCCCCTTTCTTCCGGTACGCCTTGCTGATGATCGTGTAGCATTCCAACGTTCGGCCTGGGTCTTCTGAAGCCAGCAAAAACTCCTCGACGGCCTCCTCTAACAGGCCTTGTTCAAGAAAGGCCAGCCCAAGATGATAGCGGGCCTCGAAATCTCTCGCATTGATTTTCTTCCGAACCTGGGCCCGGAAGTCTCGGACGATATCGCTCAGGTCTTTTTCCAGGATGGAGATGTCTCCGCGGAGCTGCTGGCTTAAGACATTCCGGATCATCTCCAGCTCCTCGACGATTTTCTCGGCCAGGTCATAATATTTCCTTCCCGGGGCTTCTTCTGCCGGCATGGGAAGGATTTCGGTGTCAGAGAATATATCCGCTGCTGTGAGCCTCTTCTCCTCGCTCTCCTGTTCCCGGAGGAGGGAAAGAAAGCTCTTGGCCAGGTCCGGAGTGGCTTCAATCTTGTTTTCGATTTCCTGGACCTTTTCTACGCGCAGCGGAATCTCTTCGTCTCTGATCTTCGGTTTCATTTTTTCCAGGCTTTCAAGCTTCGCTTCAATCCTGGCTGAGTCGGGAAATTTATGTTTCAGGTTTTCCAGGATTCTCCTGGCGTTCCGGAGGAGCCCCTGGCTGACGTAGAGGTCTGCCTTGGCCAGAAGAATGTCAGCATCTTCCTCTCTCCCTGCTCTGGCGAGCAGTTCTTCTTCCTCCTTTCTGTCATCGATGAAACCGAGCCGCCGGCGCAAATCCCAGTATTCTTTGGCCAGGCTTTCATCCGTTGGGCAGAGCTCCATGAGATCAGCCAAGGCGACAAATATCGTTTCCACAAGATTCCTGGCCCTGGCCTCCTCCAATATAACGCGGCAGACGACTTCCTGGTTGGCCTTCTGATTCTTGGACTTATAGATGGCCGCCAGTTTTTCCAGAGCGGGCAAATAGGCCTTTTTGGCACTGAGGACAATGCCCAGCAGGCCGATGGCCTTGTCTTCCTTTTGCTTCTTCAGCAGGCTATCGATGAGAGGCTCAAAGATGACGTGGGCCTTTTCGGGTTTATCCTGCAGGGCGTAAACCTTGCCCAGCTTGACTCGCGCCCGAGCCTCTAAAGGTACTTCCGCGATGATACCGGAAAAGATTTCCTCAGCCTTCTCAAGCTTCCCATTGTCAAGATGGAGTGTGCCTAAGGTGGACCTGAAACGAATGTTTGTCTCATCCCGGCTGAGGGCATCCTCGACAATTCTGATGGCCTCCTCGCTCCGGCCGCTTCGTTTGAGAACCTCAACCAGGTTGGTCAAGGCTCGTTCACCGTCAGCTTTGAGCCACCTGGCCCGTTCGATGACCTTTTCGGCCTCCCTAAGGTCATCATGGCTCAGGAGAAGTTCCGCGGCGTCGTTTAGCTGAGACACGGCGTCCTCGATGAACCCCTCTTGCTCGAAAATCCCGGCCAGGGACAGCTTAAAAGAGGCGTTCTCCCTGTCGAGCTTGATCAGTTTATCATACAAGAACATGAGCTCTTTCAGTCTTTTTCCCTGGCGGAGAATCTTTTCTGCCTTCAAGTACTCTCTCTTGGCTTCCGCGGCAAACCCCTGGGCGGCATAGAGGTCCCCCATTTTGACGATGGCGACGACGTGGTCTGGGGCAAGCTTGTTAACTTTCCGGTAAACGGCCAGCGCCTGAGAGTGGTAGCCTTTTTTCTCATAGAAGCTGCCGACACTCTGGAAGGCCTGAACGGCCTCGCCGATGCGGCCGAGCTGGATGTAGAGATCGCCGATGAGGTTGTTGATGCTCAGGTCATCCGCCTCCCCGGCCAGGAGTTTCTTGTATTCGGCGATGGCCTCTTCGATCCGGCCCGCCTTGACCAGCCTCTCGGCTTGCTCGATGATCCTCGTCTTGTCGACTTTCTCGCTCATCACAAGGCCGCCCTGCTCTCAAGGTTGAAGCTCAGGCGATGGAGAGGCGTCGGCCCCTTCTTCTTCAAGGCCTGATAATGCTCTTTTGTTCCGTATCCCTTGTTCTTGGCCAGATGGTATCCGCTGTAATAATTGTCGAAGATCCTCATCAACTCGTCCCGGACGACTTTGGCGATAATCGAGGCTGCGGCAATCGAGATCGATTGACGGTCTCCCCCGGGAACGCCAAGCTGAGGACAAGGAAATCCGCTCCGGCAGTGCTGAAAGCCGTCGATTAAAAGATAATTCGGCTGCACAGTTAGGCTCTCCACCGCCCTTTTCATCGCCTCGAACGAAGCCCAGTAGATGTTCAGCCGGTCGATTTCCCGGTTCGTGGCTGATCCCAGGCCTACAGCCTGGGCCTCGGCCATGATGAGAGAGGCCAGCTTCTCCCTCCTGGAAGGGCAGAGTGACTTGGAATCGTCGACCTCCTTCAGCCAGCCTCTGACCGGCCGTTCTATCAGGCGGCGGGGCCAAATTACCACGGCGGCGATGACGGGCCCGAACAGGGCTCCCCTCCCCGCCTCGTCAACTCCCGCGATCGCTCCGCTTGTCCTCGCGAGAATCTTCCTTTCGATCGTGAAACCTGCCATCTCTGCCTTCAAGCAGGGAATAAGCGCCGAGGCGCGACTCTCACTTGGCTTCTTTAATCTTGGCCGCTTTGCCCTTCAGGCCGCGGAGATAATAGAGCTTGGCCCGTCTGACCTTCCCTTTTTTGACGACTTCGATTTTCCTTATTGTCCTGGCGTGCAGAGGAAAAATTCGCTCCACGCCGATCCCAAACGAAACCTTCCGCACCGTGAAGGTCGCTCCTAAGCCCCGTCCTCTTTTGGAGATCACGTCTCCTTTAAAAACCTGGACGCGTTCTTTGTCTCCTTCCTTGATGATGACATGGACCTTGACCGTGTCTCCGACGTCAAAAGGGTCCAGGTCTGTCTTCTGCTGCTTTTGTTCGACCAGATCAATCAGGTTCATTGTCTTTTCCTTTCTTTGTGAGTGACCCGAGTATTTTCTTGTCTTCCGGCGTCAGTTTCTGTCTCTCTAAAAGGTCAGGCCGCAGGGCTAAAGTTTTTTCCAGGGCTTTCTTCCTCCGCCACTCTCTGATTTTGGCATGATCCCCGGAAAACAGCACCATCGGCACCTTCATTCCCCGGAAAGAGCGAGGCCGGGTGTAATGAGGATGATCGAGCAGGCCGCTGTAAAAAGAATCCTGCCGGACGGATTCCTCCTTGCCGACGACGCCGGGGATAAACCTGGCCACGGCATCGACAACCACCCACGCGGCCGGCTCTCCTCCGGTTAGAACGTAGTCTCCTATGGAAAGTTCTCCATCGACAATGTTCCGGCTGACTCTCTCGTCCACGCCTTCATACCGTCCGCAGATCAGGATAACCTGGGGGGCGCCGGCGAGCCTCTGCGCCAGGCCGGAATCAAGCCTCACCCCCTGGGGGGAAAGGAGATAAACGAGGCTCTGGGAGCTCTGCTTGATGCTCTCGACAGCCTTGAAAATCGGTTCTGGCTTGAAGACCATGCCTTCGCCTCCGCCAAACGGACGATCATCCACTTGCCTGTGTCTGTCGTGGGCAAAATCTCTCAAATCATGGACCCAAACCTCTAACTCCTTCTTTTCCAGCGCCTTCTTGACCACTCCCCCTGAGAAAACGCTGGCCAGCAATTCGGGGAATATTGTGATTATATCAAATCTCATCCAAGTTCAAAAGCCCCTCGGGGGCGTCGATCCTAATCTCTTTGCTGGCGATATTGACCTCTTTGCATATCGATTGATGAAAAGGGATGAGTATCTCTTGGCCTTCTTTTTCCACGACCAACAGGGTATTGCCAGGGACAGGATCCACATCCACGACCGTCCCCACTTTTCTCCCAGATAGATCCACGACTGAGCATCCCTTAAGCTGATAGATATAAAACTGTCCGCCCTCCAGAGAACTCATCATGTCTTCAGCGACAAAAACCTCTGCTCCGGCCAGAGCATCAGCCTGGGCCAGGTTTTCAACTCCCTCGAGTTTGATGTGATAAGCCTTTCCTTTGGCCGTGAGGGCTTGGATTTTATATTCTCTAAGGACCCCCTCTTTTTTTATCTGGATTTTCTTGAGCTCAGCAAACCTGATCGACGTCGCCTGGTAGAATTTAAGCCTGAGCTCGCCTCCCTTCCCCTGGCTCCTTATAATTCTGCCAACGCTTATCAATTAGCCTTTTTCGATGATCTCGAGGTTAAATCTCCTCTTGAGCTTCATGCCGGCAGCACCTAAGATGATCCGGATCGCGCGCGCCGTGCGGCCCTGTTTCCCGATGACCTTTCCTAAATCTTCCGGGGCAACCTTAAGCTCCAGGATCGTCGTCTGTTCTCCTTCGAGCTGGGAAACCACCACCCTTTCCGGGTTGTCCACCAACGATTTGGCGATCAATTCAACGAGCTCCTTCACAGTAACCTCCTTAAAGTCTAAGAATGATTAATCGGAATGTTTGTTGATTTGGAAGCTTTATCCAAAAGGGACTTGACTGTTTGGGATGCCCGAGCACCCTTTTTCAGCCACAGGTTGGCTTTATCAAAGTCTATCCGAATCTCCTCCGGATCCTTGAGCGGATCGTAGAAACCGATAAAATCCTTGGCTTTGCCCTGACGGGGACTTTTCGATTCCATGACGACGACCCGGTAGAAAGGCTTTTTTTTGGTGCCAAATCGCATCAGTCGCAGGCTCAACATGTTAAATCACTTTCCTTAAAAAATGATTATCAATCATAACGAAAATCCGCGGCCAAGTCAAATTTCTTAGGCCTCCTGGTAGCATCTCCGTTCATATTTAAATCAGCGTGACCGGGGGATGGTCGTGAGAACCTTCTTGAACTCGGACTTCTTCATCATCTTCTTCATCTCAGAAAACTGTTTGAGGAGCTGGTTGACTTCGTGAACTGGCCGGCCGCTTCCCCTGGCAATGCGGCCGCGGCGCCGGCCGTCGATGATGCGCGGGTCTTCTCGCTCTCGCGGCGTCATCGAGTTGATGATGGCTTCGAAATGGAGAATTTTGCGGTCGTCCATTTCAACCGCCGAGATATTCTTGAAGATCCCTCCACTGGGCAGGTGTTTGAGAAGCTGGGAGAGGGACCCCATCTTCTTGATCTGGCGGAGCTGCTTACGGAAATCATCGAGGCTGAATTCCTCCTTGGCCAGCTTGCGGGTCATCTCCTCAGCCTCTTTGATATCTGCTTCCTCCTCGGCCTTCTCAATCAGGCTCAGGATATCCCCCATGCCGAGGATGCGCGAGGCCATGCGGTCCGGGTGAAAAACCTCGAGCTTGTCGAACTTCTCTCCCGTGCCGACAAACTTTATTGGTCTGCCTGTAACCGAGACAATGGACAGGGCCGCTCCTCCCCTGGCATCGCCGTCGAGCTTGGTCAGGATGACCGAGGTCAGGCCTATCTTCTCCTCGAAAGCCTGAGCTGAGCGGACCGCATCCTGGCCGGTCATGGAGTCTCCTACGTAAATGATTTCCGCTGGCTGGAGGATATCCTTGACCAGACGGAGCTCGGCCATGAGTTCTTCGTCGATGTGAAGCCTGCCGGCCGTGTCCACAATGAGCGGGTCATGGCCCCTGTTCTTGGTGAAAAGGAGAAGCTCCTTGAGAGCTCGTTCGGGGGCATTCATCTGCTCCCGGCTCATTTCATAAAACGGCAGGTGAAGCTGGCTGGCTATCATCTTTAGCTGGTCCTGGGCCGCTGGCCTTTTCAAGTCAAAGGAGACGAGAAGCGGGTTCTTGTGAAGGCCGGTGGCCCACCTGGCCAACTTTCCGCAGGATGTCGTCTTGCCCGAACCCTGCAACCCGACCAGCATGATAATGGTCGGTGGCTGGCCAGCGAAGCGGAGAGGCTTAGCTTCCTCACCGAGGATTGAAGTGAGCTCATCCCGGACAATCTTGATGACCTGCTGGGCCGGAGTGAGGCTGTCCAGCACTTCCTGGTTTAAGGCCTTGGCTCGAATCCTCTCGGTGATATCCTTGACCACCCGATAGTTGACATCAGCCTCGAGGAGAGCCAGCCGGATCATTCGCAGGGCTTCGGCCATGTTCCTCTCGGTGATTTTTCCCTCGCCGCGAAGGTATTTCATCACCTTCTGAAGACGGCCGGAGAGCTGGTCAAACATATTGCCTGCCTTGAGTATAATGCTTAGCCTTCCCATCTTAAGGGATTTCCTCCGACTTCGTCAAACCTGACCTCTCCACCCGAAATTGCCGTTAGAAAATTGTCTTTGCGAGCGAAGCGAAGCAATCTCAGTTTGTGTTGATGAGATCGCCACGCACCCAATGGGTGCTCGCGATGACAGGGATAGCCTTTTCCTACCGGCAATTCAGGGTCTCCACGCCGGGTTTCCTTGACGCCGCGAAATTCGATATAATACCGCCCTCTTTTATCAACAAACGTGAAGAGGCCTCGGGATGCCGTGGAGCCAGGTCTATAACCCCATCGGGCATTGGCTCCTCTCTGCCGCCGTCGCCGCGCTTCCGATCATCGTCCTCCTCAGCAGCCTTGCTTTCCTCAAGTTCAAAGCACATCGGGCAGCGCTGCTCGGGCTTGCAACAGCCGTGCTCATCGCGTCGGGTGTTTTCAGGATGCCGCCATCAAAAGGCCTGGCTGTTGCTCTCTACGGGGCCGCCTTCGGGCTCTTTCCCATCGGCTGGATCATCCTCAATGTTATTTTCCTCTATAACCTCGCTTGTGAAAAAGGTCATTTTAAGATTCTCCAGGAGAGCCTCACCGGCATCACCAGGGACCGCCGGCTGCAGCTTCTTCTCGTCGCCTTCTGTTTCGGCGCTTTCTTCGAGGGCGCGGCCGGGTTCGGCACTCCTGTGGCGGTAACGGCGGCCATCCTGATCGGGCTGGGGTTCGCGCCACTCGCTGCATCCGGGCTTTCTCTCATTGCCAACACCGCTCCCGTGGCGTTCGGTGCTTTAGGCACGCCCATCATCGCCCTGGCTGGCGTGACCGGCTTTGATATTCTCAAATTGAGCGCAATGGTTGGCCGGCAGCTCCCCTTTTTTTCCATCATCGTCCCGTTCTGGCTTGTCTGGGCTTTTTCCGGCTTCAAGGCAATGGCGGAGGTCTGGCCGGCCATTCTGGTCGCTGGCAGCCTGTTTGCCCTTCCGCAGTATCTTATCTCTAACCTGCACGGCCCCTGGCTGGTCGATATCCTGGCATCGCTCATTTCCATGTTAGGGCTGATCCTCTTTCTAAGAGTCTGGCGTCCCAAGCGAATCCTGGGATTCAACGCAAGCGAGGAGAGCGGGGAAGTCCGCTCAGCTCCCGCCTACAGCCGCAAACAGGTCGTCAAAGCATGGCTGCCTTGGGCGGTCTTGAGCGTCACCGTCTTTCTCTGGGGCATTCCCCAGGTCAAAGCATGGCTCGACGCTGTCTCCAGCTTCAAAATCCTTGTTCCTGGAGTGAACGGTTTGGTCCTCCGCGTGCCGCCCGTTGTCCCAGCCCCAGAGGCCGAACCCGCTGTTTACACCTTCAACTGGCTGTCTTTCACCGGGACAGCAATCCTTGTCTCTGCCGTCATCTCCGCTCTGGTCATGGGCTTCAGCCCCAGCCAGATGGTCGTGTCGTGGTGGAAAACGCTTAGACGCGTTCGGTACTCCCTCCTCACAGTGGCCGCCATGCTGTCTCTGGGGTATATCACACGATACTCGGGTCTTGACGCGACCATGGGCCTGGCGTTCGCCAGAACAGGGTACCTCTACCCGTTTTTCGGGACGCTCCTGGGTTGGCTGGGTGTTGCCCTGACGGGCTCAGACACCTCATCGAACGTCCTTTTCGGCAGCCTTCAGAAGATCACGGCTGAGCAGGTTGGCGTGAGTCCTGTACTCATGTGCTCGGCCAACAGCTCGGGCGGCGTCATGGGGAAGATGATTAATGCCCAGAGCATTGTTGTAGCCAGCACAGCCACCAGGTGGTACGGCCATGAAGGAGACATTTTGCGCTATGTCTTCTTTCACAGTCTGGCTCTTGCCGCGCTGGTTGGACTCCTTGTCTTTCTCCAGGCTTATGTTTTTCCCTTCACCCGGCTCGTGGTGGAATAACCAGGCAATCCCTGGAGGCCGGCGATTCCGCTTGACTTGACATTTTCCGGGTTTCAGAGTAACGTATCTCCAAGTTCGAAGAAGAAACACTCCGTCGAAATAAACAGAATAGCCACTGACCTCTGTGGAGGACAGCGCCATGAGCAGCAAAATCGACTACGAAGAGATAGCAAAGCTCATCAGCTTCCTTGAAGAGAAGAAGCTCTTTCATTTTGAGCTGGAAGTTGAGGGGTTCAAAATAAAGATCGCTCGAGCCGTAACCTTGGCTCCGGCCTTAGAGGCAGTTCAATCTCCTGGTCAGCCGACCCCGCCCAAACCAGAAACTCCTCCACGTTCCCATGAGGTTGAACCTCATATCTCTGGGGACAGCCTCCATTTTATCACCTCGCCCATGGTCGGCACGTTCTACAGAGCAGCAGACCCGAATTCCCCTCCTTTCGTCGATGTCGGGGACGAAGTAAAGAAGAGCCAGACGTTGTGCATCATCGAGGCCATGAAGCTGATGAACGAAATCGAATCCGATGTCGAAGGAATCATCGCCGAGATCTTTGTGGAAAACGGCAAACCCGTCGAATACGGGCAGAGGCTTTTTGCCATCCAGCCGGTCGCCTGATCGCCGATGTTTTCTAAAATCCTCGTCGCCAACCGCGCGGAAATCGCCCTCCGCGTCATCCGGGCGGCCCGGGAACTGGGCATCAAGACTGTGGCAGTCTATTCAGAAAGCGACCGGACATCGCTCCATGCCATCTTGGCTGACGAAAAAATCTGCATCGGCCCCGGCCGGGCTTCTGACAGCTATCTCAATATCGCCAACATCCTCAGCGCTGCTGAGATTACCCAGGCTGATGCCATCCACCCGGGTTACGGGTTCCTGGCAGAGAATCCCCGATTCGCCGAAATTTGCGAAGCCTCGGGGATCGCTTTTATCGGACCTCCTGCTTCGATCATCAAGCTTATGGGGAACAAGAGCGAGGCGCGGCAGGAAATGAAGAAAGCAAAGGTTCCGATCATCCCTGGAAGTGACATGATTATCGACGACTTGCCAGAAGCCAAAAAAATAGCCAAAAAAATGGGTTATCCCATTATCCTCAAGGCTGCAGCGGGCGGCGGGGGCAGAGGGATGCGGATCGCCCGGTCACCTTCCCAGCTCGAGGAACAGTTCACGATGGCCCAGAGCGAGGCCAAGGCGGCTTTTAACGACGCTTCGCTCTACATCGAGAAATACCTCCTTAATGCCCGCCACATCGAGATCCAGGTTGTGGCCGATAAAAAGGGCAATGTCGTCGCCCTGGGCGAACGGGAATGCTCCATCCAGAGAAAACATCAGAAGCTCATCGAGGAGACACCCTCGCCCTTTGTGGACGAGAAGCTGCGCCGGAAGCTGCTCAAGGCTGCTGAGGACGCTGCCAGGCATGTCGGCTACGAGAGCCTGGGGACTTTTGAGTTCCTGGTGGATGAAAAGGGCAGATTCTATTTCATGGAGGCCAACACTCGCGTCCAGGTTGAGCATCCCGTCACCGAAGAAGCCTACCGCCTGGATTTGATCGAGGAGCAAATCAAGATCGCGGCGGGGGAAAAGCTGTCCATCGCAGACGGGCTGAGGATGAGAGGGCACACCGTCGAATGCCGGGTCAACGCCGAGGACCCGGCGACCTTCGCTCCCTCCCCGGGCACGATTGACTTTCTGGTCTTCCCCGGTGGACCCGGCATCCGGGTTGATTCTGCCGCCTACCAGGGCTGGAGGATTCCCTCCGATTACGATTCTCTCATCGCCAAGGTCGTCGCCCATGCGCCCAAACGGCACCTGGCCATCAAGAAAATGCAAGCCGCCATCGAGATGACGGCGATCGTTGGCATCAAGACCAACCTGCCGCTTCACCTGGCAATTCTGGCTGATTCGGATTTCCTTAACGGTGACTACGACACTCAGTTCATGGAGAGGTTTCTGGCGAAAAACGGCCCTCCCCAATAGGGAAGTCCGAAATTCCGTCCTTTCTCTCAAAAAGAATTTTCTTGATCTGACATTACGATCGTGACTCTGAACTCTCCGGCGTTATCGCCGATGACGTTTTCGTTGATCCCAAGGAAAAGGCGTCCTGAGGCCGGCAACTGGACTTGGTTCTCGGAGCCGATGAAAAAAAGTTGGCTGGCTTCCACCCGTTTTTCTTCACCGGTCTCCTCGTCAACCTCCACCGTGACCGAGATGACGACCTTACCGATCAGGCTTCCCAAATTCTGTTCCGGCAGGGGCTGCTGAACGGTCCTGAGCTCATACCCGTCAGGTCCGCAATCGGCCTGCGGGTTTCCCACCTGAAGGGTGACGCGGCCTCTGGCCCGGAAAGAAATTTCCTGACCGGCTGAAACATCCAGGCCTGTATCTGTCCAGGGGACATTCCCGGGAACAACCACCTCAACAGGCTTGAATTCGGAAAAAACGGGCAGCTTTCCGTCTCCCCATAAAGCGTTACCCAAGAAGAAAACCGCGGGGACAGCAAACATCGCCCATCTTATCGTGTGGCATTTCCTCATATTTGACTCCTGTTGCGGGCGGCTTATTCCTCAGCTTTTCCAGCCTGGAGCACTGCTATCATGGCCTCGTGGATCAGCCCGTTGCTGGCCAAAGTCTCAGCGCTAAAAATGCTGAACTCAGCCCCGGAAAAATCGGACAGACAGCCGCCCGCTTCTTTGACCACTAAGGCCCCTGCCGCCACATCCCATGGCTTAAGCTTGAGTTCCCAGAAGCCGTCAAACCTGCCGCAAGCGACGTAGCAGAGGTCCAGCGCTGCCGAGCCGCAGCGTCTGATCGCCTGGGCGCGGACCAGGAAATTGTTGAAATGGATGACATTGTTAACCCGGCTCTCCCGAACATCATAGGGAAACCCTGTGGCAAGGAGGCTCCGGTTGAGATCATCAACCGGGCTGACGCGGATCTTCTGGTCGTTGAGACGGGCGCCTTCGGCTTCGACAGCCGAGAAGATTTCATCCCGCATGGGATCATAAACCAGGCCAAGAACAACCCTTCCCATGAATTCGAGGGCGATGGAGATACAGAAGACAGGAAAGCGGTGGGCGTAGTTTGTCGTGCCGTCGAGCGGGTCGATCACCCAGAGGAAATCCCCTGTCTCTTTCTGGCGCAGCCCCTCCTCGGCAAGAAACCCGTGATGGGGAAAGGCTGCAGAAAGGCGGCCAAAGATCATCTCCTGGGCTTTCTCGTCGAAATTCGTTACCAGGTCTACAGCCCCCTTGAAAGAGATTTCCCGTCTCTGGGACATCCCCTGTCTGAGCATCCCGCCGGCTTCGCGGGCGGCTTCCTCAGCCGCTCCTAAAAATTCAGCCCACTCTCCCATGGCTCATCTATCTTAACAACTCTGGCCGCCCTCCGCAATCAACCACTCCCGCGGGACTTCACGAAGCATCCCCATCTATGTGACTGTTATTATGGGTGCAGGGAGCTGCCCTGAAGCCCCCGTAGCGGAGGGGGGGTCCGTCGGCTTTCCGACGGGGGGAACCAACGGGACTGGTTCCCCGGAGTGCGGGGGCCAAGGGGCAGCTTCCTGCACCCTAATGAATCATATAAAGAGCGATGCTTGCATAGCTTCAAAACTTTTTGCCCTTTCTGCCGTATTGTACTATGATAGTATCAAGTCCGGAATGAAATACAGGATTATCTGGTACAAGAAAATGAAAGAACAAAAGAACCCTAAATCCAGACGCAAGAAAATCGTCTTCATCTCCGCCGCTGTCGTCATCATCGGGCTCGTCATTCTCTTTAACTTCAGGGCGCAAAGAGAAAAATCGGTTAAGGTCACCGTGGAAAAGGTGAAAACCCATGACCTGACTTCTGTTATCTCAGCTTCGGGCGAGGTCAAGCCTAAGAAAAACGTCAACATCAGCGCCCATGTCCCTGGACGGATCATCAAGATCGGCGTCATTGAGGGTCAGGAAGTTAGAGGCGGGGATTTCCTGCTCAAGCTTGATTCGGCCCAGTATGAGGCCAACGCCGACCGCGATCGAGCTCTTATCCAGTCTTACAAAGCCCAGCTCATCCAGGCCGAAACCCGGCTCAAAAGAGAAGAGAACAATTACGCCAGGCAAAAAAAGCTTCACGAAGACCGTCTGATTTCCCTCGAACAGCTCGAGTCAGCAAAAGTTCAGCACGATATATCCAGAGCCGAAGTTCAGGCCATCCGCCATCAAATTCAGCAGGCTGAAGCCTCGCTCAAGAGCACCCTTGACTCTCTCTCCAAGACCGTCTACAACTCACCAATAGCCGGGATCATTACCAGCCTGCGCGTCGAAGAAGGAGAAGTGGCCATCATCGGCACGATGAACAACCCGGGCACGGTCCTGATGACGATCGCCGACCTCTCCGAAATGGAAGTTGAGGTGGAGGTGGATGAAACGGATGTGATTGGCGTAAGAATCGGGCAGAAGGCTGATGTGAAAGTCGACGCCTTGCCCAGCCGAACTCTTGCCGGTACAGTGACCGAAATCGGGAGCTCGGCCATCCAGAAATTAACCTCAACCCAGCAGGAATCGCGCGATTTTCAGGTGACCGTCACGCTGGAGAATCCTCCACGGGAGCTGCGGCCGGGGCTGTCCGCCTCTGCCGATATCATCACCGCAACGAAAAAAGAAGTCCTGGCCCTGCCCATCTCCGCGCTCGTCCTCAGAGAAACGAAGAGTCAAGATTCCTCCCAGAAAGAAAAGACAGAAGAAGAGGGTGTTTACACGGTCGAGAACGGCCGGGCTAAATTCTGCCCCGTGACTAAGGGAATTATGGGCGGGCTTCTGGTCGAAATCAGTTCAGGCCTGAAAGAGGGACAAGAAGTTATTGTCGGCCCCTACACAGCCCTCCGCGAGCTAAAAGACGGCACTCTCATCAAACCGGAAATGAAAAAAGAAGGTTAAGGATGGCTTCTCCTGACAGCGCCCTTATAAGGGCGGAGAACCTCTGGAAAATCTACAAGCTGGAAAAGACGGAAGTGAAAGCCCTGCAAGGGGTTTCTTTTGCCGTCAAGCCCAACGAGTTCCTGGCCATCATGGGTCCCTCTGGCTCGGGAAAATCAACCCTGATGAACCTGATCGGCTGCCTGGACACCCCATCACAAGGGGAGTACTACCTGAACGGGAAGCTCGTCAGCTCCATGAATGAAAACGAGCTCGCCCACGTCCGCAACAGCGAGATCGGTTTCGTCTTCCAGGTCTTCAACCTCCTCCCACGGGCCACGGCCTTTCGGAATGTCGAACTGCCGCTCATTTATAAAGGAATGAAAAAGCGGGAGAGGGAAGTGAAGGCCAGCCAGGCTCTGGAGATGGTCGAGATGGGGCCGCGGATGAACCACCGGCCGCCGGAGCTTTCTGGAGGAGAAAGGCAACGCGTGGCGATTGCCCGGGCGCTGGTTAACGAACCTTCCATCCTGCTGGCCGATGAGCCGACAGGAAATCTCGATTCCAAGACTGGAGCCGAGATACTCAGCCTCTTCCGCAGACTCCATGCCCGGGGGAATACGATCATCATCGTCACTCACGATAAGGACGTGGCCAGCCAGGCAGAGCGGATCATCCACCTTCTCGACGGCAGGATTGACAGGGAAGAGCGGAAAGGAGGATGAGGATGAATTTCATCAGCCGGTTTTTCGGGACATTTCTCGACCCGGGCAGGACGTTCCGGGCAATCGCTGCAAAGCCCATCTGGGTAGACGCTCTCATCGTCCTCCTCATCGTTATCGTCCTCTACAGTTATCTCATCGCGCCCATCATGCAAAAGGATAGCTCGCAGCTCTGGGAGGACCATGCAGCCAAGCTCAAGGATAGGTGGGGCGAAGAAAGGTACAACCAGGCCCTTGAGCGGATCAAATCAGGTTCCCGTCTTCTGAGCGCAGGAGTCATCGTCCCGGTGACCTATCTCATCGGCCTCCTTTTTTCAGCGCTGATCGTCCTGGGAATGGGCCGTCTGGCCTCCACCCAGGGTAGCTATCTTCAGGTTTTTTCCCTCCTGATTCATGCTAACTTTGTGGATAAAGTCCTCGGAAACGGTGTCAGGCTGCTGCTCGTCCTCAGCCGAAAATCCGTCATGCAAACCTCAACCGGCCTGGCCATTTTTTTCCCGACCCTCGAAGTCACGTCACCCGCCTACGTTATTCTCAGCCAGGTTGACTTCTTCCAGCTCTGGCTCTTCGGCATTTTCGGTCTTGGCCTCGCTTACGCCTTCAAGTTCGACGTCAAGAAAGGCCTTTTTATTTCCTACACATTCTGGGTGCTCAAGAGCCTTTTGGCCATCGGCCTCGGCCTCCTCCAGCTCCGCCTGTTCCAATAATTCAAAAGCGATTGACAGAAAGGCGCTCTCCTCATAAAGTATTCGTATGGACGATAACTCCTGGCGCGGAAACCTTGCCATCACTCCCCTGCCCCAGCTTCTCCTTCGTCTCTGGGAGAAAAAAAGAACGGGCCTGCTGAGGCTGCAGAGAGGAGATGCCGTCAGAGTTCTCTCTTTCTCTAAAGGAGACTTGGCCCTGACAGAGATTTCCTTCCCGGCTGAAGAATTCCAGGCAAAACTGGCCGAAGCCGGGATCCTCTCCGGGGAAGATGCGGAGGCAACCCGGGCTTATGCTCAGGAAAAAAACGTCTCTTTCACGCGCAGCCTGATCGAGCGGGAGATTCTCTCTCCGCCGCGAACCTGGGAGCTCCTGACAGGATTCTGGCTGGAGAGTCTTTTCCCGCTCTTTGACTGGCCGGAGGGCGAGTATGCCTTCGATTCCGGGGGAGAGCTGTCCGAGCCGCACATCCTGATGACCGTGGCCAGCCTCGAATTTATTCTCCAGGGCATCCGCCGGATGGACAATTCGAGCCTGATCGAAGCCTCGCTCCCTGCCGAGTCAGAATCCCTTCAGATCCTCTCACCGGGACATGCCGGCTTCCTCCGCCTGGCCCCTCATGAAAGATACCTGCTCAACCTCCTCAGGCATTCTCCCCGACTTCAGGACCTCTATGCGCAGAGCCATTTAGGGAAAAAAGAAACTCAGAAGGTTCTTTTCAGCCTGTTCCAGGTCGGAATGGCCGGATTCCGGCAGCCCAGGAATGCGTTCAAGCCGGCTTCCGAGCCCTCCAGCGGCGAAGCAGAAAAAATCTGGGCCGACTTCAACGATAAATGCTCTTCCATTTATAAGTATATCTCCAAAGAAATCGGCCCCGTCGCTATCAACGTCCTGGAAAAGGCTCTGGACGAGGTCAAGCTCCGCCTGGCTCCTTCGTTGCAGAGCCTCGAGCTGAGGACCGACGGCCGCATCGAGCTCAAACCCGTGTCGTTCTTCAGCCTGAGCTTCTCTAATCCCGAAAGCAGGAAAGCGATCATCCAGGTTCTCAATGAAATCTTGGTGGCTGAAGTTTTGGCGGTCAAGAAAACCCTGGGCGACGATCACGAAGCCGCTCTGGTCAGAAACCTGGAAAGGATCGGAGACCAGGGTTGAACAGGAAGCAAGTCCGCGCTCTTCTTATTCTCCTCACCGGGCTTGCCGTTGTTCTTCTGATCAAAATTGCATTCTAACACGAAATACTTGGTCATCCTCCTCGGCCCCACAGGAGTGGGAAAAAGTGCCGCAGGTTTGCGTCTTGCCAAGAGGTTTGGCGGCGAGATCATCAGCTGCGACTCCATGCAAGTCTATCGGGGCTTTGACGTAGGCACTGATAAGCCGACGCCGGCCATGCGCCGGTCTGTCCCCCACCATCTCCTGGATATAGCCGAACCGTCCGTCCAGTTCACAGCAGCCGATTTTGTCAGGGAAGCCCTGGCAGCCATTCGTCTGATCAGGGGACGCGGCCGGCTCCCCTTCATCGTCGGCGGGAGCGGGCTGTATCTAAAGGCGCTCCTCAGCGGCCTTTTCCCTGGTCCAGGACGCAACCCAGAGGTGCGCGAGAAACTGGAACGCCGGGCACGCGAACAGGGCCTGGACGCTCTTAGAAAAGAGCTCGAGGAAGTTGACCCCGTCTATGCCAGCCTCATCGGCCAGCGCGACAGGATTCGGGTCATTCGCGCTCTGGAGGTTTTCCACCAAACGGGCAAACCCATCTCCGCCCATTTTTCGCTGACGAAAACAGAGATCAAGGATTTCAATCCGATTAAAATTGGTTTAAAATTAAAAAGAGAAGAACTATATCGGAGAATCGAAGAAAGAGCAGGCAGGATGTTTTCTCTCGGCCTTGTCGATGAAGTGAGGTCTCTCCTCAGCCGCGGCGTTGAGGAAACCTCCCCCCCTTTCCGCGCTCTGGGCTACAAGTATGTCCTTAAGCACCTGAAGGGAGATATCTCCATCGACGTGGCTCTGAGCCTGACCAAAAGAGATACGAGGCGCTTCGCCAAAAGGCAAATGACCTGGTTCAAGAAGATGGAAGGAATCCAGTGGTTTGAAGCAGATGACCTGGTCCAGCTCGAGAATTTTCTGGAGGCCCGGCTTGCCACCTGACGCAGAAAAGGCCATCCTCGTCCACCTCGCCAAGAGCCAGAAAGAAAAAGGAGAGGCCGAAGAGTCGATGGCCGAGTTAAGCCAGCTCGCGGCTGCGGCCGGTGCAGAGGTCGTCGAGAAAATTTATCAGGTCAGGCCGGGGATCAGCCCTAAGTACTTCGTCGGCCAAGGAAAGGCTGAAGAACTGGCCCGGGTCCGCGAGGAGCTCGGGGCCGACCTCGTCATTTTTGACCACAACCTCAGCCCTATTCAGCAGAGAAGCCTGGAGGACCGGACTCAGGCTAAAGTCATCGACAGGACCCAGCTCATCTTAGACATCTTCGCCCAGCGAGCCAAGAGCAATGAAGGCAAGCTCCAGGTCGAACTGGCCCAGCTCAATTATCTCCTGCCTCGGCTGGTGGGCAAAGGGGTCGCTCTCTCCCGCCTCGGAGCCGGCATCGGAACCCGGGGCCCGGGCGAGAAAAAGTTAGAGGAAGACCGGCGCCGCATCATAGACCGGATATCCCGGATCAAGAAGGAAATCCTGGGAATCCAGGAAAGACGGGAGAACCAGCGGAAGAGCCGGAAGGAAAGCCCGGTCCCGACCGTCTCTCTGGTCGGCTACACGAGCGCCGGAAAGTCCACGCTTTTTAACCATCTCTGCCGCGAGGCCATGCACACCTCGCCGGCCCTCTTCGCCACGCTCGACCCTGTCCTTCGCCGGGTCGAATTCTCAGACGGACTCTATTTCTTCCTGAGCGATACGGTTGGGTTCATCAGGAAACTTCCGGTCGAGCTGGTTTCGTCTTTTTGGGCCACGCTCGAGGAGATTAAAGAAGCTGACTGTCTTCTCCACGTCATCGATGTCTCCTCCCCGACTTCAGACCGACAGGCAAAAGCCGTCGAATCAATCCTCGCTGAGATCGACGCCGCGGACATCCCGGTCATCAACGTTTTCAACAAAATCGACCTCCTCTCCTCCAAGGATGACCTCCTCGCGCGGAACGCAAGCTCCGGCAAGGCGAACGTCTTCATCTCGGCCAAAACAGGTGAGGGCATACCGAGCCTAAAGGAAAAGATAAGGACAGTCCTTTTTCACAATTTCAGGCTTTTTTATCTGAGAATTCCCCAGGAAAAAAGGGACATTCTGTCCTCTTTCCCCAGGTGGTCCATCGTGCTGAAGAGAAGAGAAAACGGCGATTGCTCGGAGCTTAAGGTCATGGCCAACCCGAAATTTATGATAAACTATCTGCCTTATCTCTCCAAAGGAGAAGAGAATTGGTGAAAAAAGCGTATCTCCTCTTTTTTCTTTCCCTGCTCGTGGCCGCTTGCGCCACCGTCCCACCGCCTCCTCCGAGCTTTTACATCGAGAATCTGCCTCAATCCCTGATCACGGCCATGACCCTGGAGGAACGCATCTTAGCTGAGGAAGCGTGGAATTTTATCCGTCAGGGAAGGGGAGATAAAGCGGAACGCTCCCTCTCCAGGCTTGGGCTGGAAAGCCCTCTCTATTATGTTGGCTTGGGTTACATTTCCTTCCTTCGCGAAGATTTGACGACTGCCGAAGCATACTTCAGATCGGCTCTCACTGAGTTTCCTGGCCTGTCTCTGGCCCATCTCGCATTAGCGCAGGTTTACGAGAGGACAGGCCAGGAGGACCAGGCGTTCAACGAGCTCCGCGAGGTCTTGAAGATCAACCCTGAGCATCCCTGGGCCAGGGCCGAGTACGAAGCCCTGAGGACGAAAAAAACAGAGGAGGCGATCGACGAAGCTCTGACCGCCCTCTCCAAGGGAGATTCAGAAAAAGCAAAAGAAGCTTATCTCAGAGCGCTGCATTATGAGCCGGGGTCGGTCGCCGTCCATAAGGCGCTGACCGAAATCTACAAGAAAGAAAAAAAGCTCTCCAGCGCTCTTGTCCACCTGAAAGCAGCGATCGCCTCAGAGCCGACGGACAGAAGGCTGCTGGAAAATTATGCCGCCACGCTGAGCGAAGCAGGGCAATATGAAAAAAGCCTGGAATTTTACGAGAAGCTTCTTGAACTCGACAGCGCAAATAAAACAATCCAGGAGCGGGTCGAAAGCCTCAAGAACCGGCTGGGCATCTACGAGCTTCCCAGCCGGTACTCTGAAATCGCCGTCAGCGGGACTGTCACCAGAGAGGATGTGGCCGCTCTGGCCGCCGTCAAACTCAAGGATATTCTGACCGAACCGACCCCTAAGCCTCCTATCATCGTTGACATCTCCGCCTCCTGGGCGTCGAAATTCATCCTCAAGGTCACATCACTCGGTTTTCTTGATGTCTACTCCAATCACACGTTTCAGCCAAGGAAGCCCGTGACGAGAGGCGAAATGGCTGACCTCGTCTTCCGCATCATCAAGCATTTAGAGTCGCGGCGCCACAGGTTCATCCGGCAAATCCCGATGGAGAGGATTCATATCGGAGACGTCACGCCCGAACATCTCTACTACATGCCAATCCTCCAGGTCCTTTCCTTCCAGGTCATGGAGCTCTACCCTGACAGAAGCTTCCGGCCGGATTTAACCCTTTCCGGGAAGGAGGCCGCCCGGATTATGGACATTCTCCTGGCCCTGGTGCGTTAAAAGGCTAACCGATTCAAGGAGAAGCGAGTGGCACCCACGGCTGATGAAACCGAAGAAAAATTCTTGACTCTGCCCAACGTCCTTACCCTGCTGAGGCTGGGCCTGGTTCCTGTGTTTGTGGCCATGAGCCTGCGCCGACAAGCCTTGGGAGCGCTCGTTGTCTTTGCTCTGGCCGCACTGACGGATTTCCTGGACGGCCTCGCGGCCAGGATCTGCCATCTCCGGACGAGGATCGGAACGCTTCTCGACCCGTTGGCCGACAAGCTTCTTCTTTCGACGGCGTTTATCCTGCTCACTCTCAAACGGCTTAGCTCTCCCTATTCGATCCCCTTCTGGCTTACAGCCGTGGTCATCGGGCGCGACCTTCTTATCGTCGTCGGCGCTTATGTTGTTTTCCGGCTGCGGAGAACCAGGAGCTTCCCGCCCTCTTTCTTGGGGAAAATCAGCACTGTCTGCCAGGCTCTGACAATCTTTTGCGTCCTGCTCGCCAACTATGTCCCGGCGTCTGTGAGCCTGTCTTCCGCTCTGCCGGCGCTCTATGTGCTTGCCCTGACGAGCACAATTCTCTCAGGAGCGCACTACGTCATCTTAGGAATTCGGCTGGCGTTTTTTGCCAAGGACAAGCTGAGCTTGCCTACATATTCCGGTCGATAAAACCCCTGCGCAGGGTCATCCAGATGATCTTCAAATCAAGGGCCAGCGACCAGTTCTGCATATAATAGAGGTCATACTCGATCCGTTTATCCATCGATGTGTCCTGCCTCAAGCCGTGAACCTGGGCCCAGCCTGTGATTCCTGACTTGACTTTGTGCCTGAGCATGTAGTTGGGAATCTTGTCGGCAAATTCCCGGACGAACCCGGGCCTTTCCGGCCGGGGTCCGATCAAGCTCATCTCCCCCTTGAAAACATTGACAAGCTGTGGGATCTCGTCGATGCTGAACCTGCGCAGGAACCGGCCGACCCTCGTGATCCGGGGATCCCCTGCCTGGCACATCACCGGCCCTGTCTCTTTTTCGGCGTCGCAGATCATCGTCCTGAACTTGACCATGGTGAACTTCCGGCCGTCCAGCCCCATCCTTTCCTGTTTGTAGAAGACAGGCCCTTGGGAAGTCAGCTTAGTCAGCAGGGCGACGATGAGGATAAGGGGCAAGAAGATGACCAGCCCCAGGGCGGCCACAAAAAAGTCGAAGGCTCGTTTGGCAACGCTTCCGATGCCCTTGAGCGAGACATCGTCGATCGAAATGACCGGGAAACCATCCAGGTCCTGGATATTGGCCTTCAGGGTCAGCAACTGGAAAAGATCGGGAATGAGCCTTACGTTGACGACGTACTTGTTGGCCACCTTGATCGTCTCTAAGATTTTGGCATAGTTGTTCAGGTCCAGGGCAACGAACACCTCGCTGACCTCGCCCTTCTCTAAAATGGCGCCGAGGTCTCCGATGCGGCCGAGGACTTCCACGCCCCCGCCGACATCGACCTTTTCCCCGACTTCTTTATCGTCGTCCAGAAAGCCCTTGAGCACAAACCCCAGGTCTTTGTACTGAGAAATCTTCTGGGCCACAGCCCTCCCCATCTCTCCCGCTCCCAGGACAAGGACATTCTGCAGGTTGAACCCCCGGGCGTATCGCCTTTTCATATAAAAGTAGATTTGGTTGCGGAGAAAAGAAATAATGAAAATCACGGTCACAAAGTAAACGGCCAGGAAGCCGTGCGAGATCTTGAAAGACACGCGGAAAAGCGGCGCAGGCCCCTGACTGTAGCTGTAAAGGTAGCTCATGATCGCGGACACGACGAGGATGGTCAGGAGAGCGTTCAGGCTGATAAAAAAGAAGTCATCAATCTTGGTTCTCTTCAACCGGCTCTTGTAGAACCGCTGGATGTAAAAAATCACCAGATGGCTGGCCAGAAAAAGAGGAAAAACGATTACATAATTCCGCAGCGGCGGGATTCCCTTGACCGGGTCGACCGGAACGATGTAGGCGTAAAACCGGAAAAGGTAAGAATAAAAATAGGACAGGAAAATGCCGACAACATCGCTGACAAGAAAAAGCCCGACGAGGCGGGCGCGTTTCCTTGTAATCACTGTCTCCCCGTGAACTCGGCCCATTTCTGCCGGAAATAGGACGTCAGTTTGTCCTTGCAAGCCTGCCGGGAGAAGGCCATGGCGTTTGATCTTATGGTGGATTTATTAAAAGCCAGGTCCTTGAATTTGTCAAGCGCATCCTGGATGCCGTCCACGGTGAGATCGGAGAAAAACAACCCCGTTTGGCCCGGGATAACGCTCTCTGTGGCCCCGCCGCGGCCGTAGGCGATGACCGGCGTCCCGCAGGCTTGCGCTTCCACCACGGCAATCCCGAAATCCTCCTCGCCGGGCAGAAGAAGGGCCCTGGCCCGCTGATACAGGGAGCGAAGGTCTTCGGCGGCAACTTGACCGAGAAACTCGATGTTGGGCTGCGCCCTCTTCTTGAGCCGGCGGAATTCGGGGCCCAGGCCCACGATCTTGAGGGGCTCGCCGTTTCGGTTGAAAGCTTCGACGGCCAGGTCGATCCTCTTGTAGGGAACGAGCGCCGAGACGATCAGGCAGAACGTTTCTCGCGGCGTTCCCTCGGCTGGACGGAAAAAATCCGTGTCCACTGGAGGATGGATGACATCCGCGCGGCGGCGGTAGTACCGTGCTATCCGGCAGGCCACGTTGTCCGAGTTGGCCACGAAATGATCAACCCGCGAAGAGGAAGATTCGTCCCACACCCTCAGCCAGTGAATGACCGGAGGGATTGTCAGCCGGGAGAAAAAGGAAAGGCGGCCGGGCGAAAAATAAGAAAAATACTGGTTCCAGGCGTAGCGAACCGGAGAATGGATATAACTGATATGCAGGGCCTGAGGCGACGGGATGATCCCTTTCGCCACGCAGTGCGAACTCGAGATGATGAGGTCGTAGTCGCTGAGGTCGAAAAGTTCAGCCGCCAGCGGAAAGAGCGGCAGGTAGAGACGGTATCTCTTTTTCAGGCAAGGGAGCTTCTGGAGAAAGCTGGTTATAATCTCTCTTCTTTCGATGTTTTCAGCCTGACTGCCTCGAAAATGGAAGAGAGTGTAAATCGGCGCCCTGGGAAAGATATCAGTCAGGACTTCGAGAACTTTTTCGCCGCCGCGTTGTCCAGTCAACCAGTCGTGAACGAGCGCAACCCTGGCTTTCTCCATCGGCGAAGATTATAGAAAGGGGGGGAGGAATTGTCAATCAAACGCGTGGAATCAGGATTTGCGGCGCCAGAGGTTGAGGTAGAGACTTTGAGTTTGCTCGACCATCCGGCGCAGTGGAAAACGCGACGGGATGATGGACTTGGCGTTATCGGCCAGACGGGATGCCTTTTTCCTGTCTTGGAGCAAATCGATGACCGCATCAGCCAGGGCCTGCGGGTTCTCCGCAGGGATGAGAAGCCCGGTTTTTCCATTCTCGACGACCTCGGTCGTTCCGTCCACTGCTGTGGCGACGATCGGTTTTTGGAGCGAAGCCGCCTCGATAAGGACAAACGGAAGGCCTTCCCAGAGCGAAGGGAGGACGAACACATCAAACAGAGAGAGAAGCTCGAATGCGTCCTTCCTTTCGCCGAGAAAAATGAACTTTTCTTCCAGGCCCCGGCGGCGAACTTTTTTTCTCAGGCTCGGGCCGAGCGGTCCTTCGCCAACCACCGCAACACGGACGCCGGGCGCGGCCGCAAAGAGGCGCGGCGCTGCTTTAAGAAGAGTGGGAATTCCTTTCTGCCTGTGGAGGCGGGCCACGGTGCCGACCACGGGCTCACCGGGCGGCCAGCCCAAGGCCAGCCGCTTTCGCCTTATTTCTTCTTCGCTCAGGCCGGGCTGCGGGTCAATCCCGTTGAGGACGACGAACATCTTGTCCTCGTCAGCCAGCCTGTGCTTTTTGGCCTTCTGGAAATCCGCCTGAGAGACCAACACGAGCCCGTCGGTGAACCGCGATAGCTTCCTCTCTAAACGGACATACAACTTCCGCAGGAGCGGATTCCTGTAGTGAAGGTAATGGATTCCGTGGAGGGTGTGCACGACGACTGACGTTTGGGCGCGCCGCGCGGCGAGCCGGCCGAAAAGACCGGCGATTCCGCCGTGGGTGTGAAGGATTGAAACCCGGTGCTCCTGGAGAAGGCCGGCGATCTCCTTAACAGCGCCGGGATTAAACTTTTTGCCGAGCGGCACCCGGAGATGCGCAAGCCCCAGCCTCCGGGCTTCTTCTTCGAGCGGCCCCTCCCCTGCCGAGCTCGTTAAAACCTCAAACCGCTGCCGGTCGAGATGGGAAGCTAAGAGAAGCAGGGCTCGCTGCCCTCCGCCCAGGGAGGGCCTGTCGATCATCTCGATAATCCTTATTTTTTCTATCGAATTACTCATCATTAGCCGCGCCTTTGAATATCACCCGGGCCTTCTCCCGCAGGAGAGCTCTCTCTTCGTTCGTCCTGAGAACAAAAAGGCGCTGGAGGAAAAAGGTCAGCCTGAGGTAGGTTTTGAGGAGAAAAAGAGAAACCCGCGAATTATGCTTCCGGTAGAAATAAACCTGGCTCCGGCGGTACTCCAAGCGGCTGGCAAGTTTCTGGCGTGAGGTGGAGGCTCCTCCGGCGTGAATGACTTTTATCCGGGGGTCGAAGATCAGCCGGAATCCCTTCTTCCTCAGCCGCAGGCAGAGGTCAATGTCCTCGAAAAAAAGAAAAAAATTCTCGTCAAACAGGCCCGCCTCCTCGATCGCCGGCCTCCTTATGAGAAGACAGGCGCCGCTCACCCAGCCCGTTTCTCTGACCGGCATCCTAACTTTGAGCCTGGCTTTGTAATAAGGATTTCGAGCCAATTTTTGGACGAGCTCGGAGAGGAAACTGACCTTGCTCCCGAACGAAACCTGGAAGCGTTGATCTTCATGAAGAAGGGCCGGACCGATGGCTCCTGCCTCGGGCCGAGCTTTGAGCCCGGCAAGGAGCTCCCTCATGGCGCCGCGCGGAACAACCGTGTCCGGGTTCAACAAGAGGATGAACTTGCCCCGGCTTTCTTGGATTCCCCTGTTATTGCCCTTGGCGTAGCCAAGGTTCTCGCTGTTCTCGATGAGCTTCGCCCAGGAGAAAGACGTCCGCACCAACTCCTGGCTCCCATCCGCCGAGTTGTTGTCAACGACAATCACCTCAGCCCGGAGGTTTTTCGCCTCCTCTTCGAGCGAAAACAAGCAACGCCCGAGGCGGACGCGGTCGTTGTAGCTGACGAGAACAACAGAGAGCTCCGGTTCCCTCTTAGGCTGCCCGTTTTCGTGTTGTCTCATCAGGTTCTCCCTGATGGCCAGCTGGAGAGGACACCGGCAATTTTCTGGGCCGCGCTTTGCCAGGAGAACTGGCCCCGTCTTTCCTCGAACAACCTGAGCTGGCCTTCCCGTCTCGCTTTTTCTGACAGGGCAGCGGCCAGCGCTTTTTTCACTTCCCCCGCCTCCGGTCTTTCAACCATGAAGGCCAGGCCGCAGAAAATCTCGCCCAGCGGGAGCCTGTTCAAAAGGACGACCGGCGAGCCGCAGGCGAGGGCTTCGAGCGGTGGAAGCCCAAAACCCTCGTACTCGGACAGGAAGGCAAACACTTCGAGAGCGGAGAAAAAAAGAGGGAGGTCCTCTTCAGGAATGCTCTCCTCCCAGCGCACCCATTCCGGGCTGAAAAATCGAGCCGTTTCCTGACGGGAAAAACTCCCGACATCCTTTCCGATGATAACAAGAACGACGTCGGGAATCTCAGCCCTCAGGAGCTCGACAGCCCGGACAAGAACAGGAATATGGCGTCTTTTGTTGAGAGCCCCCAAGTAGCCGATGACCGTTTTGCGTTCCAGGCCTTTTTTTCTTTTCCATTCGAGAACATCCTCATCACCGGCTTTACGGAACTTCTCTTCGAGTCCGTGCCCGCAGACGAAGATTTTTTCTGGATCAAGACGGAAGCACGACAGTATTTCCCGCCTGGTGAATTCCGACGGAACGACGACCCGCCTGGCCTTGGCCAGGCTTCTTTCGGTGAGGAATCTCCGCGTGAAAGCGTACATCCGGGGATACCACTCGGGATGCGTCACCACCGAAATATCGTGTTCATACAGCAACGACTCCCAGGGAGAGCGAAGCGGCAAGAGATAGTTCGTGGCGAAGAAGACATCGGGCTTGTCGCTCCGGAGAGCCCTTCTCAAAGGACCGTTCTGCCACCGCAGGTAGCCGCCGCTTGAGGAAAGAACGTGCTCACGAACCCGCAGCCTTGAGGGCAGCCCGACTTTTTCCTTGGTATAGACAACAAAATCATCGTTAGGCAGACAGTCGAAAAGATGGGCGAGGATATTGTGGACCACCCTGCCGACACCTCTGGCTTCTCTTCCGAGCTCATACCCGTCGACGGCGATTCTCATGTCCGCGCTTTTTATCTCCCGGCCACAGACTGATAATAAGCGAGAGTTTCCCTGGCCGAGTCCTCCCAGCTGAAGGCTGACGCCCTCTGTTTCCCTTTGATGATGAGATCCTCTCTGGCCCGGCTGTCCTCAAGGACGAAGATGATTTTTTCAGCCATCTCCTCAGCGCTATCCGGCCGGAAATACACGGCGGCACCCTGGCAGACCTCAGGGATGGCCGGGGCTGATGATGCGATGACGGGCACGCCGCTGGCCATGGCTTCGAGAGGCGGGAACCCGAATCCTTCACACAAGGACGGGAAAACGAGCGCTTCGGCCAGCCGGTAGACGTGTCGCACATCCCCCCGGTCAAGATAGCCGGTCATCCTGGTCCAGGAAGAGAGACCTAACTCGTCCGCCTTAGCCCGGAGGCGTCTCGAATCCTGCCCATGAGGCCCCACCATGACAAGCGGTATTTTGAGGCCGCGAAGATGGACGATCTTCAGAGCTTCGATGAGACGCGGCAGGTTTTTTCGCGGCTCCTGGCTTCCAACAAAAAGGAGGAAAGACGCGGGCAATTGGTGCCTGCGCCGTGTCTCTTCAAGGTCAGGGGGCGCGATTTCCTGATGAAACGCGGGGTCAAGGCCATGAGGAATGATTTTTATCCTGGCCGCGTCGGTGCCGAACCGATGGACGATTTCATCTCTCACGAACCGGGAAAAAGTGATGATGCCATCAGCTTTTCTGAGAGAGCCAGCCAGCCGGCGAAAAAAAAACTCCCCGGCCTCAGGGCCTGATTGTCCGCGAAAGTCGAGAAAAAAAAGGTCGTGCACGGTGACGATTTTCTTCCCCCCAGTCGGCAGGATGAGGGGAGTGGCCGAGTGAGTCAGGTCAAGCCGGGTGCCAAAAAAATCGTCCAGCCGGGGCCAGGGCCAGCGGTGCCAGAAAAAATTGAGAAGTACGACCGGAAGGCGGCTGTCGCGGAATCTCGACCGGGCAAAAGGCGGGGTTTTGGCGCCCGGAAACCTGTCTTTCCAGGAAGACGAAAAAAGATGATACTCGTTCAGCCGGTCGAGCCGGGCGAGATGAAAAAGCAGGTTGATGAGGTAAATCCCCACGCCGGTTTCATCGCGGAGGAACGGGCGCAGGTCAAACCCGATTTTCATTTTGGAGTCAATTTATGTCCAACTACGCGAAATGTCAAGGAAGAGGAAAAATGTCGGGAATGAGAAATTTTAGTGCCGTCCATCGTCTATATAAATAATAGTATACTTTTTTTTTGTTCTTGCTTCTTCATCAACGAGGTAGTAGTATGACAAAATGGGAGGATTTCTTGAACAAGTTCCAAAGAATTTCCCGAAGGATTGACAGCTTCCGCGACGACATGGTCAACATGCAGATCAAGCTCTGCGCGATACCAGCCCTGTCTCCCTCTGTCGGAGGCGAAGGCGAAGACCGGAAAGCAACAATGCTGCTGGATTTCCTTAAAACTCTCCCCTGCCAGGATATAAGGGTGGTCAAAGCGCCGGATCCGGACGCGCCTTCAGGCTATCGTCCGAACATCCTGGCCCTCTTCCCCGGGAAAAAATCGTCCCGGACAATCTGGATCATGACGCACGTTGATATCGTCCCTCCTGGAGAGCTCGGCCAGTGGAAGGGCGACCCTTTCAAAGCCTGGGTGGAGGGTGGCAAAATTTACGGCCGCGGGGTCGAGGACAATCAACAAGACATGGTCGCTTCGCTCTTCGCCGTTAAAGCTTTCTTGGACGAGAAAATACTGCCGGCCTGCACGATCGGCCTGGCTCTTGTCGCCGACGAAGAGACGGGAAGCTCCAAGGGTATCGATTATGTCCTCCGCCACGGCAACAGATTCAGGAAGGATGACTTGATCATCGTCCCCGACGCCGGGAACAGGGACGGGACGTTGATCGAAGTCGCCGAAAAAGGAATCCTCTGGCTGAAATTCAGGACCATCGGCAAACAGGCTCATGCCTCGACTCCCCAGAAAGGAATCAACAGCTTCAAAGCAGCCTGCTTCCTGGTGACGGAGCTTCAGAACCTCTACCAGGTTTTTAAGGACGAAGACCCCCTCTTCGAGCCTTCTTTCTCTACTTTTGAGCCGACCAAAAAAGAGCCCAACGTGCCCAACATCAACACCATTCCCGGGGAAGATGTCTTCTACTTGGACAGCCGCCTCCTGCCCAAGTATCCGATTGACGCGGTTGAAGACGAGATAAGAAAGATTGCCGAGAAAGTCGAGGACAGGTTCGGAGTGAAAATAACTCTGGAGGAACAACAGCGAGCTGCGGCTGCTCCGCCCACTTCAGCCAGCGCAGCGGTGGTGAAGGCCCTGCAAGAAGCAGTCAAGGAAGTCTACCAGGTGGAAGCAACAGCCCGAGGGATTGGCGGGGGGACAGTCGCCGCCGTCTTCCGCCGAGCCGGCTTCGAGGCCGCCTGTTGGTCCAGGATTGAGGAGACAGCCCACCAGCCAAATGAATACTGCAACATCGAGAACATGATCGGCGACGCCAAAGTCTTCGCCCACATCTTCCTCCAGGAATGATTGAGGCAGAAGTTCATGGACAGATTCATCCTGGTCCTAACGACTGTGCCAGAGGAAAAAAGAGCGCAGGAGATTGCCAAGGCGCTGGTCGGGGAGCGGCTGGCCGCCTGCGTCACCGTGTCTTCTGCGTGCCAATCCCTGTACTGGTGGGAAGACAGGATCGCCGAGGACCGGGAATACATCCTCTCTATTAAGACGAGAGCCTCCCTCTATCAGCAGCTGGAAAAGAAGCTGAAAGAGCTTCATCCTTACGAGGTCCCGGAAATCATCGCGCTGCCCATCCAGAAGGGTTCAAGGGCCTATCTGGACTGGCTAAAAAAAGAGACGGCGAGCTGATCTTTCAGGGATATCTCTTCCTTGCTTTCAGGGCAACGCTGATTGTGTTCAGGTGAATGGCTACCGTATCCTCAAACTCAAAGGAATACCCACCGGCCAGAACGACGGCAACAGGGATACGGAGAGCGCGCGCCCCGTTAATCACGATCTTATCCCTCTCCCTGAGCCCTTCCCTGGTCAGGCGGAGGTTTCCCAGTTTATCCTTTTCGTAGGGGTCGGCTCCAGCCAGATAAAAAACCAGGTCCGGGTTAAACTCGCAGAAGAGCCGGGGGAAGTTGTTGCGCAGGGCGGCGAGATATTCACTGTCTCCGTCGCCCGACCACAGCTCCACATCCACGGAGCTGGCGGGCTTTTCAGCCGGGTAGATATCCATCTGGTGGATGGAGAAAGTGAAGGTGTCGTGTTTGCCGGCAAAAACGAA
This sequence comes from Candidatus Aminicenantota bacterium, assembly GCA_037444845.1. Lineage (GTDB taxonomy): Bacteria > Acidobacteriota > Aminicenantia > Aminicenantales > UBA8522 > JARYMI01. The sequence goes on along the minus strand of JBBILQ010000021.1, from coordinate 8,121 downwards.
AGCCGTTCCGTTGCCCTGGTGAACGTCGCAGTCCACGATCATGGCTTTTTTTATCCTGCCTTCCTGCCTCATCTTTTCTACAGCCACAGCGACATCGTTGAGGACGCAGAACCCTTCACCGTGGTCCGGGAAAGCATGGTGAAACCCGCCGCCGATATGGACGGCCAGCCCCTGCTCGAGGGCAAGCCGGGCTGCGAGGACAGTCCCGCCCACAGCCAGCCAGGCGAACCGGACGAGCTCAGGAGAAAAAGGAAGCTCGAGAGCGGCGATCTCGGCCGGAGTGAGCGAACCCGTTTTCAACTTCTTGATGTACCTGGGCGTGTGGACGAGGAGCAATTCTTCATCGGTAGCGGGCTCGGGGACGTGAACGTTCTCTTTTTTTATCCCGGATAAGAGAAGACGCTCATAAACGGCCCTGTACTTTTTAACCGGAAAGACGTGCTGGCCGACATCGATCATCCAGTAATCATCACTGTAAACAAGCGAGAGGGACGATTTTTTTGTCTCCCAGAATTTTATAAAACGCATCGTGCTTCCGCTATATCAGGCGCAGAGCTAATATTCATACCAAAAAACGCCGCGAAGGAAAAGCCCGCAAGGTTGAGCTTGAAATCGGCGGGGAAATTCATATGATATAGGCCTTAGTCCTAATTTCCTAAAAAAGAATCCATAATAAGGAGAGGCACTCATGAAATTTCTAACCAGGATGGCCAGAAGCTTTGTGGCCGGCGAGACGATTGGCGACGCCATCAAGGCTGTAAAAAAACTTAATGAAAAAAGCATCATGGCCACGCTCGATTTCCTCGGTGAAAGCGTCAAGGACAGGGAGACGGCCGACATGGCTGTCCAGGCTTATCTTGACCTCCTGGAGGCCATTCCCAAAGCGGGAATAAACTCCCACGCCTCGCTGAAGTTGACCCAGATGGGTCTCGATATTAACCAGGAATATTGCTACGAGAATATAACCAAGATCGTCAGCAAGGCTAAGGAGCACGGCAATTTTGTCAGGATCGACATGGAAGGATCGCCCCACACCCAGCTAACCCTTGACATCTTTTACCGGCTAAGGGAAAAGTTCGATAACGTCGGGATCGTCATCCAGGCCTATCTTTTCCGTTCCGAAAGGGACGTCCAGGACATCAACAAAATCAAAGCCAAAGTCCGGCTCTGCAAAGGCGCCTACAAAGAGCCCAAAGAAATCGCCATCAAGAAGATGAAGGATATCCGGGCCAATTTCATCAAGCTCGCGGAGATGCTTTTCAGGGAGGGCGTCTACCCGGCCATTGCCACGCACGATGACAAGCTCATCAAATGGACCAAGGAATACGCGGCCAGCCACAACATCGTCAGTGACCGGTACGAATTCCAGTATCTTTACGGCATCCGGAACAAGACGTTCCAGAAGCTGGCCGAGGAAGGTTACAGGGTTCGCTGCTATGTCCCCTTCGGCACCCACTGGCTGCCGTATTCCTTGAGGCGGCTGAGGGAGAGAAAAGAGAACGTCTTCTTCTTCCTGAAGAGTTTCTTTAAAAAATAAAAAAAATCAATCAGCCTGATCTATTCACAAAATGATACGATAAAACGCCCCCTCCCCTGGCGGGAGGGGATAGAGGGGAGGGGGAATCTTTGAATGATCCCCCTCACCCCGACCCTCTCCCACATGGGGAGAGGAGATTTTTTCCTTTCATTTCGTGAATAGTCCAGGTCAGTCGGCGTCGGACTCTTTTTTGCCAATGCTCACCTGGGCCGCGGCCAGCCGGGCGATAGGAATCTGGTAGGCTGAGCAGCTGACATAATTCAGGCCGATCTTATGGCAGAAGAAGATGGACCGGGGGTCGCCTCCGTGGACGCCGCAGATGCCGACCTTGAGGGTGGCCCGTGTTTTCCTTCCCCTCTCCACGGCGATCTTCATCAGCTCTCCGACGCCCTGAGCATCCACCGTCTCGAAGGGGTCGTCCTGCCAGATGCCGTGGGCGAGATAATAATTGAGAAACTTGCCGCCGTCGTCGCGTGAAATCCCGTAAGTCGTCTGGGTCAGGTCGTTTGTCCCGAACGAGAAGAATTCAGCCTCCCGGGCGATCTCGTCGGCCGTGAGGGCGGCCCTGGGGATCTCGATCATCGTCCCGACCAGGTAGTCCGTTTTAACGCCGCATTTCGCCATCACCTCGGCCGCCACTTTGTCGATAATCCTTTTCTGGTTGACAAGCTCGGCCACGTGACCGACCAGCGGAATCATGATCTCGGGGTAGACTTTTTCTCCTTCCTTAACGACCTGGCAGACAGCCTCAAAGATGGCCGTCGCCTGCATCTCGATTATTTCCGGGTAGGAAACCCCCAGCCGGCAGCCCCTGTGTCCGAGCATCGGGTTGAACTCGGTGAGCTGGTTGACACGCTGGAGAAGCTTTTCAAGCTCTTCAATCTTCTGTTTATTCTTCCTCGGCTTTGTCCGGAGCTCGGCGAGCTCGACCATCAAGTCCTCCCGCCGCGGCAAGAACTCATGGAGCGGAGGGTCGATCGTCCGGATCGTCACGGGATGGCCGTGCATCTCCTTGAAGAGTTCGTAAAAATCCTTCCTCTGGAAGGGAAGAAGTTTTGCCAGGGCCTCGCGCCTCTTCTCTTCGCTTCCTGAGAGAATCATCTCCTTGATGAAGGGAAGCCGTTCTTTCTCGAAGAACATATGCTCGGTTCGGGCCAGCCCGATGCCCTCGCCGCCAAAAGCGAAGGCCATCCGGGCGTCCGCGGGCGTGTCAGCGTTGGCCCTGACGCCGAGCTTTCTCATCTCATCCGCCCAGGCAAGGAGCTTGGTGAAATACTGGTAGAGTTCCGACTCCTCGCGTTTCTTTTCTCCCCTGATGACCTGGATAATCTCTGAAGGCTGAGTCTTGATCTCTCCAGCCAGGACTTCTCCGGTGCTCCCGTCGATGGAAACCCAGTCGCCCTGTCCGTATTTCTTGCTGCCGACGAAAAAACATCTCCCCTCTTCGTCGATCCGCAGAGCGCCGCAGCCGACAACAGCCGGCTTGCCCATCTGGCGTCCGACCACGGCCGCGTGCGAGGTCATGCCGCCGGTCGCGGTCAGGATGCCCTGGGAAGCGCTCATGCCATGAATGTCGTCGGGTGACGTTTCGGCCCTAACTAAGATGACCTTGCGGCCGGCTTTCTTCCACTCGACCGCTTCCTCGGCCGTAAAAACCGCCTGCCCGGCTGCTGCTCCTGGCGAGGCCGCCAGTCCCTTAGCGAAAACCTCATGCCTGGCTTTTTCCTCAGCCACAAAGACAGGGTGGAGGAGCTGGTTGAGGGCGTCCGGCTCGACCTGGAGCAGCGCTCCTTCTTTCGTGGTCAACCCTTCTTCAACCATGTCAACCGCGATCTTGACCGCAGCCTGGCCGGTGCGCTTCCCGTTTCGCGTCTGGAGCATGTAAAGCTTGCCGTCTTCGATAGTGAACTCAAAATCCTGGACATCTCCGTAGTGGCGCTCGAGGTTGGTCGTGATTTCCTTGAGCTCTCGGTAGGCCTTCGGCATTTCCAATTCAAGCTTGCCGAGCGGCGACGGCGTGCGGATGCCGGCCACGACGTCTTCTCCCTGGGCGTTGAGCAGGTACTCGCCGTAGAGCTCCTTTTTTCCCGTTGCCGGGTTCCTGGTGAACCCGACCCCGGTGCCCGATTCCTGCCCGATGTTGCCGAAGACCATGAGCTGGATGTTGACCGCTGTTCCCAGGTTGTCGGGGATATGGTTGAGGCGGCGGTAGGTCACAGCCCTTGGGTTGTTCCAGGATTTAAAGACCGCCCTGATGGCCATCGCCAGCTGCTCTTCGACGTCCTGGGGAAAATCCCTGCCAGTTTCTTTCTCGATGAGCCCTTTGTAGCCGTTGATGAGCTCCTCCAGGATCGGCTCTGTCAGCTCGAAATCCTGGGAGATTCCGTATTTCGCCTTGCGGGCGACGAGAATTTCCTCAAATCTTTTTTTGGCGACTTCCATGACGACATCCCCGAACATATGGAGAAGCCGGCGGTAGCAGTCCAGCGCGAACCGGCGGCTGCCGCTTTTCCTGACGAGGCCCTCGAGAGTCCCGTCGTTGAGGCCGAGGTTGAGCACAGTATCCATCATCCCCGGCATGGAGAATTTCGCGCCCGACCGGACCGAAACAAGGAGCGGATTTCCCGGGTCGCCAAACTTCTGGCCGGTGAGGTCTTCCAGTTTTTTGATGTTGGCCTTGATTTCTTCCTCAACTTCGGCCGGCAGCGTCTCTCCGGCTTGCGTGAAAATGTTGCAGACTCCGGTTGAGATGGTGAACCCTGGCGGAACAGGCAGCCCGATCCCGGCCATCTCAGCCAGGTTGGCGCCCTTGCCGCCAAGCAGGTCCTTCATGCTCTTGTTGCCGTCTGTCTGCTGGGACGAGAAAAAATAGATAAACTTTTCAGACATCGTTCATCTCCTCTTAAATTAGCCTATCAATATACCTGGAAGGAACCAAAAAAGCAACGCTTCGGCGGGAATTTATCTCTTAGAATTTGCCCAGGAATAGCCCTTTAAGCTCGGCGTAAACAGGACAGGCCGGGTTAGCCTGGAAATACACCCGGCCTTCGGCCGCACTGCGCACGAGAATGCTGGCTTCGGAGAGCCGCTTCAATTCCCTCTGTCCTCCGCCAGTGGAAACGCCAGCAAGCCGGAAGATCTTTCTCAGGTAGTAGGGTTCATCAGGATGACTGTAAAGAAGGGCCAGTATTGAACGCCGCGTTTTCCCGAACAAAGCTTCGAGTGGATCATTAAATATGTTTATTGTATCCATTTTAGGTACAATTGTAACCAAAAAGGATACAAATGTCAATATATTATTTAAAAATTAACAAGAAAAACTGCGAAGGGGCACAAGGGGTGAACCGCGAAAGGACACGTCTGTGATTCTATCGGCAAATTTGGGGTTCTACCGCAATCCCAAATAAAAAGCCATGTTGGCGTTTGGGTCGATTCGTGTCCTGATCCGTCCTGGCATCGCACTAAGGATCGGGTTTAGCCCCGGGCCGTGGCCAGCCGAGTCGCTGAACCCGTGGATGCAGACGCCGATCGTCACCGCCCCTTTGTATCTTCCCAGGCCATAGAAATCGTAATGGTCCCTGATGGCCACAAGGTCGCCCAGCCTGAGCTTCTTTAGGCCGAGCTCTTCGACGGTTTCTGGGCACGTTGTCTGGATGTCGTAGTCGATCGTCTCGATGAAAGAATAGCCTATACCCGAACCCATGATATGTCCGGGCACTTCCATTACCACGGGCACGATAAGCTCGTCCCCGTCTACCGTGATCCCAATTTTTTCGAGGAGCTCCGGCGCCAGCTTGTTCACCCGCACGTCCTCAAACCCCTCAATCTTCAGCCCCACTCCCCTGGCCTTGACCTGAATCCTGTCGTTGAGAGCTAACTTCTCGACAGCGTCTTTCGGGAACCACACCAGGTCGTGCGCGCCCGCATGCCTTCCGATGTAGAATCCCTTCGCGTCTTTCGCCTCGCCGCTCACAACTCTGGCTTCGTTGCCGATGCACGCCAGGATGGCCAGCGCGCAATCGCCCGGCGAGGGCCGGTCGCGTCCCTGGATGGTCACGTCGGGCTCCACGTGGTCGGCACTGGCCCAGCCGTAGGCGGGGTCGCCGAGCGTGACGCTGTAGTTGATCGAGGCCATCCCGATGTCGACGGTCGAACGGCCGTCATAGGTCACCGAATAATCGCGGCCATAGGGGGGCTGGACGACACCATCAACAGCCGTCACGATGAGATCGTCTTTATTGGTCTTCAGGGTCGCGGTTTGCCCCCCAGCGCTCCTTGCGTTCGACGCGCGGCCGGCCTGTCCGGCCTCCTTCTTTTTCATTCTTATCCCGAGATACTTGCCGATATTCGCCCCGGGCTCCAACCGCCCAACAAGCTTCCCTGAGCGCGTTGACAGGATTGGCGTGACGCCGATGCCAAGGCCCGAGACATCGCTCGGTCCGCTGCAAACAACGCCGACAGTCGCTCCGCCTTTGTAGTAGCCTTTCCCGTAATCGGTCTGGACGTCCTTGAGCAAAACGAGGTCCCCAAACCGCAATTCCTCCAGGCCGTGCTTTTCGATATCCGGAGCGTAACAAGTCTGGATGTGCCAGTTTCCGGAAAGGCTCGACCCGCCCGCTCCCTGGCCAACGATCTCAGCCGGAATCTCCTTGACCACCGGGACCTCGAGCTTACCATCAACCGCCTTGATCCCGAGCTTTTCCAGGAGCTCGGGCGACAGGCTGTGGACAAAGACATCCTTAAACCCTTCAATCTCGAGGCCGATGCCGCAAGCCTTGGCCTGGAGTGTATCGCCGATAGTGAGCTTCTCGAGCGCGCTGTCGTCGAAGTGAAGCAGGACATAGCCCCCGAATTTGCCGACGACGATCCCCTTAGCGCCGCGCGCCGCGCCGCTTGTGACCTTTGCCTCGTTGCCGACCGACGTGTAGACAGTCCAGGACGCGTTGAATCGATCCTCGCCGATTCCCTCCGCCGAAACCCCGACAGTGGCCCTGTCGCCGTTCGCCCAGCCGAAAACTTTTTCTCCGATTTTCAGGTTATAGTTGATGCCGCCGACGCCGATGGCCATCTTGGGCTTGCCGTCCCAGGTCGTGATGTAGGACCTGGCCGGCTGGGCCGCAGCGACCCTTCCCTGGACGGCGAGAGTGAGAAGTTTGTCCTTGTTTGTCGAGATAGACATAGCTTTCATGGATTGAGCAGCTTCCTCTATCTCGGTGAACGCTGCGAGCATAACAATGAGAACGGCGAGACAGGCAATTCTTCTGTTCATCGGACCACCTCCTTCGGAAAAATCAGGGAAAAGATTAATCGGACTGCGGAGAAATGTCAATTCAAGAGTTGCAGAATCGCTGTCGCTTCACGCTATTTCAGGTAGCGGACGAGGTCTGAGAGGGACTTCCGCTTCTTTGGTTTCCAGGAATCAGCGGGATAGCCGAGCGGCGTCATCGCGACGGGCTCCATGTCTTCGTTCAACTCAAGCAATTCCCTGGCCGCCTTGGGGTCGAAAGCGGCGACCCAGCATGTTCCCAGCCCGAGGTCTGCTGCTGCCAGGATCAGATGGTCCATGGCAATCGTCGCGTCTATCTCGGCGTAATTCTTGCCGTCTCTCCTCTCCCATCCCTCCGACTTCACCGCGCACATGCAGACGACGACCGGCGCCTGGGCAAACCAATCCCGGCTGTAGATTCGCATGAGTTCTTTCTCCCGGCCTTTCGTTTGAATCACGACGAGCCGGAAAGGCTGACGGTTGGCCGCAGTCGGGGCGAGGTTGGCCGCCTCGAAAACCTTCCGGAGCTTTTCTTCCTCAACCGGTCTCGCCTGGTATGCCCGAACGCTGTAACGATTCTGGATAAGCTCAAAAAATTCCATGATCAACTCCTCTCGAATCCTCTATGAATCTTATCACGTTGCCAGCCTGATTGACAGCATCGCGCGGCCGGAAATCCTCGGGACGGACGGTCGCAGGAGACGATACCATTCTTTTGGTCGCCGATTAAGAAAAAAACTGAGCCCGCGTCCAGGACGACAGTCGGCCGGCGCGGGGAGAAGTTCAGGACGAGCTGGATTTAAGGACGACTTCTGTCGCTCCCCAGCCGCCGCCGGTAAGGTCAGCGGTCTTGAAGCGCAGGACATGCGGGTTCTTGGAGAGAAGGCTGTGGACCGTGCGGCGAAGCGCTCCCGTCCCCTTGCCGTGGATGATGCGGACATGGGTGATGCCGAGGCGTCGGCACTCTTCCAAGTATTCAGGGACTAAGTCCTTGACATGCTCGGCGCGAAAGGCATGGAGGTCGAGGACGCCGTCGATCGGGAGCGGGACCGGTTCGTCGTTACTCATCTCCACCTATCCTTTTTCATTCTAATAGAAAAAAACCTCGGCTTCTACAACATTTTCGAGGATTGAAATTCGCCTCAGCTACCGCCCCACTATTTGGGAGTGCCGCCTGATAAAATTTGTCAACGAAAAGCGTCTTTTATAAACGAGAGTGTTCATGCCTGAGAAAAAATTTTTGACGTTCTCTATCGATAGAGCTATTAACCTGATCTATTCACAAAATGATACGATAAAACGCCCCCTCCCCTGGCGG
>JBBILQ010000020.1:34500-40292 GCA_037444845.1 Candidatus Aminicenantota bacterium | reverse complement strand
GGCGTGTGCCGATAGAAGAAATTGAGGCGAGGAACTTCGACATCAAGGCCGTCAATCCCAACAGGAAGAGCATCGAAGATACGCGAACGCCAGAGGAACTGATTGCGATTATTGAGGAGCAGCAAGCGGAAATCGCCAGGGCCATAGCCAGGCTAAAAGATAAGCTAAGAGATTAGGTTGATATTGATCTGTCGTCGAGGCGCTCGTTAAGGTGGACGAGTTCAGTTGATTGACTTGGAGGGGGGCTATCCGCTACAATCAGGTCGCTCGGCGGTGTAGCTCAGTTGGTCAGAGCATGCGGCTCATATCCGCAGTGTCGGGGGTTCAAATCCCTCCACCGCCACTTCGTCCTTTGCGGAATTAATTTCTACTATTCCTATGGCATCTATCGGAATGTGGGATTTTAATCGCTGGACAAATCCGCTTTTATCCTTGGGCTTCTGGGGACAAGAGGGTCTTGATGGCTGATGACACGGGCGGCCGGAGGAGAAAAAATTCAGAGCTCGCCGCGAAAGTTAGAAAGACGATTGAAAAGCACGGGCTTCTCAAAAAGGGCGATAAAGTCCTTATTGCCTGCTCGGGAGGAGCGGATTCAACGGCCCTGCTCGACATCCTCCTGACGCTTCGGGATGACTATTCACTTAAGCTCGTCCTGGCCCATTTCAATCACAAGCTTCGCCGCGACGCCGATAAGGATGAGGAGTTCGTTCACGGGCTGGCCCGGGCATACAGCCTACCGCTCTATGTCAAAAGAGAAAATATCCGGGCTTATGCCCGGGAGCACAAGCTGAACGTCGAAGAAGCCGGACGCTTCCGGCGGTATGAATTCCTCAGGGTGACGGCTGCCAAAATTGGCGCCAACAGGATCGCTACCGGCCACACGATGACCGACCAGGCCGAGACCTTTCTCCTCAGGCTTCTCAGGGGAAGCGGGCCTCAAGGCCTGGCCGGCATTGCTCCGGCAATCAACGGGTTGATCATCCGGCCGCTTGTCGAAGTCGAAAGGCGCGATGTCGAAAGGCACCTTAAAGCCAGAGGAGTTGCGTGCCGCGTTGATGAGAGCAATTTCGACCGGCGCTATCTGCGGAACAGGATCCGCCTCGAGCTCATCCCCCTTCTCGAGAGGAAGTTCGAGCCGAGGGTCGTGCCGCACCTCAGCCAACTGGCTGCAATCATTCGAGAGGAGGACGGCTGGCTTGAGAGTCTGGCCGAGGAGGAAGCCCGTCGGGCCCTGATGCCGGGACAGGGCCGGGTTATTTTAGACGCCCGGGTGCTCTCCTCGCTTCCTCCTGGTTTAGCCAGGCGCGTGGTCAGGATTTTCTTGAGTCGGGCTAAGGGCGACTTAAGGAGAATCACGTTTAAGGACGTTGAATCCGTCCGATCGCTGGCCGGAGGTAAGGAAATTCATCTTCCCGGCAGGATCACCCTGAGGCGGGAGAAGGATAAGATTTTTATAAAACCGCCGCCCCGTCCGCGGGTCCGGTACGAATATACCTGGAACGGGGAAAAGAACCTGGCTATTCAAGAGATCAACCTTCAATTTTGCGGCGCTAAGATGAGCGGCTGGAAGAAGAACGATCTGCGGTTTGATAATGACCGGCGAGCGTACGTGGACGCGGCCAGACTCCGGTTTCCTCTTCTCGTCCGAAACCGTCGCGAGGGCGACCGCTTCCAGCCGCTCGGCGCGCCCGGCCGCAAGAAGCTCAAGGAAATCATGAGGGCGCAGGGCATTCCTGCGAGCGAGAGGGACATTCGGCCGGTTTTCCTTTCAGAGGGCCGCATCGTCTGGGTGCTCGGGCTCCCTGTCGCTGAAGAATTCAAGGTAACCTCGCGGACAAAGAAAATTTCTGTCATCGAAAAAATATCGCCCGGATTCATGAAACAAAGAGGAAGGGATTGCCTCTCCCTGGACAGGAGAGAGTCGGGGCGAGGGTGATTGTCAAAAGACACCCCCTCTCCTCTATCCCCTCCCGCCAGGGGAGGGAATTATTTTTTGCATTATTTATGAATATATCGGGCTGATGGGCGGCCGTTTTATAAGTATTTTTCCCGCCAAATCTCAAAGACCAGCAGGGCCCAGAGCTGGTGACTCCAGTTTTTCCGGCCGCTGAGGTGGCCGTCGATCATGTTTTTTATGCGGCCATAGTCGAAGAGCCCCTCCTCCTTGATTCGCTTCTCGCTCAGATAGTCGAGGAGCATGTCCTTGAGCTCCTGCCGGAGCCAGTGCTTGATCGGGATGCTGAACCCCTCCTTGGGCCTGTAGATATTCTCCCTCGGCAGAAGCCTTTCCATCGTCTTTTTGAAGATCCATTTCGTCTTGAGCCCGTTGAGCTTGATCCTGCCCGGCAGGCTGAAAGCGAACTCGACCAGCTTGTGGTCTAAGAGCGGTTCTCTGGCCTCGAGGGAGGCGGCCATGCTCATCCGGTCCACTTTGACCATGATGTCGTCAGCCAGGTATGTTTTCAGGTCAAGGTAGAGCTCGCTGTTTATTGGGTCGAAGGAGGGGAGGACGGCGAAGATTTCGCGGAAAGGGGACAGCCCGGTTATCTCTTCTACCGCGCCCAATTGAGTTTTCAAGTCGTCCGTGTAAAGCCCGTCTTTGTCCGCCGAAGAGAGAAAGGTCATCCACCGCAGATGCCTGAGCTCAGAGTCCTGTTCGAGTCCAAGGAGGTATCTCTGGAGCTTGTTCCAGAGGCCTTTTTTCTTTTGGGAGGGCGGGAGACGGTTGATCAGGCGCGATAGGGGGCGCCCGATCATTTGGACCGCCCGGGACGCGGCGATTTTCTGCGCTTGATAATGCTCGTAGCCGCCAAAGATTTCGTCCCCCCCGTCTCCGGAGAGGATGACCTTGACCCGGGAGCGGGCCATCTGGCTGACCAGGTAGGTGGGGAAGATGGAGAAATCGCCGAACGGCTCGTCAAGATGACGGATGAGCTTTTCAGCGAGTTCAAGCGCCCGAGGCTCGAGGATGAATTCTTCATGGTCGGTGGCGAATTTTTCGGCGACACGTCGGGCGTACTTAAGCTCGTTGTAAGAGACTTCTTCAAAACCGATGGAGAATGTCTTGAGCGGCGAGGCGCCTAACTCACTCATCAGGCCGACGATGGTCGAGGAGTCAATCCCGCCGCTCAGGAAAGCGCCCAGCGGCACGTCGCTGATGAGCCTCAGCTTGACCGATTCCTTGAGAAGGGCGTAGAGCTCATCCATGATGGCGGGCAGCTCCTTTTTCGTGACCTCCCGTCTTTCAGCCGGCCCCGCCGCAACATCCCAGTAGTTCTTGATTTCGACCTGGCCTTCTTTGTAAACAAGGGTGCTTCCGGCCGGCAGCTTGTGGATGTCTTTGAACATACTGAAAGGCGCCGGCACGTACTCGAGAGTCAGGTACAAGTCTAAGGCTTTCGGTTCAACGGCGCGTCGGACCTTGGGATGGGCGAGGACGGCTTTGAGCTCTGAGCCGAAAACGAGAGTCCTGTCGCCTAACAGAGTGTAATAGAGGGGTTTGACGCCAAGCCGGTCCCGCGCCAAGAGAAGCTTTTGTTCGCGGCCGTCCCAGATGGCAAACGCAAACATGCCCCTGAGCTTATGGACAAATTCTTCACCCCATTCTTCGTAGCTGTGGATGATCGTCTCTGTGTCGGTGCGGGTCCGGAAAACATGGCCGCGTCCGGCCAGCTCCTCCCGCAACTCCGGGAAATTGTAGACCTCGCCGTTATGGGCAATCCAGATTGTCTGGTCCTCGCTGGCCAGGGGTTGATGGCCGCCGGCGAGGTCGATGATGCTCAGCCGCCGGGCGGCCAGGCCGATCGTTTCTCCGCAATAAATTCCCTCATCGTCAGGGCCCCGGTGGACGATCGTCCGGCACATCGACGTCAATAGAGAGGGGGATACGAGTCCGGCCGGTGAGGTTGTGGCGATGCCGCAGATGCCGCACATTATTCTCTGGGGACGAGGTCGAGCTCAAAGAAGACGCCCAGATACCTCCTCTCCTTGCTGGCCTGGTCTTCATAATAGGGAATGGAACCTTTGGCTGCCTTGATTTTGATCCGGTAGTTGTAGCGCTCTTCAACCTTAAAGCCATTCCCGACGGGAAAGCGCAGTGTTGCCCGCTGCATTGGCTGGAGGATGACCTTCTTCGTTTGCCCATCTACCCTGACCGTGATCTCGTTGTTGGCTCGCGGGTTGTTGAGCACACGGACGCCTATTTCCCGAAGCGGATAATAGGTTTTAAGGATCAGCTCGCAAGTTTTTGAGCCTCGCGTCCAGATGCCCGTGGGTTCGAGCCTGGGGTAAAAGTTGTCGTCTAAAAAGTGGAGGAATTCCCTGGCCGGATGAGGCTTGTCCGGCCAGATGTGGACGCGAAAGGCATCCGGGTTCGTGTTGGTGGGGAGGTTATTGACCAAGGTCATTTCCACGGGCAGGGCTTTGAACGGAAACCTCTTGGCGTGGGTGGCCGGCTGAGCCGAAGAGCGGAACGGGCTGACCAGGATCTGGGAGATGAAAACAGCCGCCATGACCCAGATGAGGAGGATGTCCCGGCGTTTTTTTCCCCCGGGCGGCAGGAACAGAAACAGCGGGTAGATGTTGAGGAAATAGCGGTTTGCCAGTGAGCCGCCGCCTCCGCTGTAGTTGTCGGGCATGAGCACGATGTAGGTCAGAATTCCTCCTGCTGCCGTGGCCACGACAAGCCAGTCGCAGAGACGGCGCCTGGAGGAAAAGAAAAAGAGGACAAGGGCCAGGACAGCCGGGAAAAAATACCAGGTCAGTCCGGTGTACCTGCCGAAGAAATAGTAGAAGATGTTGAAGAAAATAAACTGGGGCGGCAACAGAAACTCCTGGAAATAGCCTTCGGAGGTCATCGTATGGCCCAGGTTGTCAAACGTGAGATGATTCTTTTCTAACGGAAAAGTGAAGAAAAACGTCTTTCGATCGCCGCCCTGGTAGTTCCATTCGGACGTCAGGAGATAATTCATCCCGAAGAAGAGGCTGAGAGTGAGGACAAAAACCAGGCTAAGGACGAGCGCCTTGACAATTTTTTTCCTGGATAAGGCGAAAACGACAAGCGGGGCCATGAGGACAATGTTTGGGGGTTTGGAGAAGGAGGCAATGCCGATGAGAATTGCCGCCGCATAGTCGGTCCACGAGCGCAAAAAGAGATTGTTCAAGCGGCCAGGGCTCCTTTCCTCGGGCGGCAGTTCGACGTGTTTAATCTTGTAAAGCCAGAGGAAAATAATGGCGAAGACCAGGCCAAGGTTGAAAAAATCAGGAGTCATCCAGAGAAAATAGACTCCCGTTACAGTGGCAAAAAGGAAGGAGAGAAAGTAGACGATTGAGGAGATCGGGGGGTTAAAAAGCGACAGGTAGGCATGCCCCATGAGCAGGATGAGCAGGAGAAGGAGGGAATGGAAAACCAGGAAGCCGTTATACCCGAAAACCCTGACAAAGGGAGCGGCAAACAGCGAATAAGCCCAGGACTTGGCATAGAAGAGCTTGCCGTTTGGGGCTTTCTTCAGGAAAATGCCCTGAGGTCCGGCCATGAAATCTTCATAATACCGGATGAGGTCTTTTTTGGTGTATTCCAGGTCTCCATCGTAAGCAATACTCTGAGTCATGGCATAATAGACAGCCTGGTCAGAAAACAGGAAGTGCTGGTGGATGACGGGGAGGTTGATAAAAAGGGAAGAGCCGAGAGAGAGGAGAAAGACGATCAGGATGATCTGCCTGGCGGTCCTTTGTTGAGACATCCGTTGACTCTGTCCTATGTCAAATATCACAGTCGGGGGTAAAATTCAATT
>JBBILQ010000020.1:15213-34400 GCA_037444845.1 Candidatus Aminicenantota bacterium | reverse complement strand
AAAGGCTGAGGTAGGCCGTGATAAGCCTTTCGCCCCAGAGGAGGGAGATAAAGGCTGCCGGCGCGAGGAACGTTCCGAAAGGCAGGGCGTAGTGGAGGTCTTTTTTGCGGAAATAGAGCAGGAACAGCCCTGCGACCGCTCCCGCGAGAGAGGCCAGGATGAGTGTCAGGAAGGCTTTGAGCCACCCCAGGTAAGCGCCGACGAAGAGCATCATGGTCACGTCGCCCATGCCCAGGCCTTCTTTTTTCCTGAGGAAATAGTAGGCGGCGTAGATGAGAAGCAAGAAAGATGCCCCAGCGACCGCACCGATGAGCGCCTGCCGCAACCTCAGGTCAGGCCGAAAGAAAGCGTAGACAAGAGCAAACACGAGTCCAGAAAGAGTGATCTCGTCGGGAAGGATCTGGTGGAAGTAATCGATGAAACCGAGGGCGATAAGTGCACTCACAAAGAAGCAGGACGTAAAAAAATGGAGGCTCAGCGAATGCTGATTATAGAGAAGAAGAAAGCAAAGCGCCGTCAGTATTTCGACCACGGGGTAAACAACAGAGATCCGCAGCCCGCAGGACCGGCACTTGCCCCGAAGAAGAAGGAACGAAAGGACGGGGATGTTGTCGTACGCTTTGATTCTTTTTCCGCAGCGGGGGCAGGAAGAAGGAGGCCGGACAAGGCTCTGCCTGCGGGGAAGACGGTAGATGACGACGTTGAGGAAGCTTCCCCAGGCTAAACCGAACAGAAAGACGATTACTTTTTCCACCAGATTGTCGGAGCGCTCGCTTCTCCTTTCTCCTTGTCGTAGACGTAATCCTTGCCGTCCAGATCATTGGGCAGAGAGGGCAGCAGTCGCGCTTGAACGAGCTCTTCCAGCTCCTCAGGGTTGCGGCGGTAACGTTCCTTGAACTTGGCGATCGCCTCCCTCAGAATGGCAATGTCCATGGCCGATTTAACCCGGTAGAGATGTTTCTCGGCAATCTTCTTCGTGCGCTCGTCGGGCGAGGTCTCGTGAATCTCCCGCCAGGTGTCCCAGGACGTTTTGAGGTCCATGGTGATGAAGCCGGCGGCGGCGTAAAGCCTCTTGGCGATATCGGGCGCCCCCGGGATTCTCATCGTCTTCCCGTAGTATTTTTTGGCTGTTTCGTAGTCCTTGGCCATCTGGGCGTAATGTCCTGCCTGGAAAGGAAATATCCACTGGCCAGGATTCTTGGCCAGACCCAGGTCGAGGATTTTATAGGCCAGTTCCAGGTCTCTGGCTTCGTAAACCGCGATGAGGGCGCCGACTTCATAAGGATCCTGGTAACGCGGGTCGAGCTCGGCGATGATGGAGAAGATATGCTCGAGGTTCTGATACCGGTCGACGATGGTTAGAGTGCTGTAATACTGGATGGCCCAGAGATAGACGAGATCGGCCACGAGCGAGGAATAGCCGAACGTCGCGTGTTTCAGGAACTTGCCGGAGGGAATGTAGATGATGGAAGCGCCGGGGATTTTCTTGCGGGGAATCCTGTCCACCTCAATTTTAAGCGCGATGATGCCGCCCAGCAAGAGCACGACGAGAAAGAGGACGAAGATAACAGAGAACCCCTTCCGGCGGCCCAATCCGGTTCTTGAGGACATCAGACGAAATCCCTTCTCTTGAAAATGAGGACGGCCAGTGTCAGGATGAAAGCCGTGTAGGCCAGGCCGTAAAGCGCGGAAAAGAGGTAATACTTTGGCAGGACGGTCAGCCCATAGACGACTTCTGTCTTGAAATTGAAATTCTCCAGGTCCGGGAGGAGAGCATAGAGTGCCTGGATGAAGAGCTTCAGCGGCGCTGACTTGGTCTTCTGGATGAGGGTCTCGAGGCCCCAGGAGAAGTGGCCGATGAGGAAGAAAGACAGGGAAAAAAGAGAGCTCAGGATCGGGGTCGAGAAACAGGAGAAGAGGATGGCCACCGCCGTTATGAGGATGAGCTCGATAAAAATAAACAGGACGGCCAAGAGAAGCCCGGGTTCAATCTTAAAGGTGTGGAAGAAAACCGTGAGGAGGAATATCAGGCTCATGAGGGATGTCATGATAAGGAGGGTCAGGACCAAGCCAAAGAATTTTCCCAAGAGAAACTCGAAGCGGCGGATGGGCTTCGAGATAAGGGTGTAGATCGTCTTTTTGTCGATTTCCTTATAGACCAGGCCCGTGCCGATCATAACGGCCATCAAGACGCCGAAAAGAGAGATCGAGGCCAGGCCGACATCCTTGACGATCTTAACCCGGTCGCCGACCGTGAGGACTGCCAGCACCCGGGAAAAAATGACGGAAACGGCGGCAAAAAAGAAAAGGAGATAGAGGATGCGGTCGCGGATCGCCTCCTTGAACGTGTTGAGCGCGATCACTTTGATTTTCATCCCTGTCTCACCGTTTCGACAAAAATATCTTCAAGAGTTTCTGTCCGGGGGACAAGAGAATGGATTCTCGCCTTCTTATCATGGACAAGAGCCACCAGGCGCTCGATGTTGTCCTCCTGGAAAACTTTGAGCATTATCCTATCGCCATGAGAGGAGACCGGCTCGCCCAGGCCCTCGAGGTCGGATTCTGAGAGGCCAGACAGAGTGACCTCGGTATAGAGGATTTTTTCCGAGACGAGAGCCTCAATCGCTCCCTGGCTGATGACCCGGCCGCCGACGAGGATAGCCACCCGGTCGCAGATCATCTCGATGTCCTGGAGGATATGAGAGCAGAGGAAGATCGTTTTCCCTTCCTGCTTCAAGCGGATGATGATATCCCGGAGCTCTTTCCGGCCGAGAGGGTCGAGGCCGCCCAACGGCTCATCAAGAAAAACAAGCTCAGGGTCGTTGATGAGAGCCTGGGCCAGCCCGATTCTCTGGAGCATGCCCCGGGAGAATTTGCGCAGCTGGAGGCGGGCCGCCCGCTCCAGACCGACAAGCCGGAGGAGGCTTCGGATCCTTTCTTCCTTTTCTTTTTTTTCTAACAGAAAAAGACGGGCGTAGAAATCGAGAAACTCCGTCCCTGTGAGGTATTCGTAAAAATAAGGACTTTCCGGCAGGTAGCCGATCCGCTCTTTGGCCTCAAGGGAAAGGTGGGAATGGCCGAAGATTTCGATCTGGCCCTGATCCGGGAAAATCAACCCGAGCGCGCACTTCAGAGTGGTGGTTTTGCCGGCGCCGTTTGGGCCGAGATAGCCGAAAATCTGCCCCGCTTCGACCGAAAAAGAAATGCCCTTGAGGATTTCCTTTTTTTTGGGGATAAATCCTACCTTAAAGGCTTTGCGGAGGTTTTCGATTTTCAGGACCGTGGCCATCGAAATTTCTTTATTAGTATAGCGAAACCAAGGCCTAAAAAAAAGCTCTTGTCGATATTAGTCAGGCAAGACATGCTTGAGCGTGTCCTGGTCGACGGTGATGTAGAAATCGCTCCCCAGGTATAGAAGCGGCCTGGTTTTGCCCGGGTTGAGAATTCCCTCGGCGTTGAAACTGCCCGGCTCCTCGTGTACCGCCAGGACCTCTCCGACAAACAGGTCGTGGTCGCCGTAGGGCCGGACTTCAGCCAGTCGGCATTCAAAAGCAACATAGGCTTCCTCGACGACCGGGGATTGGATGACCTTTGAGGGGGCCAATCGAACCTTGAACTCCTTAACCTTGTCGAGGTCGTGGCCTGATTTTCGGCCCATCTGGGCGGATAGTTTCACCCTCTCGAAGCTGATGAAATTGACCGTGAACTCCCGGGCTTCAGAGATGATCCCGTGAGTGAGGCGTCTCTTAGAGATCAAAACGCCGAAAAGAGGCGGATCGAAGGAGAGAGCCGTATGCCAGGCGCAGCTCATGAAATTCACCTGGCCCTTGGCTTCAGCTCCCACCAGCGCCACGGTGTAAGGGTAGAAATACTGAAAATGCTTAAGCTGAGTCTTGATGCTCTTCATTGATCCTCCTTGAAAGGCCTGGATTCCTCCCCGCAAGCGGCGATTTTCCCGCTAACGGCCCCAGGGCCGTCCTATCAGCGAAGCCCTTTGATTTTTCGGGCATTGGTCAGCAGCCATTCCTGGGTAAAAAGATGTTCTCTCTTGAGCCCTAACTGAAGGCCGATTTGATCCTTGATCTCGCCCGCCGGCAGGAGACCGAGAAGCCTTTCGTAGGCGGCAATGAGCTTCTCCTCGGCCGGGATGAGCGTTTCCAGGGCAGACAGCCGGTCTTCTCCCGGGTAGAACGAAGGTATCGGGCTCGTGCTTTTTTCGACCCCGTCAGCGTCCTTGACCGCGTTCTCAACCTGGATGACGCTTCCTAACTTGACCAGGATGCCCGAGTTCTTGTCCCAGTGCCTCATGTGGTTGATCGAGTTCTTGAACAGCCGCTGGCTGAGGTCCTGGTGCTCGCTGAAGAGAATAACGTATTTGAGGTAGCGGTGCATGAGCTCGTTTTCCATACGGGTGATGTCGTGGAGAATCCGGACATCCTCTCTCGAGGCGGCCTCCGGGCTCTCTTTGAAACAGAGGGCTTCAGCCGACCCCTCCTTTTCCATCGTCATGATCATCGTCTCAAACTGGCGCGAGTGGCGCACTTCGTCATAAGAAATGTTGAGGACCATATTCTGAATTTTTGGGGAAGCCCCTTCTCCCCATTCAGCGGACTGATAGAGGTCGGTGACGAGGTCTTCTGTCATCTTGTCCCGCCGGAGGTTGTCGATGATCCTTGGATAGCGGATGACTTCATCCGTCTTGAATGAAGGAACGCCCCCCAGTTGAGTGATAATGATGCCGAGCTGGAGGGCGTGGTACATCTCGTCGATCCCGATCTGGATTGTCTGAGCCCTCGCGTCAGTCTTGAGTTTCATGACGGGGTCATCGTAGAAAAATTTCCCTTTTGGCATGGAATAAGCGTGGATAGTGTACTCAAAACTCACCGCCCATTCATGCTCCAGGGCAATGTTGAGCATCCTCAGGGCATCCGGCTGCGTCTTGACTGTTTTTGCTTTTTCCACCGGTCCTCCTTGTGGTGTTTTTCCTTCAGATTATAATCATTTCTCAGAAAAAGAAAAGCTACCAGCTCGAGCCTGGGCCCGAAAGGGGAGGAGAGGAGGGGAGGAAAGATCACCCCCAAAACCCTCCTCAAAGGGGATTGCGCTGCTGTCACGGCTGTGCCAGGATGACGTTGTCGCAGCCTCAAAGGCTCGAGTTTTTATCATCCAAGGCGTAGCCGAGGTTGTGAAAAAGGAGAGGGGGCTAAGATCCCTCTCTCCCCCCTACCCCCACCCTCCTTTCGATGGCCTTCTTGAATCAGGACAATGAATCAAGGAGGCCATTTTTTTCAGGCCTCTCTTGATATTGCATTTTTGGCCAAAAAAATGTACTTAATGAAGGCTATTATTAGTGCCGAGTCCGATGAAAGAAGACAGCCCTGTGCCGCGGCTGAGGACAGACCTGGAAGTTATCCCCACGTCCTACCGGGGAGAAAAAGCCCTGCTCGTGAGGGACCACCTGGGGTTGATCCGTGACCCCGTCATTCTCCAGGGCGATGCGATGAGTTTGTTAGGACTCATCGACGGCCAGAGGACTATGCGGGATATCCAGGTAGAGTTCGTCCGGCTGAAGCGGGGGATGCTCGTTGACTGCGGGCTCATCGAAAGGATGGTCGCTGAGCTGGAAGCCTCTTTTCTTCTGCAGAGCCGGCAGTACCAGAAGGAAAAGGAACGGCTTCTCGAGGAATATGTCCGGCTCGAAGTCAGGGAAGCATCCCACGCAGGCCATTCTTATCCGGCTAACCCCCCTGACCTGTCCCATTATCTTGAGTCTTTTTTTCTTTCAGGGGGAGATGATGCAGTCCCTGGCACTCCCGGCCGCATCTGTGCTCTGATCGCTCCGCACATCGACCTTGAGGTTGGGAAAAGAGTCTACGCCAAAGCCTACCGGGCGATCAAGAACATCTCTCCCCGCCGGGTTTTCCTTTTAGGCACGGGCCACAGCCTGGATGAAGGGTATTTCAGCCTGACAGAGAAAGACTACGAGACGCCCCTTGGCCGAACGAAAACGGACCGCGAGATTGTCAACAAACTTAAAAAAGCGGGCAATTGCGCCGTGGCCGCCTACGACATTTACCACCGTCGGGAGCACTCTCTCGAATTCCAGATCCTTTTTCTCCAGCACCTTTACGGCACATCCTTCTCTCTAGTCCCCATTCTGTGCGGCTCTTTCGCGGCTGATATCGAACGGGTCTCCCGCCCTTCCCGAATCACGGAAGTGGACAGGTTTTTAGGAGAGCTGAGGGCCTGCTGGGATGAAGACAGCAGCACCTCTCTTTTTGTTGCTGGCGTCGATTTTTCCCACATCGGCCCGAAGTTTGGCCACCGGGAAAGGGCGATGTCCCTTCTCCTCGAGGCTAAACAACACGACCAGGCCCTCCTCGAGGCTCTCAGCCGCGGAGATGTTGAAGCTTTGTGGGCAGAATCGCGGAGGGTCAGGGACAGGTACAACGTGTGCGGGCTCGGGACCCTGGCCTCGCTTCTCGAAATTTTCCCAGAATCCCGGGGCCGGGTTCTTGATTATGAATTCTGGCGAGAAGAAGCGACTAAGTCAGCGGTCAGCTTTGCTGCTGCCACCTTGACAGTTTCCTGAGCGAGGAGGCCCGACATGACTGATTTCGGAGGAGCCATCAAAAAAAGCCGGAAGTATGACCTTGCCGTCATCGGGATTCCTTTTGACGAAAAATCCTGCTTCCTCAGGGGAGCATCTCTGGGGCCGGCAGCCATCCGGGCGGCTTCGACAGGGAAAGCCCTTAACCCGTTCACTGAACTGGGCATCAACCTTGAGCAAGAGACCGTGCTCGTCGATTGGGGTGATGTGGATACGTCCGGCGATGTGGATAAGACCTTCAGCCGGGTTGAAGCCGCGGTTTTGGAAGTTGTCGGAAAAAAAGCCAGGCCGATTATCCTGGGAGGCGACCATTCCGTTACATATCCTGTCGTGAGAGCTCTGGCAAAAAAATTTTCTCACCTTTCCATCCTCCATTTTGACGCTCATCCGGACCTGTATGAGGAGCTTTACGGTGATCGCTATTCCCACGCCTCCCCCTTTGCCCGAATAATGGAGGAGGGGTTGGCCCAGGAGCTCGTCCAGGTTGGCGTCAGGGCCGCCACTTCAGACCAGCGGGCTGTGGCCGGCCGTCATGGTGTTCGAATGATCGAGATGAAAGATCTTAAGGGCCGGCTGGCCTTGAGTTTCCGGAACCCCCTTTATATCTCCTTTGATCTGGACGCTCTCGACCCGGCCTTCGCGCCAGGCGTCTCCCATCACGAGCCAGGAGGCCTGACGACGCGCCAGGCCGTTGACATCATCCATTTTTTGAAGGCCGATCTTGTCGGGATGGACGTCGTCGAACTCAACCCGACGCGCGACCCCTCTGGGATCACAGCGGCCGCAGCCGTTAAGATCATCAAGGAGACGGCCGGAAAGATGATCAAGAGGGGCCGGGAGTCTCGAAAGAATTGACAGGAAGCAAAACAGGAGGTTTGGCCATGCCCAGGCGTTTTTACTTTTTTTCCATCATATGGATCTTTTCAGGAATTCTCGCTGCCTCTTCTCCCCCAGATTTTAATAAGTATTTTATCGACCGGACGATGCGCATCGATACCTTCCACGGAGGAGACGCCAAAGAGGAGTTTATCACAATCGACCAGGTTTACGATCAAGGCGTTTGGGCGGGGAGCCTCAAGAACCTTCTTGATCCCTTTAACCTCGGCCGGTATTGCGTCAAAATTTACGATGCCGCCTCGGGCGAGCTCATTTTTTCCCGGGGCTTCGACAGCTATTTCGGAGAATACAAGACCACGGACTTGGCGCTGCGCGGGGTTAAAAGGACATACCATGAGTCCGCCCTCATCCCGTATCCCAAGAACAAAATCATTTTTGCGGTCGAGTTGCGAAACAGGGAGAATATTCTCCAGCCTATCTTTCGCGCCGAGATAGACCCTGATGACATCTTCATCAACAGGGAATCACTGGTTGCGGGCGTGAAAGTCTTTCAGGTCCTTAAGAGCGGCGACCCGCATGAGAAAGTCGACATCGCATTCATCGCCGAAGGCTACACGGCCGCCGAAGAAAAAAAGCTCCTGGCAGACTTGAAACGCTTTGCCGAGGTCTTTTTCAGCCTGGAGCCTTATAAAAGCCGGACAGGGCTTTTCAACCTCTCTTGTATTTTCAAGCCCTCGGCCGAAAGCGGCTGCGATGAGCCGAGTCACGGCAGCTATAAGAACACGGCCGTCAGCGCCTCTTTTGATTCCCTCGGGTCTGAACGCTACGTCCTGACAGAAGATAACAAGAGTTTGCGCAACATCGCCGCCCATGTTCCTTATGACGCCCTTGTCATCATGGTCAATCACAGGCGTTACGGCGGAGGCGGGATTTATAACCTCTTCTGCACTTTTACAACGGACAATCAGTGGTATGACTATCTTTTCCTCCATGAATTCGGCCATTCTTTCGCCGGTCTGGCCGACGAGTACTACACGTCGGAGGTCGCCTATAACGAATTCTACCCCAAGGGGGTCGAGCCGCTCGAGCCGAACATCACCTCCCTCCTTGACTCGAAGAACCTCAAATGGAAGGACTTGCTCACGCCAAGGATCGAGATTCCCACGCCCTGGGAGAAAGAAGAGTTCGACTTGATGGACGCCGCCTACCAGAAAATCCGCGCTGAGGTTAACGCCAGGATAGCGGCCATGAAAAGAGCGGGAGCGCCGCAAGCCGATGTGGAAAGGCTGGAGGAGGAATCCGAGAAGCTGTCGCGAAAACAGGCCAACAAAGTGGATGAATTTCTCCGCCGGAGCAAGTTCTGGGGGACAGTCGGCGCCATGGAAGGCGCTGGCTATTCGGCTCAGGGGCTCTACCGCCCGGCCGTTGATTGTTTGATGTTCACCAAAGGAGCCAAGCCCTTCTGCAAAGTCTGCGAGGAGGCTGTCCGCCGGGTGGTTGAATTCTATACCGAATGAGAGACAGAACGAGAGGGCCCGCTAAATCAAGGCAACGATTTTCTCGAGCCATTCTCTATCTATTTCTGTGAAAGCATCGAAGGCGCGGCTGTCGACGTCCAGGACGGCCCAGACTTCGCCATTTTCGTCGTACACGGGAACGACAATCTCGGAGTTGGAGCGGCTGTCGCAGGCGATGTGGCCGGGGAATTGATGGACATCGGGGACGATGACAGGTTGACGGCGCTGGACACCGGTCCAGCAGACGCCTTTGTGTTTTTCGAGGACCGGGCAGGCCAGGGAACCCTGGTAGGGCCCGACGACAAGCTCGCCTTCGCTGAGGAGGTAGAAGCCGGTCCAGAAGAAGTGCGGCATTTTGTGGTGGAGGAGAGCGACGATGCTGGCCAGACGAGAGGTTTTGTTCTTCGTCTTGAGAAAGAGCTCAGCGAGCTGCGCGTGGATTCGTTCGTATCTTTTGGCCAAGCTTCTCGTTTTGTCCATATCCGATCTCTCCCGTCGGTTTTGTTCTCCGCCAATTTAGCACCGCCGCCTTTCGCCGTCAAGGTTGACTTGGCCATATGGCGAAAAGTTGGGTAATCATTTTCCCTTGCTTTTTTTGGTTAGTCCACTTTTTGCCAAAGACGTCCGCCAAGGTTGACTTTAGGCTCGGACAACGCTAACTTAGGAAAGAAAAGGCTGGAGGTTAACAAAATGAAAGAGAATCGTCTCAGGACACTATTCTTTATGACCCTCTTCTTGATGCTGATCTCGGCAGCGAGGGCCGATCGAAGGCAGCAAATCTACGGCCTGGCCCTTGAACTCGAAAAGCAGGCGTCCTTCCTGGCCGAGACGAGCTTTGGCCATTTCAAAGGCTGGAACAACGCCATTTCCGATGAGGAACAGGCGGTCCTTTTCAAATCGGAGGCCTTTCTGGCCTCCTGCCGGCTCTTTTTGCGGCTGACCGAGGAGAGGTCCGACTATTATCGGGCGGGATTCCTGAGGACAAACCTCTATAATGCTTTTTTCTACCTCACCCGCGCCTTCCAGGACCTCGAAGGCTCCATGAGAAAGGCGGAGGTGATGCCTTATGAACTCTCCGGCTGCCGAAGACTTCTCAACGCCATGGGCGCTGAATTCTCGAAGTGGCCGATGGCCGATAACCTTGCCTATCTCCATCAGAGATACGTCAAGGCCCGGAGAGACGCCGTCTACATGATCGAGCGCCGGGGGCCGGGCCGCTACGTCCGGCGCGCTTTTAAAGACCTGGAAAGCCTTTTCCGGTATAACTATGACCTCAGAAGAGGAAAGGACCCCTGGAAGTATCTTGTTGAAGTGTCCAATGACACGCTCGAAAAAATTGAAGAAGGGGAGATGATTGAGCTGACGTTTGAAGGCTGGATGATCATCGAGCAGAGCAACCGTCCCAACCGGCCCGTGTATCTTATCGAGAACGGGAAAAAAAGAGGGCTGACCAGCCCGCAAGTTGTCCAGCGTTTCGGCGGCTGGGGCAAAGTTTTCGAAGTGCCGCTCGAAGTCGTCGCCAGATACCCGGAAGGCGATCCCATTTCCTGAACGTTCATCAAACGTCGTTTGCTTTTTATTCTTCTCTCTCTCCGCACCGCTCGTGCTCCCCTTCCATGGCGCTTCTTTTTATTCTTTTTCCTTGACTCTTAACCTTCCATTTCCTCACGGCGGAATGACGATGCGCGGAGCGGATATATGCGCAGAAGAGGTGCGGGCTGTTGTCAGCAAAAGGGGGGTTGATGATGGGAACCAAAAAGGTGGGGGCTTTCTCCAGCCCGCGCAAGAAAGCCACTATCATTATACCACTCAAAATACAAAAGTAAAGGTTTTTTTTAATTTTTTTAAAATTTTATTTGTGTTGAAATTTCCCCTGATTTCGGTGAAAATAAAGGCAATTCTGGAAGAGAGGAGGCGAGATGGAGGAAAAGAAAATCGACATCAAGGTGGACGAGCACATCGCTTTAGGCCACTATTCCAACCTTGCGGCCATTCGCCACACGAAAGAAGAATTTATTTTTGATTTTGCGTTCATCTTTCCCGATGGCCCGATGGGCAAGCTCGTCTCACGGACCATCCTGAGCCCGGCTCACGCCAAGAGATTCATGGAGGCTCTCCAGGCCAACGTCAGGAGGTATGAGGAAAATTTTGGCCCCATCATTCCGGCCGACCTTCCGCCGTCGGTCGGGTTCATCCACTGAAAGGCGGAAAAGGAGGGCGATCATGCCGTATTTCAAAAGCCAGGAGGAGATGTTTGATATCTTTCGTTCTTTTTTCGAGGCTATCGCTTCAAACCCGGCCATCGGTCCCGACTTCCAGAGGTCAAAACTCGTCGTCCGTTTCCAGGTTCAAGACCCTGACGGCCTGATGACGATCAACTGCCGGGATGTGCCCCCGGCGGGAAAGTATTTTTCTTTCACTCTGGGCGAGACGGGAGTGAAACCGGACCTGACACTCGTGAGCTCGGCCGACTTCAACCATGAATTTTGGCTCGGCAAAGCCAATGTCATCCAGGCGTTGTTCGGTGGCAAGGTCAGCGCCGATGGCAATATTGCCCTGGCAACTAAGATCGTGCCGTTCCTCAAGCCGGTGTTCGACCTCTACCCACGGATTTTGCGACAGATGGGACGGGAGGATCTCATTATTTCTTGAAAAGAAAAAAGAAAATTGAGCTTGACAGAGGTTCTTTTTTTATATAAATACTTGGTCAAGACCGAGGAAAGGCGGATTCATAGGAGGTTATTCATGGCTTACGAATTCACCAACAAAAAAGGGGTGAAGTACTTTCTGCACTCCCGAACAGTCACTCTAAAAGGCGACAGGAAACAAGTCATCTATTATTTCGCTCGCGACATCAGACCCGGCGCCCTTGACTCCGTCCCGGGCGGCTTCAAGGTCGTCGAGACGGCCAAGACTGGAATGCCCATCCTGAAGAAAGCCTGAAAACCTGTCAGCATTCTTGGGGACGGTCCACAGCGAAGGGCCGTCCCAGTTTTCTTGGTTAAAAGAGTTTTCCCTCCAAATTGACTGAACTCTTGCTTATCTGTATATTTTAAGCGTGATACGACGCTTGATTCCAATCTATATTCTTCTCCTTTTTCTTATCCTTCAACCCGGCTGCAAAGAAAAGCCTGAGCAGTCTTCCAGCGGAGAGACGCCCAAAAAACTCCGGATCGCGGTCATCCCGAAAGGGACAACCCATGAATTCTGGAAATCTATCCATATGGGAGCTTTAATGGCCGCCCGAGAGTTCGGCGTTGAGGTGATCTGGAAAGGGCCCCAGAAGGAGGACGACCGAGCCCAGCAGATCACGGTCGTCGAAGATTTTATCAGCCGCGGAGTCGACGGGATTGTTCTGGCTCCACTGGACGATCGGGCTCTCTGCCGGCCCGTCCGCGACGCCGTCAGGGAAAATATCCCCGTCGTGGTCATCGATTCCGGTCTTCAAGGGAGCGATTATATCAGTTATGTGGCGACTGATAATCACAAGGGAGGTGTGATCGCCGCCCGGAGGATCATTGAATTGTTAGATGGCAGGGGAAAAGTCTTCCTCATCCGCTACCAGGTGGGATCTGCCTCGACGACGCAGAGAGAGGAAGGATTCTTCGTGACGATTAGGCGGGAATCGCCAGCCATTTCTTTGCTTGTTCATGACCAATATGCCGGAGCCACGACTGAGAGCGCCTGCCAGCTTGCCGAGAACCTTTTGGGCCGTTTTCCCGACGTTGATGGCATCTTCTGTCCCAATGAATCCAGCACATTCGGAATGCTTCGGGCGCTTCAGGAAAGCGGGCGCGCCGGGAGGATCGTTTTTGTCGGGTTTGACAGCTCTCCCAAGCTTGTCCAGGCGCTTCGGGAAGGGCAGATCTCCGGTCTCATTCTCCAGAATCCAGTAAAAATGGGATATTTAGGAGTCAAGCAGATGACGCTCCACCTTAAAGGGATGCCGGTCGACCCGATTATTGATACCGGCGTCTATCTGGTCACGCGGGAAAACATGGATGATCCGGAGATCAATGCGCTCCTTCTTCCCGATTTTTCCGCCTATCCCGATGTTTGAATCATGGACCAAACAGGGCCGCTGCTCTCCATGAAATGCATCAGCAAGTCTTTTGGCGCCACCCGCGCGCTTGACAATGTCCATTTTGACCTCAAAAGGGGAGAGGTTCATGCCCTGTTAGGAGAAAACGGCGCCGGCAAGAGCACTCTTATTAAGATTTTGAGCGGAGCCATCAGGCCGACGAGAGGAACGATGAACCTCGAAGGAGTGAAATACTCGCCGGCCAGCCCGCTTGAGGGCCGAAAGATGGGCATTTCGGTCATCTACCAGGAACTCAACCTGGCTCCTCATATGACGGTTGAGGAGAATATCATGTTGGGCCAGGAGTGGAGGGCCTGCGGTTTCCTGCGCCGCAAAAAAATGAGGGAAAAAGTCCGTGAGATGCTCCGCCTTGTTTCTCATCCTGAGATCGCCCCCGACGTCCCGGTCAAGCGGTTGAGTGTGGCCGCCCGCCAGATTGTGGAGATTTCCCGGGCGCTTCTCGAGAAGGCCAGGATCCTCATCATGGACGAGCCGACGAGCTCGCTTTCCGGGGAGGACAGGAACCGCCTTTTCGGGCTCATCAAACAGCTCAAAGGCCAGGGCGTCAGCATTGTCTATATCAGCCATTTTCTGGAAGAGGTTCAGCAAGTGGCTGACCGGTTCTCTGTCCTGCGTGACGGGAAGAATGTCGGGTCGGGACAGATGGAGGAAATATCCCTGGACAGGATCATTCAGCTGATGGTCGGGAAAAAGGTGAGAGAGGTGTTTCCGCGGCTTCCCCATGAGGTTGGGCCTGTCGCTCTGGCCGCTTTCAAGCTGAGAGGAAAACGCATGCAAGCCGAGGTTACTCTCTCTCTTCATCGCGGCGAAATACTCGGCCTGGCGGGCCTCGTCGGCTCCGGGAGGACGGAGTTCCTGCGCGCTCTTTTTGGGCTTGATGCCTGTCATGAGGGAGTCCTGAGAATCGGGAAAGAGGAGATTGCCATGGCCGGGCCCCGGCTGAGAATTGATCACGGCATCGGCTTCCTGAGCGAAGACAGGCAGGGAGAGGGCCTGGCTCCAAGCCAGTCAGTTGCGGACAACCTCACGCTCAGCCGTCTTGCGCCCTATTCCCGCTTCGGGTTTCTGCGGCTCGGACTGCGCAACAGAGCAGTAGAGAGATGGGTTCAGAGGATGAAAATAAAAGCTCAGAGTCCGGGCCAGTCCATCCTGACTCTCTCCGGCGGAAACCAGCAGAAGGTCGCACTGGCTCGGCTCTTGCATCAAGAAGCCAGAGTTCTGTTGTTGGATGAGCCGACGCGGGGCATCGATATCATCAGCAAGCTCCAGGTTTACCAGTGGATGGCCGAGCTTGCTGCTAAGGGGAAGGCCATCCTTTTCGTGAGCTCTTACCTGCCCGAACTCCTTAACGTTTGTGACCGGATCGCCGTCTTCTACCGGGGACAGTTAGCGGAGGTGAGGCCAGCGTCTGAATGGAATGATCAAAGCCTCACCGCGGCCGCGACCACAGGCAGGACGTCGGCCGCCCTGCATTAGATTAAGGGTATGACTGATCAAACAATGAAGAGCGGCAGCAGATTCAGGTTTGTGGCCAACATAGTGGCGCCTTTTCTCGGGCTCCTTCTCGTCATCCTCATCTTTTCGCTCCTGCCCGAAGTGCAGGATCGCTTCCTCAGGCCCGGCAACTTCAAAAGCGTGGCCACGCAGTCGGTGATCGTGGCCCTGGCAGCGCTGGGCATGACGTTCGTCATCATCAGCGGCGGGATTGACCTCTCGGTAGCCTCGAACATCGCTCTTTCGAGCTGCATCGTTGCCTTCATCATCAACGCCGGGCTGCCGCCGTGGCTTGGCATACTCGGCGGGATCCTGACCGGAAGCGCGATCGGGCTGATTAACGGAAGCCTGATCACTTCGCTGCGGCTGGTGCCCTTTATTATCACTCTGGGCATGTTGGGTATTGCCAGGGGCGCCGCCAAATGGCTGGCTGGAAACCAGAAAATCGATGCGCCCATTACCTGGGTCAATGACCTAATGGCGCGCAGCCCGCAACCTCCTTGGCTGCTCTTGGCGCCTGGAATATGGCTGATGATTCTTCTGGCAGCGGCCATGGCCGTTGTCCTGCGCTTCACCGTCTTCGGGCGCCACGTTTTTGCCATCGGCTCTAATGAGGCGGCGGCCAGGTTATGCGGCATCCTGACCAGGAGGACCAAGGTCATCATCTATGGCTTGGCCGGGCTTTTTTGCGGGATGAGCGGCGTCATGCAGTTTTCCAGGCTGACCGTGGGTGACCCGACCGTGGCCGTGGGCCTTGAGCTCGACATCATTGCGGCGGTTGTCATCGGGGGAGGCAGCCTGAGCGGAGGGCAGGGAAGCATCTTGGGTTCGATGATCGGCGTCTTCATCATGGCCTTTCTCCGCAACGGCAGCACGATGATGGGCTGGCCCAACTACATCCAGGAAATCATCATCGGGATTATCATTGTCGTGGCGGTAAGCCTCGACCAGATCCGTTACCGCCGGGAGACCTGAGCCGGAGAGAAAAAACAATGAGGGCAGGCGAACGCTGCCGCAGGCTTATCCGCAGTCGTGCGCCGCTCCGCATCAATGACATCGGCGGCTGGACGGACACATGGTTTG
This sequence comes from Candidatus Aminicenantota bacterium, assembly GCA_037444845.1. GTDB lineage: Bacteria > Acidobacteriota > Aminicenantia > Aminicenantales > UBA8522 > JARYMI01. The sequence goes on along the minus strand of JBBILQ010000020.1, from coordinate 18,757 downwards.
CCAGGGACGGATGGGTCCTCAACCTGGCTGTGACGCCTGCGGTCGAGGTGCAGATCAAAGTCTATGAGAACAGAGAAAAAAGCAAGAAAAACGTTCTCCTGCACGCAGAAAATTACGGCCAGAGTTTTAGGGTCAATCCGAGCCAGCCTTCTTCCCCGCATCCTCTTCTCCAGCACGTCATCGCCAGGGTTCCTCCTCCGCCCCGCTTCGAGTGCGAGATCAGCGTCTTTTCGCCCGTTCCGGCCGGAATCTCCACAGGAACGTCTGCCTCGGTCTCCGTTGCCTTGCTCGGTGGGTTGCTCTTCCTCAGCCACAAAAAGCTGCCGCTTCAGAAGATCGCCTCCCTGGCCCATCGGGTGGAGACAGAGGACCTCAACATGCAGAGCGGCGTTCAGGACCAGGTTTGCGCTGCTTTCGGCGGCATCTGTTTTATCCACATTCCCGAATATCCCCGGACGCGGGTGGAAAAAATTTCTCTCCAGCCACCCATCTGGGACGAGCTTAAACGGCGCCTTTGCCTAATCTACCTTGGGAAGCCTCATCTCTCATCAGCTATCCACAAGAAGGTTATTGCCAGGCTCAAGAGCGAAGGGCCTGAGTGGAGAACCCTGGAAAAAATGAAAGACCTGCCTTCCAGAGCCAGGGCCAGCTTGCTGGCCGGAAACCTGGACTCTTACGGCGAAGTCATGATCGAGAACAACGAATGCCAGAGAGCGCTGCTGCCGCAACTCATTTCGCGGGAAGCAGATGCCGTCATCCAGGTAGCCAAAAGACATAAGGCTTCAGGCTGGAAGGTTAACGGTGCCGGAGGGAGAGGGGGCTCACTGACGATCCTGGGTCCTGCCGACGACAGACTCAGAAGACAAATGCTCCGGGAGATTTTGTCTCTGGGCAAGGGGATAAGACCTCTTCCGGCTTCCCTGTCTCAACGAGGTTTGGTCAGCTGGGATGCGAAATCCTTCAGCCGGTAAGAAATTTGCGCTGTGGCCAAGCTTTGCCATGGATCATTGTCTAATAAAGAAGATGACAGGAGGTTTGTCATGAAAAAATCAACGGTGCTCTCTGGGTTGATTATTTTAGCGGCGCTCATCGCTTTCGGCCCCTCTTTGGCCTTAGGCCAACCTGCCCGGGGTCCAGAACGGACCTTCAGGCCATTTTGGGAGGATTACCTTGACCTGACTTCAGACCAGAAGGCCAAGCTCGAAGAATTCTGGAAGGCCAGGCAGGAAGAAAGAAAGGCCTTCCTTGACCAGATGGAAAAATTCCGGACTGAGCTCGGAGAACTGAGGAAAGATCCCCAGGCCAACGAAAAAAAGATTGACGCGCTTATCGACGAGATGTTCAAGTTGAGGGCCGGGCGGTTAAAGAGCTCTTTTAAACACCAGGCAGAAGTGAAAAAGATCTTTACTCCAGAGCAACAGGAGAAATTAACTGAGCTAAGAGCGCGAATGGCCCCCTGGAGAAAGATGAGGCCAGGCGCCTTCTTTGGCAGAGGCGGCGGCAGGCATGGGTTGAGACCGCATCCTTTTTGGGGAAGAGGGCCCTTCTGCCCTCACCAGAGAGATCGGTGGTGGTGGTAAAACTCCAGTAAACCCAGAGAAATTAACTGGGCGAGGGGCTTGAGAAATAAAGCCCTCTTTTTTTGCCTTTCCAGAGGCTTCAATCGTTCACGCATTGCCGGCCATCATTGTTTGACCCCCTTCATTATCAAGTGTCCTTTATCCTGGACACCCGGCTCCGGTCATTCAGGTTACTTCAGGGCAAATCAGTTGGCATGAGATTTGCTCTACAGCGTTTTGGGAAGGAGACAAGAGATGAGAAAAAGAGCCATGATGATCGCGGGCCTGGTCCTTTTCTTCCCCCTTATCATCCAGGCCGCTGATGAAGAAGGATACAACAGGTACGGTTTTGCCCGCCTTTCTTTTGTCAAAGGCGAAGTTGCTGTCGAGAGAGCGAATGAGATGGGCACAGAGGAGGGCATCGTCAACCTGGTTGTTGTCGAAGGGGACAGGTTGGCCACTCAAGTCGGGCGGGCAGAGGTGCATTTTGCCAAAAAGAACTATCTCCGTCTTGATGACAGATCCCAGGTTGAATTTGCCGTCTTGCCAAGAGAAGGAGACAGCCGCGTGCGGCTGCATCTTCTGGCCGGCAATATCTATCTCCGGATCAGCTTCCTTGAAGAAGAAAAGGCTTTTGAAGTTCACACCCCGGATGCATCGTTCTACATTCTTGAAGAGGGGCTTTATCGGTTTGATGTGCGGCCTGGCGGCGGGACAGAAATCGCGGTCGTGGAGGGGTCGGCTGAAGCTGCTGGCGAGAGCGGCTCCCTGTTGGTGGGAAGCCGGGGAAGCCTTGTCGCTTCCTCCGGGCAGTTGGGCGCGCAGAGACTCCTGTCTTCGTTGAGGGATAGTTTCCACTACTGGAATGAAGAGCGTGATTCCTTGCTCAGGCAGTACGCCTCCCGGCGTTATCTTCCCTCTGAACTTGATGAGTACGAATATGAGCTCGACACTCATGGCCGTTGGGCCTATGAAAGGCCTTACGGGTATGTCTGGGTGCCTTATATTGTCGATTCATACTGGAGGCCTTATTATTATGGGAGATGGGTCTGGTATCCGGTTTTTGGATGGACCTGGGTTTCTTATGAGCCCTGGGGCTGGTGCGTCTATCATTACGGAAGGTGGCATTGGAGGCTTGGCCTGGGCTGGTACTGGATTCCCACCCGCCATTGGGGCCCTGCCTGGGTGCACTGGTATTGGGGGCATGACTATATCGGCTGGTGCCCGTTGAGCTGGTACAATCGGCCGGTTGTCATCGTCAACAACTATTTTTATGACCGCTATCACCATTCTCATTATCCAGCCCACTCCCGGGCTCTGACAGTCGTTCGAAAGAGCCAGTTGCAATCTCCGAATGTGTCTCATGTCGCTCTGAGCCGGGTGGAAGCTTCACGCCTCGGGCAGATAACGCTTCAGGAGCGGCAGCCCGATATCAAACCGACCATCACCCGCTCTTCTCTGGCCGGCTCATCCGGAGTGAAAAGCCTTTCGCGTCCTCAAGCCGGGCTGCCGGGTAAGGCTTCGGGCGCAATAAGCCGGGATTCAGCCGTGAGAGTCCTCAAGAGTCCGGCGAGAGACAAGGATCGGCCGGCCTTCGGGACAGGCGGGGTTGAGCCATCAACGAAGGGCGTCGCTAAGAGTCTCTCGGAGAGCCGGAGTGTGGGAGGATATCCGTCAGGTTCGCCGAGAACTTCTTCTCTGCAAGGCAAAATTTTTTCTCCAACCCGGACGGCGCCAAAGGCATACTCTTCAAACCCGGTTATCTCAAGGCCTGGGCTATCGAAGCGCTCTTCTCCAGGCGTGTCATCGTTCGGCAGCAACCGGCCCGGGGAGACCAGGCCGCAATCACCTTCGTTTTCTTCCACCTGGAGGCGAGAAAGCTCATCTCTGCGAAATTCCCCTTCTTCATCCTCAAAGTCCAGCTTTTCCATTCCCCGGTCCTATTCTGCCCCCTCCTCCTTTTCCTCCCCCCGAAGCGCTCAGAA
>JBBILQ010000020.1:0-15203 GCA_037444845.1 Candidatus Aminicenantota bacterium | reverse complement strand
GTCCTCGCCGTCTTTCTCCCAATCTCCATCAGGTTCGCCGGCGCCGGCCAGGTCAGCCCCCGGAACGTCTTCCCCTTCTCGTTCGTCCTCGGGCAGGGTGGTCAAGAAAGATAACTGAGCCCGGCTTCTTGCGACAATTTTCCACTTTACTTTTGCCTTTCACGGTGGTATAAAATATCCTCTTTTCATGAGTTCTGCTGTCTGATTCAAGATTGGAGGTATGAGCGATGATTTTTAGAGATAAGCTTTCGAGGTTCGCCGTTTATGCGCTCGTCTTTTTTGTGGCCGCGGCTGGGTCGGCTCTCGCCCGGGAAGCTCAAGAGTCCGCTGCTCAAAAAGCGCCTCATGCTGCCGCAGGGGGAATACAGGAGTTTGAAGGGACAGTCAAAGTCGGGCTTGGGAAATACTTCTATCTTCCTCAGGCCAAAGGGTATGACATCGTCGTCCAGGGAAAGATCCATGGCCAGGACGCCGGCTACTTGGCCGGGAAAGAAGTCAGAGTCAAGGGGTCGCTCCTCAAAGATGAACCTTCCGTGCTCATCGCGGACACGATCGAGATGAAAGAAGGCGGCCATTACAGCGTCATTTTTACACGGGGTGAAGAGCCCGTATTAGAGGACCATCTTGACGTTAACGAAAGAGTTGAATTCCAGGCCCTGAAGATCACAGCTTTTAATAAAAGCGAAGAATGGGAAGGCAAAGGAAAAGCCAAAGTCTTTGGAAAGCTGGAGAAAGCAACCGCGCCAGGCGGCGCTGAAAAGTATACCGTCGTTGTTTTTGATGATAAGCAGAAAGAAGTGGGGAAGATTCTTGTCGATTCGGCGACAGATTTTGCGCGCTATTATCTCGCGAAACTAAGGCTCTTTGACAGATTCTGGTTTTATATCAACGTCAAAGAAACGGTGGATTTTAAGACTCGCCGCCAAACCCGCGATCTTTTCCACGCCGATCTTCTGTTCGCCGGGCTTTATTAAGATCAGACCTTAGACTGGCGTCAAACGTGTCATGAACGGCGGAAAGAATTGCGGTGAGACCTTTTCCCACCTCTTGGCTCAGCCCGACGCGGATGATGCGGCGGCCGGCAGACTTGAGGACTTCATAGTCTCCCCTGGCCTGAGAAGCGCAGAGCATTCCAAAGCTTAACGACGCACAGGCAGAGCCAGGCCCATCCGGAATGGGGACATCTTCAGAAGCTGGAGCCGCGATTTGAATAAAAAGACCTCTGCCTGGGTCTCCCTTGTGGAGCTGCCCGGTGGAGTGAAGAAAACGGGGTCCATAGCCCAGAGTCACGGCCAGACGAGTCTTTTCTCGCAAGAGAGCCCTCAGCTTTTGAAGGGCCAGCGTTGTCAAAGGTTCGGGAGAGAGAAAAGCCTGGATGGCGATATAATCACCTGCCCGGGCCTGATCAAGGAAGTTTCTCAACCCTTCGGCCAGAGTTGAAACCCTGGCCTCGGAGAACAGACGGATGCCATCTTCCAGAATCCTGGGTTTTTCTTCAGGAAGGGCTCCTTTTTTGCGATAGGTTTCGAGGAAGCTCTGTGTTTTCTTTTTGGTCAAATCCACGTCTGGCTGATCGAAGGGATTTATGCCAAGAATGTGCCCGGCCACGGCTGTGGCGAACTCCCAGAGGAAAAACTGTCCGCCGAGATGGCCGGCCGAACGGACATTCAGAGAAAGCACGGGGAACCCGGCTGCTTTCAGCCGCCGCAGAGCGTTTTCATTTGAGATGTCTCCTCTCAGCCGGATGGAGATAAAGAAGCGGTCAGGCCCATAGACTTCGCGCGAACCGATGGGCTCTCCTTCGACCGGGACAATTCCTTTCCCTTCCTTGCCTGTGCTCTCCGCGATGAGCTGCTCGAGCCAGGCGCCAAGAGAAGCGAGCCCGGGCGAGAGAAAGAACGTCACCTTGTCCTTGCCTTTTTTCGCCATGACCCCTAAAATTGCGCCCAGATATGCGCCCGGGTTGACCTTAAGGTCAGATGTTTTCCGGCATCTCTGAGCCATCTCCCCGGCTGACTTCAGAATCAGGGGAAGGTTAATGCCTTTAAGAGAGCCGGGGATAAGTCCAAACGGGGAGAGAGCCGAGAAACGGCCTCCGATTTCCGGATCGCCTAAAAAAAGAGACCGGAAGCGCAGCCGGCGGGCCTCCTCGGCCAGCGGCGTGCCTTTGCCGGTAATGGCGATGAAATGCTCGCCCGTCCTGGCCTCTCCCAGGCATTCGGCTGTCCAGTTCCAGAAAAGACTGAACAGGGACATTGTCTCTACTGTTGTGCCCGATTTTGAGGAGACGATGAACAATGTCCTGGCCGGGTTTAGCTTGTGCCTAACGTCCAGCACCGCGGCAGGCACGGTTGAATCGAGGACTATGAGATCGAGATAGCCCGGCCTTGTTTTAAAGGTCGAGGCCAAGACGAGCGGCGCCAGGCTTGAGCCGCCCATGCCCAGGAGGAGAGCATGCGTGTAGCCGTCTCGCCTTACTTCTCGGACAAAACGACCGATCCCGGGAAGCGCTTTCCGGGCTTTCTGTGGACAGGCGAGCCAGCCCAGGCGGCTGGCTATCTTCTCCGGCTCATTTTTCCAGACTGTCCAGTCTTTCTTCCAGATGCGCTCAATAATCCTTTTTTTAGAAAGCGCCGCGAGGGCTTCGGCGAGGTCTTCTTTATCTTGGCCGACGATTGCCGTTCTCATCACCTCGAATCATCTTAAATCTCTCCTGGCCTTGTCAAGGAGGACATGATGCAGACAAAAGGTCTTGCCTGGAGACAAACGGGGAAGTCGGGCAACTTTTGGGGCCTGTTTTTCGTATCCGGGATTGAAGGTTATGGGCCGGGCGTGCTTGAAAGAATTTTCTTGTCTCTCGGGCCTGCTATCGGAGATAATACAATTTTAGGCTTTAGAGGCAGGCTGCTTGAGAAACAATAATGGAAAAGGAGGTTCAGATGAACAAACGTCATTTCTCTTTAATGATCGCTTTCATCTTCTTTCTCTCTGTGTGTTTTTCTTTCTCGCAGGGAGTGCAGGAGGGTCCGGATTACGGCAAAATCATCGGTGCCTGGAAGATTGAGGTTGATGCTGATGGAGAGTACTTCTATCTCACCCTGAACTTGAGGAACGTGAGCGGAACACTCGAGGGAAAAGTCAGCGAATCCCAGGGCTACTTCACCGACGTTCCTGTTCTTGAGATCGTTTATGATGGGGAAAACCTGAGCTTCGAGTTCAGCTCGCCGACTCCTCCAGACGGCGTGGCGAGGCTGGTCCAGGCAGAATTCAAAGTCGGAGTAGACACGATGGACGGCATTATAAATGTCCCGAACCTGGGAGTTTCGGCCGCAGCCACTGCCACAAAGGAAAAGCTTTAAGTCAAGGCGCCTGCCGAACTCTGAAAAAACTCAATAGAGATCACTGGAAAGTCAGAAGACACCCCACTTTTTTTACTCTTTAAGCTCAGGATGCTTCAGGTGGAAGTCTGTCGCTTGCTGGAAGGCCAGAGCAAGGCGAAGAGCTTTGGCTTCCTCGTAGAGGTTGCCGATAAAAGACAGGCTTGTCGGTGAGCCTTTCTCGTTGAACCCGTTGGGCACGACAACCGCGGGATGGCCGGTCAGGTTGGTCAGGAGGAGATTGTTGCTGCCAAATGAGGGAGCGATGTAGACGTCTATTTCGGCCATCCTTTTGGCCATTTCCTGCATGAGGAGAGTCCGGATTCTGTTGGCCTGGATGTACTCAACCGCGGGAATAAACCTGGCCTGCCTGAAGACATTCGGCCAGGCGTTCCGGACCTGACGCACAAGCAAATCATCGCGGTTGGATCTTGTCAGCTCATCAAATGCGGCTGCCGCCTCAGCGTTTAAGATAAAGGCCAGAGAATCGACAGGCAGGTTTTCAGGAAGCTCGAACGGGATAAGCTCAACGCCAAGGCCGCGGATGACGTCGAGTGAGGCCTCGTCATTTTTCTTGGTCGGGTAGTCTCTCTCGAAGGCCTTCTTCAAATAGCCGGTCCGGATTGCCTTCAAGTCGAGCGAAGAGTCCCAACGAAAGGAGAAGTCGACGGCGGTGAGATCCTGGCCGTCTGGTCCGCAGATGGCCTCAAAGACAAAAACACAGTCCTCGGCCGAGCGGCAAATCGGGCCGATCTTATCCATGCTCCAGCTCAGAGCCATGGCTCCCGTGCGGCTGATGCGGCCGTAGGTCGGCCGCAGCCCGGTCACTCCGCAGCGCGTTGAGGGCGAAACGATCGATCCCCACGTCTCTGTGCCGATGGCAAACCCGACCAGCCCGGCCGCTGTGGCTGCGGCAGAGCCGGCCGACGAGCCGCTCGACCCTTCCTCGTAGTTCCAGGGATTTTTGGTTTTTCCGCCGAACCAGACATCCCCCCAGGCCAGGGCTCCCATGCTCAGCTTGGCCAGGAGCACCGCGCCCGCTTCCTCCAAGCGCTTGACCACGGTGGCATCTTCATCGATCATCTGATCCTGGTAAGGATTGGCGCCCCAGGTCGTCTTGATTCCCTTGGTGGCCAGGAGGTCTTTAGCGCCCCAGGGGATGCCGTGGAGCGGGCCGCGGTAACGGCCGGCGGCAATCTCTTCGTCGGCTCTTTTCGCTTGCTCGAGCGCCAGGTCTTCTGTCAACGTGATAACACATTCCAACCGTGGCCCGTACTTTTTAAGCCTGCTGAGATACATTTTGGTAAGTTCGGTTGAGGTGACCTGGCCCGACCGGAGGAGTTGAGCTAAGGCCGTGACCGGATAGAAAGCAAGTTCCTCGAGGTTGGCCGGCCTCTCTAAAGTCGGGTCTTCAGGAAGGGTGGAGGACGTTTCCTCTTTCGTATCTTTTTCAAAAGTCATTCCTGGCGCGACAGGGTTGAACTGGAGAGCAAGCGGCACGCTATTAGGCACGCTGACATCCCGCAGCTTGGCATAATCAGACGCGTTCTCTCTGAGGTTTTCCCGCATCATTTTCCTTTCTTTTTGGGTGAAGTGGAGGTTGACGATTTTCTCTGCGGAAGCGATATCCTGTGTCGTTATCGTCTTCCCCTTGGTAAAATACAGCGCCAGCGCTCCCCCGACTATCAGAATGATGAGCCCGGCAAGTGCCAGGACAAACCCGATAGTGGAAAGCCCTTTGTCTGTTTGCATATGATTCATGATTTTTCCTCCTCTCGGCGATTCTGAGCGGCGAAAATCCTTGACATCGGGATAGTATTATCATAATTTTCAAGGACATTGCGAGAACAAAGTGGACGGATGACATGAGCGTTTCAGAAGAAACAAAAGAGACGGTTTTCCGGCTTCGCTGGTTCGTCCTTTTCGTCATGGGGCTGGTCATTTTTGGCACGTACTACGCCTACGATGCTGTGAGCCCGATTGCCGATTTCATCATGAAGGGAATGAACATCACGAGGGCCCAGTACGGGCTCCTGTTTAGTTTCTACTACTTGCCCAACTTCGTCATGGTGCTTGTTGGCGGCATCCTGTTAGACAAGATTGGCATCCGAAAAGCCGGGACGTTGTTTGCGGCCCTCTGCGCGGCCGGCGTTTTCCTTACGGCGTCGAGCAAGATTTTCTCTCTGATGCTCGTGGGGAGGCTGATTTACGGGCTTGGTTCCGAGTCGCTGATCATCACCCAGAGCAAAGTTCTATCCAAGTGGTTCAGGGGAAAAGAGCTGGCTCTGGCCTTCGGACTCAACCTGACGGTGGCCCGCCTGGGCACGTTTGCCGCACTCAACACGGCTGCGCGGATCCAGGAATGGAGCGGTTCCTGGCGGCTGGCCATCTGGGTTTCCTCCATCATCATGTTCCTCTCGTTCGCTCTCTTTTTCGTTTACTCCGGTCTCGACAAAGCCAAGGAAAAATATTTCGTCAAAGAAAAAGCCGAAGGGGAGGAAGAAAAGTTCGTTTTCCGGGATATCTTCAGGTTCAGGCCTTCCTTCTGGTATATCTCCCTGCTCTGCATGACTTTCTACTCGGCCATCTTCCCGTTTACGGCGTTCTCGACGGTGTTCCTCCAGACGAAGTTCGGGTTCAGTGCCGTCAAGGGTGGATTTTATACATCGCTCGTCATCTTCGGCTCGATGATTTTCACGCCCGTGTTCGGGTTTGTGGCGGATAAAATCGGCCGGCGGGCGACGATGATGATCTTAGGCTCGCTGATTTTAGTGCCCGTTCATCTTTCGCTTGGCCTGACTTATTTTGCGCCAGCTGCGGCCATGGTTGTGCTCGGGATTTCTTTCTCCCTTGTCCCGGCGGCCATGTGGCCAGCGATCCCGATCATGGTCGAGGAGAAACGACTGGGAACGGCCTTCGGGCTGATGACCTTGATCCAGAATGTCGGGCTGACGCTTTTCAACTGGCTGGCCGGCCGGCTGACTGACCTTGCTGACGGCGATTACACGAACACGATCCTGATGTTCGCTTTGCTCGGGTTCGTCGGCCTCATCTTCTCCCTGATCCTTAAACAGGCAGCTAAGAAGGAAGGCTCAGGAATTGAACTCCCGACGAAGCTGGCTCAAGCGACATGATTGAGGGCATCTCGGATGATCCAGACAATCATCTCCGACCTGGGGAAGGTCATCCTCTGGTTTGACAACAAGATTTTCTTCCAGAAAATCGCAGCTTTTTGTTCTTGCCCCGAAGAAAAAATCAGGGAAGTGGTCCACCGCCGGGCCGAGATGATCGAACTTTTTGACACGGGCAAAATAACGCCGCAGCAGTTCTATAGCCGTGCCACGGCCGAGCTCAACGCTTCGCTGAGCTACGAGGATTTCTTTGCCGCGTACCGCGATGTCTTCTGGCCTAACCCTCCGGTTGTCGACCTCTTTAAAAAGCTCAAGGGAAAATACCGGCTCGTCCTCCTCTCGAACACGGATGTCGTCAGGTTTAGCTTCATTAAAGAAAAATTTCCCGAAATCCTCTTTTTCGATGCCTATGTGCTGTCCTTCGAAGTTGGTGTGATGAAACCCCGCCCAGGAATCTATAAGGAGGCGCTCAAAAGAGCTGAAACTGAAGCATCAGCCTGTCTCTTTGTTGACGACATGGAAGAAAATATCCAAGCGGCCTCTGCTCTCGGCTTCAAAACCGTCCTCTATCGACCCGACACAGACCTGGAGAGGGAACTTCGGGTTTTCGGCCTTGAATTTTGATCCAACTTTACATCCCAGACTGTCGCGTTTTACAATTGGTTAGCCCGAATCATTCATGAAATGTAAAAAATAAAATTCCTCTCCCTGGAGAGGGAAGCAGCGCTCGGCTATTACAGGGAAGCTCTTAAGTTCGACTGGAAAGAGCCGGTTGAGTATGCCCACCTGCGTATCCGCTTTGACCGTGACTGGCTTGAAAAGAGGCTGAAGGCGCCGTTTGTTGTCCCTCAAATTGAAGTTCCAGAAAAACCCACTGCCGAAGACCTCAAGAAAATTGTGGCCGAGCTCGACTATGAGGGAGAAAACAAAACGCCCTTCCTTGTGTTTGAGAAAGCAATAAAGCTCGATATTGACAGTGCAACTTTCTGGTTTAAGCTGGGCATGCTTTTATTCGACAGCCGTTACTACCCCGAATCGTTCACGGCATTTGAAAAAGCCCTGACGCTGGAATCAGTGGAGCGGAGAAAATTCGCGGCCTTGACCTGGATGGGACACCTGAAGGACCTGATGGGAGAAAGGCAAGAAGCTCTGGAGTATTACAATCAGGCGCTGGAGCATGATACAGGAGAGGTCATACGCCACGATCAATTCGGGATAAGAATCGAGCGTGTCTGGGTAGAGAGAAGGTTAAAAAGGCCTTTCACCTGGAAAAAGTAGCCGCCCGGACGTTCAGCACGGGATTATGCTGAGATAGACCTGGCGCCGGCGGGGGCCGTCGAACTCGCAGAAAAACAGGAATACAAGAAAGCGCCGGCACTGGACTTGGAAAATGCCGATGCCTATTTCGGCCGGGGGATGGGAAGGTTGAGGACGCCACCCCAGTCCGGCGGCAGCGTTGACGGAGCGATCGGAGATTTCGAGGCGGCCAAGCGAGAACACAGGAGTCGAAGCGAGCTGATCCGAGAAGCCTTAAGAGCATATCTTGCACGAGAGAGTCCTGAGAGGCGGACGGGTTTAGGGAAAACGGCCTCCTTTAATCTCGGGTCTCTCAGCGGCACTCTGAGAAATTTCTTCGCCAAGGAAAGCGATATACTTCTGGGCTACCTTTTCGGCTCTCAGGTTGAGAGAAAAACAGGGCCTCTAAGTGATGTGGACATAGCTGTACTGTTACCGGACGAGGTTAAACGCGCTGAATATCCGCAGAAAATTGCTTATCTAACTGAGCGCTTGATATCTTTGCTGGGGACTGACCTTGTCGATGTCGTCATTCTCAATAGTGCAGAGCCGCTGCTTCTTTATGAGGCGGTTATGAGGGGAATCCTGGTATTCGAACGAAAACCATCGTTTTCGAGTGAGCTGAAAATAAAAGCGATTAAGCGAAAGTTGGATTCAGTCCGGTTTCGCGAACTTGACCGTATTGTTATCGAAAAGTTTCTTGAGATGAGAAGGGAAAGCCCGTGATTGATAGTGACTTAATCGCTCGAAAGCTGGTTATTTTGAAGGGTTACGTGGAGGAACTCGAGCCTTTCAAAAACGTCTCCCTTGAAGAATACAAGAAGGACTATGTCAAGAAACGAGCGGCTGAGAGACTTGTTCAGCTTATTGTCGAGGTTGCTTCGGACATTTCGGCCTATGTTCTTGTCGAGTCAGGAAAAGCTGCGCCGAAGGACTACTATGATTCGTTCATTAGAGCGCCAGAGGTTGGCTTGGTTTCACAAGCCCTGGCTGATAAGTTGGCTCCTTTTGCGGGTTTGCGCAATCGGCTGGTTCACGAATATGGGGATGTGAGAGACGATATTGTCTTCAAGAGCATTCCTACGGCCCTTCGACACTACACAACCTTCATTTCAGAAGCAAATGCTTTTCTTAAAGCCCTCTAACTACTCTAAGGCTGCTTGTTGGTTCCAATCGGTCCTGCATTCAAGAGGCGAGATATCCGCCCCTGGATGAACAAGAACCGGCTGCGGGCGCTTTTGGCTCAGCAGGGGATGATTTTGAGATAGACCTGCCGCCGGCGCGGGCCGTCGAATTCGCAGAAAAAGACGCCCTGCCAGGTGCCGAGAGCAGGCTGTCCGGCCTCGATGACGACGGCGACAGAAGACCCGACCAGGCTGGCCTTGACGTGGGCCGGTGAATTTCCTTCGGTATGAGCATAGGGGAGGGAGTCGGGAACCGCTTTTCGCAACACCATCAACAGGTCTTGCCTGACCGTCGGGTCGGCGTTCTCGTTTATGGTCACGGCCGCAGTCGTATGGGGGACATAAACCAGGCAGGCGCCGTCCTTGACGCCGGCTTTCCGGACCTCCTCTTCCACCTTGGCCGTGATGTCGATAAAGGCTTCCTTAGAAGAAGTTGAGATGTCTAATTTTTTCATTCGGGACCTCTTTTCAGGCTTTTTTCATCCGTTGATAGCATAGACAAAAATTTTTTCAAAAAAAAGCAAAAAAAGTTCCCCTAACCTCTTGACAACCTCCAAAATTGGGAGTAAATTTTTCGACGCAAAATACAATATTTTGTAGCAGGAGCCATCATATTATACAAAATATGGCCTTTTTATTGATGGTTTTTTGACCGGTTTCCGCTATCTGGAGAGAGGAAAGGAGGCGCTTGATGACCCGGGGTATTTCCAGGATCAAAAAAAGAGACGGAACTGTCGTCGATTTCGTCCAGGATAAGATCACTAATGCCGTCAATAAGGCGATGGAAGCAAACGGCATAATAGACCGTGCTTCCGCCAAGACCGTCTCGGATATCGCCACGTTCATGCTTGAAGACAAGTTCGGCGGCTACACAATCCCTTCGGTCGAGCAAATTCAGGACATCGTGGAATTGGTGCTGATGAAGCAGGGCTACCACGAGGTGGCTAAGTCCTACATCCTCTACCGCGAAAGGCACAAATCCATCCGCGAGGCCAAAAAGACAGGCATCAACCTGGAGCGGCTGATCAAGGATTACATCAACGACGTCGACTGGAAAATCCGGGAGAACAGCAACGAAGGCGTGATGAGCTTTTCAGGGCTCAACGCCCGCGTCTCGGGCGAGGTCCTGTCCAGTTTCGCCCTTAACCAGCTCTATTCGGAGAGAATCAAGAGGGCGCATCTCGAAGGCGAATTCCACCTCCACGACCTTTCTTACCCGATTGTCGGCTATTGCGCCGGCTGGTCGCTCGAGAGACTCCTGCGCAAAGGGTTCGGCCACGTCCCCAATCAAGTCCACTCCTACCCGGCCAAGCATTTAGAGACGGCCACTCTCCACATGGTCAATTTCATCGGCACGATGCAGGGAGAATTCGCGGGCGCTCAGGCTTTCTCCTCAGTGGACACGCTCTTAGCGCCGTTTGTCCGGGCTGACAAGCTCGATTATGACAGAGTCAAGCAGGACATCCAGAAGCTCATCTTCGGGCTTAACGTGCCTTCGCGCTGGGGCTGGCAGACGCCGTTCTCCAACCTGACCTTCGACCTGACGGTGCCGGAGGACATGAAGGATAAGCGCGTCGTGGTCGGCGGCGCCGAGCTCGCCTCAACATACGGCGATTACCAGGAGGAGATGGAGATGATTAACCGCTCCTTCCTGGAGCTGATGATCGAGGGGGACCAAAAAGGCCGCGTTTTCACCTTTCCCATCCCGACGTACAATATCTCCAGGGATTTCGCCTGGGATTCCCCCACCGCCGATTTGCTTTTTGAAGCGACAGCCAAGTACGGAATACCCTATTTCCAGAATTACATCGGGACGAGCTTGAGCCCCGGCGACATTCGGGCGATGTGCTGCCGCCTGAACCTTGACCAGCGGGAACTGCTGCGGCGGCCGGGAAACATCTGGGGGCCGGGGGATTCGACGGGGTCGATCGGGGTCGTTACCATCAACCTCAACCGGGTCGGTTACGAAGCGAACACGAGGGAGGAATTTTTCTCCAAGCTCCGTGAGCTCATGACGCTAGCCAAGGAATCCTTGGAGACAAAGCGGGAAGTCGTCAATACCATGCTGGCGAAAGGTCTTATTCCTTACACGATGGTTTACCTCGGCCATTTCGATAACCACTTTTCGACCATCGGCGTCTGCGGGATGCACGAAGCCTGCCTGAATTTGCTCGGCAAGGGGATCGGCATGCCGGAGGGCAAGGAATTCGCCGTCGAGACGCTGACGTTTATGAGGGGCGTGCTCAAGGAATTCCAGGAAGTGACGGGGAACCTCTACAACCTCGAGGCCACGCCGGCCGAGTCGACGTCCTACCGCTTAGCCCGCCTGGACCGGGAAAAATACAAAAACATCGTCACATCGGGGACGGACAAGCACCCTTATCTCACAAACTCCACGCAGCTCAACGTCGACGCCACGCGCGATGTCTTTGAGGCCATTCAACATCAACAGGACATCCAGTGCCTCTACACGGGCGGGACAATCTTCCACACCTTCCTGCCCGAGTCGATCGACCGAGAGACCTGCCGCAAGTTAGTGCGCAAGATCGCCGAGACCAAGATTCCTTATTTCAGCATCACGCCGACTTTTTCCGTCTGCGACAACCACGGCTACCTCCGGGGCCAGCACCCGGCCTGCCCGAAGTGCGGGTCGCAGACAGAAGTTTATTCGAGGATCGTCGGCTATCTCCGGCCGGTGCGGACCTGGAACGATGGCAAGCGGCAGGAATTCAAGGACAGGACGCCCTACGAGAAGCTTTTCTGAGCCATGGACTATCTCCTTTTCACCTACCCGAACTGCGACAAGTGCGACGCCTTCAAGAATTACCTGAGGGGTTCTTCACTCGGCGGCCAGGAACTCAGCCTGGCCCAAAAAGAAAGCAAGCTGCGGATCAGGGAATTCCTCGTCCGGATCAAGCGCGATGATAAGGGGGCGATCATCGTTCCCGTCTTTGTCCTGCGGGAGGACGGCAGAGTGCTCGGCATCTTCAACGACCACCTGGAGCTCGACTCTTGGTTGAAATCAAGGGCTTAGAAAAGTTCGCTCCGCTTGATTTCCCGGGGTTCATCTCCTCAACCGTTTTTCTGGCCGGGTGCAACTTTCGCTGTCCTTACTGCCACAATGCTGACCTTGTCCTGCGTCCGGAATCGCTTCGGGCAACACCGCTCGATTATTTCGTGAGCTATCTCGATTCGCGGCAGGGCTGGCTTGAAGCTGTCTGCATCAGCGGCGGCGAGCCGCTCCTCCAGGAAGACCTGGAAGTTCTCTGCCGAGTAATCAAGGACCGCAACCTGCTGGTCAAAGTCGACACCAACGGCTCATTTCCGGAGCGCCTGGAAGAACTCATGGGGAAGAAACTCGTTGATTACGTGGCCATGGATGTCAAGGCACCCCTGCGGCGATATGCTCAGGTTGTGCGCGCAGCCGTGGCGGAGGAGGATATCCTCCGGAGCATCGAGATTATCCGCACCGCCGGGCTTCCCTACATGTTCAGGACGACGGTCGTTCCGGGACTCATCGGCGAGGAGGACCTCCTCGAGATCGCCACTCTGCTCAGGGGGGCAGAAATATTCCAGGTTCAGCAGTTTTCGACCAAAAACCCGATCGACCGGAATTATCTCCAGGTTAAACCCTACACAATCGATGAAATCGATAGGATAGCTAATATTATCAGGCCCTATTTTGGCGAAGTCAGGATAGAAGGGACATAAAGAACCGGCAGGGGATTCAAAAGATGCAGATTAGAGTAAAAAAAATAAGCCCCGAAGCCAACCTCCCCCTTTACCAGCACGCAGGGGATGCGGGGCTCGACCTTTTTTCTGCTGTCAACAAGGTGGTCGCGGCTGGAGAAGTGAAGGCCATCCCGACGGGGATCAAAATGGCCATCCCGGAAGGATATGTCGGGCTTATCTGGGATAAAAGCGGCCTCTCTATTCGCGGCGTCCACCGCCTGGCCGGAGTCGTCGATTCTGGCTACAGGGGAGAAGTCCGGGTGGTCATGGCTAACCTCGGCCGCGAGCCCTTCGCCATCCAGAAAGGGATGAAGATCGCCCAGATGCTCATCCAGCCGGTCGTGACGGTCGAAGTCGTCGAGGCGGACGAGCTCGATGACACCCCGCGCGGAGAGGGAGGGTTCGGCTCCACCGGCCGCTTCTGACTGTTTCTCAGAATGTCAAGCTCCTGGCGAAAAGCTTCAGCGGACTTTCCCGAGGTGGATGGGATTATCTCACGAGACCGTCAGCCGTTGTCCGGGGGCTCACCCATCCTGCCGTTTGAAATCGTAACAATTGGCTATGAGAACTATCTATGGAAATTAATCGTGATATAAATATAATGGAAGGCTGAGTGCTGAAACTATGACCCCAAATTTTTTTTGAGGAGGCGTTCATGAAACCTAAAATTCTTTTCTATCTTTTTTCATCTGTGATCGTATTTTTGTTCGCAACTCTTTCTCTCTCTGCGATTGACACCAAGGATACCGTGTTCTTGAGCCAGCCGGCCATAAGCGCGGCGAAGATCGCCTTTGCTTATGCCGGCGACCTCTGGACGGCCGATACGGACGGGAAAAACCCTCGCAAGCTGACTTCCGACCTCGGCCTGGAATCCAACCCGGTTTTCTCGCCGGACGGAAAATGGCTTGCTTTCAGCGCTCAGTATGAGGGGAACACGGATGTCTACATCGTTTCCGCGGACGGCGGAATCCCCGGGCGGCTCACCTGGCATCCCTATCCTGATATGGTTCAGGGGTTCACGCCCGATGGCAAATCGGTTCTTTTTGCGTCGGCCCGCTATGCATTCACCCGGGCATGGAATAACCTTTTTGTGGTTCCCGTCGAGGGCGGATTCCCCGAACTGCTCGAGATCCCCTATGTCTTTCGTGCTGCCTACTCGCCGGATGGAACCCGGATTGCTTATAATCCCCTGCCCGATGCTTTTGCCCAATGGAAAAATTACCGCGGCGGCCAGGTTTCGACCATCTTGATTTATAACCGGAGTGACCGCAGCGTCGAAAAAATCCCCCAGCCCGATGGACGCTCGAACGATGTCAGCCCGATGTGGCTGGGCGATAAAATCTATTTTCGTTCTGACCGGAACGGAGAGTTCAACCTCTTCTCCTTTGATACCAGGACGAAGAAAATCGACCAGCTCACTCGCCACGAAGATTTTCCGGTCGTCAGCGCTTCCTGCGGCGCCGGAAAAATTATCTACGAGCAGGGAGGATACCTCCACATCTTCGACCTCCAGACGCAAAAGAACTCGAGGCTCACCATCGGCGCGGCCGCTGACCTCCTCGAGCTTCGGGAAAGGTTCGTCAAAGGAGCTCGCTATATTCGTAACGCTTCTCTATCTCCATCGGGCGCCAGAGCTGTTTTTGAGTTCCGCGGCGAGATCGTCACGCTTCCGGCCGAAAAGGGGGATTTCCGGAATATCAGCCAGACACCGGGTATCCATGAGCGCTCTCCAGCATGGTCTCCGGACGGGAAATCCATCGCTTATTTTTCCGATGAATCCGGGGAATACGAGCTCCACGTGCGCGGCCAGGACGGAAAGGGAGAAGTGAAAATATATAAGCTCAGCGGTGCGGGATTCTATGATGCCCCTGTCTGGTCTCCGGACAGCAAGAAAATCTCCTATGCCGATAATTCCTGGAGCCTTTATTGGATTGACCTCGAAAGCGGAGTTTCCAGGAAGATTGGCTCCGAGTATCTTTACGGCCCGACGCGAATTCGCAGCGTCTATTCCTCATGGGCGCCCGATTCCAGATGGATTGTCTACACGCTCAACACCCAGACCTACATCCAGAAGGTTTATGTTTATTCTCTCGAGAAAGATAAGTCGTTCGCCGTCACGGACGGGTTGAGTGAGGTCAGCGAGCCTGTCTTTGACCCGGACGGCAAGCACCTCTACTTTTTCTCCTCCACCGACGCTGGCCCGGTGAAGCAGTGGTTCGACATGTCCAACGCCGACATGACCCTGACGAATTCGCTCTATCTGGCCGTTTTGAAGAAGGATTTGCCCAACCCCTTGGCCAAGGAGAGCGATGAAGAGAAGGGAATAGTCGAGGAAAAGGCCAAAGAAGAAAAACCCGCGAAGGTCGGGAAAGAGGCAAAAAACGAGCCGGCGCCGGCAAAGAAAAAAGAAGAGGCCGTTTCCATTGATTTTGAGGGGATCAATCAGAGGATTGTGGCCATTCCCGTGAGTGCAGGGAGTCACC
>JBBILQ010000019.1:0-41152 GCA_037444845.1 Candidatus Aminicenantota bacterium | reverse complement strand
GAAAGGCCCGCCCCGCATCCCCTTGACCCGGTCAAACTGAGTCCCCTGGGCTCGGTCCCGGGTCATGTTCATCACGTCCTGGACAGATATTTTCTGATCCGGCTTGGCCGAGAAAGGATAGTCCATGTTGGGCATTTCAGGGCTGAGGTTGAGGGACGGCGCCACGATGTTGAAAAACCGCCACAGCCTGGCCCTCCGGCCGTTCGTGCTCACAGCGCTCCCTTCAACGGGGGAGTACGCTCTTTTCCAGCTGAAGGGCTTGCCGCTCTTCGGGTCATAAAGCCCCTGTTCGGTCGCGAAAGAAACGACATGCTCCGAGGCCATGAAATAATCTTTGTTCTTTAGGTCGATCTCGCCGATGCGCGATTCGTTGGGGCAGACCGAGACATGGTCGTCGGGAACACGCTGGGCGCACCAGACAGCGCCGGGCTTGCCGCTCTTCGGAGTCCAGAGGGGGCCGACCGGCATGATCTCGAAAACCCAGACCTCATTGGGGTCATGGACGGCCAGCATTTCTCCGTCGTCGTTGTACCCGTAGCCGTATTTTTCCGCCAAGGAGCCCATGAGCTTGATCGCTTCGCGCGCCGTCTGGCATCTCTCCATTGCGATAAGAGTGAGCATGGTGATGTCGAACGCTGGCGTCGGCGTTGAGTTGACGAGTTTCTTGACGCAACCGATGGTTGACTCGCCGATAGCCAGTTGATGCTCGTTCATGTAGCCGAACATGCCGTGATGGTAGGCGTAGGTGCGCGGAACTTCAGGAATCTCCAGGCCTGTAAAGTCGTTCTTGTAGAGGTCCCATTTGAGACCCTCGTCGGGCGGCCAGGTTTTGTACTGGTTAATATGGTAGATGTTGCGCATCGTGCCGGGCTTGTGATCAGCCGCCGGGACATGCCGCCAAGTCCAGTCGCAGGTGCCACAGTCGCACGTGTGCGTAGCGATGGTCGATCCGTCGGCCGAAGCGTTCTTCCCGACCATGATGACGGTGCACCCCTCGGGAAAATCTCCCGCCTCCTGGTCTCCGCTCTGGTTTGGATTAACTTGAAGGATAAAAGCAGGTGCCAGGGCCATAAGGACGATTAAAACGATGATTCCGAGTGACGCCTTTTTCAAATTCATTTATTGCCTCCTCTTTTATGCTCTCTGATGAAGCGAGTTGCTTCTCCGGCTGTCCGGCCCGAAAGAATCTGTCTTTGGAGGGTATCGGCAGCTATCCATTTGGGCAAAATTCCAGGCCTGACCGCTTTTCGGTTCTGGCCTTTAGTTTAGATAGATTTTGCTTTTCTCGGCTCTGGCCGGGTCGTGGAAATAATAGCCAACTCCGTATTCGACGATATCCGCGTAACGCGGAACGCCCCGGACTTCAACAGCCCGGCCGGGAACTCGCTTGGCATGCTGCCGCAAGATCTCCAGAGTCAGTGAACAGTGCTGCCCGACTCTTTTTTCGATCGGCCAGCCTGACTCGTCATAGGGGACGAAGAGTTTCTTTTTGCGGGAGAGGCTGAGCAGGAAGGGGTCTTTTCCGTCGAGGAGGAATTTCTCGGTTTTAGGCCCGGTGGGCTGGTCGAGAAAGGGGATAGGAGCTTCTAACAGGAAAGGCAGTGTCTCCGCATGGTCGCCGATCTCCCTGTGCGAAAGCCCCCGGAACCCGACTGGAGAGGGTTCGACACGGCTGTCAAACCCCTCCTTAGCCTTGACTGTCAGGGCGGCCATGGTCGCGATCCGGAGGGATTTTTCCGGAGCGACGATGCAATTGGTGACGGGAAACATCGTCTCAGCGCCGTGGATGTCCACAGCGATGTCCACTTTTTCCTGACGCATGATCTCCATGGCGGCAAAGGTGACTTTTTCCATCAACAGGCCGTTAGGACGGCCTGGCCAGGTTCTGTTGGTGTTGCGGGCATCGATGAAAGAAAGGAGCTGTCTTTCGGGATAGTGGATGTAAACGTCCGGGTCAGGCCACTGGTCCAGCGGCGAGGCATCCCGGTTTCCCATCCTGAAGGTCTTCTTCCCCCACTCCGTCGGTATCTCAAAATAAAGCGGATAGCCGTCGCCAGGCTTGGTGTTGCGGCTGGCGCTGTGGTTGAGCTGCGGGATGATGATGAGCGTTCCGTTTTCGACGACGGCGTTCTCGATCATGATGAGCGCGGCCAGCATGCCCTCGGGTTCGTTGGCATGGGTGTTGGCCATGACCAGGGCTTTGCCGCCCTCTCGCTTTCCTTCCAGGAAGAAAACCAGGGTATCGGCTGTCGTGCCTGTGAGCCCCTTGTTGTAATCACTCAGCTTGACGACCTTTGTTACGCCCGGGCCGGCGACGATGGGAATGTCAAAGTGCCTGTGCTCGTAAAGGTCCAGCCCCCCCAGGAACATCAGGAAAAGAAAGAGAACCAGGAGAACCGCCTTGACGGTCCAATTCCTGCTCATCATGATCGTGCCTCCACGGCTATTTCACTCGTAGAAGCCTGAGGACGAGCGGAACAAGGACCAACAGGTAGAGGGCCATATCTTCGGCGTTTTTCTTCTCCCGGACAAAATTCCAGATGAGCAAGATAGCCAGGAAAGCGCTGATGACATAATAGAAAATCATCACCATTCACATGCTCCACCGCACCAGGAATTCCAGCCTGGCGCTGAAGACGACCATCAGGATGCCGACGATTGTGATCAGAAGCCAGGGGAGCCAGGCGCTTCTTAAGAAGGTCCAGTACGATTCTTTATACTCTGAAACCATCACGCTCAGCCGGCCGATCAGGGCTGTCGGAGGCAGGCCATCTCCCAAGGGCCAGAGAAGGGTCAGGCCGGCGATGGCCACAGTGGCATGAAACCCGATCGAATCCAGGTACCAGATGAGCGGAATGCCGATCACGGCAGCAGCGCCGTAGGTCAGAACGCCTTCTGAAACGGGAATGACGACGGCAAGAGAGAGGATAAGGAGCACAAGAGGTGCGCTGATGACAGAAAAAGAAAGGAGGCCGCGGACGCCGGTGGCGGTCATGACCTGCTGGAGCATGCCGACAACGACGATCGTTGCCAGAAGGGGGAGAAGGCGTTTGACCGTATCGCGAGACAGAGTTAGGATGTTGATCTTCTTGGGGCTCACAACCCAAGCCGCCACTGCCGAGAGTGTGAATTCGAGCGGCAAACCAAGGACCGGGAAACGGAAAGGCCAGATGCGGTAGGCCAGGACAGACCCGAAAAAGACGAGGAAGGGAATGAGAACCCGCCACCAGCTCATCTTGGCCGGAACCTCGGGCATTCCCTTGAGGGCCTCTTCAAAACTCGTCGCAGCCTGTTTCCGGAGCCCCAGGACCAGGACAGTGAATGTCCCCAGCAGCAGGACAGGGATGCCTAAGGGCAATTCGAACCCGACGTAGGGAATGGCTGTCCCGGCCGTCAGGATCATGGCCCAGATGTTCACGGGCGGCGCAGCCGCACTCAGCCCGGCGACGATAAACAGGATAGCGGCAACTCTTCTCCTGTGAATGCCCAGCAACCCTAAGGCCATGGCTACGGGAGCTCCGACGACGAGGAGCGAAATGCTTCCCGCTCCGGTCAGCGCGCCCGGGATGAGGATGATGATCATCAGCAAGAGCAGGGCAATGATTCTTTTGTTATAAAAATAGCGCACCGTGGCCCGGACGACATAATTCACTCCGCCGGATTCGCTGATAATGGCCATGAAAATCGTGGCTGTCGAAAAGACAAGGATCACATCCAGGTAGGTGAACGACCCCTCGACAAGATGCCGGAAGAGCTGGGTGAGGGGAGGAGTCCCGACGAAAGCGCCGCCAACTCCGCCTGCCAGGGCGGAAAGAAACATGCTGATCTCGACGGAGAGTTTAGCTGCCTTGGCAATACCGTAAGCAAGGACCATCACCCCCAAGATGATCCCTATCTGTCCGGACATGGATGTCAATCTTGGCCATCTTATCCGCGCTCAGGGCATAAGTCAAGCCGTTTGTTTTCTTCGTGATCACAGAAAAAAACAGTTGCATTTTGCTGTGGACTGGTTTACTTTTAGGACGGACTCGAGGGGATAATGTTCTGGAAAAAGAAAGCCAAAAAAAGGAAAAAACTTGAGGACAGGCGAAAAGAGCCGCGGCAGGAAGACTCGAGCGAGATTGTCATCGAATACACAGACCCCGATGACACAAGGATGGGAAAGAGAGTTTACCAGGCCAGGGCCAGAAACGCCTCGCCGGGCGGGTTAAAGTTCCAGTCTGAGATTCGTTACGTGCCCGGCGCCATTGTCGATATCAAGCTGCAGTCACGGAGAACAGGCAAGTTGATCCAGGCAAAGGGCAAGGTCAGATGGGTCAGCAAACCGGCCGCGGGAGAGGCCTACGAAATAGGGGTGGAATTCGTGGAGACGCCCATCCGGTCGATCATGGACCTGCTCGAACATATCTATAAAGGATGACCTGTCCTTGGCAGAGCTGAAAATATCGACTCGTTCAATCAAGGAGGAATCATGAAAAAAACGGGCTTTTTATTTTTGAGCGTTATTTCCATGAGTCTTGTCGTCGGAAACGCAGGGGTTCAATATAAAGACGATTATGCCGGAGTAAGGATAAAAAAATTCCCGCTGGCCATGCAGTGCTGGACCTACCGGAAATTCACCTTTCTGGAGGCTGTCGAAAAAACCAGGGCACTTGGCGTCACGTACCTTCAGGCGTATCCGGGACAGCCGCTCTCTGCCGTGGATAAGCACGTCCGTTTTGACCACACGATGACCGACGCCCAGATCGCCGAAGTCCGCCAGGCCCTCGATCGCGCCGGACTGGAAGTCGTTAGCTACGGAGTTGTCGATGTCGGCCGGACCGAGGGAAGCATGCGCCGGGTTTTTGATTTTGCCAGGAAGATGGGAATCCAGGTCATCGTGACAGAGCCTCAGGCAGAAGACTTTCCTATTCTGGAAAAATTGGTCAAAGAGTATGACATCAAGATTGCCATTCATAACCATCCGGAGCCGACCCGGTACGCCAAGCCGGAGGCCGTATTGGAAAAAATCGCGGCCCTGGACAGCCGGATCGGAGCGTGCGCTGACACAGGCCACTGGATGAGGGGGTTGCGCGTTCCCGCGGAAGCGCTCCGGCTCCTCAGCGGCCGCATTATCGACGTCCACCTAAAGGACAGGAGCGATTTCTGCACCGGCCAGGGTGTGGATGATGTGGCGTTCGGAAAAGGGAAAGCCAACATCCGCGACATCCTGGCTGAGCTGACTCTCCAGAATTATGCCGGCTTCCTGACAATTGAATATGAAAACGAGGCAGAAGCCCTGACGCCAGAGCCCGCGATTAGCGCCGGCATCGACTTCATCCGGAAAATGACCTATTTCGAGGGTTATGAGGAAATTTTAAAAAGAAGCCGCGGCCGGTATTCCAACCACGGCTGGAACCACTACGGTCCCGGCCATTTTGAGCTTGATGAGAAAGAGGGTATTCTTAAATCTCAGGGAGGGATGGGTCTTTTCTGGTACAGCGCCAAAAGATACAGGGATTTCATCCTCGAGGTCGAGTACCGTTGCGCAGAGAAAAACACGAACTCAGGCGTCTTCCTCCGCGTCCCGGATGTCCCGACGAGCGATGAATACATCTATCATTCCTTCGAAATTCAGATCAACGATGCCGGAGAAGGAATTCATAAAACGGGCGCGGTTTTTGACGCCGAGCCGCCGCGCAGCGACGCAGCGAACCCGACCGGAGAATGGAACCACCTGAAGATTACCTTTCAGGGCAACCATATCCAGGTCGAATTGAACGGCTCCCTCGTCGTTGACTGGAAGGCAGAGCCAAAGGGAAAAGTGAGGGACTTTGCCCGAGAAGGGTACATCGGATTGCAGAACCACGACAGCCTGTCGCCCGTCTATTTCCGGAATATTTTCGTCAAAGAATTATCGCTATAAGGATAGCAACACCCGACGGGTCCTGTCGCGGTTCACCCCCGGCGCCTCCTCGCGGACTATCCTGTTTATCATCAAGTCGGCAGATCAACGGCATCAAACGCTCGGGGCGGCGAGGGGCCCCCGAACCGCACCACCCATCGGGCGTTGGCTTATAAAGCCATTTTTATGGAAGCCCAAGCTATTCCGCTCAATGAGAAGTTTCTATCGGGGCGACTCGAAATTGCCGTTAGAAAATTGTCTTTGCGAGCGAAGCGAAGCAATCCGACCCTTTGGGTCGTCCCGAGCCCGGCGAGGGATCTCATCGGATAAACTTGAGATCGCCACGTCGCTTCGCTCCTCGCGACGACTCCGGCGGATCGCCACGCACCCAATGGGTGCTCGCGATGACAGGGATAGCCTTTTCCTACCGGCAAATCTGGGGGGCGATGCAGCGATTGACAGTCGGCATCAACAATGATACAACCTTTGTCTCTTCAAGAAAGGAGAACATCATGAATCACAGCAAGAATGGTCCTCACAAGAAACTATTCCGTCTGACTTCGGCCTTCTCGGCTGGCCTGTTTCTCATTCTTGCCCTTATTCTGAGCAGCGCCTCCTGCCGTAAGGCTGAAGTCGCGCCTAAACCGCCGATAGCCGAGAAAATCGGGCAGGAGCTCACTGCTCACGGTCAGACCCGCGTCGATTTCTATTATTGGCTACGGGAGCGGGAGAATCCTAAGGTCATCGAATACCTCAAGGCTGAGAACGATTATCTCAAAGCGGTCATGAAGCCTACGGAGGCTCTGCAGGAAGCCCTTTACAAAGAAATCATCGGGCGAATCAAGCAGACGGATATGTCCGTTCCCTACCGCTTCCAAGGATACTATTACTACACGCGCTTTGAAGAAGGAAAAGAATATCCCGTCTACTGCCGAAAAAAAGGCAGCCTGGAGGCAGCCGAGGAAGTCCTGCTAAACGTCAACACCTTAGCAGAAGGGCACGCCTATTTTCATGTGGCTGGGCTTACGGTAAGCGCCGACAATAACCTCATCGCTTACGGCACAGATACGGTCAGCCGTCGCCTTTACACCATCCGATTTAAAAACCTGACAACGGGCGAAACCCTTCCAGATGAGATTCCCAACACCATCGGCCAGGCGGCCTGGGCCAACGACAACAAAACAGTCTTCTACACCCTGAAGGACACGACGACGCTTCGTCCATTCAAAGTCATGAAACATGTCCTGGGATCTGACCCCGCCGCAGACAAGGAGGTTTTTGTCGAAAAGGACGAAACGTTTAACGCGTATGTTTATAAATCGAAATCAAAAAAGTTTCTGTTCATCGCCTGCGACAGCACCCTGTCGACAGAGTTCTGGTTCATCGATGCGGATAATCCCGGCGGAGAATTCAAGGTCATCCAGCCGCGAGAACGGGAGCTTGAGTATTCTGTCGAACACTTTAAAGAAAAATTTTACATTCGTACCAATGATCAGGCCAAGAATTTCCGCCTCATGGAGACTCCAGTAGAAAGAGCGACCAAAGAAAACTGGGTCGAAATCATCCCGCACCGCAGCGATACTCTGCTCGAGGATTTCGAGGTCTTCGATAATTTTCTTGTCGTGGAAGAGCGTTCGGCCGGCCTGACCCAACTGCGCCTCGTTCGCTGGCAGGACAAGTCGGAACATTATCTCGATTTTGGCGAGGAAGCTTACACGGCCTCGATCGGCCAAAACCCGGAGTTTGAGACGGATTGGTTGCGCTTCGACTACTCATCCTTGACAACCCCCAACTCGACGTTTGACTACAACATGGGGACAAAAGAGAAGATATTAATGAAGCAGCAAGAAGTCTTGGGCGGTTTTAACTCGGCAGATTACCACGCCGAAAGACTCTCAGCCGTCGCCTCGGATGGAGTCAAAGTCCCGATTTCTTTGGTTTATAGAAAAGGGGTCCAGAAAAACGGAGACA
Source organism: Candidatus Aminicenantota bacterium (assembly GCA_037444845.1). Taxonomy (GTDB): domain Bacteria; phylum Acidobacteriota; class Aminicenantia; order Aminicenantales; family UBA8522; genus JARYMI01. The sequence continues at coordinate 33,297 of JBBILQ010000019.1, read as the reverse complement.
ACCCGCTGCTTCTTTACGGATACGGTTCATACGGCTCCAGCACAGACCCTAACTTCAGCTCGGCCCGCCTCAGTCTCCTTGACCGCGGGTTCATCTACGCCATCGCCCATATCCGGGGCGGGCAGGAGATGGGCCGCGCCTGGTACGAGGATGGGAAGCTGCTGAAAAAGAAAAACACCTTCACCGATTTCATTGCCTGCGCTGAATACCTGATTGCCGAAAAATTCACCCGGCCGGAAAAACTTTTCGCCATGGGCGGCAGCGCGGGAGGCCTGCTCATGGGCGCGGTCGTCAACATGCGGCCAGACATCTTCAAGGGCATCGTCGCAGCTGTGCCCTGGGTCGACGTCATCACGACCATGCTCGACCCGAGCATCCCGTTAACCACTAACGAGTATGACGAATGGGGAAACCCGAACTACAAAGAATACTACGATTACATGCTCTCTTATTCTCCTTATGATAATGTTGAAGCCAAGGATTACCCAGCCCTTCTGGTGACGACAGGGTTGCACGACTCCCAGGTCCAGTTCTGGGAGCCGGCCAAGTGGGTGGCCAAGCTCAGGGCCATGAAAACAGATAAGGACCCTCTCTTTCTCTACACCAACATGGAGACCGGTCACAGCGGCGCTTCTGGCCGGTTCCGCCGGTACAAGGAGACTGCACTCGAATACGCCTTCTTCCTCAACCTGGCCGGTATCAAGAGATAAGAAGGTCTTTACTTCTCGCCAAAGTTTATTGGCTCGGCCGTGCCGCAATAGATGCCGTTGAACAGGAACTTGAAGGTGCCGTGGGGCTGGCCGCGGAAAATGATTTCTGGCCCGAAGAGGAAGAGCCAGCCCTGGCCGACCCGGGCCTCGACCACGGCTACTGTCTTATCCAGGTAGTTCTGGCCCCAGGCCCAGCCGCTGCGGAGCGGTGTCGGGCTGTCGAACCAGGCAACAGCCCGGACATTCTTGGATGCTGCCGCAGGATGGAGGGAAAAAACAGGGCTGTTGTTGAAATAGACGTCGGTCTTTTCTTTCATCCCGTAAGCAAGAGGGATCGTGTTGTCAACCTTTGCCTGGAGCACGGAGCCCGGAACATAATATTTTTCTCTTGGCAAAGGCCTTTCCGTGCCGTCAGGCAGTTTCTCGATCAGGGCATCTGCTATGGGTAATCCGAGATGATAGCCTAAGGAAGTTGAGCTCCCTATGGCCAGGATGGTGCCGCCCGCGCTCAGAAATTGACTGAGCTGGGGGACTGTCTTGGCCAGAGTCACAGCCCCCAGGCGGTTCCGGTATTCTTCCGGGATATCCTCTGGCTTTGGTTGAGCAAACCGGAAACGGAATTCGTCTTCCGGCTCTCTGTCGGCCCGGGGGATGGCGCCGCCGGGGAAGATGAGGACGTCGAACATGGCCGCTAAGTTCCCGGCGTCAAGCTGGGGCGGAAAGATGATGTCAAAAGGGAACTCATACTGTTCTAAAAGCCACCTCGTCCAGCCTGAAGTCATTGAACCGCCGTAGATGTCCCAGAGGCCGATGCGGACCGGCCGAAGCCGCAACGCTTCGGTTTGAGGCAAATGGGCCGTGCTTTCGACCTTGAGACCAAGCGGGAGAGCCCATTCCTTTAGCCTGTAATGGACTGTCTCTGAAGCAGGGATAAAAATCGTGCCCGCTGGATAGGTTTTTCCGTTGGCCTGGAAGCAATCTTTAAGCCAGTAAACCACCTCATTTTTCTTGAGGAGCCGGTTGATGATAATGAATGAGTCGTTGACTCGGCGATCGAGGAGAAATCCTGCGGGATTCTGTTCGGCAACAAAGGACCCAGGCGGTGCTTTGGCCAGGCCTTTGATCTTCTCGAAGGGTCCGTCAAACCCGTCCAGTATGCGGTCAAACTCAACCCCCATCTGGAAAGCCAGAGTCCAGCCGGCGCTGTCATACGGGGCGATCGGCGGGCCGCCCGGGTACTGGACGTCGTGAGGATGGTCCTGCGCTTCGAACATGGACAGGATATGAGGCCGGAAAGCTTGATCGCATTTGATGATGTAAGAACCTTCAGAATAGGCCTTTCCGGCAATTTCGAAAGGCTTGGCAGCGCGCAGGACTGTCACCCCGCTTTTGATCAAAGCATTGACAAACTTCGTCGCGGTCGAGAAATCCGCCTGGTCCGACGGGATGATGTAGCCTCTCGGATCTCGGGCGGACGGATCACGAAGGATCTCATAGTACTTGGCTGGATATCCCCTGGAAAAACCCGGACCAACGGGTTTGGCATCGTCCTTCTTGATGGCCTGCTCGACAGCTTCGATTCGTTTCGGGCTTATTGTCCAGTGATCTCGGCTGCCTCGTTCGATCGAGTTTTTGCCCATCCGGAACATGTTGAGAAGAAAATGCTCTCGCATCCGGGCCGCCAGGTCAAGGATAGCCCGGTCAGCCGTGATGGAGTATTCGATCGACTTATGGAAAGGCCATTTTTGGGGAGCGATAGGGAAAGGAAGGTCATTCTTGGGAAGCTGTTTTTCAGGAAGGAAGGGGATTTCGACCGGAGTCGGGTTGCCTATGGCCTCGGTCAGGATACCGATCATATTGTGGAAATAGGAGGTCGAGCGCAGCCCGCCGCTCCACCATGTGGAGTATCCTGCTCCCGACCGCATGGTTGCCCCCGGCTTTCCCTCGGCCACAAACCTTGCGTGCATGGCAGAGCCGACGAGGTCGATTCCCGTGGGGACCAGCGGGTCGAAAAAGTAATTGAAGGGGTCGCGGAAGGGCGAACAGAAGAGGACGGTGCCAGCCGGGCCTGTCTGGTGAGGGTTGTAGACAATCTGGGGGAACCATTCATGGTACATCACCCGGGAGATGGCTTCTGTCTCAGGCTGGGTGATCATGTAAAAATCCCTGTTGTTGTCGTGGCCGATGTATTTCTGGTATAGACGGGGGATGAAGCGCGTGGTCCGCTTGAGCGGGTCTTTTTCCCGCATGTACCAGTTGGCCACGAGCTCCAGACCATCTGGATTTGAAGGGATGGCCAGGAGAATAACCTGGTCGAGGATGCGGAGCGTCTCGGGGTCGCTCTGACTGATCATCTGCCAGACGAGCTCGATGAGTTGCTGGGAACCGAGGACTTCGGTGGCGTGGAGGCCGCCGTCAATCTGGACCACGGCCTTTCCTTCAGCTGCCAAAGAACGGGCTTGCTGGTCGGTCAGACCTTCGGCCAGCGCCAGCAGCCGTGATATTTCCTTGTATCGGGGAAGCCTTTTTTGGTTCTGCGGCGAGGTGATAATGGCCATGACCATCGGGCGGCCTTCGGCCGTCGTGCCTATCCTTGTTAAGGTGAGCCTCTCAGATTCACGGTCGAGCTTCTCCCAGTAGGACAAGAGCTGGCTGTAATTAACGAGATGGTAGTCGGCTCCGATGTCGACCCCGAACTGCTCTTTCGGGCTGGTGATTGATGAATGGGAGAATGAGAAGCTCGAACCGAGGAAAATAACGATCAAGATGAACGTCATCAATTTTTTTTGGCGCATGTCTTTCCTTTTTATTTATCGGTCCAATGATCTTCCAGAATCGAGGCAAACCCGACCAGCTCCCGGCCTCCGTACCTGGTTGCCCAGGATGCAGCGCTCAAAACATGGACGACCTGATCGTTGGAAGGGTCAAATAAATAAAGAGAGTTCATCGGATTCCTCCTCACAGAAATAGCCTTGATAAGCATCAACAAATTGAAGATAATTAGGTTATCGAATCCACCTCCTGAAGTCAACGAAACGAAGTTGGCAGATTTGACAGAAGGATGCCTTTTTCTCTATATTCACCTCTCACGCGGCGAACAAAACATTGAATCGATGATCATCTCATTGCTTGGCAGCTCTCGACAGGAGGAACCATGAAAAAACTCTTGGTTTTCGGTTTCTGTCTATCAATCTTTCTTTTCCCGGCGGAGATTTTCTCGCAGGAGAAATGCATCGATGTGCCCTATGTCCCTACCAAGCCGGAGGTCGTGGAGGAAATGCTCAGGATGGCCCGGGTGGGGCCCAAAGATATTCTCTATGACTTGGGTTGTGGCGACGGCCGGATCGTCATCACGGCGGCGCGACTCTTCGGGACCCGCGGTGTCGGCGTGGACATTGACCCCGACCGGATCATGGAAAGCCGGGAAAACGCTGCTCAGGCCGGGGTTAGTGATCTCGTCAAGTTCCTGGAACAAGATCTTTTTGAGGCGGATTTCCGCGAGGCCACGGTCGTGTCTCTTTACCTCCTGACTTCTGTCAACCTGCGCCTCAGGCCCAGGCTTTTTGCTCAGCTGAGGCCGGGAACCAGGGTGGTCTCCCATAATTATGCGATGGATACTTGGAAGCCTGATCAGTCCTCGATCGTCATGGTCGATGAAATCACTCACAATGTCTATCTCTGGATTGTGCCGGCTAATGTCTCCGGAACGTGGGTTTGGACCTCGCCCGAGATTTCGCCGAAAAAGCCTTGCCGGATCGAAATGGAACAGCTTTTTCAGTTTCCCCAGGGCAAAGCCGTCATAGACGGGGAGGAGCTTCCCCTTAGAGACGTCCATCTGGAAGGTGAAAATATCCGGTTTACTGTCGACAGGGAAAAGGACGGAAAGACTGTCATCATGACTTTTGAGGGCCGGGCAAGCGGCCATACGATCGAGGGAAATGTTAGCATCCGGGACGACGGGAAACTGAACAGAACGTCATGGAAAACCACGCGCCACCCTGCCACCATGAAACCCTTAGACGAAGACGTTGACATCAATTAAAAGAACCCTTCTTTTCGGCGGAGGTTTAATGAAGACGAAGTTGCCAGGGAAGGAGAGAGGCATGAATCTGTATCTCCTCATGGCCGTGTTCGGAGCCGTCTGCGGGCTTGCCGTTTTGCCAATCGAGGCTGAAGAAAAGGATTACTATTTTCCCGAGGTCCGGGTTGAAATAGCCGTCGCGCCTGATGGTTCTTTCTTAGTGGATGAGTTCCGCACCTATGATTTCGAAGGCAGTTTCTCTTGGGCAAGCGTGTGGATCCCGACAAGAGTGAAGCGCCCAGGATACAATTATGCCGTGTCGATCGAGGGCTTTCGAGTCCTTGACAGCGACGGCCTCCCTCTCCGGACAGAGGTTGCCGCCTCCGACCAAAAGATCGAGGCCAAGTGGCACTTCCAGGCCAGGAATGAACGACGTGTCTTCCGCTTTCAGTATCTCGTCCGCGGCGGGATTATCAGTTATGCCGATGTTTCAGAGCTTTACTGGCAGGTCATCGGCGATGACTGGGACCGGCCGACAGAAAAAGTTGCCGTGACCGTAGTGCTTCCCGAAGCTGTCAGCAGCAAAAATGACATCCTTGTCTACGGCCACGGACCGCTCACCGGCTGGTCTGAGCTCGTCGACCTCAGGACAGCACGTTTCACAGCCTCGAACCTCCCCGCTTTTCAGTTTCTGGAAATCAGGCTCGTCTGGCCAGCCGGCCTCGTCTCCGGCGTTCCTTCTGATCGTCATACCCGGGCTTCTATCCAGCAGGAAGAGGCTCGCTTCATCCAGCAGACGGTCGAGGAAATCAAAAGAAGGCAGGAAGATGAAAGGCGCAACCGAGAACGTGTTCTAAAACTTGCGGCCGCCTGGGTCATCTGGCTGGCCGTGAGTTCTCTGGCCTGGCTGTTTATTTATGTTCGAGCATGGAAAAGAGTTGGCAGGGATTACAGCTTCCAGGACCTGCCGGAATACTATCGCGACCTCCCCTCCGACCTGCGGCCCGCCTTGGTTGAAGTCCTGCTCCGGGAAGGGAGAGGAATCACTACTCGATCATTCACGGCCACTCTTTTTGACCTGGCCAGGCGCGGATATATTGAGCTTGAAGACGAAGAGCTTGAAAAGCGTGGCCTATTCGCGACAAAGGATGAAGTTCAAACATCGGTCACTCTGAAAAAGGACTATGCTCATGAGCATGGGTTGTTGTCTTACGAAAAAGATATCCTTGAGTTCCTTTTTACGACCGTTGTCCACAGAGGAAACAAGCCAGGAGCCAGGTTCAACCTGGACGGACTTAAAACATTTCTTAAGAAAAAGCCTCAAGAGTTCCAGGCCTGGCACAGAGGCTGGGCGAAAAAAGTCGAGGACGAAGCTAAAAAGCTTCAGTTCATCGAGCCAAAAAGCCTCAAGGCTCGTAACGCTTTTTTGGCTGCCACGATTCCTCTGGCCGTGCTCACTCTAAACCCGATCCTCGCTGTCCTAACTGCGTTCTTCATCCCAAGAATCAAGAGAAGAGGCGAAGCCTGGGCGCGCGAGAACGAGCTCTGGAAGAGGCTAGACCATTTCCTGGATGACTTCTCTGATTTCGAAGAACTGCCGGCCGAGGCCTATAAACTCTGGGAGCACTATCTTGTTTTCGGCATCCTCTTCGGCAACGCCAAAAAGATCATCAAGATGCTGCCTGTCATCCTCAAGGATGAACGGGCCCCGATCCCGGCTTGGTATCTGGGAATAAGCCGCGCTGATTTCGCTTCGCCGGGCCGGATCGCCGGGCTGGTGAGAAGCATTGAATCCGCCTCGAGCTCCATCCATGCGGCCGCGACGTCCGCCGCTCATTACTCTTCTGGAAGCGGCGGGGGGTTCAGCGGCGGCGGTGGAGGAGGCGGAGGAGGCGGAGGAGGGCGGGCCGGCTAAACCGACGGTTTGACATTCCGCGATTCCCGTGCTAAAGATGGACTCGAGGAAGGCCGGTGGATATTCCAGTCTCGCAGAAGCTCGTTAATCTTATCGAGCGCAACGCCACAGAACTCACCAACAACTGGCTCGCCGATGTCAGAAAAGAATTGAGTCTCTCCAGCTACCATCGCTTTGACAATATTGAGCTATACAACCGCGCCCATAGAGTATATAGCCAGCTCGGCAAGTGGATCTCCCGAGAGACCGCCAAAGAGGACATCGCCAGAGATTACATGGCCCTGGGTGCTGAGCGCCGCAAGGAAGGATTTGCTCTTTCCGAGATCATTCAGGCCCTCATTCTGATCCGGCGGAACCTGTGGAAAAAGATTCTCGAAGAAGGGCTGCTGGATACAACGCTTGACCTCTACCAGGCGATCGAACTGAACAACCGGGTGACGCTCTTTTTCGACAGGGCCATTTACTACACGGCGGTTGGCTTCGAAGAGAAGACCTGAAAGGGCTTGAGGATTGATTCACGAAAGGAGGAAGGCATGAGGAAAGCTGCCGTCCGGCTCTCCCAGGCATGTTTGCTTCTTGGCTTGCTCATTCCGGGATACTTTTTGAGCTGCCAGAGGACTCCGCGCAGCGAAGAGTACCAATGGGTGACGATCGATGAAAACTACATCCCGCAAAATTTTATCGAGGAATTCATCAAGGCTGATTCCGAAGAGAAAAACATTTTCCCGGTCTTTATTAAAAACTATGACCAGGACAGGGAAGTGCTGCGGCAGTTTCGAGGCTCGAGTCTTGCCAGGCCCAACGAGGCGGCTCTGAAGATGACATTCCCCGGCCTGGAGGATTGGATGCTCGTCGACCTGAAGTATGAGAATGAGAGAGGCCAGGAAGTTCTCCGGACGATCCTGTACGTTCAAGTCGAGGGCAAGTGGAAAGTCGGGGACAGCGGCAGGCTGCTCAAATAGAGGGGGCTCGATGGAACAAGGCACACCCCCCTCGCTCCTAAAAAAATGGCTGATCGCAGGCCGCCCCTGGGCCCTGCCGGCCTCGACCATGCCCGTCATTTTTGGGACTTCTCTTGCCGTCGTCATCGGAGAAGCCCATTTCCAGCCGGGGCGATTTCTTCTTGCCTTGCTGGGCATGGTCATTTTGCACACAGCCGCTAACATGCTCAGCGACGTGTTTGATTTCAAGCGCGGGCTCGACAGGGACGTGACGCCGGTCAGCGGAGCGTTGGTCCGGGGCTGGATCTCGCCCCGCCAGGTGTCGATCGGCGCTGCGGTCCTCTTTGCGGTGGGCTGCGCCGCAGGAGTTTATCTTGTTCATCTGACTGGACCCGTGCTGCTCATCATCGGCGTGGTTGGTGTTATGATAGGGGTTTTCTACAGCGGCCTCAAGATCCATGCCCTCGGGGACCTGGCCGTTTTTCTCAACTTTGGCATCTTCGGATCGCTCGGCGCCTGGGTCGTTCAAACTCGCGCTTTCTCCTGGATCCCGGTCGTCTGGACCGTTCCGATGGCTCTGCTGGTTAGCGCCATTCTCCATGCCAATAACTGGCGCGATACGGCCATAGATAAAGAGAAAAAGATTTCGACAGTTGCCTCTTTATTAGGGGACACGTGGTCGCTTTTCTATTATGGCGTTCTGATATTTGGGGCGTTTGCGATCGACCTCATTCTGATCATCGGGCCTCGGTTAACAGCTCAAGATCAGAGAGCCATGCCCTTGACCTTTTTGGTCGTGTTTTTGGCCTTGCCACGGGCAATGGCGCTCTGGGGACGAGCCAGACGACGCCGAGCGCCGCGCCGTCCGCTCGATTTCATCATTCTTGACGGCGCCACCGCTCAGTACAACCTCACCTTCGGGCTTCTTTCGACGGCAGCGGTGTGGCTGGACTTTATCATCAAGGCAGCAAAATGAAATAAGTTAGACGACTCGACTTTCTCTTCTGCCTGGAGCTTTTTTGAAACGGTCGAAAGAAAAAGGCGACAGGTCAAACCCGGTCTGGCCTCGGCTGATGAGTTCGCTCAAGATTCGCCCCACAGCCGGTCCATGCTGAAAGCCATGCCCTGAGAAGCCAACAGCGCAGAAGAATCCCTTCAAAAAAGGCGCCTCGCCGATGATCGGGTTGCCGTCAGGAGTGATTTCGTACAACCCCGCCCATCCCTTAAGCAGCTCGGCCTTCTCGAGGATGGGCACGCGGCGGACAGCAGCCCCGACCACTCTCTCCATGAACTCCCGGTCGACGTTCAGGTTAAAGCTTGCCGGCTCATCAGGATCGCTCATCCCCAGGATAAGGTTAGGGGCAGCTCCCCGGACATAGAACAGAGCATCCTGGTCGATGATCATCGGGACGGGATGGGGCAAGAGGTCAAAAGGCTGGGTCATAAAGGCCTGACGCCGGCAAGGGCTCACCGGCAAATCCAGCCCGGCCATAGCCGCTACTTCCGCTGCCCAGGGCCCGGCAGCATTAACAACAGCCGGTGAGGAAACTTGACCTCTCGTCGTCTCAACGCCCAGAACTCTGTCTCCAGACAGACGAACCGCCGTCACTCGGGTAAGCTCTTCAACCCGCACGCCCTGTTTCCTGGCGGCAGCGGCAAAACCCATGGCTACAAGGTAAGGGTCAGCATAGCCGTCTTCCGGCCCGAACGTCGCGCCCATAATATCATCACACTTCAAGTAAGGCCAGCGCCTGCGGATTTCGTCAGGATTGAGGACCTCGACAGGGACACTGAACTGGCGCTGTGTTTCAACGGAGAAGAGAAATTCCTGCCAGGTCGCCTGCTTCTGGGCCAAAAAGAGGTAACCTGCCTGGCAGAAACCGATGTCTACGCCGAGTTCTTCTTTGAAATTCTTGAAAACGCGGACTGACTCCCTGGAGAGGCGTATATTTGCTGGATGGGAAAACTGCTGTCTGATTCCCCCCACGCTTAAGCCTGTCGAGCCCTGAGCCAAAAGGTCTTTTTCCATGACGACGACATCCTTAATCCCGCTCATGGCGAGATTGTAAGCGGTGCTGGCGCCGATAATGCCTCCGCCGACGATGACGACATCGGCCGCCGCTCTCCAATCCGTCACGATCTCCTCTCCAATGGAACGCTTTTCTGTTTGAGGCTTCCAGCCCAGAATATAATACAGCCCTTTGTACAAAGCAAAAAAATCGAGTCAGGAGACGCTTGGCCTTAAAAAATAGGCCGAGTTGTTCTATGATAGCAATCCTGAAAGGAGCTGGCACGTCTGAGGACGTGCGGACAACATCAAAAAGAGCTTGAGGAGAAGAGAGATGAGCGAGCTTAGATCAAACCGTCCACAGTTCACAGCCGAAGAGGCCTGTGCCATCATTATGGCATCTTTCGGCCTATCGGGCAGTGCTGTCGAACTTCCCAGCGAGCGTGACCAGAATTTTCATTTTAGCGAAGCAGGCTCGGCGCGGGATTTCATCCTCAAGATTTCAAGCTCTGCGGAGAAACGCGAAGTCCTCGAATTTCAAACGAACGCCATCGAACACCTCAGGCGAGAAGCACCGGAGATTGCCTGGCCCTCGATCCAGAAAAGCCTGGCGGGCGAGCCAATTATCACCGCCGACAGCCGCAACGGCTCGTGCCACTTCGTCCGCCTGCTGAGCTATCTCCCCGGCCGTTTCTTTGCCGGGGTCAAGCCGCACAAACCTGAGCTCCTCGAAAGTCTTGGCGCTTTCCTCGGCCTAATGGACAAAGCGCTGCTTTCTTTCAGGCATCCGGCCATGGAGAGAGAATTGAAGTGGGACTTGAAAAAGGCGCCGGTCACCCTCGCCAGGCTTCTTCCTCATGTCGAGGGAAAAACGGAGCGAGAGCTCATTTGGCATTTTTTGCGGCTGTTCGAGGAGCATGCTTTTCCCTTTCTGGCTGAGCTCAGGCAGAGCGTCATCCACAACGACGCCAACGATTATAACGTGCTCGTCGGCCATGCTTCGCCTGTCGTGGAAGGTCGCTTCACGAAAGTTATCGGGATCATAGATTTCGGCGATATGCTCTATGGCTACACGGTCGGTGAACTGGCTGTCGGTGCCGCATACGCGATGATGGGAAAAAAGGACCCGCTGGCTGCAGCAGCAGCAATCGTCTCTGCCTACCACCAGGCTCTGCCCTTATTAGACAGGGAGATTCAGGTCCTCTATCATCTCGTCGCCCTTAGGCTCTGCCTGAGCGTGGCTATTTCAGCCGAACAGAAGAAGCAGGAGAGAGAAAACGAATACCTGACGATCAGCGAGAAGCCAGCCTGGGCACTGCTCCGCGAGTGGCGGGAGGTCAACCCGCGGCTGGCCTATTCTATTTTCCGCCGGGCTTGCGGCCTCGCTCCCTGTCCGGAGTCAGAGAGAGTCATCTCCTGGCTTAAGTCCCATCAGGAGGACATCGTCCCGGTGATCAAAACGGATTTCGAGAAAAATCCTCCCCATATTTTTGACCTGAGCGTGGGAAGCCGCGAGCTTGGCGCTTGCGATCATTTAGACAACATGGAGGAACTCGGTGCCTGGATACGGGGCCGGATCTCTGCCGCCGGGGCCAGAGTGGGAATCGGACGCTATGGCGAGGTCCGGCAATTTTATGCGAGCGGCATTTTTAAAATTCCGGGAAATGACGCTCCTGAATGGAGGAGCGTCCATCTGGGGACTGACCTTTTTGTTAAGGCCGGCTCGCCTGTTTATGCGCCACTTGACGGAGTTGTCCATAGCTTCGGGGACAACGAGGGGCATCTTGATTATGGCCCGACCGTCATCCTTGAACACAGGGTTTCAGACGGCCCGACATTCTACACGCTTTACGGCCATCTCAGCCGAGATTCGCTTGTGGGCCTGACCGAAGGAGCCAGAATAAAAAAGGGCCAGAAAATCGGTGCAGTCGGACGCTTTAAGGAAAACGGCGGCTGGCCGCCCCATCTCCACTTCCAGATCATAACCGACCTTTTCGGCAGACGGGGAGATTTTCCTGGAGTGGCTCCGCCCAGCCAAAATGACCTCTGGCTGAGCCTCTGTCCTGATCCCAGCTTAATCCTTAAGATCCCGGAAGAAAGGAAGACACAACCGGCCGTGGAGAGGACCAGAGACGAGATCATCCGGTTGCGCAAGACGAATCTGGGTCCAACCCTCAGTGTTTCCTACAGGAAGCCGCTCAAGATCGTGCGGGGGTTCGGGCAACGCCTGTATGACGAGAACGGCCAGGCCTATCTTGATGCCGTAAACAATGTGCCGCACGTGGGCCACTGCCATCCGGCTGTGGTCCGGGCTGCCCGCGAGCAGATGGCCATCCTCAACACAAACACGCGCTACCTCCATGATTACTTGGTTGAATACGCCCTCAGGCTGGCCGAGACCCTGCCCGCCCCTCTCCGCATTTTCTATTTTGTCTCGAGCGGGAGCGAGGCCAATGACCTGGCGCTCCGGATGGCCAGGACGAAGACGGGGCACGGGGATATCATCGTCGTCGATGGGGCTTATCACGGCACCCTGAGCTCGCTCGTCGAGGTCAGTCCTTATAAGTTTGACGGCCCGGGCGGTCGGGGCGCGCCTCCCCACGTCCATAAGGTGTTGACTCCAGACGGTTACCGAGGGCCTTACAAATACGATAACCCACATGCCGGCTCGCTGTACGCCCTTGATGTGAAACATGCCGTCGAGAAGATCAAGGATAGGGGGAGGGGAGTAGCAGCTTTTTTATGTGAGTCGCTCATGGGCTGCGCTGGGCAGATCGTCTATCCCGACGGCTATCTCCGTGAGGCCTTTGCCCATGTCCGCAACGCTGACGGCGTCTGTATCGCCGACGAGGTTCAAGTCGGCCTTGGCCGAGTCGGCACTCATTTCTGGGGGTTCGAGACTCAGGGAGTCGTTCCGGACATCGTGACAATGGGAAAACCTATCGGAAACGGCCATCCGCTTGCGGCCGTCGTGACGACGCCTGAGGTCGCCGCCTCCTTTGACACGGGCATGGAATACTTTAGCACCTTTGGCGGAAACCCGGTTTCCTGCGCCGTTGGCCTGGCCGTCCTCGATGTCATTCGACAAGAGAAACTCCAGGAGAATGCCTATAAAGTCGGAACCTACCTCAAGTCGCGTCTGGAGGAGCTCAGGAAAACGTTTCCTCTCATCGGCGATGTCCGGGGATTAGGTCTATTTCTTGGGATCGAGCTTGTTTCGGACAGAGCCACGCTGGCTCCGGCGACGGCCGAAGCCTCTTATGTCGCCGAGAGGATGAAAGACAAAGGCGTGCTGGTCAGCACGGATGGCCCTTACCGAAATGTTTTGAAGGTTAAGCCGCCGCTTGTCTTTACCCAGGCCGACGCCGGTCTTTTTGTCGAGACGCTGGCTGGCGTCCTCGCTGAGAGCGCTCTTGAAAAAAAAGATGCTGGTTGTTGAATTATTCGCTGGAAAAAAATAAGATAGCCCTTTATTCTTTTGACATGAAGGAGGGTATCAACATGAGTCCTAAAATTTCTGCCAGACTCATTGTTCTCAGCCTTGTAGCTATCCTTATATGCGGCTTTTCTGGCTGCGCCAGGAAAGAAGAGCCGGCTGATCTTGTCCTCTCAAACGGCCAGATCGTGACCATGGATGAGAGTATTCCCCGGGCCGAAGCGCTGGCCGTCCGTGGCGACCGGATCGTCGCTGTCGGAGACCAGAAAAAAATAAAACGGTTTATCGGCGAATCAACAAAGGTCATCGACCTCGACGGGAAACTAACTATTCCCGGGTTCATCGACAGCCACGGCCACTACACAAGCCTCGGTCAGTCCAAAATGCTGTTGGACCTGACAAAGACGAATAACTGGAACGAAATCGTGGCCATGGTCAAAGCGGCCGCAGAGAAGGTTGAGCCGGGAGAATGGATTCTTGGCCGCGGCTGGCATCAAGAAAAATGGGACAAGACGCCCGAACCTCAGGTTGACGGGCTGCCTTTCCACACGTACCTCAGCCAGGCGAGCCCGAACAATCCTGTGCTCCTTACCCACGCAAGCGGCCATTCCTGCCTGGCCAACGCCAAAGCCATGGAGCTTGCCGGAATCACCAAAAAAACTGCTGACCCGCCTGGAGGACAAGTTGTCAGGGACGGTAAAGGCAACCCCATTGGAGCTTTCCGGGAAACGGCCCAGGGCCTGTTAAAGAGAGCCCTCAGTGACTATCGCGCTGGCCTTACTTCCGAACAAATCATGAGCGAACAGAAACGCGCCATTACCCTGGCCGCCAAGGAGTGTCTGGCTAATGGCGTCACCAGTTTTTATGATGCGGGCTCCTCTTTTGAGACAATCGATCTATTTAGAGAGTTGGCAGAGCAGGGGAAGCTGGGAGTCCGGCTCTGGGTGATGATCAGCGAGGGAAACGAGAACCTTGCCGAGTCTTTGACGAAGTATAAGATCATCGGCGCGGGCGAGAATCACTTGACAGTGAGGGCGATCAAGCGCCTGATTGACGGCGCTCTGGGTGCTCATGGAGCCTGGCTTCTTGCTCCTTATGACGACCTTCCGAGCTCTGTCGGGCTCAACACGACGCCGATAGAGGTCATGAAAGAAACAGCCCGTCTGGCCATCGAGAATGACTTCCAGCTTTGCACTCACGCGATCGGCGATCGGGGCAACCGGGAAACTCTCAATATCTATGAGGAAGCTTTCCGGTCTCATCCCGATAAAAAAGACCTTCGCTGGCGGATTGAGCATGCCCAGCATCTCCACCCCGACGATATTCCCCGGTTTGGCGCTCTCGGCGTCGTCGCCGCCATGCAGGGAATCCATTGCACCTCTGATGGTCCCTGGGTGGTTAAGAGGCTTGGAGAAAAACGGGCCCGGGAAGGAGCCTACGTCTGGAGAGAGCTTTTGAAAACGGGAGCCGTGATCTCAAACGGCACGGATGCGCCGGTCGAGGACGTCGATCCCATCGCTTGTTTCCATGCTTCAGTGACGCGCCAGATGAAGGATGGAAGCGCCTTTTTTCCCGAGCAGAGGATGACGAGGGAAGAAGCCTTACGGTCCTATACGCTGAACGCCGCCTACTCTGGCTTTCAGGAAAATATCCTTGGGTCTCTAAGCCCAGGGAAGCTGGCTGATATCACTGTTTTGTCGAAGAATATCCTGACAGTGCCGGATGATGAGATTTTGACCGCTGCTGTCATCTACACGATCATCGGAGGAAACGTGCGGTATCAGAATATCGGAGGACGGCAGGAATATCTGTTCTCATTCCTGGAAAATTAGGAGAAAAGGAGGCGAAAAGGATGGGCGGGTTGTTCGGCGTCGTCTCAAAGCAGGATTGCATTCACGACATTTTTTATGGGACAGACTACCACTCTCACCTGGGAACAAAAAGGGGCGGGATGGCCGTCTTCAAGCCGGAGGGGTTCGAGCGGGTCATTCACAGCATCGAAAACGACCAGTTCAGGTCCAAGTTCGACTCGGATATCGAAGCACTCCATGCCCGGAGCGGAATCGGCGTGATCAGCGATTATGACGACCAGCCGCTTCTCATCCGGTCGCATCTCGGCAACTACGCCATTGTCACAGTGGGAGCTGTCAAGAATGCCGAGGAGCTTGCGCGACGGGCTTTCCAGACCCGCAGACTCCACTTTTCCGAGATGAGCGGAGGTGAGATCAACCCGACTGAGCTCGTGGCCACGCTGATCAACGAAGAGGAGTCTTTCGAGGCCGGCATCGCGAGGGCGCAGGATGAAATCCAGGGGTCTTGTTCGCTGCTTTTGCTCACCGAAAAAGGGATTTATGCAGCGAGGGATAAATTAGGGCGGACGCCGATCGTTATCGGCCACAGGAACGACAGCATCGCTGCCGCGTTGGAAACCTGCGCGTTTCCCAACCTCGGTTTTGTGGTGGAGAGATACCTGGGTCCGGCAGAGATCGTCTTCCTCACGGCCGACGGCGTAGAGTCGCGGAAGGCGCCTGAGGATAAAATGCAGGTCTGCGGTTTTCTCTGGGTATACTATGGCTACCCGGCTTCAAGCTATGAAGGCATCAACGTTGAGTGGGTCAGGAACCGTTGCGGGGCGTTTCTCGCCCGACGGAACCCGATTGACATCGATTTCGTGGCCGGCCTTCCTGATTCTGGCATCGGCCACGGCCTTGGCTACGCTGCGGAGGCCGGCGTGCCGTTCAAGAGGCCTTTCGTCAAGTACTCGCCGACCTGGGCCAGGAGCTTCATGCCGCAGGATCAGGCCGTGCGGGATCTTATCGCCAGGATGAAGCTCATCCCCATCCGCGAGCTCATCGAGGGCAAGAAATTCCTCTTCTGCGAGGATTCTATCGTCCGTGGCACCCAGCTCAAGGAAACCATTCGGAGGCTCTACGAGGTGGGCGCCCTTGAAGTCCACATGCGGCCGGCGTGCCCCCCGCTTGTCTATGCGTGCAAGTTCCTCAATTTTTCTACCTCCAAATCAGAATGGGACCTTGCCGCCCGACGGGCCATCCGGGAGCTTGAAGGAGAGAAGGCCGCAGATCTTTCAGCTTACACTCATCCTGGAACGCCTGCGTATCAGGCTATGGAAGAGAGAATCCGCCGCCGCCTCAACCTGACCAGTCTCAAGTACCAGCTACTTGAGGATCTGATCGAGGCAATCAGCCTGCCCAAGGGAAAAATCTGCACATACTGCTGGGACGGCGTTGACCAGCCGCCGCCCGGCTAAAGATCGGCTGAACGTGAATCTTGAGGAGGGATGCCATGGCCGCCTTCAGCGTATCCAGAATTTCGACTTACGACGCCTGCCCTCTCCAGTACAAGTTCGCTTATATCGATTGTTTGAAGGTCGAGACTGAGGACACCGTCGAGACCTTTCTCGGCCGGATTGTCCATGAGGCGCTCGAAAAACTTTACCGCGATAAGATGCACGAGAAGCTCCTCTCGCCCGATGAGCTGCTCGATTTTTTCCGACGAAGTTGGGAGAAGAAATGGCAGGATTCGATTATCATCGTCAGAAAAGAATACACCGCTGAGAACTACAGAAAAATGGGCGAACGCTATCTCACGGATTACTACCACAGACATAAGCCTTTTGAGCGGGGCAGAGTCCTCGGACTGGAGACCAAGGATCAGCTGCGGCTTGACGAGGCGGGGAATTATTTATTCCACATCCGCATCGACAGGCTCATCGACATGGGCGATGGTCTTTACGAAGTCCATGATTACAAGACGAGCAGCCAGATCCCCGAAGAGGAGGAGCTTGAGGCCGACAAGCAGCTGGCCATGTACGCTCTTTGGGTCAAAAGTCGGTTCAAGGATTTTAAGAAGGCGCGGCTGGTCTGGCATTATCTGGCTTTTGACAAGGAAATGGACTCCTTCAGGACGCCAGACCAATTGGAAAGCCTCCGAAAAGAGATCCTGGCCCGGATAAAGGAGATAGAGGCAGTCAGGGAATTTCCGCCCGTCGTTTCATATCTCTGTGACTGGTGCCTTCATAAGTCCGTTTGCCCGATGTGGCGACATGGCGTCGAGATCGAGGCGATGGCCGAGAATGAGTACCTCAACGACCCAGGGGTGAAGCTCGTGGACAAATACGCCAAGCTCAAGAGCGAATACGAGGCGTTCAGGAGCGAGTCCGAAGAAGAGCTGGAAAAGATCAAGCAGGCTTTGATCGCTTTCTGCGAGCGAGAAGGCGTTTCGGTCGTTTTCGGGAGCGAAAACAAAGTCACTGTCAAGGAACAGGAATCCCTCCGTTTTCCTGCCAAGAACACAGACGAGAGGAAAAAGCTGGCCGAACTTCTCAAGCAAGCTGGAAAATGGGACGAGGTGACAGAGCTGGACCTCTTTGCCTTGAACCGGGCTCTGAAAAACCGAGAATGGGAGGAGGCTCTTCTGGAAAGCCTGAAGGATTTCAGCGTCGCGGAAAAAAGCTACCGGTTGACTCTGGCCAAGAAGTGAAACCTGCTCCTTGACTGGCCGCGCCAAAGTCAGGCGAAGGACTTAAGCTTGGCATTCAGGACAGGATGCTGGAGCTTGCGCAGAGCATTAGATTCAATCTGACGGATTCGTTCCCTCGTCACACTGAGCTGCTGGCCTACCTCTTCAAGCGTCCGGCCGCCGCTTTCGTCGAGGCCAAACCTCAACTTGATCACCTCAGCCTCCCTGTCCGTGAGGTTCTTGAGCGCCTCATCGATCTGCTCCTTGAGGCTGGAATGGATGATCGTGTCAGGGGGCGAAGGGACGGTCTTGTCTTCGATGAAATCCCCGAGCAAACTCTCGCTGTTTTCTCCGACGGGAAGCTCGATCGACACTGTCTCCTGGGTATTCTGGACAATCTCGTCGATCTTCGCTTGAGAAAGCCCGGTCCGACTGGCCAACTCTGCGCAAGTCGGCTCGCGGCCTTTTTCCCGGACAAAGTTCTGAGTGGCTCTGGCCAGTTTTTGCAGGGTTTCAGTCATATGGACAGGAAGGCGGATGGTCCGGGATTGGTCGGCGATGGCCCTCGTGATGGCCTGGCGGATCCACCAGGTGGCGTAGGTCGAAAACTTATGGCCAAGACGGTGGTTGAATTTCTCGACGGCCCGCATCAGCCCGATATTTCCCTCCTGGATCAAGTCAAGAAAGTGAAGACCCCGGTTCTGATATCTTTTGGCGATAGAAACGACGAGCCTCAGGTTAGCCGCAACCAGGTCTTTTTTCGCCTGGTCTTTTATCCTTTTTCCTTCGGTTATCATTCTGGCCGCTGTGGCTTGAGCCAGGGAGAGTTTCCTTCTGTTGCGGCTTTTATCTTTGTCTGGCAGGTTGAGGGCTCGTTCGGCCATGACTTCTATGATCTCGGGCCGGAGGTTGAATTTTTCTATCTGCTTGATCAAACCGATGACCTGCCTGGCCTGCCGAACCCACCGTTTTCTCCTGGCCTGAGCCCTCTTCAGGCGACCGGCGTTTCTGATAATCTCTTTGACCTCGGCCCTGATTTTGTTAAATCTTTTATTGAGATTTTCTTCTCCAGTTTCTTGAACAGGAAAATCGAAATGCTTTTTCAAGCAGAGCGTGTTTGCTTTGCTCCTCTTTTCCAAAGCCTTCAGTTCATCAAGAAAAAAGGGAGCAGCGAAAAGGCCCTTGAGCATGAGCCTGTTTCCCCTTTCGATGCGCTTGGCCAGACGGATTTCTCCTTCCCTGGTCAGGAGCATGACCTGGCCCATATCCCTGAGATAGGTGGCCACGAGGTCACGATCATTGTCGGAGCTCCCGGACGAAGGAAGAGACTCCTGGCTGCCGTCCTCGCTTTCTCCCGGAGCTTCCGACAGAAAGCAACCGCGCTCCTCCCATTCAGCCGGAAGGCCGTCGATGAGGCTTAAAACCGGCCCGTTTTCCGCACGGACAGGGGAGAGCCATGGTCGTCTGTCCATTTCAGTATCTCTATCTTTAGACATCCCGTCACCATGATTTCTTCCAAATATTCATAACTTCGGAATAGCTGAATTCGTTGCGAAAACACGTTCGGTCTGCCTTCCCAAACGCGACTTGAACTCGAGAAAAAAGAGCAAGTGCTGGCTGTAAAGGGGAATTAGCAAAAGGAGGGGTTTTGGGATGGCGGGTTTTTGCCCAGCCAGCAAAGCAATAACCCACATAATAAATAAATTATATCATAGCAATTCTATAAATTCAATAGAATTTGTAGGGATTGTGCAAAAAATAGCTAAGGACGCCTTAGATATCTATTGATATAGCGGGCTTTTCTTGGTATATTCTCTGGTGAATTCTTTAAAATGAGGGGCCGAAAAAGTGAAACGGAGATTTATCAAAAAAGCCATGCTGCTCGACTAATACCATAAAGAAAACTAGCTATGCGCCGCAAAAGAGAAGAGACCTGGCTGGCCAAAGAAAGGCGCAGGGAAAGCCGGGTCAAAGAAGAGGATAAGGTCATCATCGAAATTCTTGCAGATGGCAAGCTGTATTCGGAGAAGAGAATTTTCAACGCACTGACCAAGGATATCTCGCCCGGCGGCATCAGGGTCATGACCAATCTTGCCCTCCCCCGGGACACGCCCGTCAGAGTCGAGATTGCACTTGCCAGACGCCGGAAGCTCGTCAAGGCCGTGGGTTTGGTCCGCTGGTCTCGGAGCGTCTACGAGGAAGAGTTGTTCGAGATGGGAGTCGAATTCACCCAGATCAAAACCGAGGATAGGGTCATTCTTCTGGAACACACGTACAGGAAAAAATAGACCTCGCCAAGAAAACTCGTCAGGCGATAACCTAAAAATCCTTCAGCCGAAGGACTGGAGAGGAGGAGAGGGCATGAGCGAAAAAGATATTTTTTCTTTGATCGTCAAGGCGGTGCCCGTGCTGGGCCTCGCGCTGCTTGTCCTTTCGGTCAGCGTCCCTGCCGCCGAGCGGACAGAAAAACCCGTGCTCCACGGCAAGAATTGGGTGGCCATCACCGGGAAACCGCTCGGAGCCACAGCCGGTGCGATGACCTTCCTGAAGGGAGGAAACGCGGTGGATGCGGCCTGCGCCATGCTGGCTGCCGTCTGCACCATGTATGATGTCCTGAGCTGGGGAGGGGAAACTCAAGCGCTTATTTTTAACCCGGTCACCAGGAAAGTCATCGGAGTCAACGCGCTCGGCGTCGCCCCGACCGGCGCGACTCCTGAGTTTTTCAAAAAGAAAGGCCTGCGCTATCCGCCTGAACACGGGCCTCTGGCAGCCGTCACGCCTGGAACCCCCGGCGGGCTGATGGTCATGCTGGCAGAATTTGGAACCATGAGTTTAAAGGAGGTTTTGGAGCCTTCCATCCAGATGGCCGAGGAAGGCTATCCGATCGAAAAGCAGTTGGCCGATAGTATCGAGCGAGAAAAAGAGCGAATCAAGGAGTGGCCGTATTCAAGGAAAGTCCTCCTGCCGCACGCGGGAGAGTCCTGGGAAGCGCCTGAGCCCGGCGAAATCTTTCGCCAGCCAGAGTTGGCTTCAACCCTGAAAAAACTCGTCGAAACTGAAGCCAGGGCGCTCGCTTCTGGAAGAAGCCGCAAAGAAGCTATATACGAAGCTTACGATCGCTTCTATAAAGGCGATATTGCCGAGGAGTTTGTCAGGGGTTCAAAAGAGCAGGGAGGGCTCATCACCAGGGATGATTTGGCGAACTGGAAAGTCCATCTTGAAGAGCCTGTCATGACCTCCTACAAAGGAATCGACGTCTACAAGCTGACCTGCTGGGTTCAGGGCCCGGTCATGCTCCAGGCTCTGAACATGCTCGAAAACCTCGACCTAAAGAAGATGGGCCATAACAGCGCCGAATACATCCATGCCCTTTACCAGGTCATGAACCTGGCCTTCGCAGACCGCGATTTTTACTACGGCGACCCGTATTTTCCTCCTGAAGAGCCGGTCAAGGGGCTGTTGGCCAAAGATTACGCCCGAGAGAGGTTGAAGCTCATCGACTGGATGGCCAATGATCCTGCGGTCAAACCAGGCGACCCTTACCCGTTCGAGGGAAAAAAGAACCCTTATCTCCATTATCTAGAAAAATGGCTGGACACGAGCGTCAAGGAAGAAGGAGATTCGTCGAGCTTTTCCGCGGGAACAACATCCATCCAGGCGGCTGACAAACAGGGATGGGTGGTTTCGGTTACTCCAAGCGGCGGCTGGATTCCGGCCTGCCTCGCCGGCAACACGGGCATTGGCATGAGCCAGCGCCTCCAAAGTTTCGTCCTGAATGAGGCCGAAAACCCGTTCAACGTCATAGCGCCGGGTAAGAGGCCGCGAGCAACGCTCACGCCGGGCCTTGCCCTCAAAGACGGGAGGCCTTTCCTTTCCTTCGCGGTTCAGGGAGGAGATAGTCAAGACCAGAACCTTCTGCAATTTTTTCTGAACATTGTGGAATTCGGTATGAACGTTCAACAGGCGTGCGAAGCGCCGAATATCACAAGCTACCAGATGCGCAGTTCTTTTGGCCGCCACGAATTTTCTCCCGGCAAGCTCGACGTAAACGAGAAGGTCAGTCAAGAAACCAGGGATAAGCTGGCCAAGATGGGCTACAGGCTGAGCGTCAAGAAGCACACCTCCGGCCCGATCAACGCCATCTTTTTTGACTGGAAGCACGGCACTTTCTGGGGCGGGTCGTCGAACTACGGCGAAGACTACGGCATCTCCTGGTAACTGAGAACAGCGACGGGACCTGTTTTTTGACATGGCATTGCCCGTATGCTATATGATTCTCTGCATGCCTGAAGACGCAAGGCTTACCCGCTTCATGGCTGTTCATGGCCGAATCCGCTCGCGATTTCCTCAAATCGATAGGGATATCCGGGGAAACAGGAGAATCTATCTCAACTCGGCTGCAGGAACCCTTACTGTCGATACAGCCGCTAAGGCCATGGCCGAGGGAGCGACCTGGCTGAATTCTCTTCCTGGCGAAATTTATCCCGCTGAGGAGGCGACCAAAGATTTCCACTGGCATATCAGGGAAATCGCCGCTGATTTCTTGAACGCAAGCAGCCCAGACGAAATCAGCTTCCATTTTTCTACAACTCAAGCTCTGTTTAACCTGGCTGTCTCCCTGCGCGGCCTGTTTGCCGGGCAACGCAACCTTATCGTCACCGACCTTGACCACATGGCTAACATTTCCCCCTGGGAAATGGTTGGTGGAAAATGGCGGGATGGCGAAGTGAGGAGGGCTCGAATCAAAGACCCGGGCCTTCTGGATATAGAGCATCTTCTATTTCTTGTAACGAAAAACACAGCTCTCGTCGCCGTCCCCCTGGCCTCCAACGGCGTGGGCACGATCGTGCCTCTCCAGGAGCTTGTGGCCGAGATCAAGGCGAAAACGCCCAATTGTCTTGTCTGCGTGGACGCCGTTCATCATGCGCAACACGGCCCGATCGATGTTCAAAAAATAAACTGCGATTTTCTCGTTTTTTCGGGCTACAAGATTTTCGGGCCGATGCTGGGTGTCCTCTGGGGGAGAAAAGAACTCCTTGACAAAATGAAGCCTTACCGCGTCGAAACGAACAAGAATGTCTCGCCATTCAAGTATGAGCAGGGGACTCTGAACAATTCTGCCCTGGCCTCGCTTGGAGCAGCGCTCCAATACCTTCTCTGGCTTGACGGCGAGCTTACCCCTCAGACCCAGCTCACAAAAGACAACCGCCGGGCCAAGTTCAGACGGGTCATGAATGCCATAGCCTGTTTTGAAAAAGAGGTTAAGGGAATCATCTTGGATAAGCTCAGACAGCTCGAGGGCTCCAAGTTTCGCTGCTATGGGATTATTGACCAAAAATCTTCGTCTCATCGGGACCCGACTTTTGCTTTCGAGATAGCGGGGCAGAGGCCCAGCGAGACAAAGAAATTGTTCTGGGACCGGCGGGGGATTCAGATCGCTGACGGCAACCATTATTCGGCGGTTTTCTTCCGTCATTTTCGGAAAGACAGCGTCTGCCGGGCCAGTTTTGCCCATTACAACAGCTTCGAGGAAGCCCGTGCCTTCCTGGCTGCCCTCGATGAGCTGCTGGCTGAATGAGGGAGCCGAAATCATGAGAGCCATCAGGCCGGCGAAGACAAAACAGGAAGAAAAAGATTGCATAAGAAAGGAGGAAGCATGAAAAAAACTATCTTCGCGCTTATTTGTCTCTGCCTGAGCATTCTCCCGGGAACTTGGGGAGAAGAGTCCAAGAATGTCAAGCTTCTCGACCTCGAAACGTTCATGGAGATGGAATCGGTCGGAAGTCCGGCAATCTCACCAGACGGCAAGCAAATTATCTTCACCCGAACCTGGGTGGACAAAATGGCTGACCGTTCCAACAGCAACCTCTGGATCGTGGACATCGAAGGAAAGAGGCTGCGCGAGCTGACGCCAGGCAACTGGCGAGATACGTCACCGCTCTGGTCCCCCGACGGAAAGAAGATTGCCTTTCTATCGGACCGGGATGGGACTTCTCAAATCCATGTCATGTGGCTGGACACGCGGGAGGTAGCCCAGCTCACCCGTGTTGAGGATGCGCCCGGAAGCCTGAGTTGGTCGCTCGACGGAAAAAGCCTGGCCTTTACCATGTTCATTCCTGATGAGAAGCCGATTTTGAGCGTCAAGCTTCCCCGTCGGCCGAAAGGCGCGAAATGGGCGGAACCGGCTATCATCATTGACCGTCTTTCCTGGAGAAGCGACGGCCGGGGCCCGCTGCCAAAAGGAAATTCGCATATTTTCATCATCGATGCTGAGGTTGGAGGCACGCCGAATCAGTTGACATCGGGCGATTATTCTCATAACGACCCTGAATGGTCGGCGGACGGCAAAAAGATCTATTTTTCCGCTATTCGAAAGCCGGAACCGGAGTACCAGCAGGGCGACTCGGAGATTTACTCTGTCGACATCAAAACCCTCGAGGTCAAGGCGTTAACAGACAGAAAGGGGCCTGACCGGGGACCGTTGGTTTCGCCCGACGGAAAGTGGATTGCCTACACGGGCTATGATGATAAAGACTATACCAGTCATCTCTCCGATGTCTATCTGATGGACAAAGATGGAGGGAATAAAAAGCTTCTGGCCGGCGGGCTCCCCAACTCGCCCGCTAACCTCATCTGGGCGGCGGATAGCTCGGGCGTTTATTATCTGATGGCCGAAAAAGGAGAATCAAACGCCTATTTTGTAGCTTTGGATGGAAAGATCAAGAAACTAACCGAGGGAGTGCAATTCTTGATGGGACTGTCCCTTTCCCGGACCGGCCAGGCTGCCGCCGTGCTCTCAACTTTCCACCGCCCCGGCTATCTCATCACGTTTAGCCTAACTAAGCGTGGAGTCTTTAAGACGCTTGTCGACCTTAACCAGGATGTCTTGGCTGGCGTCAAGCTGGGCGAGGTCGAGGAGCTCTGGTATAAATCTGCAGATGGCTGGGACATCCAGGGCTGGCTCATCAAACCGGCCGAGTTCGACCCGGCCAAGAAATACCCGCTTCTTTTATGGATCCATGGCGGGCCGTGGGCGATGTACAACGTCGCATTCAACTGGGAATGGCAGAATTTCGCGGCCAACGGTTATGCCGTCCTCTACACTAACCCGAGGGGAAGCACGGGTTATGGACAGGATTTTGTCAACGGCATTCAGTACGCCTACCCGGGAAAGGATTACGACGACCTCATGGCGGGTGTTGACGCGGCTATCGCCAAGGGTTTTATCGATAAGGATAATCTTTTTGTCTGCGGCGGCAGCGGCGGCGGAGTCCTGACGGCCTGGATTGTCGGCCACACAAACAGATTCAGGGCCGCTGTGTCGATGAGGCCGGTAATTAACTGGCATTCTTTTGTCGGAACGACAGACGGTCACATGTGGTACCGGCAGTTCAAGAAATACCCCTGGGAAGACCCGATGGAATACGCCGTCCGCTCACCCCTTCACTATGTCGCCAACGTCACAACGCCGACAATGGTCATGACAGGTGAAGCGGACTTGAGGACGCCGATCGGCCAGAGTGAAGAGTATTACCGGGCCCTTAAGATGCTAAAGAAAGAGACGCTCTTGGTCCGAATGCCCGAAGAGTACCACGGCTGGCGCCGGCCTTCCCACAGGCTTCTCCAGCAGCTTTATCTTCGCGAATGGTTCGAGAAATACCGGCTTAAGGAATCAGCCGAGAAAGAATAAGACAAAAGGTATTGGCCATAATCTAAGGAGCGGATTGATGAACCGTCGACGAGCGGAGGTCCAGGTTTTATCCTGTCTTTTTATCACCTGCTTCGTCGTCTTTTTTGTCTCCTGCAAGGGGGATAGAGAAAAAAACTGGATTAGCGCCTCCGGAACGATCGAGGCCGTGGAAGTGGCTATCGCCTCGAAACTCAGCGGCCAGGTTGAAAAGATTCTGGTCGGAGAAGGAGACCAGGTTAAGATAGGTGAGACGCTCGCGGTCATCGAAAGTTCCTCTTTGGAGATCCAGCTCCGACAGGCAGAAGCAGGAATCAGGCTGGCCGAGGCCCAGATCGAGTTGCTTCTTAAAGGAGCTCGGACTGAAGATATTCGCCAGGCTGAAGAAGCTTTGAAACAAGCCGAGGCAACGCTTTCCTTAGCCGAGGAGGACTGGAGACGCTTGCGGACCCTGGCCGAGAAGGAGAGCGCGACGCAGAAGCAGAGAGACGACGCTGAGGTCCGCTATAAAGTCGCCCTCGCTCAATCCGAAGCAGCCAAACAAGCATTGCAGAAAGCACGACAGCTGACCAGGCCGGAAGAAATCCAGGCAGCCCGGGCCAGGCTTGACCAGGCCGCTGCCGCCCGGGACCTGATCAGGAAATCCATTGCCGATTCAACGATTTTTTCTCCTGCTTCAGGAATCGTCACTCATAAGATCGTCGAGGCGGGTGAATTCGTCATCCCGGGGAGCCCTATCCTGACAGTGGCTGACCTGGCCAACGTCCATCTGGAAATTTATATTCCTGAAAAAGAGCTTGGCCGAACCCGGCTCGGCCAAGCTGCTGAGGTCAAGATTGATTCCTATCCGGACCGGGTTTTCACCGGCAAGGTAGTCTTTATCTCTCCCGAGGCAGAGTTCACTCCCAAAAATGTGCAGACCAAGGAGGAGCGAGTCAAGCTCGTCTTCAGAGTCAAGATTGAGATCCCAAACCCGGAGTATATCCTGAAGCCGGGAATGCCCGCCGACGCCGTGCTCAAAATTGAACCTCCGGACCTTGAAGGCGGGAGGGATTGACTTCTCGTGTTAGCTGTTGAAGCCGAGGGGCTGAGCAAAAGCTACGACGCGACTAAGGCTGTCGAAAACCTCACATTCTCCGTTGCCAAAGGTGAACTGTTCTGTGTCGTCGGTCCGGATGGCGCGGGAAAATCGACCGCTATCCGGCTCCTCAGCGGGATCATCAAGCCGACTGCCGGTCGTGCCATGGTTTTGGGTTTCGACATAGTTAAAGGAATCGACGAGATCAAGAAACGGGTCGGCTATCTCTCGCAGCGGTTCACCCTTTACGGCGACCTGAGCGTGGACGAGAACCTCGAGTTTTTTGCTGAAATCCACGGGATAAAGGACATCGGAGCCAGGCGGGAGGAGCTTTTGGGAGTCACCCGGCTCGAACCTTTCCGGCGCCGTCTGGCTGAAAACTTGTCTGGCGGGATGAAACAAAAACTCGCTTTGGCCTGTGCTCTCGTCCATACACCCGAACTGCTCCTCCTGGACGAGCCGACCACAGGAGTTGACCCGCTCTCCCGGCGTGATTTCTGGAAGACTCTCTTCAGTCTTCTCCAGAGAGGGATGACGATCATCCTGTCAACGCCTTACCTCGATGAAGCGGAGCGTGCTTCAAGGGTAGCCCTCATGCACCGGGGAAGTTTTTTGGCTGTCGAAACGCCCAGCCGGATGAAGGACCGGATGGAGGGGACGATCATTGAGCTCACCGCAAAAGACCTCCGCGCAGCCTCTGAGGTTGCGAAGAAGATACCCGACGTTATTGACGTCCAGGTATTCGGCGACAGGCTTCACCTCGTCGTCTCCAAGATTCAGGACGATCTTTCCTCCTTGAGTCGACATTTTCAAGATAGAGGGATAGACGTTTCTCGCTGGCGTCAGATTTCTCCCTCGCTCGAGAACGTCTTTATTTATTTGACTAGGAGTTCGTAGAAAAGGCGTCCATGGTTGAACACACGATCGAAGTTTGCAACCTGACCAAGGCCTTCGGCCGCTTTGTGGCCGTCAAGAATATCAATTTCAACGTGGCCAGAGGAGAAATCGTCGGCTTTCTCGGGGCTAACGGAGCGGGAAAATCGACCACGATCCGGATGCTCTGCGGGCTGCTCACCCCCACGGCCGGGACGGCTGTGATCGCTGGCCATGACGTTGTCCAGGAACCAGAGAGAATCAAAGAGCGCATCGGCTACATGTCTCAAAAATTCTCGCTCTACGAGGACCTGACGGTTGAAGAGAACATCCGCTTTTACGGCGGCATCTACGGCCTCTCCCGCCGCTCACTCAGCAGCAGGTTGCGCTGGGCTTTGGAGCTTTGCCAGCTCGGCGGAAAAGAGCATGCCTTAGCAGGAGAGTTGCCAGTTGGCTGGAAGCAGCGCCTGGCCCTGAGCTGCGCCCTGCTTCATGAGCCGGGGGTCGTTTTTCTCGACGAGCCGACAGGCGGCGTGGATCCCGTCTCGCGGCGGAGATTCTGGGACTTAATCAGCGATCAGGCTTCTGCCGGAGTGACTGTTCTGGCGACGACTCACTATCTTGACGAGGCCGAATACTGCCACCGGGTCTTGCTCATTCACGCCGGGGAGATCGTCGCCAGCGGAACCCCTGGAGAGCTTAAGGCAAAAGTCATCCGTCATCCCATCCTCGAGGTTGATTGTGACAAGCCGGGAGAAGCTTTAGCCTTGCTCCAGGCGGAGGTCTGGGTTTTAGCCAGCTCAGTTTTTGGCGCTTATCTTCATGTCGAGGTCGAGGACGAAGAAGAGGGGTGCTCTAAAATAGAAGCTTTGCTCAGAAACCGCGGGATCGTCGTCAGGCGCATCGACGTCATCAGGCCACGATTAGAGCATGTCTTTATTCAGCTTATTGAAAAGATGGAACGGCTTGCGGAAGAAAGAGCATAGGGAATATCCATGTGGGCCCGCATCAAACCAGTCACGAAAAAAGAATTCAGACAGATTCGAAGAGACAAACGCACCCTGGGAATGCTGCTTTTCATCCCCGGTTTTCTCCTCATCATGTACGGTTATGCCCTGAACTTTGACGTCAAGCATTTAGCCTTAGCCATCCTTGATCAGGAAAAGAGCCAGCAGAGCCGGGATTTCATCGAGCGTTTTCTGGTGACCGAATATTTCGACCTCAAGCGCATCGTCGCAAGCGACCGGGAAATCGACAGGCTCATGGGAGAGGGCGCCGTCCAGGCGGCCATCGTGATTCCTCCCGATTTCTCAAGATCGTTGTTAGACGGGCGGCAGACAGCCATTCAGGTCATTATCAACGGAGAGGAAACCTTTATCGCGGGCACAGCCGCGGGCTATGTGAGCGCCATCGCCCAAGGCTACTCGCCTTCGATCATGATCCAGCCGCTTGACCTTCATCCCCGCATCTGGTTCAACCCAGAGCTCAAGAGCGCCCGCTTCCTCGTGCCGGGACTGATGGCCTTCGTCCTGATGATCACGGTCGTCATTTCGACAGCTTTTTCTGTGGTCAGGGAAAGGGAGAGGGGGTCGATTGAGCAGCTCATGGTTTCGCCGCTCCAGCCGGTCGAGCTCATTGTCGGAAAGACCATTCCTTATGTCTTAATCTCGCTTGTTTCAGCGCACCTTGTCCTTGCCTTCGGCCGGCTTTTTTTCAGCGTCAGCGTAAAAGGAAACTACGGATATCTTCTGGCCGGAATGATTCTCTTTCTCGTCGGCGGGCTGGGTGTGGGACTCCTGATATCGACAATCGCCCGTTCCCAGCAAGTCGCCTTTTTGATTGCCATCATCACGACGATGTTGCCGACCTTTATCCTTTCCGGGTTCGTCTTCCCGATTCGCAACATGCCTGTGGCGATCCAGATCGTCACTTTTATCATCCCGGCCAGGTATTTTCTGGCCGTCCTCCGTGGCATCATGCTCAAGGGCGCCGGCCTCGACGCCCTGTGGAGCCAGATGGCGTTTCTTGCCGCGTTTGCGGCGCTTGCCCTCGGACTTAGCTCGATACGTCTCGGCCGGATCCTCAAGAAAGGGGGGGGCATATGAGGAGGGCCGGCCGCATCGTTCACAAAGAGTTCATCCAACTCCGCCGGGACAGGCGGATGTTGGCCATCCTTTTTATCGCGCCCGTTCTTCAGCTCATCCTCTTAGGCTATGCGGCCAACCTCGATATCAAGGACATCGCGATCGTTTTTTGTGACCTTGACCGCTCAGCCACGAGCCGGAGCTTCATCTCCCGATTTCCCCATTCGGGGTACTTTGCTCTTGAAGGTATCGTCAGCCGATTGGCCGACATCGACGAGCCCATCATCAAAGGGCGCGCTTCGCTGGCGGTCGTCCTGCCCAAGGGGATGGGCCGAAAACTGGCGGGAGGGGAGTCGGTCCGCATCCAGATGATTGTCGACGGAGCTGAAAGCCAGTCAGCCGTCATCGCGCTTCACTATGCGTCGATGGTTGCGACAACCGCCTCGCGGCAGATTCTTTTAGAAAGGGTCGAGCGATTCTCGCCCCGTGTTTCAGTGCCCATTGTCAGCCCCGAGGTCCGGGTTTGGTACAACCCCGAGTTGCGGAGCCGCAACTTCATGATTCCGGGAGTCCTCGGGTTGTTGCTGATGGTCATGACGATGATGCTGACCTCGTTGGGTATCGTCAGAGAGAAAGAGATGGGCACTCTTGAGCAGCTCATCGTCACGACGGTCCGGCCGAAAGAACTTATCCTGGGGAAGCTCCTGCCCTTTTTTCTCATCGGCCTCATCGACATCGTCTTAGTTGTCGCCGTTGCTGTCTTTTGGTTTAAAGTCCCGATCAAAGGAGATGTCTTTCTTCTTTTTGGCCTCAGCCTTTTGTTTATGCTGACGACCCTGGGCTTGGGCCTTTTTATTTCCACTGTCTCAAAAAACCAGCAGCAGGCGATGCTGTCGGCCGTTTTCTTCATGATCCCGATGATCATCCTCTCGGGGTTTGTTTTTCCGATAGGGAACATGCCCAGGCTGATCCAGCTTTTCACCTATTTTGTGCCGTTGCGCTATTATCTTGTCATCATCCGGGGGGTATTCCTCAAGGCGGTCGGCCTGGAAGCCCTCTGGCAAGAAGCCCTGGCCCTCCTTGTCTTCGGCCTGGCCATCCTGGGGTTGAGCATTCTCAGGTTCAGAAAGAAAATCGAATGACAGGGAGATCCTACAGGTAGATCAGGGCAAGGACCTCTGCGACCATGGCCGGTTTATCCGCTCCTTCCACTTCAAGGACGTTCTCAACCGTGATCAAGACCTTGCGGAAACCGCGTTTTTCGATGGCTTTTAAGACAGCCCTGTTTCGCACCCGGGAGCCGGCCCGGACAGGATGGGGAAAGCGGACGCGGTTGAGGCCGTAGTTGACGGCCATGCGGAAGCGGCCCTGGAAAACCTCGCTCTTGAGGTTGAAGAAGGGGATAAGCGAGAGGAGAAGGAAGCCCTGGGCGACTGTTCCTTTGAGCGGACTTCGGGCCGCTCGCTCTGGGTCAACGTGAATCCACTGGCGGTCCTCGGTTGCGGCGGCGAAGGCGTCGATTCGTTCCTGGGTGATGGCCAACCATTCGGACAGCCCGACTTCGCAGCCAATCATGGCCTTGAGCCTTCTCAGGTTCAGTCTTTTTTCGAAAAGTGCCATGTTTGGACTCCCTGGTGTTTGACCGCTTCATCTTGACAGAAAGAGCACCGTGAATCAAGAATGAAGGAGAAAGATGATATCTGCCCGTTGAGAAAAAGCCGAAACTCTGTCGTCAATATTGATGGTTGAGGATTATAGATTCAAAAACTATTGACAAATGCACGAAAATAGTGTACACAACTATTGTGTAATAAGGAGATTCGAAATGCGCAAAAATATCACTTTGAGCGCAGATGAGGAACTGATCCGAAAGGTCAGGGATAAAGCCAAGCGGGAAAAAACGACCATCAACGCAAATTTCAGGCTGTGGCTTAGGCAATACCTGAACAGAAACACAAAGACATCAGATTATCAGGCCTTCATGGAATCCTTGGCCTATGCTAAGGCGGGACGCAGGTTCTCCCGGGACGAGCTGAATGAAAGATAAGTATTTCATCGACACCAATATTCTTATCTACTCATTCGACCCGGACAATCCTTCCAAACGGAAGATCGCCTTGGATCTCATCTCCAAAGCCCTGGAAAGAGGGACTGGAGTCATAAGCTATCAGATCATTCAAGAATTCCTAAACGTAGCCACTCGCAAATTCGCTGTTCCTTTGACTTTCAAGGACTCACAGAGATATCTCAACGTCGTTCTCGAGCCTCTCTGCGAAGTCTTTTCCAGCACCGAGCTTTTCCATCAAGCTTTGGAAATCTCCGATCAATGGCGCTTCCCTTTTTATGATGCCCTGGTCATTGCCGCCGCTTTGCAGGCCGACTGCTCGCTCGTCTATTCTGAGGATATGCAGGACAGTCAAACTATCAAGGGCCTCACGATCAGAAACCCTTTTCAAGAAACCGTCTGACGCGCCCCGATCGCTAGTGTCCCGTCTCGTAAGTACCTTGCCGAAGTCCTCCGCAAAGACGGGACACTTCCATGGGGGAGTCAAGCTCCCCCCTCGGCGCTTCGCTACGCTCCGCTGACCCCCTGAGGGGAACGACGCCGTCCCCCTCAAACTCCCCCGCGGGTGGTGCGTCTTCAGGGACCGCGACTTAAGTGAAGTTATTTATAAGACGCACCGCTGGCTTCCAGGCCAAGGCATGAAAAATTTCCAGGGGCACGGCGTTTGCTGGCACCTTATTAACGTTCCTTGGTTTTGCTCTCGGCGGGAAGGAAATTCTCCATCACCCAGACTTGGGATTGCTCGGGACTCGCGCCCATGGACGAAAAGGCGATGCGCTGGCCGTCAGGATGGACGCTGAAATGGCGAAATCGCGTCATCGCCAGGTCGATTTTTTGGGCCTGGCCTCCATCCACTGAGACACGGTAGAGATCCATCATTGCTCCAGAGGATTTTTGGAGCTTTGAGAAGTAGATAAATCGCCCGTCTGCGCTCCAGGCCGGCGTCATAACTTGATTTCCCTCTTGCTCGAAGCTGTAAATTTCGCGGGGTTCTCCACCCGATGTGGGCATAATTCTTATTGCTCTTTTTCCATCTCTATTCATAAGGACAAGCCACTTCCCGTCCGGCGAGATATCGATATCATGTGCGTTTTCGGGAGCTCCAGCGAGCCTTTCATCCTGTCCGGTTTCAAGATTGTGGACGAAAACGGAACAACCTTTTTCGGTCTGATCGCCTAACGTATAGTATACAGCCTTCCCGTCCTCGGACCACCTGTGTGAAAATACTCTCATTCCCTTCTTGAGCTCGATGATCGGTGTCACAGTCGTCGTTTGGACATCAACCCGGTAGATTCCCCCGACTCGGGTTTCCGGATCGATGCCCTCAACGGAAATGGTGCGGCCGTCGGGTGCCCAGCGGGGATAGCTAAAGGCCACCAGATTCGGGTTCAACTCACGAACCTGGCCGTTTTCCAGAGTGAGAATGCCGAGGACCCGCCGGGGCCGATTTGTCGGCATAGCGGGGCTGGAAATATAGGCCAACAGCTTCCCGTCGGGAGAATAATCCGGGCACTCATTGTGCCCTTCGTAAAGCAAAACCGTCCTTCTTGCCGGGCTCACGATTTTCCCTGTTCGAGGATCGATCCCGACTTCATACACATCGGTGGCTCCGCCCGATAGCCCGTAATAAAATTCCCCGCGCAAAGTCACACCCATCGGTTCTATCCGGCCGACGCCGGCCTTCAGCAACTGAGGCTCTCCCTGAGGTTCACCACTGGCAATGCGCATGAGCCACACATCCTGTGTTCCTGTCCGGCTGCTTATGAACAGAAGTCCCTGGCCGTCGGGCGTCCAATCAATAACCGTATCGATAGCTGGATGCTTGATCAACGGAGTTTCTGTGCTTCCGTCGGCGGAGAGCAAGAAAATGTCCTTATTTTCGTAAGGCCTGTCTTCCTGCGAAACATCGTAGGCGATATATTCCCCGTCCGTCGAGAACACGAATCCCCAGATTTTAGGGGCTGCCAGATGAGCTTCAACATAAGTTTTCAAGACCTTCA
>JBBILQ010000018.1:0-42013 GCA_037444845.1 Candidatus Aminicenantota bacterium | reverse complement strand
ATCTCCCCTTCCCCTCTTAGTGAAATAAGAGGGGATAATGGTCAGCGTCTCGGGTAAGGTCGGCCCCCGAACCACGCCACCCCCCTCTATTGCTTCATGGGGAATCAGATATTAACGAACGCTTTCGATGACATCCCTCGGAAAATTAAATAGCCTGACCTATTCACAAATTATGCCAGAAAGCAGGCCCCTCCCCTGGGGGGAGGGGGAATCTTTGAATGATCCCCCTCACCCCGACCCTCTCCCACATGGGGAGAGGGGATTTTTTCCTTTCATTTCGTGAATAGTCCAGGATAGTGAGGTTAGCGGGAATTGGCGGGGGAGCGGGCGATCTTTTGGCCTTTGCGGGCAAACTCCGCAGAAAGAGCCGGCTCGCCTAACCGGTTGTAGAGGTCAGCCAGGAGGAAATAGCCGAGCGGCAGTTCATTGGGCTCGGGCTTGAGATCGATTCCCTTTTTGACCAGGCGGACAGCTTCTTCGTATTTTTGGCCGCGGTTGAGGTAGATTCTGGCCAAGTAGAAGTAGGCGAGCGGGAATTCTGGCGCTGCCGCGATCGTCTGCTCTAAGTATTTCTCCTCGCCATCGATCTTCCCGACCTGGCGGTAAAGGTGAGAGAGGTTAAAACTCGCCTTGAAATGCTGGGGCGAGTGGTCGAGCTCTCTGAGGTAGGCCTCGATGGCATTGGCGATTTCCCCGCGCTTTTCCAGGAGCTGGGCGCGGTTGTAGTGGAGGTTGGTCAGCTCGGGGTTTATGGCCATGGCCTCGTTGAGGTGCTCCTCAGCCCGACCCAGATCTTCCCTGAGGATGTATATGGCGGCGAGGCCGTTGTGAGAGGCTGCCGAGTCGGCGTTGAGGGAGAGGCATTCGGAGTAATACGTGATGGCCTCGTCGTATTTTTTTTGATTGTAGTTGATCGTTCCCAGGACATAGTAAAGCTGGGAGTCCGAGAAGCCTTTTTTCAAGTAGTCGATGATGAACCGCTCGGCCTCGTCTGGCTTGCCCAGCATCTGGTAGCAGTTGGCGATGTTGATGACGCAGAACGAATCGTCCGGTTTTCTCTCTAAGGCTTGCTCGAACGAGGCGATGGCCTCCTTGAAATTTCTCTCCTTGAAGTAGATGTTCCCGAGCGCAAAGTGCGCGTCGCTGATGTCGGGGTCTTCGGCGATGATGGCCTTGATCGTCCGGACGGCTTCCTCGGCCTGGCCGCTCATCCCCATTTCCCGGGCGCGGGAGAGCGCGTTGAAAACGCCGATTTTGTCCTTGGGGTTGGCGAGCTTTTTGCCCTCGAGCTTGGCGGAATCGGTGAACGAGCCGACGTAGCCTAAAGCGGCCAGCTTTTCCCGCGTCTCCTCGTCGATCTTGCGAAAGTCAAGTTCAAGAGCGTTCTCGCTTGCTGCGGC
The DNA here is from genome assembly GCA_037444845.1 of Candidatus Aminicenantota bacterium. Taxonomy (GTDB): domain Bacteria; phylum Acidobacteriota; class Aminicenantia; order Aminicenantales; family UBA8522; genus JARYMI01. The sequence continues at coordinate 40,613 of JBBILQ010000018.1, read as the reverse complement.
GATGAATTGTGTCGCCCGCTTTTCCAGGTCAGTCAGGAGCTTTCTCTCGACCGGAGCGAGGTTTCTCATCTCATCAGGGTCATGTTCCAAATCATAGAGCTCCGGGTCGGGAGAGATGATCAGCTTGAACCGTCTGTTCTGGAAGCTCTGCAATTCCGACCAGCCGTAATGGAAGCGAGGGTAAAACGTCTCGGCGTATGCGTAGGCGTTGTCGCCTTTAGCCGGACGGAAAAAACCCGGGACAAGGCTTTTTCCCTGGACTTCCAGCGGGATGGGCAAGCCAATCATCTCCAGCATGGTTGGCATCACGTCGACAATCGAGACGACCCGGGAGACGGAAAGGCCCTGGAGCCTTTCAAACGGCGTGACGAAGATGAGCGGGACGTGAACCGCTTCCTGGTAGATAAAAAAGCCATGAGTGGCTTCCTCGTGCTCGCCCAGGCTCTCCCCGTGGTCCGAAGTGAAGATGAGGAAGATGTTGTCGGTGAGATCAGCATCCTCGAGGAATTTCCAGAGCCTTGCGAGCTGGGTGTCCGTGAAAGCTATCTCCCCGAGGTAGGGGTGGTTGGGGTATTTAGCGTCAAAAGGGCTTGGCGGCTCGTAGGGCGTGTGCGGGTCGTAGAGATGGATCCAGGCGAAAAACTTCTTCTTTTTGTTCCCGTCGAGCCATTTCAAGGTTTCATCCATGACTTCGTTGGCCGGGCGCTGAACGGTGGCAAGAGAAATTTTTTCGAACTTACCTAAATCGAACCGGTCGAAATAATAGTCGAAGCCCTGGTCGAGTCCCCATTTGGAATCGAGGACATAGGCGCCGACAAAAGCGGCCGTCGCGTACCCTTGCTCTTTAAAAAGTTCGGCTATTGTCTTGAGCTCGGGGGGGACGACGAACCCGCCGTTATCCCGGACGCCGTGGAAGAGGGGGAGGGTGCCGGTGAGAATCGACGTGTGGGATGGAAGCGTGAGCGGTGTTGTGGCTATGCAGGTGTCGAACTTGACCCCAAGCTGAGCAAAATAGTCGATGGCTGGAGTTTCGACCCGTGAAAACCCGTAGCATCCGATCCTGTCGGCCCGGAGCGTGTCCACCGTGATGAGGATGACATTAAAATCTTTGTCGCCGCGCAATCTGGCGAAACTCTTTTGTCCTGGAATAACAAGATTGCGAGGAGGAACAAAAATAATCACGAGAAAGGCAATCAAGAATAGAGCGACGATCAGGCTGAGCTGGAATACAACTCTGCTTCGTTTTCCGTTCTTTCTCCCGGCCGAAGAAAGTCGTTTTTTCCCGCTGGGCGAGTATGGCTGCTTTTTCCCCCCGGGCAAGGGACGTTGTTCTTTCCTACTTCCTTCGAGGGAAGGTGAATCAACGGGGCTCCCCTGGTATGAAGGCCGAGAGGGAGGTTGTTTTTTTTCCTCAGGCAAGGGAGGTTGTTTTTTACCCCCTCCCTTGAGGGGAGGGGGAGTGGGGGAGGGTGATTTAGACATTTGACCTGATGGCCTCTAAGACGCCCTCAAGGTTCTCCAAAACCTCGTTATTCCAGAATTTAAGCACTTTAAAGCCCTGGTTCTTGAGCCAGGCCTCTCTTTCCCGGTCCTTATTTCTCTCATTTGCATGCTGACCGCCGTCAATCTCAATTATAATACCTTTTTCGAGACATATGAAATCTGTGATATATTTTCCGATCGGATGTTGCCTTCTGAATTTCAGGCCAGCGAGCCGCCTTGCCCGGAGATATCTCCAAACTAATTTTTCTGCTTCAGTTGACCTGCATCTGAGTTTTTTTGCCAAGCAGATGTTTTGCTTCTTCATCTGCCCCCTCACCTTTCTCCTCTCCCGCCAGGGGAGAGGAAGAATAAAAATGAGAGGCTCGCCAGAGAATAAGCGCTCATCAGAGAACAGAGGCTCATAGATAATAGACTCTAATTAGAGAAAGGGCACTCATCATAAAAAAGACGCTCGTCAGAAAATTGAGGCTCATTAGAAGATAAAAGGGGCGGCGGGGAGGCCGCCGCCCCTCGAGCGCTGGTCGTAAAGATGGGGACTGTCCTCAAGGAGGACCGTCCCCTTTTTGCTTTAGAAAATCAACCGGACACCCAGGCGAAGCTGGCGTGGCCGGACAATAGCGTAGAGGTCATGGCCTTCGGTGGATGACCACTGACCTGGCAGCCAGTCGAAGCCTATTCGGGTTCCCCAGGATGTGATGGTGTCGACGTTGAACACGTTGAAGACGTCGAGCATAAGCCCCAGCCTGTACTTATCGGCCAGCGTGAAGATTTTCTCCACTCGCATATCGAGAATTTTCTGCATCGGGTAGTGGTTGGAGCCGCGCGGCTCGGCGAAGAAAGTCACCCGGCCCTGAGCCAGCCTTCTCGTCCTGAAGCGGGTTGTCCAGGTGTTTCCGGTGACGGCCCTGAAATATGCGTTGAGGGCGATGTCGAAGGGCAGGATGTACGTCCCCTGGATTTTGAGCATGTGAGTCGGGTCAAAAGTTGAATTCCCGTCAGCATTAGTCCAGAAGTTAGGGTCTCCGGGCCAGAGTCCATCCCTGGAATTCCATCCAACATCATCAGCGAAACCGTTGTCCTGGGTGCCCCAGGCTTTGGAGTAGACATAGGAAGCCAGAAGCTGCCACTTGTTGGAGAAACGCTTGTTGAACATGAGTGTCAATCCCCGGTACCTGCGGTAGGGGTTGCCCAGAACCCAGGGTTGTCCTTCTTCAATGTTATCGATGATGTAGGAGCGGGCAACGGAAGTCCGCTCGTAAACGTCGAATGTCTTGTTGACGTGGTAAGCAACCGTGATCGGAACTTTTCTGTAGGTTGCCTTCGTGTCATACCAGGAGATGATGTTCTTCCAGTCGCGGTAGACATAAGAGATTGAGAAAGACGCATCCCTGAAAAGCTCCCGTTCCAGGCTGACGGTGAATTGATTCATGTACGGGTGTTTGATGTCATCGGCCATGCTGTAGAGCTCTTCGTGCACGGTTCTGTCGAACTCCACCCACTTTTTCCCATCCCAGTAGTAGGAGATGAAGTCGTTGTAAGCTTCTGCCGGGTTGAGTCGGCTGTGATAGCTGGCTAACATGGCCTCGGTGAACAGGCCGTAGTGGGCCTTGAAGACCGTGCTCTTGTCGCCGAGGAGGTCAAAGGTAAAGCCAAGTCGCGGAGCGATCCGATTCGTGTTGTAGACAACGCCCACGTCCCTGATATCACCCCAATTCTGGCTTAAGCGCACGCCGAGGTTGATGTTTATTCTCCGCGTGATCTGCCAGGAATCCTGAGCAAAAGCTTCAACTCGTGTATAGCGGGTGCTCACGTCGTAGCCTTCATACTGATAGGCAAGATAAGGCGTGAAGCCCTTGGTAGGATTGCCATAGCTTTGGTATACCATGTGGTTTGGCCCGGTGTAGCCGTATCTATCTCTGGTCGTCGAACGCTCGACCTCAACGCCGAACTTAAAGTCGTGGTTGCCCGTGATGAAGTCCTCGGCATAGTGGGTGAGGCTGGCATTGGTCTGGAATCGGGTGCGGTCAGCGTAGTAGAAGTAGCCGGCGCTTTTGTAAAGAAAGTTCTCGTCCAGGCTGAAATGAGAGGCCACGTCTTTTCCTACCTCCGGGTCCAGATAATAATAACCCCAGAAGTAAGCGGCTTTGACGTCGAAGAAGGTCTTCGGGCTGAGAATTCTGGTCAGGCTGAAATTGCCGACGATTTCAGGCGATTTCTGGTTCACCACGGCATCTGGCGCGACAGTGGCTCCTGCGCCGCGGTTTTTTCCGTCGTAGGTGTCAATTTCCAAAGATCCCGTCATGTTCAAGCTGGGGTCGAGCTGGGACGTCAACTTCACGAAAAGCCTGGGCTGATTGTATTGCCTGGGCTCGGGGAAGCCCGTCGCCCAATCGGCGAATTGCTGGAATTGAGTCCCGACATAGAACCAGAGTCTGTCCTTCTGGATCGGGCCGCCTAAATGGGCGTTGCCATCAATCAACCTGTACCTTGGCGAGGTCAACTTGGGGAAGTCCTGGGTGTAGGCTTTATTGTTGTCTTGCTGCCAAAAACCCTTGGGTCTGTCGTCCTTCTGGCCCTGAAAAACGAATTCCATGTGGCCGGCATAGTTATTGCCCCCGCTCTTCGTCACCAGGTTGAAGATCACTCCGGTGAAGTTGCCGTACTCTGCCGGAAGCCCGATGCCCATGATTTTGGATTCCTCGATGATGTTGTGGTCGAGGAATACCCAGGCCGACCCGGCATCAGGGTCAGCCACGTTGATTCCGTCCATAGAATAGGCGATTCCCGTGTTCTGGGAGGCGCCAAAGGCGACGTTGCTCACGACTCCTGGAGCCATGTTGACGATGTCAGTCGTGAACTGGCTGTAAGGAATATTTCTCAAAATCTCGTTGGAGAGAGTGACGGAAGCCGTTTCCGTAGACTTGATGTCGACGGTCGGCGATTTGGCGACGACCGTCACCTCTTCGGCAACGACAGCCTGCTTCATGGTGATGTCCACGGTCAGCCGGACGGTCGTGGTCAGGCGGATGTTCTCCTGGACGACTGTAGCGAACCCGGGAAGCTCGGCTTTCAGAGTGTAAACGCCGGGCGGAAGAGCAGGGAAGCGGTAGGCGCCGTCAGGTTCAGTGACGAAGCTCCGGGTTCCCATAAGACTGGGACCGGAGAGGCTCATGGTGACACCCGGAAGAGGCGCCCCATCTTGATCGGCTACATTGCCAACGATAGCGCCAGTCTCTCTGGACTGACCGTAGGCCAGGGGTGAAAAGATGAGAAGAAGCGTCAGTAGCGTCAGCGAAAATTTAGTCTTCATTTTTCCTCCTTCTCTCGCTCTGATTTGCCTTGAGGAATAGGTTCCTCACCCCATTGCTTTTTTAGCATTCCTTCTATTCCCACCTCCTTTATATCTATAGATGCAAATATTTATAAATTTCATTATTTCCTTTATAGAGCAAAAATTATGCCAATGTCAAGCCTCAGCGATTTTTTTATATCTCCCCCGGATTTTTTTCCCTTGATAAAACTGAAGACATTCAAAATTTTGAACACTGCTGCGCTTTTTTGGATTTTCTGTGATCCCCGGGCCAGATTTGAAACGAAAGGATGGTTGTGATAATTTGAATAGGTAATAACACCGATGAAACGCGCGTTCTCTTCGGCCGTCATTCTAAGCTTCTTTTTCGGAGTTCTGATTCGGCTGCCGCTTTTTTCGCAGGATATCCTCCCGCATCACCGCGAGTGGCTCGAAAACGTCTCCCCGATTATGACCAAGACCGAGAGGGAGATTTTTTCAAAGCTCAAAACTAAAGAAGAGCGGGACAAGTTCATCCGTTTTTTCTGGCGGCAGCGCGACCCCCATCCCGACACCGAGGAGAACGAGTTCTACAAGGAATACATGGAAAGAGTCCGGTTCGCCGACCAGAATTTTGGCCGCGGAACGTCAAGGCGCGGCAGCATGACAGAGCGGGGCACCTATTATCTCCTGCTGGGCCCTCCGCTGGAAAGGCATTTCTACACGACGCACTCCCAGGTCTGGCCGCTCGAGCTCTGGTATTACAAGGGAGAAATCGAGTACGGCCTGCCTCCGTATTTCTACCTGATTTTCTATCAGCCGGAGGGGCTGGGCGAATACCGTCTCTATTCGCCCGGTGTGGAGGGGCCGGAAACACTCGTTATTCCGGCGGCGGTGGCCAAGTCTCTGACGCGCACCTCGGCCTTTCAGGTCATCAAGAGAATCTCCGCGGAACTGGCCAGCGCCTCCCTGAGCTATGTCCCCGGCGATCATTCGCTCCAGACGCCGGCCTTTTCCTCGGCCGCTGTCCTGGCGAGCATCCGATCGGTCCCGGAGAAAAAATTCTCCGACGCCTATGCGCGGACTTACCTGAGTTATAAAGATTACGTCGAAACTGAGTACACACACGCCTTTATCGAAAGCAGGTTTGCGGCCAAAATCTTCCAGCACGAGGGCGGGTTTTTCCTCCACTGGACGCTCGAGCCAAGGAAGATGAGTTTCGCCGACCGCGGGGAACGTTATCAGGCCGTCTATGGTTTGATTTTAAGGCTCGAGGACGGGGAGGGGAGCCTGGTCCTGGAAAAAGAGGAAGAAATTCCTCTGGCCATCACACCGGAGCAGTACAAAGAGCATGAACGGCGCGCCTTTGCCTTTCAGGATATCCTGCCCGTGATTCCCGGCCGGTTCAAGCTCTTCGGGTTGCTGAAGAACAAGACAGCCCAGGATTTCACGTCCTTCAGCCGCGAGATTGCCGTGCCCGAAAAGGAGGCGGGTTTCAGCCCTCTTCTCCTCTATCACAGCCGCGAGACGATGCCCGCGTCGCAGAGCCGATTGCTCCGCGCCTTTGCATTCGGCGGAACTCATTATCTCGTTAACGCAGCAAACGAGTTTCCCCCGGGGGGGGAGATGGGCGCATATGTCCGATCGCGGGGATTGAAGGATTCAGGCTCAACGTCAGGCGTTTTTGTCCTTCTCGAGATTCGTCAGGCCGACCTTGAGGAGCCAGCCCTCATCCAGAAGAGGACCCTTGCGGAGAGTCTGACCGGGGAAGGTGATGGGATTGATACCGGCCCGGTCAGCCTGGCCTCGCTGAAGCCGGGCTATTATTCGGTCGAGGTTTCTCTGGTCGGTGAAGACGGGAAAAAGATTCTCTCGGCCAGGGAAAATTTTGTGCTTCTCGCCAAGGCGCTGCCCGTCCTGCCCTGGGTTTACGCCAGGGTGCACAGTCCATCACCCAACCCTGATCACCTTTTTCTTCTTGCCTCTCAGTATGTTATGACCAGAAAATACGATGAGGCTCTCAAGCTCGCCGGCCAGGCCGTCGCGCTAAGGGATGAACCGGGGACGAGACTCCTTCTGGCCAAGACCTTCTATGCGCTGGGACGCTTCCAGGATTCGCTCGAAGCGGCCATGCCTTTATCCGAAGGAGAACAATCAAGGGAGGCCTCTAAAATTATTGCGGCCTGTCATGCCGGCCTCAAGAACTGGCCAGAGGCCCTTGTCTATCTGGAGAGGCTCATGGCCGAAGCCACTGAGACGAGCGTGCTCAACATGGCCGGAGAATGTTACGTTAACCTCAACCAGCCGCAGCGGGCGCTGCCGCTCCTGCGCCGGTCGCTCGAGATTGACCCGAATCAGCCAGCTGTCAAAGCGTTGCTCGAAGCATCCGAGAAAAAACTGAACAAGTCTGAGGATCAAAGAAGATGATGAAAAAAAGTCTTTTGATGATTCTGCTCATCGGGGTCGCTTTTTGCCTTGAATCCTGGTCTCAGTACCAGGGCCGGGTCGAAGGGAGAGTCGTTGACCTGGAAGGGAAACCTCTGGAGAAGGTCGAAGTGACGATCGTCTCCGTGAAAGTGCCCACGGCGAAGTTCGAGCTGACCACGGACAAAGACGGCAGGTTCGTCCAGGTCGGCCTTTTCCCCGGCTACTATCTGGTGAGTTTCAAGAAGGCGGGGTTTGCGCCGCGCTCTGTCGAGACTAAAGTCAGCATTGCTGAAGCTTCGGAGCTCGATGTCATGCTCGAGCCGGTGGAAGCGGCTGCTGCCCGGAATCTGACGGAGGCGGATAAACTTTTTCTCAAAGGAAACAAACTCTACGCCGAGAACAAATTCAACGAGGCAGCCGCCGCCTACGAAGAGGCGATCCACATGAACCCGGCGCAGTGGGCCTATCAGATGAACCTGGGTTTGGCGCTGAAAAAAATGGAGAAAGCGGAGGAGGCCAGAGTGGCCTTTGCCAGGGCTCTTGAGCTCAACCCTGCGAGTTTCAGCGCAACCAAAGAGATCGCCGAAGGCCTGGCCCGGGCGGGAAATTTCGAGGAAGCCAAGAAATATTTCCAGAAGGCAGTCGAGCTTAGCCCCGATGACCCGGATGCTTTCTACAACCTCGGCGTAAGCCTCGTCAACGCAGGCGAGAGCGAAGCAGCGCTTGACGCCTTCTTGAGATGCGTTCATCTCAAACCGGATTACGCCGATGCCTACTTCCAGGTTGGCACACTTTTTATCGGCCAGAACAAAGTCAAAGAGGCGCTGGAGAACTTAGAGAAGTTCCTGGAGCTGGCGCCCAACCATGAAAAGGCGGCGGTGGCCCGGCAACTGGTTGAATTCCTCAAGAAATCCGGGTTTGCTCTCTGACGTTATCAAACGGCTGCGGGTGTCGTGCACACAGCCATGGAGTCGAGAGCAGAGTTCTGGATTGTCAGAGGATGTTTCAGAACATCAACCGGATGCCGACGCGGGCCTGCCTGGGCTCAACGATGCTGTAGAGTTCGTGCCCTTCGGTGGAAGGATAGCTGCCGGGGATCCAGTCGTAGCCGATGCGGCTGCCCCAGCTCCTGACCGTGTCAGCGTTGAAAACGTTGAAAATGTCGAGGATCAGGCCAAGCCGGTATTTATCGGCCAGGCTGAAGGCTTTCTCCAGGCGGATGTCGAGAATTTTCTGCATCGGGTACTGGTTGGTTCCCCGCGGCTCAGCGTAGAAAGTGACCCGTCCCTGGTTCAGACGGGTTGTCCAGTAGCGCGTCGTCCAGCGGTTGCCGCTAACAGCCCGGAAATAGGCGGTGAAGCTGATGTCGAAAGGCAGGACGCACGTTCCCTGGATTTTGACCTGGTGGGTCGGGTCAAATGTCAGGTTGCCCTCAGCGTTCATCCAGAAGTTGGGGTCGGCCGTGCTCAGGCCGTCGCGGTCGCTGTAGCCGATGTCGTCGGCGAAGCCGTTATCGATCGTCCCCTTAGCCCGGGAATAAATGTAGGAAGCGAGAAGCTGCCATCTGTTTGAGAAACGCTTGTTAAACTGAACCTGGATGGCCCAGTAGTTCCGGTAGGGGTCGAGGTTAATCCAGGGCTGGCCTTTTTCAATGTTGTCTAAGATGTATTCATATGTATCGACAGTGCCCAGAGTTCGCTCGAAGATTGTGAATGACCGGTTAAGGTCGGGGACAAAGATGTCGACAGGCTTGTAGTCAGCTTTGAGGTCGTAGCGGCCGATGATGTTTTTCCACTGGCGGTAGATGAAGGAAATCCCAAGGGAGGCGTCTTTGAACAACTCCCGTTCAACTCCGGCGACAACCTGATTCATATAAGGATGCTTGATGTCGTCCGCCATCTTGTACTTGTCTTCTGGGACGATGCGGAAAAACTCGACCCATTCTTCAGCGTTGGTATCCCAGTAGTAACCGACGTAATCGCTGAAGGCGGAGGACGGGTTGAGGCGGTCGTGGTAGCTCGAGAGCATGGCTTCCGTGAATTGGCCGTAATGGGCTTTCAGGACAGTTGTTTTGTCGCCTAAGAGGTCAAACGCAAACCCGATGCGCGGAGCGACCCGGCTGGTGTTGTAGACGGCGCCGTCAACTCCTTTGACCGTCCCCCAGTTCTGGCTGAAGCGAAGGCCGGCGTTGATGTTGAGCCGCGGCGTGACCTGCCAGGAATCCTGGGCGAAAGCCTCGACGCGGATGTAATACGTATTCATGTCGTAGCCTTCATACTGATAGGCCAGGTAGGGTTCTCCATAATAGTCAAAAAAGGCCGTGTGGGCGAGCCGCGTGTTCCCGAAAAGGGGGTCATTAATGCCGTTGCCTGTATAACCATACCTGTTGCGGACAAAGGACCGCTCGACTTCGACGCCGAACTTGAAATCATGAGCGCCCTGAATGAAGTCCTCGGTGTAATGAGTGGTGCTGGCGTTGACCTGGAATCTCGAGCGGTCGTAGTAGCCGAAATGATAGGAGTTGTAGGTGAGCTTGTTTTCGTCGAGGCTGAAGTGGCCGGAAATGTCCATGCCTTCTTCAGGATCAAGGTGGTAATAGCCCCAGAAGAAAGCGCCTTTGAGGTCGAAAAAGCTTTTAGGGCTGAGGATGTGCGTCAGGCTGAAGTTCGCGACAACCTCGGGCGATTTCTGGGTCAGGGTAGCGTTCGGGCTGAGCTGAGAGTGAGTGTAGGCGAAGGGCGCCCGGTTTATTCCGTTGTACGTATCGGCCTGGAGCGAGACGTTCATGTTCGTGTTGGGCGCGAGCCGCGAGGAGAGCTTGACAAACCCCCTCGGTTGCTTGTAGTCGATGGCTTCTTCAAAGCCTGTGGCGAAGTCCCGGCTGTTGTAGTACTGGAGTCCGACGTAGAACCAGAGCTTGTCCTTCTGGATCGGACCGCCGAGGTGGGCGTTGACATCGGCAAGCCTCGAAAGAGGTGAAATCAGCTCGGGAAAATCGTCAATGTAGGCATGGTTGTTCTCCGCCTGCCATAATCCCTTCGGCCAGTCGTCCTTTTTGCCCTGGAAATTTGCCTCGAAGTGGCCGGAAAACTCATTGCCGCCCGATTTTGTGATCAGGTTGAAGATGACGCCGGTGAAGTTTCCGTACTCGGCGGGCAGGCCGACGCCCATGACTTTGGCTTCCTCGATGATGTTGTGGTCGAGGAAGACCCAGGCTGATCCCGCCTCCGGGTCGGCCACGTTGACGCCGTCCATCGTGTAGGCAATGCCGGTGTTGCTGGAAGCGCCGAAGGCGACGTCGTTGTTGACGCCCGGCGCCAGATTGACGATATCGGCAGTGAACTGGCTGTAAGGGATGTTCCTCAACATCTCGTCGGTTAAAGTAACCGAGGCTGTTTCCGTGGACTTGATGTCAACGGTCGGCGACTTGGCGATAACCGTCACTTCTTCTGCGACGGAGGCCTGCTTCATGACGATATCGACGGTCAGCCTGACGGTCGTTGTCAACCGGATGTTCTCCCGGATGACCGTGGCAAAACCCTGAAGCTCTGCCTTTACAGCGTAAACGCCGGGAGGAAGAGCCGGGAAGCGGTAGGAGCCGTCGGTTTCCGTGATGAACCTCCTTGTGCCCATCAGGTTGGGGCTGGAGAGAGTCACCGTGACGCCCGGGAGAGCCGCTCCCTCTGCATCGGTTGCGTTGCCCACGATTGCGCCGGTCTCTCTTGATTGAGCGAACGCGACGCCCAGGATGACGAGGAGGAGAGCGGGAACCGTCAGGACAAGTCTATTTCTCATTTTTCCTCCTTATCGCTATCGAGTCTTTCTTTGTGCTCGGCCCGGCGCCGGCTCAAATATTCTTTAAGCAAAGCAGATTCCTTTTGAGCTCATAAAAGAGCTATCGATTATCCGTGCACAATTATATGGATAAGCGGTAGTGATTGCAAAGCTTCCTCCCCGGCTCCGGCGGATGATTTTCCCTCTTCGGCCGGAAGGGGCTTTTTTCTGTTCATCAATCCGCCGCGGGCGGCTTTTTTTCCTTGCCTGAACATGCTAAAATACTTACAGACGGTATCTTAAAGATGAAAGGAATCGCACGTCAGTCCTGGCGGAGGCAGAGCATGAAAAAAGCAAGTTCGGCAATAATTTTGATGATCGCTTTTTCGCTCGCTGCCCTGGCGCAAGATTATAAAGGAAAGGGCAGAGTCGTCGGCTATGCTCGAGATAAAGATGGGAATCCGATCGAAGGCGTCACTGTCAAATTATTCTCGCTCAAAGTTCAGCGGGGCTTCGCCGTATCCACGGACAAAAACGGCAAATGGGTCGCCTTCGGGATCATCGGCGGAGGCTGGAACGTCGATTTCGAGAAGGTCGGGTATGCGCCAAAAAAAATCTCTGTTCAGGTTGATGAATGGAACAGAAACCCGGAGATCAACGTTTCGATGGAGAAAGCCGAGGGGTTGTTCGCCTCGGATGAGCTCAAAGAGAGCCTCAACAGTGGAAACGCGCTTTTCGAGGAGAAGAAGTACGAGGAAGCCGCGGCCGTTTTTGAGGCCCTGCTGGGAAAATATCCTGACGCTTACATCCTCAACAAGAATATCGGCAACTGTTATTTCGCCCGGGAGAGATACGATCTGGCTGAGGGATACTACCTGAAAATCTTGGACAAGGAGCCCGGCAACGCGGACGCCATTCTTCTCATCGGCAACTGTTACGCCAACCGCGGCCTGGGAGAGAAGGCCCTGGAATGGTACGCGAAGATCGAGTTCGAAAAAATAGACGACCCCGTCGTCCTCTACAACGTCGGAACGAATTATTACAACAGCTCGAAGTTCGACGAAGCCTTGAAATACTACAGGAGAGCGACAGAGATAAAGAAGGATTTTTTAGACGCCCTGTACCAGCTCGGCCTGACACACCTGACTTTAGGACATTACTCCGAATCCATTTCGACTTTCGAAAACTACCTCAAGCTCGACCCGGGTTCAGAACGGGCTGGCCAGGTCAGAGGATTCCTCGATATTTTAAAGAAAAAATAAAGGAATATCCGGCTAATGGGCCGCCCTCAGGTTTTCTTGTTTAATTTTTTCTTCATTGTCTTTGTTGTCTTTATGAGCGCGTGTAGCTTGAGCCCGAAGATCGAGCTCGACCCGGAGAGCGAGGCCTTCTACGAGACAGCCCGCCTGGTCATGACCGGCGAGGAAAAGGACATCTTCAACCATCTTCCCGATGCCGCCTCCCGCCACGAGTTCATCGAGGAGTTCTGGAGAAAGCGTGACCCCGACTCTTACACTGAGGAGAACGAGTTTAAGACTGAGTTCTTCGACAGGGTCGAGTACGCCAACAAACGGTTCAAGGAAGGAATCCCGGGCTGGAAGACCGACCGGGGCCGGGTTTACATTTTCATGGGACCGCCGGACAAATTCGAGGAGTTTTTCAACCACGGCGACCCGGACATCAGTGGGTTTATCATCTGGTGGATCTATTACAGCTACGAGCTGGGAATCGAGTTTGTCGATGAGAAGGGAAACGGTTCCTATAAGATCCGTCGCTACGATGGTGACTTTTTCAGCGCCCTGGACAACCTGAAGCTGGGGCACGTGCCGGTCCAGAAGGGCGAAAAGCGGAAGTTCGTCAACTTCGATCTTGACTACGATAGAGAGGCTGCCGAAATCCGGGTCAGCCTGCCCGTGGACGCGTTCAATTTCAAGGAGGAAGCCGGGCTTCTGCGGGCTGACCTGGAACTGGAGTTCTTCGTTTACGTTAGGGACAGGGCAAAGGTGGGAGAGTTCAAGGAGAGAAAGACAATTGCCGAGACGGAGGACAGGCTCCTCCAGATGAAAGAGGTCGTCATCTCTATTCCCTATCGGCTTGCTCCGGGCACGTACTACCTGGACGTCATCATCATCGGCCAGGCTGGCGAGGTCGGCAAAACCCGGAAAATTTTTAAAGTCAAAGCTTAGCCGTCCGGTAATGGACAGAGCGGAGACCAGTTGAGGTGAAGGCGATGAGAAAAACGAAGGGAGCAATCCCGGCCGTCGTTCTTTTGCTTATCGTTTCATCTTTCCTGTCCGGCCAGCAGAAGGTCAGGGAGGCCGACCTTTCTGAAAAATACCGCGACTGGCTGAAGCTTGTGAGCTACATCATCCTCCCTGTGGAGAAGGACGTCTTCCTCAAGCTTTCCTCGGACAGGGACCGGGACATCTTTATCGAAACGTTCTGGAAGCAGCGGGACCCGACCCCGGGAACGCCCGAGAACGAATACAGGGACGAGCACATCAAGCGGTTTAACCATGCCAACAAATTTTACGGCCGCGGCACGACGAGGGAGGGCTGGCAGACCGACAGGGGCCGGATCTACATCATCCTGGGCTCGCCCGCGAGCATCGAGAGGTTCGAGACGGCGCCCGACATCGTCCCCTGCCAGGCGTGGTCTTATTACGGAGACCCCAAAAAGGAACTGCCCGTGCATTTCGTCCTGATCTTTTATCAGAAAGGCGGCGCTGGCGAATACAGGCTTTATGACCCTGTCAGCGACGGGCCGGCCGCCCTGCTCATGAGCAAGATGGGCCTCGACACGACGAACTACGAGGACCTTTACGAAAGAATCAAGGAGCGAGCGCCGACCCTGGCCGATATCTCCATTTCCCTCGTTCCGGGAGAATATCATCTTGGCGGCTACGCTCCTTCGCCTCAGAACACGATCATCATGGCCAATATCTTCAAGTCTCCGCGCAAGGACGTCAACCCTTCTTACGCCACGCATTTTCTCGATTACAAGGGCATCGTCAGCACCGAGTACCTCACGAATTACGTCGAGAGCGATGCGTGCGTGAGCCTGATCGAAGACCCTCTGACCGGGCTGCCGTTTGTCCATTTTTCCGTGGCTCCAAGGAGCTTGTCCTACGGCTATTATGAGCCTAAGGACCAGTACTATTCCAATTTCCGGATGGACGTCAGCATGAGGCAGGGAGAGGACATCATCTTCCAGTACAACAAAGATTATTCGGTCTATTTCACTGAGAAAGATCTTGACCGAATACGGGCCAACGGGATTTCCATCGAGGACTCTTTCCCGGCCATCGAAGGGCAGTACAGGCTTATCATCCTCCTCCAGAATTCCGTGGGCAAGGAATTCAGCATTCACGAGAAGGACATCGCCATCCCGGGCCGGGGGGAAAAGCCGAGGCTCTTCGGTCCCATCCAGGGTTACAGGCTCGAAAACTTCGGTGCTAAGGTTCATATCGCCTTCAAGATTCTGGAACACAAGCTGGTGGTAGACCCGAAGAACACGTTTGCCTCCGGAGACCAGCTGGTCTTATCCTTTGGCGCCGTGGACTGCCCCCAGGATTTATGGAAAACAGGAGAAGTCAGGACAGAGATCAAGGGAATGAGAGAAATCAACCCCACGGAGAAGTCCTTTCATTTCAAGCTGGCCAGCGTTTCTTTTAGCCGGGTCCTGAGTTTCTTCCACTCCCTCCCCGTCAATGAGCTGACCCCTGATTACTACGAGATCAAGCTCTCGCTTCTCGACGGAGAAGGCCGGGCGCTTGACGAAGCCCGCAGCAATTTCATCGTTTCTGCAGAAAAGGCCCTGCCCCATCCGGAGGCCAACGCCAAGGCGTTTTCTCTGGCCAACCTGCACATCTACCACCACATGCGTGCCCGCCAGTACGATAGAATGAACATGAACGAGAAGGCCGACGCGGAATACCAGATCGTCTGTGCCAAGGCCCCCGGGTACAAGGAAGGGATTCTCGATTACGCCAGTTTCCTCCTCAAGGTCAACCAGTTTGACAAGGCCATTGACATCAACGAAGGGCTCCGGGAGGAAGGCAGGTTCAGGTTCGAGTACTTTCTGATCAGGGGAAAAGCGCAGATGGGCCGGGGCGATTTCGCCAGGGCAATTGATTCTTTTCTCGAGGGGAATAAGATTTATAATAGCGACGTCCGGCTGCTTAATTCCCTCGGCTTTTGTTATCATAAAACAGGAGAAAGGAAGAAAGCCCTGGAAACGCTCGGCGCTTCCCTCCGGCTGAACCCGGACCAGGAAGACGTCAAAAAGTTGATTCAAGAAATCGAGAAGCGCTGAGAGGCAGCCTTAAGCCTCGAGCGGCGATTATTTCACCTCGAAATCGACGGTCTTGGTCACCGACTTGCCCGTAACCTTGTCATCTATTTTGATGATCAGGGTGTAATTTCCCGGCTCGAGGTCCCGCTGTTCTGTCCTGACGTCCTCCCCTGTCTTGATTTGAACCGTCTGTTTTAAGGGCAGCGGCTGGCTGACCATCGGAGAGTTATATTGCTGAGGAGTCCAGCGGATGGCAGCCTCCTCTCCCTTCTTGACATCGTAATTGACTTCGATGTCAAATTTCTGTTGCTCATTTGGCTGAGCGCCAAAGATGAAATAGAGAATATCGAGGTTTTCGCCGACAGCAAATACCTTTTCTATGTTGGGGACAATCTTGAGGATAGAATACGTGCAATAGCCCTGGTGGAGAATCGTTCGGGTCTCGGGCGCTTCCATCTGGTCGAGCTGCTTGACAAAGAAGAGGGGAGTCGTGTCCAGCTCTTTGGTCAGGGCCATGTCGGGAAGCGTGAACTCATAGTATGCGGTCCCGATTTTCTGCAGGTCGAGTGAGGTCACGGCCAGGGCCAGGAGGTACTGGCCCGCCGGGAGGGGATAGCCGACGGCGTAGGTCTCCTCTTTTTCTGGGTCAAAGGCGTCGCCCCTAATCTGAGCGGTCGAGGGAACATAGACCTCTCTGAAACTCTTGGGTTCCCCTTTCTCCATGATGTTGAACTGCAGGAAGACGTTAAAATTCGCCTGAAAGAGGGCTGGTTCCTGAGCGACGGCTTCCTGAAGGGCTGGCCCCGAGATGTTGGCGGTTTCTGGCGCCGAAGCGGTGCCGACCGGCGAGAAGCCCAATCCCGAGTTCTTGATCTTCAAGAAGAAAACGGCGTGCAGGTTTTCCTGGGCGGGAAGGAAGAGGCTATAAAAGACGGTGACGGGGATGTCCTGGCGGCCTTGCTTGGTGAGCAGCCCCTCTTGCAGGGCCGCCTTGATTTCCTTGGGGATGAAAATCTTTTCTTCGTTTTGGGGCTTCTTGCTCTTAGGCTGAGGCTTTTGGCCTGCGGCGCTTAAAACGGGAACGACGAGACAAACGATGAAGACTGCCATAAGCAGAGAGAGAATAATTTTTTTTGCGGTCATGCATCCTCCTTATTCCTTGAAGCGGCCAAGGGAGATTTGTCAGGGGGTTTCGTGTTTCTGTCTGAATCTCTCTCGATCGGCTTTTCCGGAATCAACTAAGTCATTACTATAACAAAAAAAAATATTTTTTCAAGCGCCACCGTGCCGCCCGTCGGGTAACGTTATCGCCAATTCAGGAGCCCCTCTTCTGGAACCTCCTGACAGCGGCCTGATGCTCGGCGAACGTACGGCTGAAGTGATGGCTGCCGTCGTTCCTGGAGACGAAGTAGAGGTAGCCTTCATCCGAGGGGAAGAGGGCCGCTTCGAGCGACTCCTTCCCCGGGTTGCAGATGGGGCCGGGGGGAAGCCCGGCATGGCGGTAGGTGTTATAGGGAGAATCGAGGGCCATGTCTTTCTTTCTCAAGTTGCCGTCGAATATCCCTTTTTTCTTGAGCGCATAGATGATGGTCGGGTCGCAGTCCAACTTCATCCCGAGCCGCAGCCGGTTGTGAAAGACCGCCGAGACGAGCGGCCTTTCGGCCGGGATTGATGCCTCTTTTTCCACGAGCGAGGCCAAGGTGACTGCCTCGCGCACGCTCAAGCCCATCGAGCGGGCCCTCTCCCTCCATGATACGCCGAACACATGATTGAACTGGCCGACCATCGAGCGGACGGCCTCTTCCGACGCCACTCCCTTGGGGAAGGAGTACGTTTCGGGGAAAAGATAGCCCTCGAGGTCCGCGGCTTCGGGGTCAAAAGGCGCGATGGCCGCAGGGTTTTGGAAAGTGGCCATGAATCCTTCCTCCCCGTCAGCCAGAAAAGGGCCGAGGAGGGGGGCGATTTCTCTGGCCGTCAGGCCCTCGGGAATGGTGACGGCGCGGAGGTGGATTTTTCCCGAAACCAGGTCCTCGAGGATGTCTTTGACGCGGACTGGCGAGGAGAAGGCGTATTCACCCGCTTTGATCTTGCGCGGAGCGAAAAAAAGCTGGTAGGCGGCTAAAAAAGAAAGATCAGACCTGATGAGACCCCTTTCGTCAAGCCTTCGGGCCACGGCCTTCGTCCCCGCTCCTTTCTCCACGTCGAAGAAAACACTCTGGCCGGGAAGCGTCCGCGGCTCGTAGAGATCGCGGACCAGCCAGACGACCCCGACTAACAGGAGGACAAGGGAGAGGCCAAACCCGGCCTTAACGATCCTGAGGAACATGGCAGTCGCGGCGGCGGTGGTCGAGATAGCTCTGGAGGATAAGAGTGGCTGAGATTTGATGCTCCACCCTTCTTTTTTTCTTCCAGCGCAGTTTTTGTTCTTTCATGATGCCGGCAGCCTGCTGGGTTGTCAGGCGTTCGTCCCAGAGGCTGATTGGCAGGCCCAGAGCCTTTTCCAGCCAGAAGACAAACTTCCGGGTCTTCTCGGCCCTTGTTCCTGAGCTTCCGTCCATTCGAAGCGGCAGCCCGACCACGATCTCTTTGACCTCATGTTTTCGGACGAGGTCCGAAAAGAACCTCTTGTCTTCAGCCTCGCCGGCCAGGGTTATCTGGCCAAGCGGCTGGGCTGTTAGCCCTAAAGGATCACTCAGAGCGAGGCCGATGTGGCGGTCGCCGTAGTCGAGGCCGAGGATTCTCATCGGGGCAACCTTTCCAGGCATCTTTTCTTCTTCCTGTGCCGTTCAAAACCCAGGCGGATGAGTTCTTCGACGAGGCGAGCGAAGGGGACGCCGCTCGCTTCCCAGAGCTTCGGGTACATGCTGATTTCAGTGAACCCGGGGATGGTGTTGATTTCGTTGACGTAGATTTGACCGGTCCTTTCCTCTAAGAAAAAGTCAATCCTGGCCATGCCCTCGCACCCGACCGCCTTATAAGCGGCCACAGCAAGGCGCTGGACTTCCCTGGTTTTGCTTGATGGAAGCGGCGCAGGAATGAGGAATCGGGTTTTCCCTTCCAGGTATTTGTCGCGGTAATCGTAGAATTCCCTGAAGGGGATGACTTCTCCGGGCACGGAAGCGCGGGGACAATCATTGCCTAACACGCTGCATTCGATTTCCCGGCCGCTGATTCCCGCCTCGACCAGAATCTTCCGGTCATAGCGGAATGCCCTCCGGAGCGCCAGGGCTGCTTCTTCCCAGGCCTTGACTTTGCTGATGCCGACGCTCGACCCGAGGTTGGCGGGTTTAACGAAAAAAGGCAGGGAAAATTCTTGCCTGAGGAGAGAGAGAACGGATTTCTGGTGTTTTGCCCAGTCGGTGTCAGTGAATGCTCTGTGTTTGACGACGGGAACGCCTGCGGAGGCGAAGAGTGCTTTCATGACGACTTTGTCCATCCCTGCCGCCGAGGCCAGCACTCCCGCTCCCACATAGGGCACGTCGGCCATCTCTAGGAGGCCCTGGATGCTCCCGTCCTCACCGTACGGCCCGTGGAGGACGGGAAAATAGATGTCGGCTTGAACATGGGATTGGAGTTTCTCTATTGCCCAGGGAAGAAAGGAAGAGGCGTGGCCGGCTGAGTCAAGCTTGGCGGCGGGGAGGAGGGGCGAAGGCACTTTTTTCCACGCTCCTTGCCTGGAGATGTAGAGACAGACGACAACGTGCTTTCTCCTGTCGATTTTTTTATAGATGGCCGAGGCTGAGATGAGAGAGATTTCGTGCTCGGCGGAGCGGCCGCCGAAGAGAAGAGCAACCGTTGTTTTTTTCTTCTTCAACTGAATTTGAGAAAAAATATTTTAGTGGATTAACGCCGGCTTGTCCAATCCTTTATCGGCAATCAGAGGGAATTCTTGAACCCCTTGCTCGGGTTGAACTTGACCCGTTTTCTCGGCGGGATCGCCACCTCTGCGCCGGTCTTCGGGTTTCTGCCTTTCCGGGCCTTTCTTTCCTTGACCTCGAAGCTTCCGAACCCGGAAAAGGTCACTTTTTCTCCCCTTCTTAACGAGTTCTTGACCCCCTCCATCATCGTCGAGAAAGCTTTGGCTGCCTGGAAAGCCGTAATCCCGGCGTCTTTGGCCATCTGCATAATGATTTCTTTTTTGTTCATTTCAAACCTCCTTCTCCCTGTTGCGACTAAATTAACGAATATCTCTCTTAATGTTATGTTAAAAAGAAGAGGGGAAGCTGTCAAGTCAGAAAGTCAATTCTGTATTGACAGCCCCCATACCGCTGCTTATAATGGAAAAAAAGGAAAAAGCAAGATTAATAAAAAGGAGCCAAAATGAGAAAACCATCCCCAGGAATCCAGGCTCTATGCATAGCTGCGGCTGGCCTGATGCTAACTGTCATGCCGGCGCTGGCCCTGACCAACTCAAGCGACCAGGAGGCCCGGCATCAGATTGAGAGGGCCAAGATCTACCGGGACGCCTACCCGCTCATCTCGGAGACCGACCTCTACTGCTCTTTTTATGCCCATCAGGGGGAACTTCCCGACCTGAGGATTGTCGCCGCTGAGAAGGGCGAGGAGAAGATTCTGCTGAGCGACAACGACCTGTGCTTCATCAACAAGGGGAAAAACGACGGCCTGGAGATCGGCCAGGTGTTCATCGTCATCGACATCGGCCAGAGCCTTGGGGAGTATGGTTCCCTGGCTTTAAAGCACGGAAGAGCCCACATCGTTTTTCTCGAAGACAGAAGAGGTGTTGTCAGAATTGAGAAAGCCTGCGGCCGGGTGATGGTCGGGGACTTTCTCGTCCCGTTCGAAGAGAAAGAAAGCCTGTTAGGGAAGGACCTGGGTTACGAAACCTTCTCCGAAGCAGCGCCGGGAGTCGTCGGCACGATCATCTACCTTCAGAACGATTACAACCAGATCGGCCCGGGTCATTGGGGCCTCATCGACATCGGCGAGTCAAGCGGCGTCATGGTCGGCCAGCAGATGACTATCTACAAGCAGGAGCGCGAGGGCCTGCCGAGAATGGCCATCGGAAACCTGGTCGTCATCGATACGCGTCCCACCACGGCCACGGTCAAGGTTCTTTCGGCGAGCGATTCCATCCGCAAAGGACTCCAGGTCCAGGCTAAGTAAGAACCGGCTTCCTGTTCCTGCTTTTTCTCAACGCTCGCTGCCATTCCATATTGGATTCATCTCTAACTATGTGATCTTAACGAAGGGCACAGGGGCCAACGGCGTCTTCCTGCGCCCAATCGCATCACATAAACAGAGATGCTGACTTCCATCTCCCAAAATTGATAGAAACTTCTTTTGCAGCGAAAGGGCCTGCGCTTCTTCAAAATCAGCGCGATAAAACGACACCCGATGGGTGGCGTGGTTCGGGGGCCCCCCGCCGACCCGAGCGTTTGATGCCTACGGCCTTGATAATAAACAAAATCGTCCGCGAGGGGGCGCCGGGGGTGAACCACGACAGGACCCGTCGGGTGATGCTATCAATTTTGGGCATCTCAGTCATATTGACAGAAAATGGGCTTTCTGTTAGCTTAATCGAGGAATTGAATTCAATCCTGCGGAGGCGGGCGTAGTTCAGGGGTAGAACGTCTGCTTGCCAAGCAGAAGGTCGTGGGTTCAAGTCCCATCGCCCGCTCCACGGACGGCGTTTGAGAGCGTTAGGAGACGGTCCTTGCCGGAGGATCATCCCCGCTCAAGATAAATGACGATTGCGGCGCGGTACCCAAGAGGCTAAGGGAGAGGTCTGCAAAACCTCGATTCGTCGGTTCGAGTCCGACCCGCGCCTCCACCTTTTTCCATCTCGAAAATTCATCTTGACCAGAAATTGCCGTTAGAAAATAGTCCCGAGCGCGGCGAGGGATCTCATCATGCTGGGATCGAGACCGCCACGCTTCGCTCGCGGCGACTTCGTCGGATCGCCACGCACCCAATGGGTGCTCGCGATGACAGGGATAGCGTTTTCCTAACGGCAAATCCGGGTCTTGAGGATTCATTTGACTAAACGGAATAAAAATTATATAGTTTTAGGAAAAAAGGAGGCGCTTCATGAACATCGTATCCAGAGTTCAAGGGATTCTCCTTAAGCCAAAAGACGAATGGCTGAAGATCAAGGATGAACCGACGACCATCCGCGAGCTCTTCACGTCGTATGCAGCCATCCTGGCCGTCATTCCTGTCGTGGCTCAGTTCTTGGGCTGGGCGCTGGTCGGGTTCAGGATTCCTTACCTCGGCGGAAGCTGGATGGGGAGGGCGATCCTCTACTTGATTTTTTCTTACGTTTTCAACCTGGCCATCGTCTACGTCTTCGGCATGATCATCAACGCCCTGGCGCCGAATTTCTCCTCGGCCCAGAACCTTCCCAACGCCATGAAGCTGGCCGTTTACAGCACGACACCTGCCTGGATTGCGGGCATCTTCCACATCATCCCGATGCTAGGCGTTTTAGCCGCCCTTGGCACCCTCTACGGGATTTACATCCTCTACTTAGGGTTCACCACTCCTCTGATGGGAACGCCAAAGGAGAAAGTTATCGGCTACATGGTCATCAGCGTTGTCGTGATGATCGTGCTCTGGGTCATCGTGGGCGTAGTTCTTGGAGCCATCTTCGCCATGCGGGGGCTGGTGGGCCTGTTTTAAATAGGGCCTGAGTCAAAGCCCGGCCTCGATCTCTTCGAGAATGCGCCGGAGTGCTTCCCGTGGCGAAGGAGCGGCAGTGACGGGCCTGCCGATGACCAGATAGTCAGCGCCCAGACGGACGGCCTCGGCCGGGGTCAAAACGCGCTTCTGGTCGTGCGAGGCGGCCCAGGCCGGCCTTATGCCGGGAGTGACAACCAAGAAATCTTTTCCCAGTTTCTTCTTGATAGTCTCGATTTCCTGCGGCGACGAGACCACCCCATCAAGGCTCGCTGCCTTGGTTAGGCTGGCCAACCTGAGAACCTGGTTGCCGACAGGCGAGGAGCAGCCCAAATCCAGAAGATCGCTGTCTCCGAGGCTCGTGAGAACAGTTACGCCAAAGAGAAGAGGCCTGGCCCGGCCAGTTTTCGCGGCTTCATCAGCAGCCGCTTCCGCTGCCCCGCGCATCATCTCCCTTCCGCCCGAGGCATGAATCGTGACCATGGCCACGCCGTGCCGGACGGCCGAGCGCGTCGCGCCAGCAACCGTGTTGGGGATATCGTGATATTTAAGGTCGAGAAAACACTTTTTGCCCCGGTGCGTTAGCTCTTCTAAGAGAACAGGCCCTTCCGCCGTGAACAGCTCCATCCCGACCTTGAAGATCCGGGCTTCGTCAACCTGGTCGGCTATCGCGAGAGCTTCCTCTTTCGTTCCCGCGTCGAGCGCGATGATTATCCTTTCCCTTATATCCATTCCCTCTCCTTAAATTGGGGACGTCTTAAGTGTGCCGATGATTTCCTCTATTTTTTTTATTCCCTTTTCTTCGCACCAATCTTCCATCTCCTGGATGATCCTGATCGAAGCTTCGGGGTCGACGAGGTTGGCTGTCCCCACCTCCACCGCTCTGGCGCCGGCGATGAGGAACTCGAGGGCGTCGCGGCCTCTCGCGATGCCTCCAAGGCCGATGACCGGAATCTTGAGGCGCGAGGCGACCTGGTAGACAAGGCGAAGGGCGATGGGCTTTATGGCCGGCCCGCTCAACCCGCCGAAGACGTTGGCCAGCCGGGGCCGCCGCGTCTCCACGTCCACGGCCATGGCGAGCACTGTGTTAATGAGCGAGACCGCGTCAGAGCCAGCCTCCTCCGCCGCTTTGGCGATCGAGACGATGTCCGTGACGTTTGGAGAGAGCTTGGTGATGATAGGCCGCCGGCTCGTCCTCTTGGCCACCCGGACGATAGCGTGGGTGGCTTCGGGGCTGAGAGCGGGACAGAGCCCGTCCTGCTCCACGTTCGGGCAGGAGATGTTGAGTTCATAGGCGGCTATCCCTTCGTGCCGGTCGAGGTACTCGATGACCTGGGCGTATTCTTCGTTAGTCGAGCCGCAGACGTTGACGATGACAGCCGTCCTGAGCCCGGCGAGCCGAGGCAGGATTTCCTGGCTGAAGGCCTTAACGCCAATTCCTTGTAAACCGATCGAATTTATAAGTCCACTCGGAGATTCAGCCAGGCGGGGCGGCGGGTTCCCGGGCCGGGGGTAGAAATAGAGCCCTTTGACGACAATCCCGCCCAGCCGCTCCAAGTCGATGAACGGCGCGAACTCCAGGCCGTAGCCGAACGTGCCGCTGGCAGTCAGGACCGGGTTTCGCAGCCTGAGGAACCCAAGGTCGGTCGAAAGGTTGGTCGAGAGGTCGGCCGTCTTTTCACTCATTCATTTTCCCAGACGATTTCAGATCTCTCGAAGACAGGTCCCTCCTGGCAGACCTTCAGCCACTCAACCTTGTCCCCGCGCCTGATGTTCCTGACGCAGCCCCAGCAAGCGCCAATACCGCATCCCATGACGGCCTCGAGAGAAAACTTTGCGGGGATGCGGCACCGATCGGCCAGCGCGGCGATTCTGCTCATCATGGCTTCCGGTCCGCAGGCATAAATCCTGGCGGGAAACCCTGTCAGCGCATAGCTGGCAGCCAGGGCAGGCCTCAATTTTCTGGGCGCGTCTGCCCAATCAGGCGGCTCAGGAGCCATCGGAAGCGCGGCCAACCGGGTCAGCTCTGCCTCCACCATGGCGCTGGCAAACCCGTGGAAGCCAGACGAGCCGTCATCGGTTGAGACTAAGAGCCCGAATTCATGCGCCTTGAACCGGTCTGCGAGAGGCAGGTCGGATTTTGTCTTTCCGCCGTAAAAAATGATCGGGACAGCGTCTTGTTTTTTTAACTCCCGGGCGAGAAAATACAGCGGGGCTATGCCTCTTCCCCCTCCGACAAGGAAGACTTTTTTCCCCTTCAGGCTCTCGGTCGGCGCCAGATTGCCCGGTTCTTGTTCTTTGCCCCGGTCACCGCCGCCTCCGCCGATCGCAAAGCCCCTGCCCAGCGGGCCAAGGATGTCGAGCGTCTCGCCCGTTCTTTTCTTGGCCAGGATATCGGTCCCCAGACCCACCCGGGAAAAAAATATCTCGACCGTCTCCCCCGTGCGGGCGTGTATGCTGAAGGGCCGCCGAAGAAGCGGGTAAGGCTGGCTGCTGACCCGGACCATCATGAACTGCCCCGGCCTGGCTTCGCGAGCGATTGCCGGAGATTTAAGACGGAGGAGACAATAATCTCCCCAGCTTTCTTTGCGCAGGATGGGCGCGCCGGGGTCCTTGTGCATCAATCGCCTTGTCTCCGCCAAAATATCAGAATCGCTCCCGTTTGGCAAGCCGCACAATTTTTGACAAACCGGCGTTTTTTATCGGATAATCAATCTATCATCATGTTTTAGAGGAGCAATCATCTATGCGCATTTCCGAGCGCGGCCGCACCATCCAGGCTTCGCCGATCAGGAAATTCAAGCCGTATGCCGATGAAGCCATCAGAAAAGGCATCAAGGTCTATTTCCTGAATATCGGCGACCCAGACGTTCCCACTCCCAAGCCCGTCATCGATTCTTTTCACAGTTTCAACGACAATGTCCTGAGCTACGGGCCGGCCCAGGGGTTCCTCGAGCTTCGCCAGGCCATCGCCGCCTACTTCGGCCATTACAACATCCCTCTGACTGCTGATAATGTCATCATCACAACGGGCGGTTCCGAAGCCATCCATTTTGCCTTCAGCGCCGTGGCCGACCCGGGCGACGAAATCATCATTCCCGAGCCGTTCTACACCAACTACAACGGCTATGCCTCGTTCGCCTCGATCAGGATTGTCCCGCTGACCCTGCGCGTTGAGGACGGCTACCGGCTGCCCGGCCGGAAGGAGATCGAGTCGACAGTCAGCCGGCGCACCAGAGCCATCCTCCTCTGCTCGCCGAACAACCCAATGGGCACAGTCTACACGCCCGACGAGCTGCGGCGGGTGGCTGCCATCGTCAAGGAGCGCGACCTTTTTCTTATCGGTGACGAGGTCTACAAGGAGTTCGTCTATGATGGCGCGGCGCACATGAGCGTTCTTGAGCTCGATGATATCGAGGAGCGCGTCATCGTCGTCGACAGCATTTCCAAGCGCTTCAGCTGCTGCGGGGCGCGGATCGGCGCTGTCATCACCAGAAACGCGGACGTTCTCCAGGCCATCTTGCGGTTTGCCCAGGCAAGGCTCTGTCCGCCCAGCGTCGAGCAGCGGGCCGCCCTGGCCGCTTACCAGATGGGCATGGACTATTTCAAGCCGGTGCGCAAGGAATACGAGCGGCGCCGCGACGTCCTCTACGAGGGTCTGCTCGGCATCCCCGGCGTCGTGGCTTACAAACCACAGGGCGCTTTCTACATCACCGTCAAACTGCCGGTCAAGGACAGCGATCACTTCGTTGTCTGGATGTTGAGCGAGTTCAACCTTGACGGCGAGACGGTCATGGTTGCTCCCGCTGCCGGGTTCTACTCGACACCAGGCAAGGGGTTGGATGAAGCCCGGATCGCCTATGTGTTAGAGGTGGAGAAGATCAAGCGAGCGATCAAAATCCTGAGGGCTGGCCTGGAAAAATATCAGAATCTCTTTGGCTGAGGTTTGAGACAGGGCCAGGCCAACAAGCGTCTGGGTTGTTGATGGATTGTTGATGGAAGCAAAAAGGCTTGTCCGAGAAACCGGCGTGATCCTCGCCGTCAGCATCCTCCTCGGCGCGGCGGCGAATTTCTCGCTCATGCGCCGGTTTTTTGGCGGCGAGTTCAGAGAGGCGTACGTCGACCGGGAAAAGTACGCCGGCCTCCGCTTCATCACTCTGGCCGAAGCAGGGGACCTGTTTGCCCGAGGGCTTGCTGTTTTCATCGACAGCCGGATGCGGGGGGATTTTGTTTCAGGCCACATCCCCGGCGCACTCAGCCTGCCGCTTGATGAAGTCAAACATCCAGCAAATGTCAGGGAGAAGCTGAAGCAGGGGCCTCTTTCCCTGTCGCCCGAGAGGACTCTGGTTGTTTACTGCGAGGGCGAAGGCTGTCAAACGAGCATCGCTCTGGCCAAGCTCATCCACGGTCAGGGCTTCAGGGACGTCAGGATCATTATGGGCGGCTTTGCAGAATGGAGCGCGGCCGGCCTGCCCGCGGAAGAATCGCCATGATCCGAAGCAAGCGGCTCATTTTTCTCTTCCGGCTCATCGTCGGCGGCGTCTTTGTCTGGGCCGGAGTCCTCAAGGTCGCCGACCCGCTCGAGTTTGCCCAGAGCATCAAGAATTACCAGTTTTTTCCGCATGAGATGGTCTTTTTTATCGCTATCATTCTCCCATGGGTGGAAGTCCTGAGCGGCGGTTTCCTGATCCTTGGCATCTTCAAGCGCTCGAGCGCTCTCATCATCTCCGTGCTGCTCGCTATGTTCATCGGCCTCGTCGGGCTGGCTTTGCTCCGGGGCATCGACACCTCCTGCGGCTGCTTCGGCAGCTTCAGCCGAAAAGCCGACCTCAGCCTTATTCTGCTTGACGCCCTCCTTCTCTTTTTCTCGGTTTCGATCTTGAGAAGTCAGGCCTTAAAGCCCCGGACTGCGCCCGCGGATAAAACCAGCACATCCCCCTGAAAAAATACGGTAAATAGATAAGCTGTCCCCATTTCAGGCTTCCTGTGATATGATGAAGGCGTGGGAGCGCCCGTTTCCCCGTTGGCTTCGTCGATGCGCAAATGGAAGAACGCAGTTGCGCTCGTTTTTCTGTGGATTTTCACGGCCTGGCTGCTCTATCCTCTCGTCTTCATCGAAACAGTCAGGCTTCAAGACGCGACGAAATATTTCTACCGGTCCTCCCTTGGGATCATCATCATGATCATCCTTTTCGGCAAGACTCTGTTCGACCTCTTTTTTCCTCTGGATACCTCCCGCAGGAAAAGCGTGCTCCAGGTCGTTTTCTTGACTGTTTATGCGCTCCTCATGGCGGGAGGGATCATCGTCATGCTCATGAGGATTCTCCTCCTCTACATGAAAAGCGATAGCGAGGGCAGCCTTTTTTATTAATGCAAAAGCGATCGAGGGGTCTGACTTGAGGAGGCCGTTTACGCCTTCTTCAGGATTTTGTCGGCTGCCGGGTGGAGGAGAATCGTGAGCGCTCCCGGCAGGGCCGTAAACTCAACATCCTGGCCGCAGGCTTCCTCGCCGTCCAGGTCAAGGCTCAACGGTCCGTCCTCCGAATGAACTTTGACAGAGCCCGCGCGAGTGCAGTGAACGTCTTTCCTGTCGAGATGGCGGCCGCTGAAAACGGTTTGGAGCGCCAGCAGGATGCGATGCCGGGGCATGCCCTCGACGAGCACGACGTCAAGCAGGCCGTCGTTGATCAAGGCGTGGGGCGCAACCCACATCCCTCTCCCGAAGCAGCGGCCGTTAGCCACGGCCAAGAGGTAGCTTGACCCTTCGTAAAAGCGCACGCCGTCGCAGTCCACGACAACCGGCTGGGGCCTGTACTTGAGCAGGGTAGCGACGGTAGCGCGGAGGAATGTGGCCGACGTCCGACGCCGCGCCCGGTTCACGCGGGCATCGACCTCTCCGCTGACGCCGGCGCTGGCGATGTTGAGGAAGACGCGGCTGACTCTCGAGCTTCCCTGCGTTGGGTCAGAATATTCCACGCGACCCAGGTCGCAGGCCGTGGGGTGAGCCCGGGCCAGCCAGCCCACCGCAACGTCAAGGTCAGCGGGCACGCCCAGAGCGCGAGCCCAATCACTCCCGGTGCCCACGGGAAGGCTGCCAAAAGCCATGGAGACCGGCGTTTTGCGAGACCGGTTGACCAAGGCATTGACCACGGCGTGGTTGGTCCCGTCGCCGCCGACAGCGATCAGGCGTTCTGCCCCGGCTTCGGCGGCCGCGTTTATGTGGCCGGCCAGGTCTTCAGGCCGCCTGCTAACCGCGACAATGAGCTCGCCCAGCGCCTCTTTCAGACGGCCTTTCACGCTCTCGAAAATAGCCTCGGCCTTGCCTCCTGCTGCGCTTGGATTAACGATGACCAAATTGGGCTTCTTTCCAGATGCGGCCATAGCGCTTAACCTCCTCAGTCCACCGCTCATCTTTCCACCCCAATTGCTCCTTGAGCAGGGGGGTGAACTCTTCGAGAAGTCTCTGCCCGCCGTCAGGCGTGAGGATTCCGAACCTGAAACAACGGAGCATCAGGTCATCGAGATGACAGACGGGTTCATGGCCGGCTGCCCATGCCAACTCGGCCTTGAGATAGGGAGTGCCCGCAATGCGCTCAAGAAGGTCTGGAAATGAAGCAGCGAGATGAGACGCAGCCGCTCCGTAGCGTCCCCAGAGGCGCCTGGCCGATTCCCGGGTGGTACCTGGGATGGCTCTGGCTGGGTCGAACGCTTCCATCACTTTAACGTTTGAACCCGGCTCCGGGATATCTGGATTGACGCGGTGGGCTTCCCGAAGGGCATCAACGGCGATCAGACGGAAGGTCGTCAGCTTGCCTCCTGTCACGGTCAACAACCCGTGCTCATGCCAGATCACATGGTCGCGGCTCTCAGCGGAGGGGTCAGCCTTTCCCGTGTCGACAACGGGGCGAACGCCGGCCTGAGTGCTTATCACATCCTTCTTCTCCAGGCCGAGCTCGGGAAAATGAGATTGCACGGCCCGCAGCAGATAGTCGGCTTCTTCGGCCGAGATGGCTGCTTCTCTCTCGAGCGGAAGCGGGTGGTCGATGTCCGTCGTGCCGACCAGCGCCACCCCCTCCCACGGATAGACAAACACGGGCCGGCCGTCATCGGGATGGCTGAAAGCAATGGCCTGGTAAACCGGGAACCGTTCCAGGCTGAAGAAAAGATGGCTGCCTCGAAGCGGCCGCAGGCGACGCGGCTCGCCGACTTCGTGGCGAAGCTGGTCAGCCCAGGCGCCCGTGGCGTTTATCACCAGGCTGGCCCTCGCTTCTTCCTCCTTCCCGGTCATTTCGTCTCGCGCCACCACTCCCGCCACGCGGCCTCCCTTTTTCAGGAGAGCGGTCGCTGCCGCATAATTAAGGGCTGCGGCGCGGGCTCGACCCTCCCCGGCGATGAGGCCGTCGTGGATCACCCTCAGCACAAGCCGGGCATCATCCGTCTGCGCGTCCATATACCGATAGGCCCGCTCCAGGTTGTGTGTCTTCAGCCCGGGCGCCATCAGGCTGAGGTCGACAGCGTCAAGGCGCTGGTAGTCGCCCGCGTCCGGAGCCAAATGGGTGTAGATGCCCAGCCCCACTTCAAGGAGCCAGGGACTGGGTTTTTCGCCCTCATAAACAGGATAGATGAAGCCGAGCGGCTCGACGAGGCCGGGAGCCGCCTCGAGGAGCATCTGGCGTTCCCTGACGCTTTCTCTGGTGAGTTTGATCTGGAAATGTTTCAGGTAGCGCAGCCCGCCATGAACCATCTTGGAGCTTCGGCTGGAGGTCCCGGAAGCAAAATCGCCCTTCTCTAAGAGCAGCGCGCGCACCCCGGCCCGGGCAGCCAGGGCCAGAATTCCCGCCCCGGTGATCCCGCCGCCGACGATGATAAGATCCCATTTTTCTTTCCCCAGCCTCGCCCATTCTTTTTCCCTCCAGCCGGGCGTCCAGGGCGAGCGGTACTCAGAGGGGTTCATTTTCTTTCTCGCGGCCGTCTATCGGCGATGAGCTTTCCCGGGTTCATGATCCCTTTGGGGTCAAAGATTCTCGCCAGCGCGGCGATGGACTCGAGGCCCAGCCGGCCTTTTTCCTCCTCTAACCAGGGCTCGTGGTCGAGGCCGACCCCGTGTTGATGGGAGATCGTCCCGCCGTGTCGGAGGATCGCCCGGCTGGCGGCCGCCTTGAGCTTCTGCCATCGTTCGAGCGTCTCCTCGGCGGTCCTTGCTAACCTGAAAACATAGGTGACATAAATGCTGGCGCCCGTCGGATAGACATGCGAGATGTGGGCGAAGGCGAGAACGCGCTCGCCCCAGTCATCAATCCCCCGCCTCAACGTTCCGAGGACTGCGTCTGCGGCCGCGGGGAGGTTCGTCCAGCTCAGCGCTGTTTCCAGCGTATCGACGGCGTAGCCGAAATCCCAGAGGGTGTTCCGCAGATAGGGCGTTTTGAAGCGGCTCTTCCGCCATTCGCTCCCCATTTTTCGGCCGACATGGACGCCGCCATGAGCCCGGGCAATGTCGAGCGCCCGGCGACGGATGCGCTTTACTTGGGCTTCGCTTCCGGTAACGCCGATGAAGAGCTGGGACTTCTCCTCCTTGAGCCCCCGAACGCGCAGCAGGCCGTTGAGCAGGCGGACAAGGCGCTCGTTCCCGATGAGGTTCAAGCTGGTCGTTGTCTCGACGCTGTCGCTCAGCCGGATCATCGAGAGCCCGAGTTTCTCCTGGGCCATTTCTTTCACCGCGGCGACTCCCTGGCCCCAGTCGGGGAAGAAAAGGCCGTAGAATCTTTCGGACTCCGGCAGAGGGCTGACGCGGACGACGGCGCTCGTGATGATGCCCATCCTGCCCTCCGAACCGAGAACAGCTTCGCGCAGGTCCGGGCCGGCCGCGCTGGCCGGAAACGGCGGCATCTCCAGGATGCCCGCGGGCGCGATCATCCTTCCGCCCGCGTACATGTCTTCGATCCGGCCGTAGTAGAGGGATTGCTGGCCGCTCGAACGAGTGGCGATCCATCCTCCCAGAGTGGAGTATTCGAAAGACTGCGGAAAATGGCCCAGCGTGAACCCGCGGGCCCTGAGCTGAGCTTCAAGATGAGGGCCGCTCACTCCGGCCTCAAACGTGGCCAGCCGGCTGGATTCATCGAGCTCCGACATCCGGCGCATCCTCTCTAAGTTGACTGTCAGGACAGGCGGCCCGTTTCTCGGCGGGTTGATGTGTCCGACAACGCTCGTCCCGCCGCCGTAGGGGATGAGCTGCGCCCCCGTGGCAGCGGCGAAGCCAAGGATTTTCTCGACCTCCTCTTCTGAAGCGGGCCGGGCCACACCGTCCGGAAAACTGTCGATAGATCCGTACCGGAGAGAGATCCAGTCAGGAAGCGACTGGCCGCGCGCATGACGGAGTCTTTCAGCCGGGTCGCGGCTTATCAGGGCATCACCGGGCAGGCGACTCTCTGGAACGCGTTCGACGAGGTCCTCGAACTTCGCTGACGGCCCGGGTTCGGAGGGACCGATAGCCTCGGCCAGAAAGTCCTGAGCGGCGAGAGGCACAGGATATTCGTACGCGTCGCTTCCCCAGCCGTTCCATCTTTTCACGCCGGGCCCTCCTTCACCATAAAATACATGGACTCCTTTCCCCGGTCAAGCTGCGAGAGGGCCAAAGTTGATAGAATTACGCTAAGGGGCCTGTCTTCAAGGTTAGGCTATCGCGGTCCGGGCCCATAACAATAAATTTCCTGGATGGACCAGTGATGAACGGGATGAGACCGGGTTAATTTAATCCGCAGGTGCCGCAGCGTGAGCGGTTCGAAGCTTATGATGAGCCTGCATTGCGTCATGTCCTCGATGTTCGCCCGGGTGATATGGGGCACAAGAAATGGAGTCCAGTTTATAGGGGCCCAGTTCTTTCCGTCAAGGGATGACTCAACGAGGAAGCCGCGGGGATAGTCGAGGGGTTTTCTGTATAAGGAAAGCTCGACTTCTCCAGCCTGAACGGGCTCGCCGAGGTCAAGATAAAAGAAATCTCCATCGCGCTGGGGAATTCGCGTCGTCCAGCCTGTGGACAGGTCCCCGTCAATGGCAAGCTTCGCCAGAAAAACGTTTGAACTGGACCAGGCCTTCCAGGTTCTGCGGTCGCCCGCTTCCCATCGTTTCTTTTCTTCGGCCGCCTGCTCTTGCAGAGGAAGCAGGCGATAAAGAAAATCTCCGCCCGCTTCCGCCTTAAGCTCAAGCCTCCCGGGATACGCCCGGAGCATTGCCTGCATTTGCTCGCCTTTTTCGGCCCGGAAACCCTGCGTATGGATGAGAACATATTCAACTTCAAGATCCCTGAGCAGACGGAACGTTTCATCCGAGGGAAAGGCTTCCATGGACTCGTAGATGATCGTATACCCCGGGGGAAGATAGCCGCTGTAACCGTTGACTATTTTTTTCCGGTGGAAAGTCGAGTAATACATCGGAAGGCTTTCCCGGCCTCGTTCCACGACAGGATGTTGCGGCATGGGCAGCTCGATGAGCGAGCTGCCTTCCGGCAAGTCCTTCACACAGGAATAGATCTCCGGGATTTTCTTCAGCCCGGCCGCGGTCTCTATGGGGAAAGGGACAGAAGCGTAGTCGATGAGAATCAGAATTCCAGCCAAGATGGGAATGGCTTTTCTCAACGACACGTTCCTTGTCTTTTCCATCAACGCCGCAATCGCCCATCCGCTCATCAAGGCCAGGGCTATCATCATCATGACCGAGAAGCGGCTGGGCGCCCTCAGGCTCTGGAAGACGGGAATCCATTCATGAAGGAGAATATACGGGCCCGTGAGAATCTTTTTGTCGAAGAGCTTGATCGAAGGCCCCATGGCCAGGAGCCAGGCTAAGACGAACGTGAACAAAAAAAACCTCTGACTCAGACGAAATGTGGGAATCTCTGGCCGGCTGTTCTTCCTCGCACGCCAGGCGGCGAGTCCAATTCTCAAGCTCAACGAAATTGTTAGGATGATGAGCGAGTTGGTCAGCCTGTTCATGGAGAGAATCTTTGTCTCCCCCCACTTGATCGTGAACCCTCCCGAGAAGGCCACATGAAGAAGCAGCAGCAGATAGATTCCTGTCAGGATGTCCCACCAGAAAAAAAAGCGGGTTCTTTCCCTGCGCAATTCCTCCCGGCGTGAACGCCTCCTCGACACCAGCCACAAGGCTCCTAAAAGGAAGACGACGGCACCCGGATACCGTTGCCACTCAGCGGAGGGGCCGCCTCTCAATAAATCTCCCCAGACAGTGTTCCAGGAAGGCACTCTCAAGAAGTGCTGGAGCTGGGCGGAATAGTGTTCCGCTTCGAGTATGTCCCTGGTAAACATCATCTTCTCGTGAACGCGAAGATAGGGATAGAAAAGCGGCAGGAGAATGACCAAACAGCTAAGAGCCAAGAGGCTCATTTTGATCCAAAAATCCTTCCGCTTGACAAACCCTTTTTTATAACCAAAATACAGGACGAAAAGCCCGACGAAAATCGACAGGTAAACGCCGTAGTAGGCGCAACTGAGAGCTTGAAGAATGAAGAAAACGCCGATGCCGGCCAGGTTTCCGCAGGAAGGCTTATCAAAAAACCGATGGAGGAAGAGAAAACAAAAGATCGTCCAGGAAAAAAAGAGCAGTTCAATATGGCTGATATGAGACATCCGGAAGGGACAAAAGGCGATGGCCATGCCGGCGACAAGAGCAGCCGCCCGGACTCGGGTGAGATAATAGACGAGAAGATACATAGCCAAAGCGCAGAGGATAAAGGACAGGATGAATAGAACATTATAAGAAAGGATGAGGTTGCCTGATATCAGGATCAGAGGAAAAGCGAGCAGGGCCAGGCCGGGAAGATAATCCGCGTAAAGAACAGTGTCCTGGTGAGGGAAAAAGATGTTGCCGCTCCAGAAATCCTTGAACCCGGTTTTCAGGCCGTGGATATCCCAATCCAGAAGCCAGACGTGATAGAGGGGATCACCAAGGTCGGAAGCCAGGTGATCGGTCATGTGAGAAGCCAGAGGCCAGGTCATGGCCACCGCCAGGACGGAAAAAAGGACAAGCGCCTTGGCTATTTCTTTTTGGCTATGCATAGAAGAGAGCTGCCGAAAGGAAATCGGACATGGCGAACGAGAGGCGCCTCGGCCCGCATAATCCGAAACAGAAGAGAATTCAGTTTTTCATTCATCTTGTATAAATGGGAAACGGGGGGCTGATCCTTCGCATGGAAGAGTTTGTCCCATACTTTATATCCAGCCACCGGAAAGAAGAGAAAAAAATTGAAGTAGGTGGACTTCAGGACGTCAAACCCAACGTGGCGCAATTTCTTTCTCATCCCTCTGCAGGTGTATCTTTCCCGGACATGAAGAGCCCGGTCATGCGGGCCGAACAAAAAATTGAAGGCTGACTCGCAGACGAGAAGAAACCCATTTTTCTTCAGGACTTGGTGAGAATCACGCAGAACATCGAGATCCGACTTGATACTCTGATGTGAGAGGGCATCCAAGATAACGACAACGTCGAACGCCTGTTTTTTAAAGGGCATCCTCTGGGCGTCGGCCCTGACTAGCCTCTCTAACCCCCTTTTTCGGCAGTAGCGGAGGGCTTCCTCCTCGAAATCGAACCCGAACGTTTTTCCCTTTCTTTCGAAAATCTTTGGGTTCAGGCCCGTCCCGCAGCCGGCATCCAGAATCAGGGCTTCTGCCGCGAGGCCGTGAAGCCCGTCGAGCGCGGCCAGGATGATTTCCCTTCTGCCGGCAAACCACCAGTGAATTTCTTCGAGTTCAAAGTGGTGTCTGTATGAGTCCCGTTCCATTTTTTAAACCGGCTTTCGGGCGATTTTCTTGATTTCTGCCGCCACCCGTTTCATCTGGTCTTTGGTCAGAGCCAGCCCAGAGGGAAGATAAAGGCCTTTCTCGCTGAGGGCTTCGGCCACGGGGTAAGATAAGTCCCTGTATTCTGCCTTCGTCTGGAAAAGAGGCTGCCGGTGAAGGGGAACGAAAAACGCCCTCGTGTCCACGCCTTTTTCTTTGAGCCGCCTCATCAGCTCATCCCTCGACAGGCCGAACTCTTTTTCCACGAGGATAGTATACATCCAGTAGACGCTCCTTGCCCATTCTTTCTCCTGGGGAAGGACGAGGCCCGGCACTTCGGAGAGCAGCTCCCGGTAGGTCCGGGCCATCTCCTGTTTGATGGCGATGAAGCGATCGATTTCTTCGACCTGGGCCACGCCGATAGCGGCCTGGAGGTTGGTCATGCGGTAGTTGAAGCCGAGCTCGGTGTGGAGGAACCGCCGCACGGGGTCGTGGGCCAGGTCCTTGAGCCGCCTGGCTCTTTCGGCCAGAGCGTCGTTGTCGGTGACGACCATGCCCCCCTCGCCGGTCGTGACAATTTTGTTCGCATAGAAGCTGAAACAGCCGGCCAGACCGAATGTTCCCGCGAAGCGGCCCGCGGCCTTGTTTCCAGCCGGAAAATAAATGGCGCCGTGGGCCTCGGCCGCGTCCTCGATGACCGCTAAGTTATAGGGCTTGGCGACGGCCAGGATTTTGTCCATGTCGCAGGGATGGCCGTAAAGATGGACGGGCACGATGGCCCGCACCGTCCGGCCGGTTCTTTTGTTCAGGAGCTTTCCCTGTTTGCTATCGAAAACACAATCTCCGCGAACGAACCCTCTAATTTTTTCAGGGTCGATGGCGTAGACCTCCGGGTCCACGTCGACGAAGACGGGCTCTGCTCCGGTGTAGAACACAGCGTAAGGGACCGCGATCATCGTGAGAGCCGGGACGATGACCTCGTCGCCCGGCCCGAGACCAAGGCTGGCCATGGCCAGGTGGAGTGCTGTCGTGCCGCTTGTCGTTGTGATTGCATGCTTGACGTTCAGGTAGCGGGCGAATTCCTGCTCGAACCGCCGGATGAAGCTTCCCGCCGACGAGATCCAGCCTGTTTCAATGCACTGGGTGACGTAGGCGAGGGCGTTCCGGCCGATAAGCGGCTCGTTGACGGGGATCAGGTTTTCTCGGTCAGGCATCAGAAGTATTCTTTATCATCGAACCCGGCATACGGGCCTTGCTTGACTTCGAGGATTCTGGCCTTCTCCAGCACCTCGACCCGATGTCCTCCAGTGGCCAGCAGGATGGAATCACCTTGTTTGAGGATAAGCGTCCTTAATAAGCTGCCCTCATCATCAAAGATCTGAATCTTGACCTTGCCGCTGAGGATGACCAGCACTTCCTGGGTTCTCAGGATTTCTCTGCGGACGAGCTTATGGCGGTGACGGTCCACAACTTTGCCCCTGCCGTGGACCAGCATTCCCAGTTGCTGGGAGAACTCGCCCGGGGTGAAAAAATGGACGCCGGGCTTGGAAAAGTTGCGCCTGATAACGATCGCGAAAACCTGGCCTCCCTTCTGGATCTTTTCGCAGGCCCGGCTCATGCTCCCTCTCTCCTGCTTCGGGATCCGGGCGAAAGCTTCAGTCTCAGGGTTCGCCAGATGTATTTTGACCCCCTTCTTAGGTAATGAAACAGGTGCGATCCCGTCTTGGATGTCCCTTGCCTGCGGGCCGGAGAGATGTAGGGGATCTCCAGGATGCGATAGCCGTGTCTGTAAGCCCGGTATGCTAACTCGATAAAGTATTCGCCGTAATCGCCTGTCAGCCTGATGTCTTCGAGCACGCGGCGCCTGACTGCGACAAACCCGCTCGTATAATCTTTGACCTGCGGTCCGAGGACTCGCCGGACAAATGAATTCAGAAGAAAGCTCATAAAAAAGGCCAGGGGCGTGTCCTGGCTTCCCGTGACGATTTCCACTCCGCCTCCGTTGACGAAACGGCTGGCAATAACCATGTCGTAGCCCTGAGCGACACCCTCGCAAAGTTCCTTGATTTTCGCAGGGGGCATGGAAAGGTCGCAGTCCAGCCAGGCGACGACGTCGGCTTTTGAGCTGTCTATCCCTTTGCGGAGCGCAGAGACAAGACCCCGTTCTTCCTTTCTCCTTATCAGAGTGAGGGCTGGATGCGCCGCGGCCATCTCCTCGACAACAGCCCAGGTGCCGTCCGGGGAATCATCGTCGACGACGACAACCTCCGCTTCTTCTCCCATCGCTTGATAAACCTGCTGGATCAAGAGCCCGATGTTTTCCCTTTCATTATAAGTGGGAAGGATGATAGATATCGATGGGGTTGTCGGCGACATCAATGGCTTCCTCAAAAGCGCCGTCAATTTATACCATAAAGCGCTGCCGGCTTTCAAATTAGCCTTGAGGAATTGACGAATCGCTCAGCCGGAGAGAAGAGCGTCAGGCAAGGCGTGTTTTATCCCGCCCTCTCATTGCATACAGAATGGGGACAAAACCCGGTTTTCCTAAACCGGGATCGTGTCCCCGCGCCTTCCCGTTACAGGTGGAAGTTGAGGCCGATGGAGAAGGCGTAGGTCGACTCTTTGTATGTCTCCTGGAATGAAGGGAGGCGAGGATAAGGAGGCGAAGGAAGCGTGATGGACTTGCTTTGATCTGTATACGTCACGTAGACACCGCCGAGGTCAATATCCACCTTTGGACTGAGCCGGATTCTCGCGCCCATTCCGATTGTGTTCGCCCCGAGGTCGAAGCTCATGTCACTCTGGTATTTCGCGCCCGCTCCCGTCTTTGTGTAAACGTATCCACCGCTGAGAGTCAAAAAGCCGCTCACGTCATACTCGACGGCGAACGCCAGGTCGTAGGAATTCGAATCGAGCAGCTTTTCCTGTCCCGCCCAGTCCGCCTGTTTTTCGAAGAACAGCGAATAAGAGGCAGAGGCCCGGAAATCTGGCGACAGGGCATAACATGCTCCGATAGAGAGAGAGGCGGGGATGTCGTTGCGCTCTTTCTGGCCGTCGGGAAACATCCCGGTGTCATCTTTGGTGGTCTGGTTTTCCATCTCGAGCTTTGTGTTGAATTCGTAGCGAACGCCTATATTGAAATTTTCAGCGGGTGATAGATGCAGTCCCAGGATGGGCGTATAGCCAGAGCCGACTTGTTTCACATCCACGGCCTTGTTAGATGTCGCGGCAGCATAATAGAGATATGCGGGGTTGCCGGTTGCCGTGTAGAGAGTGTTGAACGCCGCAGGCGCCGAGCGCATCTGGCCAGTCCAGCCTAAGGCGGGGAACGTCGGGTTGATCTGGATATCCTCGATTTTGCCTTCGTACGTATTCACGGCATAGACGTATCGGACGCCCGCCGCTGCCGAGATCTTGTCGTTGAGTGCGTAGGAAGCGTTCACCTGGAAGCCGTAATAAACGGAACTGCCTTTGAAACTGAGCTGGGCCGAGTACTTCGTCGTGGGAAGTCCAGCGGCCGAGAGCGAGGCGGGAAGCAGGGAAACATCGTATTCGAATGACGGCAGCCCCTCGGCGTAATCGGCTGACCCGCCTCCGGCAATCGGGCCGAAACCGAAAGACAAAGCCAGGGCCCCCTTT
Source organism: Candidatus Aminicenantota bacterium (assembly GCA_037444845.1). GTDB lineage: Bacteria > Acidobacteriota > Aminicenantia > Aminicenantales > UBA8522 > JARYMI01. Next base: position 2,266 of record JBBILQ010000018.1, on the reverse strand, counting down.
TTATAGATGGCGTAGAAATTCGGAAAGACGGGGACCGTGGTCTTGCCCAGGTACTTCGGGTCGTTCAGCATAAGAAAGGCGTTGGTTACGGTTTTTTCCTTGAAGATAGTCTGGCTGTGGACAGCGACGTGAAAGCCGTCCTGAATCCTTGCCAGGCCGGCGGGGTTGTAGTGCACAGCATCAAGGTCGGTGGACGCATTTCGCGAGGGGAAACGGAAAAACAGGGCGCTCTGGTTGGTGTTCGTCATGATGGCTGCGAAGACCGCAGGGACGCACCACAACATCAGAGCCGCAAGAATCAGTCCTTTTCTCATGAGCCCTCCTTATTAACGGACTTCAGTTCCTTCCTCCTTGCCAGAAGTCGGAAGTTGGCCAAAATATACGAATTTTTCCTTTGAAAAGCAAGTGTTTTTTGTGCCACGCCTGCTATGGGCACTTGTGGTTGTCTCCCTGGCCTGACCTATTCAAAAGACAATACGATAAAACGCTCCTCACCCCTGCCCGCTCCCGTCCAGGGAGAGGAGATTTTTCCCTCTGCATTTCGTGAATAATCCAGACTGGATATCGTGTTGCTCCCATCTCAAGTTGGGCTTGTGGCGAGGTCGGCGTCCCGTTTTGCCTTGTATTCTGTTCCCTCATTCCAGTTGGGGAATGTCGGTTCCATGGCCAAGCGGTAGCCGACCTTAAACAGAAGGCGCAGGTCGTCGATGGCTCCCGAGAGGTCCCAGTTCGGGTCGAACTCGTCCGACGGCTTGTGGTAGTGATCTGCCGTATACTTTTCCCTCAAAGTCAGCGTCCATTCGCGGCCATGCTCGACGTGATCGACGCCGCCGCTCGGGTAGACGGCCGGAATTCCCTGCTTGGCAAAGGGAAAATGGTCGGAGCGGAAATAGGAGCCCTTTTCCGGCGTCGGGTCGGGGTTGACCGTCCGGCCCTGCTCTTTAGCTGCCGCCTCGATATATCCGTCAAGCTCAGAGAGGCCGTAGCCGACGACCGTGATGTCTTTCATCGGGCCGTAGATGTTCAGAGCATCCATGTTGATAGCGGCGACGGTCTTAGAGGTGGGGAAGACCGGGTGAGTGGCATAGTATTCTGACCCGATGAGCCCTTGCTCCTCTCCGGTGACAGCCAGAAAGACGATCGAGCGGTCAGGCGGCCGCTTGAGCTTCTTGAAAGCTTCGGCCAGTTCGATCAGGGCAGATGTCCCGGTGGCGTTGTCGAGAGCGCCGTTAAAGATCTGGTCGCCTTCAAGCGCCGGATTGACGCCGAAATGATCCCAGTGGGCCATGTAGATGACAACCTCATCCGGGCGCCTGGAGCCTGGGAGCAAGGCGATGACGTTCCTTGAGGTCACCTTATCAATCGTGTTTTTTAGAGTGAGCGAAGCTTTGAGACCGAGCGGGACAGGCTTAAACCCGGGACGGGCGGCTTCGGTTTTGATTGCATCAAAATCAAGCCCGGCGGCCTTGAAAACCTGGCGGGCGGCCTCCAGGTGTAGCCAGCCCTCGACAGCGCAGCGCGACATGTTGTTGTCCTCCGCGACGAGGTTGAACTGCGGTCCTGTCCAGCCGTTCTGGACGACTCCCCAGGGATAGGCAGCCGGCTCTGTCTCGTGGACGATCAGAAGGCCAGCCGCGCCCTGCCGGGCGGCTTCTTCATATTTGTAGGTCCAGCGGCCGTAGTAGGTCATCGTTCGGCCTGAAAAAAGCGCCGGGTCCTTGGTGGCAAACCCCGGGTCGTTGACGAGGGCGACGACGGTCTTGCCCCGCGCGTCCAGCCCTTCATAGTCATTCCAGTTGTACTCGGGCGCGACGATGCCGTAGCCGGCAAAGACCATTTCTGAATCGACAACCGAGACTTCTTCCATCACGCGCATGGTGGCGGCCACGAATTCTTCGTTGTACGCGAAAGAGATCGACTTGCGGCCAGCTTTGACCTCCAGCCTGGCTGATGGGTCGGCCGTGATCACGACCATCGGGACCTCCTGGAAAAAGCTATCGCCGTTACCCGGCTCGAGGCCCAGTTTCTTGAATTCCTGCTCCAGGAAAGCAACCGTCTTTTCTTCGCCCGGCGACGCAGGCGCCCGTCCCTCGAACGCGTCAGAGGAGAGGATTTGTGTGTCGGCCGCGAGGTCCTCGGCCGTGATGCTTGCCAGAGCCGGCGCGAGAAGTTTCTCCTCGCTTTCGCGGGCGCAGCTCGATAACCCAAAACAGATAAGAAGACAAAGCAAAAGGATCGAGAGTACGGCCATCGATTTTCGAATCAT
>JBBILQ010000017.1:0-42186 GCA_037444845.1 Candidatus Aminicenantota bacterium | reverse complement strand
CGACCTGACCAACATCGGCTACGTCTCTCTCAAGGTAAGTCTTGCGGTAGTCGCGCAACCAACTGATCTTCGCATCCGAACAAAGGACGGGGTCAGGTCTCAACAATTAACAAATCCGGAGTATCAGGAGCACTCCGGCGGTCGGGAAATCAACTTCAATCACCGATGATCTCATTGAGGCCGTCGACGACCTGAGGGGAGAAGCATCATGGTTGGCTTTTCCGGCATGAGGAGGATAGTCCCAATCTTACTAACTTTCATTTTGCTCATGCACCCTGGGGAGGCCTACCTCAGGGAAATAGCGGAAAGCAATATGTTCGTGTCACCTACGACCCGGCAGGAACTCACTCTCGAATCCCGCGCGCTTCGTGTACAAGCTTCTCGATGTCCTTTTCGGTGGTGAGCCGATACTTCCTGGCCGTTGCCCTGCCGAGCCGCTTCAGTCTCAGCCAGCGTTCCTCGTCAAGATGGTCTTCGTACACCTTTACCATATCACGAAAAAGTTCGCTCTTGGTTTTCCTCTCCAGCCTGGCCAATCTTTCAATCTCATCATAAGTCTGGGGCGGAAGTGAAACGGTCAGAGTTCTGGTCGTTCGGGCCAAAGATTTCTCCTTTTGGTCTTACTTAGTCTTGCTATATTCCTCTACCGATACTTTGTCCAATTCGGCTGCCCCAGGCTGCGTCTAAGATCCCACCAAGCCTGACCCCTGTCTTGGTTGATAGTTCCAATCGCGGATTTTATAGCACCGTGGGCGAGGCAATGTCAATAAAAGTCGATTTGGCGGACCGGCAGTCATGGGATCTGGTCTTAACAGGTAGCCGTAGCAAATCTGAGAGATCGGAAGGCGGAACAGAATCGCAATCTGCGACATAATCTGCGCATGATCTGCGCATGATCTGCGCCTTGACAAAAGGAATACTCCGGTATTATCATGAGAATACCCGAAAGAAGCAGGTGAAAGCCATGAGAAAATCCGCCAAATTCGCCGTCAGTATTCCATGGGAGGAATTTAAGGAATTGGAGGCCATTCGCAGAAAAGCCGGGTTAAGCCGCAGCGGCTTTCTCCTGACAACGTTCCGCGCCTGGAAGGAAGCGCGCGAAAAAGAACGATTGGCGAGAGAATACGAAAACGGGTATCGTCAAAAACCCGAGGATGTTTCTATCGCCGAGGCCATGGCCGCGACGTCGGCCGAGTCCATGCCGGAAGAGGACTGGACTTGAAAAAAGGCGAACTCTGGTGGGCCCGGCTGAAACCGCCGGCCGGACGAAGGCCCGTCGTCCTTCTCAGCCGGGACGAAGCCTATCCCGTGAGGACGGCGGTCACCGTGGCGCCGGTGACGACGACCGTCCGCGGAATCGCCGTCGAGGTTTCTCTCGGGTTGGAGGACGGCCTTCCCAGGCCGTGCGCCGTGAATTGCGATTCGATGCTGACGATCCCGAAGGCTTATCTGGAATCGAGAATCTCCCGGTTGTCGGAGCGGAAGATGGAGGAAATCCATAAGGCCATCTGCTTTGCCCTGGATATGCACTGAGCTCCCCCAGGTTCTGATTGAAAGTCGCCGGATGTTAAATTGAGCTTAAACTACGCGAATCAGTTCATCAAAAAAATTCCAGCTTGTAAGATATCCTGACAGGCTATTGACAATTAATCTAACATGCCTATAATATGGTCAGAGGAGAAAAAAGATGATTTCATTGGGTCAAAGGATAAAGCAAATCCGAGAATCCCTGGGGTTAAGCCAGCAAACTCTAGCTGAGAAATTGGGTATCTCACGCCCGTCTATATCTCAGATAGAGAACGGAGAGAGGAAGGTGAGCGCCGAAGAGCTCAAGAAATTAGCTGCAATTTTCAATCTGTCTGTGGACGCCCTGATGGATCCGGATAAAGAGCCGCAAATCGTAATCAGAGAGAGCCGGCAAGTCTATGGATCCGAAGCCGCCCCCCGGATGAGAATTAACGTTCCCCAGAAAAATATAAAAAAATTCAGGGAAGTGTTGATCTATATCCTGAACAAAGTGGGAGCAAAACCCCATATCGGCGAGACGGTTCTTTACAAGCTCCTCTATTTCATCGACTTCGATTATTATGAGAAGTACGAAGAGCAGTTGATCGGGGGGACATACCTTAAGAACAAATATGGGCCGACGCCTCTCGAATTCAGAAAGGTCGTCGAGGAGATGATTACCAAGGGTGAACTCATCGAAGTGAAGAACAAGTATTTTGCGTATCCTCAGAGAAAGTACCTCCCTTTGAGGAAGCCAGACCTGAGCATTTTGAAAGGCAACGAGATAGAAGTCATTAATGATGTTCTGGAGAAGCTTTCTGACATGAACGCCCGGCAAATCAGTGATTATTCTCATAACGATGTTCCCTGGCTTACCACTGAAGAGGGCAAGGTCATCGAGTACGAAGCCGTATTTTACAGGACGCCCGCTTATTCTGTTCGGGAGAATGACGACGCCGTTTAAAGAAATCATCCGTCTACCGGAATTCGAGCGGGATATGAAGAGGCTCCTCAAGAGATTCCCATCGTTCGAGAATGATTTGGAAAATTTCATCAAAACTGAGCTCATGCTCTTCCATAAGCTTGGAATTGACAATAAAGGCATTGTCCAGATACCAGGGCTTGGTTTTCAAAGCCCAAAAGTTTACAAGGGCCGGAAATTTGCCTGCAGGGCGCTTAAGGGAAAGGGTGCCCATTCTGGAATCAGAGTGATCTACGCCCATTTCGAGGAAGTGGACAAGGTCGAGCTTATTGAGATCTTTTATAAGGGCGATAAGGAGAACGAAGAGAGGGAGAGAATTATCGGACGCTATAAGAGAGCGAATTAGAGGGGAAAGGACGAGGTCAGGTCTTAACAATTGGGAAATCCCGGGAATTGGCAGGCTATAAGCTGCATTTAGTGTATTACGTATGGCGTCCCCCGAATTATCCCCCTAATTATCTGCGGAAGAGACGGGAGGAAACCTTGAGCAGGCTGCGGAAGGGCAGCGCGGCATTCACGGTGCCGAGGCGAGGGACGAGAGAAAAGAGCGCCCTGGCTTTTTGGCTGCGTCGACGATGGAAGAGAAGGCAAAGGGAGTTAGTCAGCACCCGAAGTTTCGCCGCGGAGTAGGGATACCACCACATCCTGTCCTGCTTTCCGGCAAAATCAGCGGAGACATATTTGATGTTGACGAGCTCTAACAGGCCATAAGGCCCGTGCGTCCGGCCAAACCCGGTCTGCTTGACGCCTCCCCAGATGGCCCTTGGTTCGCTGAAGGTGCACATATGGTCGTTGATGGTGACCGTGCCAACCTCGAGTTGCTCAGCCACCCGGGTGGCTGCTTTTTCGTCGCGTGTCCAGACGGAAGCGGTCAGGCCGTAGCGGCTGTCGTTGGCCAGGGCGACGGCTTCTTCGACATCAGAAAAGGTCATGACCGGAAGGGCGGGACCAAACGTCTCTTCGGTCATGACCTTCATCGTGTGATCGACGCGGCCGAGCACCGTCGGAGGAAAAAAGTAACCGGGAAGGGTGTCCAGTCGCCGGCCGCCGCAAAGGACTTCAGCTCCCTTCTCTCTGGCATCGCTGATGTGCTCCTCGACGACCTTGAGCTGGCCCAGGTTTTCCATCGGCCCGATATCGATACTTAGGTCGATCGGATTGCCGACTCGGAGAGCGCTGGTTAGAGCGACGACCTTCTCCAGAAATTCATCCGCGATCTTTGAGGCGGCGTAGATCCGCTCGACCGAAGCGCAGCTCTGGCCGGTGTTCATGAACCCGGCCCAAACGGCGCCGCGAGCTGCCTCCTCAAGGTTCGCATCCTCAAGGACGATCATCGGGTCCTTGCCGCCGAGCTCGAGGACAAGGCTGGCCAGGTTCCGGCTGGCCAGCTCCATGATTCTCCTCCCCACCGACACGCTGCCCGTGAAGACGATCGATTGAACTTCGGGATTCAGTATAAGCTCTTCAGCCTGGCCCACTTTGCAGGGGACGACGTTCAATACTCCCGGCGGCATCCCGGCCTCAAAGAAAATTTCGCCTATAGCCAGAGCTGAAAAAGGCGTAGAAGCAGAAGGCCTGAGAATAACCGTGTTCCCCGCTGTCAGGGCGCTGATGACATCGCCGAAAGGAATCATGAACGGAAAATTCCAGGGCGAGATGATCAACGTGGGCCCCAGCGGCTGGAACAAAAAAACATTTCTCTTGTGGCTAAAAAACGGCACATGAGCCGACGTCTTTTTAGGGCTGAGGGCTCTTTTTTGATTATGGCCGTAATAATCAAGAGCTTCAAGGACGGTCAGGACTTCAACCGCCATGGATTCGGGAAGCGGCGAGCCTTTTTCTAAAGCAATGAGCCTGGCAATTTCATCAGCGCGGCGGAGCAGGATGTCCCTCGCGGCGAGAAATACCCGTTGTTTTTTCTCGGCTGGAAGAGAGCGCCACGCGGGGAAAGCTTTTCTGGCCGCTTCAACCGCCCGGTGACAATCGTCAGTGGAAGCCAGGCATGCCTCCCCTAATAACTCCAGCGTCGCCGGGTTCTCCACCGCTATTTTGTCCCTGGTTTGCACCCGCTCATCAGCGATGAAGAGGCGGCCATCCAAGCTGCTCATCACTTAAAACCTCCCGGTGATAAACCTTTTGAGCCAGGATAAAAAAAGCAGCGGATAGGCATCGATAATCAGGTCGAACCTGAAGAGCGGGTTGATAATCCCGGCTTTGAGAAAAAGCAGCAGGACGAGGGTTTTGTGCTTGGGAGGACATCCCTTTATCCTGCGCTTGTGCCTGGCCGAGACTCTGCCCTCTACCTTCGTGCATTTGCCGATCATGAGCAGCCTGTCAGCCACGACATCCCCTTTGTACTCTCCGATGACGACAATCCAGGGGGGAAGATTTTGCCAGAGCTCGGGTTTTCGGTCCTTGATCATGTAGAGCCAGTCTAAGAAAACGCCGTGACAGCCGCCGACGCAGTAGGGCTCGCCGCTTAGAACACGGATCGCGCAGTTCAGGTCGTCGACCCGCGTGAACCCTGTCGGCCAAGTCTTCGTCTTTTCGCGGATTTCTGCGAGCGTTACATCGCCGGAAACGTCAACATCGGCCAGGCTTAGCGAGCCGTAGCCCCTCTTCTCGGCGGCGGCCAAGTGTCCGATTTGGCGAGGGTCGAGGTGGAAAATGTGACTGCAGACGACGTCGTGGGCCAGTGGGTTTGCGGCCAGGATGATGACCCCTAAATGTTGGCTGTGCTGGGTGAGGTGATTGCCGCCGCTTGAGACCTCGATGGCGTCGGTGGCGATAAAATCCGGATATCCGACCTCCAGCAGGTCGACGATTTTCTCATCGAGGTTGTAGTTGTGGTTCCACATCCTCTCCGGGTCGCAGAGGATGCCGATGTTGAGTTTGAGGGCGGCAGTCAAACCGTGGCTGAGGGAGTTGGTCTTCAGCTTTGGAGCGTAGACGAGGAAATCCCTGTCGACGATCTCCCGCGCTGTCCGGATTTTTTGATGGATGATCCCCTTATGAAGCGGGATTCTTTTCTTCTTTGCCTCTTCGATGGCCATAAGCTTGAAGTCATGCTTCTTTTTCAGTTTATAATAGCTGGCCCGTCTGAACATTCGCGTTGTCGGGATAGCCGCGCCGCATTTCTCGGCAACGGTGATTCGGGTATTCCGTCCTGAAACGCTTCCGATTGCGCTCAGAAGGCCGTCCAGAAATTCCGGCCGCGTGTAAGCCGACGGCGTCACTTTATGGTGGGCCATGACGACATTCGGCTTGATTGTGACGCGGCCTTTTATCCGAGGCGCCAAATTCAGCTCGTCAATGCCCTGGCGGATGATTTCAGCGATGATGGCGGGGTCGTAGCTTTCTGCCCGCCGAAGAATGACCTTTTTTCTCCCCTCCATGAGCTATGCTTTATACCACACCGTCCTCAACAAAGTCAAAAATCGAATTCGAATTCAAGGTTAGTCGAGGGACTTGCCCTTGGTCTCGGGAAGGGCGAAGGCGACAGCCGCTGAGAAAAGGTAAAACGCGGCCGTCAGATAAAAGGCCAGCGAGAGGCCGTGCGTTTTGGCCAGGGCGCCGATAGTGAATGGCGCCAGGGCGCTCAGACCGCGGCCGATGTTATAGGTGAACCCCTGGGCGGATGCCCGGATCCGTGTCGGGAATATCTCGGCAGTGATCGTCCCGAACCCGGAGAAATAGCCGGTGCCGAAAAAGGCCAGGAACGGCCCCAGCAGAAGAAGCGCCGTGTTGTGGCGGACGCTGCTGTAGAGGAAAACAAGCGCTGCCGCCGCAAAAAGATAAAAGATGTAGGTCTTCTTCCTTCCTGCCCGGTCGCAGATGAACCCGAAGCTCACATACCCGAGCCACATCCCGGTCTGCATGACGATAATCCACGATGACGTTTTGACCACGCTCAACCCCATTCCTCCCTGGTCGGACGGCAACCCGAGATAGGCGGGGATCCAGGTGAAAAGGCCCCACCACGCGAACATCGTCCCGGCGTTCATCAAGCTCGTCACGAGCGCGTTTTTCAAGAAAGGCCGGCGGAATATCTCCGCCAGGCCGCCTTTGGCCGGGGCGTCTTTCGCTTTTTCCGAGCTTCTCCTCCAGATTTCCGGCTCCTCGACGCGGCGTCTGATCCAGAGCGTCAGGAGCGCCGGCAGGACTCCGACGAAAAAAACGCCCCGCCAGCCAAGCCGCGGGAGGACGAGTGCCGTGACTCCGGCTGCCAGAGCGTAGCCGATCGCCCAGGAGCTCTGCATGATCCCCAGGGCTTTCCCGCGGTGCTCTGCCGGCCAGGTCTCTGCGACGAGCGCCGCTCCGGAGGCCCATTCGCCGCCCATCCCCAGCCCGAGTAAAACCCGGAACACCCCAAGCTGCACGATATTCTGGGAAAGGCCGCAAGCTCCAGTGAATACAGAATAGACAAGGATGCTCCCCATCAGCGCTTTGACCCGGCCGAATTTATCAGCGATGAGCCCAAAGAGAACGCCGCCCACAGCCGAAGCAAGGAGCGTCAGCGACCCCATCAGGCCGGCCGTGGCCGTGGACATACCAAAATGTTTCATGAGGTGGGCGAGGACCATGGCATAGAGCATGATGTCCATGCTGTCCAGCATCCATCCCAGCGAGGCGGATATGAGCGCTCTTCTCTGGACGAGTGTAATTTGCTTTACCCAGGACTCGCGGGATTTAGTCATCGCCCCGTTTTCCTCCGGACGACCCAGTCGCGTTTTCCTCTTTTCAGCTTAGCTCTCCCGTAGCCTCCCCCGCCCGGTGTCCGGACGATGACGACGTCTCCTTTCTCAACCAAGAAGGACGCTTTGGAGCCGAGACGTATCGCTCTTAAGCCGCGCCGCAGAAGGTTTTTTCCCTTTTTCCCCGGCCTTCCGCCCGCCAGGCCGTAGGGAGGAAAGACGCGGCGCTCAGAAAGAATGTTGATTTTGGCCGGAGCGAGGAATTCATATTCCCTGACAATTCCATCGCCTCCCCTGAACCTGCCCTCGCCGCCGGAAAACCGTCGCAGCGAATACCGCCTGATCCGGATGGGGAGATAGTGTTCCAGGGCTTCGACAGGGGTGTTTCGCGTGTTGGTCATGTGGGTGTGGACGCCGCTCAACCCGTCCCGCTCCGTGCTTGCCCCCATGCCGCCGCCGATCGTCTCGTAGTAAGCAAAATTTCGGCCCGTCGCTGGATGTTGTCCGCCGAAAGTGATGTTGTTCATCGTCCCGCTCGAGGCGGCGGGAATTCTTTCTGGCACAGCCCTTGCCAGAGCGCCCAAAAGCACGTCGGTGATCCGCTGCGATGTTTCGACGTTTCCCCCGGCCACCGCCGCGGGCGGCCGGGCGTTGACGATGCTGCCTTCCGGCGCCACCAACCGGATCGGCCGCAGCAGCCCGGAGTTATAAGGGACATCACCGCGAATGATGCACCTGAACACATACATCGTGGCCGAGAGGGTGATCGCGTAGTTAGCGTTGACACTCCCCTCTCTCTGAGGGTCTGTTCCGGAGAAATCCACTACCGCAGAATCGCCCCGGACACGAATGGCCACCTGGATTTTGACCGGCTCCCGGCTGATTCCGTCGTCGTCCAGGTAATCCTGGAAGGCGTACTCGCCGTCGGGAATCTCCAGGATAGCCTGGCGCATGATGCGTTCGGAATAATCCTGGAGATGCCTCATGTAGGCCCTGGTCTTTTGAAACCCGTATTTCTCCGTGATTTCCAGAAGGCGCTTCTGGCCAATCCTGTTGGCGGCTAACTGGGCGGTCAGGTCGCCCTCCCGCTCCTCTGGCGTCCGGACGTTGGCCAGGACAAAATCTAAGATGTCCCTGTCAATGCGGCCCGCCCGCACCAACTTCACCGGCGGGATGATCACACCCTCCTGATAAATCTCAGTGGCCAGCGGCATTGAGCCGGGCGACATCCCGCCGACGTCCGAGTGATGGGCCCTGTTGGCGGCATAATAGGCCGGCCGGGCCCGGCCCTTGACATAGACCGGCGAAACAAGCGTGATGTCGGGGAGATGCGTGCCGCCGCGGAAGGGGTCGTTGAGGATGGCCGTATCGCCCGGCCCAAGGTCCACGTTCTGGATGACACTCAACACCGACATGGGCATGGCTCCCAAGTGAACGGGTAGATGGTCGCCCTGGGCCACCGTCCCGCCCTTCTCATCGAAGACGGCGCAGGAGAAATCCTTCCTCTCTTTGATGTTTGGAGAAAAGGAAGACCGGCACAGAGCCACGCCCATCTCCTCGGCGATGGAGACGAAGATGCTCTTGAAAATCTCGAGCTCGATCGGGTCGACGGCTCTCATCGTCTGTCCTTCTGCCTCGTCATAATCAAGTTGCCGTGCTTGTCCACCCGGCAGATAAAACCAGGTCCCACGACGGCCGTTGATTCATAATCCAGGACGAGCACTGGCCCGCGGAGAAAATTCCCCGCCTTCAACAGTTCCCTGGCATATACGTCAGCTCTATAATCTTTCCCATCGAAACGCATCAGCCGCCGGCCGAGTCGCGCCGCGCCGGCGTCGGAGCCGGCGCTTTCGACCTCCGGAAGCGCTGGTTTTTTGGTCAAACCGATGGCCTTAACCCGCAGGTTCACAACCTCCAAAGGCCGTTTTTCGTCGGCATAGCTGTACTTGCGCTGATGAAGCTTGTTGAACTCTCTCCGGTACGCCGGCGTAAAAGGCACAGTCAGCTCGTAGGACTGGCCGATATAGCGGACGTCAAGAAAACGAAGCAGGCGTATCTGCCCCTCTTTGAACCCTTCCTTTTTCAGGTCCTGGCGGGCCCGCTCTAAAAGCGGCCGGAACGAGCGGTCGAGCTCAGCGTGAGTGACTTCGGCCCCGGGCCTGAGAATCGACTGGGAATAATCTTTAATCGTGTCCGAGAGGAGCATTCCCAGAGCGGACAAGACTCCGGCGTTCTTTGGAACTATCACCTTCGGTATGCGCAGCCGCTGGGCCAGGCTGCAAGCGTGCATGCCGCCCGCACCGCCGAACGACAGGAGGGCGAAGTCGCGTGGGTCAAACCCTCTTTCGACGGATATCACCCGAATCGCCCTTTCCATGGTCGTGTCAGCCACGCGGATGATCCCCTCAGCCAGATCACTCACGCCGAGACCCAGCCGGCGGGCAAACTTCTCCATCAAACGGCGGGCTCTCTCCGGGTAGAGCTTCATCGTTCCTCCAAGGAACCGGTCGGGGTCGAGGCGGCCCAGGACCAGGTTGGCATCGGTAACAGTGACGTCCTCGCCTCTGCCATAGCAGATTGGCCCCGGGTCTGCTCCGGCGCTCTGTGGCCCGACGCGAAGCGCACCGCCCCAATCTATGAAAGCGAGGGAGCCTCCGCCTGAGCCGACCGTGTGGATGTCGATGACCGGAAACCGGAGAGGGAGGTCGCTGATTAGAGACTCTGTGGTCGTCGCCATTTCTCCATCGCATAAGGAGACATCAGTTGACGTTCCTCCCATGTCGAAAGAAATAATCCTGGAAAATCCGGCTGCCCGAGCTACCTCTTTGGCTCCGACAACGCCGCCGGCCGGTCCGGATAGAATCGTGCATACGGGATTATCCCTGGCGCTCCGCGCCGAGACGCTGCCTCCGTTCGACTGCATGATGTGGACCGAGTCCTCGCCCAGGTCTTTTCCCAGCCGGCCCAGGTACTGCTCCATCAGCGGAGCGACATAGGCGTTAATGGCTGTCGTGCTCGCCCGCTCGAACTCCCGGTACTCCCGGAGAACACGGTGAGAAACGGACAGAGAAAACCCGTGCGGCCTGAGCTTTCTCAAAACCTTCTCTTCATTGGCCGGGTTGGCGTAAGAATGGAGGAGACAGATGGCGACTGACTCCACTCCGGCTTTCTTCAGCTTCTGGATGACGGCATCAACTTCGCCGCTTTCAACAGGCTGCAGAACTTGGCCGTCGGAAAGCGTTCTTTCTTTTAGCCCGAAACAGAGCCGGCGCGGGACGAGCGGGTTCCTCTTTTCCACGAGGATGTTGTAGAGCTCGCGCCGCGTCTGGCGGCCGATCTCAAGAAGGTCTTCAAACCCGGCCGTCGCGATGAAGGCTAACTTCGCCCCTTTCCGTTCGAGGAGAGCGTTGGTGGCCACAGTCGACCCGTGGATGACATCAAGCTTCTCGCCGAGGACTCCAGCCTCCTCGAGGCCATGCCTGATGGCATCGCCGGGGTGATGGGGCGTGGAGAGGACTTTGTGGATCCACATCCTGGCCGGGCTGACAAACACGAAATCGGTGAAGGTCCCGCCTGTGTCGATCCCGACTCTGACCATCCCGGCCTCACTGTGAAGCAGAAAATTACCACGAACGCGATTTTTTTTCCAGCCCGGAAATCGCGGAAATCAGGGACAGCGTACGTGTTTACCCAATTTTCCCTCGACAGGAAAGGATCTTGGGAGTATCTAAAACTAAGCAAATAGACCTGACCTATTCACAAATTATGCCAGAAAGCAGGCCCCTCCCCTGGGGGGAGGGGGAATCTTTGAATGATCCCCCTCACCCCGACCCTCTCCCACATGGGGAGAGGGGATTTTTTCCTTTCATTTCGTGAATAGTCCAGGATAGATAAACTGTCCGCATTTAAAAGCAATTACAAAGACGGGAAAAACTCAGAATTTTCCCGGCGAGTCGCGGCGGGTTCGCCTCCGCCCTTCGACGACAGTGAGCCCGACAGGAAGCGAAAGCGGCGAATTGGCGGCTTCCCGGCAGTGGATTGAAATACGGCCCGTATATCTCCCGGGAGCAAGTCCGAAAGCATCAACCCGGACAGTGATCTTTCCGTTTCCAAGCCCCGAAGCCGGTGACAGCCTCAGCCAGTCCACATCCTTTTCCGCCCACCAGGCAAAAGGCATGCTGCCCGACACCGTGATGGCGAGCGTTCTTTCCTGGACCATTCCTCCCGCCGAGGCTACGGCTATAAATGAAAGCCCGGAACTTGACAGGCTGATTCTGGCCTGCCTGAGAAAGTCTCCTGCCGATGATGTCAGGACGTTCATCTCGGTTTCGCTCTTTGTCACCCTGTCCACAAGAATCCCTTTCTTGAGGTCCTTGAGGCCTCCAAGACTGTTGATTGTATCCCGCGAGGCGGCGAGCCATCTGTCGATACCGGGAAAATCAGGATGATGCCGGAAATTGCCGTCGACCGCGTAGAGGATGTATTTGGCCGCCCAGTAGTCTGCCGCTACCGGGTCCTGACTGGCCAGAATCTGGTTGGCCCGGAAGGTCGTGGCCGCCGGATAGCCGGTAAGGGAGCCATGGGAAACCCAGATCGCATCCACGATGTTAAGGACAGGCGTGGCCACTGCAGCCATCATTTTCCCGCACGTCTCGCCCAACCCCGCGTAATGGCGGTAGCCGCTCTGCCCGTCGTCCATGGACACGACACCATAATAATGCTTCAGACTAACCGTGATTTCAGACCCGCCGGTGTCATGATGTTTGAGAACGGGAACGTTGATGAGCTTGAGGTTCTGGCTGTAGCCGTTGCCCTGCCAAATTCCCTCGCGCAGCTCAACGCGGCGGCCGCCGGACGTGGTGAAACACGGGTAGGATACATTCTCGTAGCGCCGGTAGCCGTTGGTGGTGTGATCGCTGGCGCCGATGAATGTTCCGCGCACAGGGTCGAGCAAGAAGGACGAGACCCGGGAATCATGAAAAACATGATTCACGAGATAAAGAAAACTGTGATTCTCATCGTTTGCATTGGCGTGGACGCTCGAATCGCCGTAAGCGGCGCTCGTATCGCAGGCGAGGCTTCCCCGGCCCTGGCCGTTCTCAAAAATGACGACCTCGCCGCTGAAACCGTCGGGATGGTCGAGGATGCGCTGGATGAGACCACGGACGAGGTCGCTGTTGGTCGCGCCCCGGTATTTCCACTGGGCGTTGACTTTGATGAGGACGACATCTTCGCGGGCGATCAGACCTAAAGCACCCGCGAGGGAATGCGCCGCGTCGGAGCGGTAGAATTTAAGCCCGGCGTCAGCCATCTGGTAGAGAAGCGAATCCAGCCCGAGGTGCAAATTCGGCTGAGAAGGGTCATAGAAAGGAGAATCGGGAATATTCTTGACCAAGAAAACGTCGTTCAGAGTGACGGCCGGATGCCCCTGGCGCCGCGTCATCGCAGCCATGCAGGGCACGAAAACGCTACCGGCGAGCTTTCGAAAAAATTCCCGGCGCGATAAGTCCTTAGAAAAATCGCCTTTCCAGCTCATGATTCCTTCTTTCTCCGTTCGGGATCGGCAAATAAAACTTTATTATTCCTATATATAATATAGATTTTGTAGGCAAAATGCAAGCTGTCCCGTGAGAAGGGAAAGCGAAGGTTTCTCTCTCTAAAGAGCCGCTGATGACGGGGCATGGAAATTTTCAGTGATAAAAATTATAATGGGCCGGCTGAAATCTTCGGACCAAAAATGAGCTGGCGGACTCACTCGAGATCAAGTATCCTGCTCATCCTTCTTCTTGGTCGCCTGTTGAGTACGGTCATAGGAGAAGCGTCTGCTTTCGGCCCGTCCGTCTATCCGGACTTGAACGAGTTTTTCGAGAAAGAAAAGGTGACCATCGCCGTCACCGACTCAGGGTTAGGAGGTCTCTCGGTCGTGGCCGAAGCCGTGCGCCGGATGAAAGAGGAGCGCGTTTTTAAAGAGGTCAACTTCCTCTTCTATAACGCCCTCTTTTCCCTCGAGGGCGGCTACAACAGCCTGAAGACCCGCAAGGAAAAAATTGGCGTTTTTTCGAGCGCGCTCGAGAGCTTAGAAAAAAGATGCCAGCCCGACCTCATCCTCATCGGGTGCAACACGTTATCCGTTCTCTACCCCGACACGCCTTTCTCCAGAAAAACGAAAACCCCGGTCGCCGGAATCGTCGGGCCGGGCGTGAAAATGATTGCCGAGAGCCTGCAGGCTCATCCCGATGCCGTCGTGATCATCTTCGGCACGCCCACAACGGTTTCAGAAGCTACGCACAAGAAGATGCTCCTCGAGCAAAAGTTCTCTGAAGAGAAAATCCTCCTCCAGAGCTGTCCAGAGCTTGAAAACTACATCGAGCGAGACCACGCCGGCGAAGAGACCGGGATGCTCATCTCCGCGTGCGTGGACGAAGCTTTCCAGAAAATGGCCTCTCCCCCGCCGCCTTTCTTCGCCAGCCTCAACTGCACCCATTACGGCTATTCTCTTCCCCTGTGGGAAAAGGCGTTTGAGGAGGCAGGAGCAAAGCCTTTGGCCATTCTCAACCCGAATTCCCGGATGCTCGATGCCTTATTCAGACAGGAACACCGGGGCCGGTTCAAGGAGACGAGAGTTTCCGCCCGCGTTGTCTCGATGGTCGAGGTCGGCCCAGAGAAAACCTCAACCCTGGGGAAATGGCTGGAAGGAATTTCGCCGGAAGTGGCCGTCGCTCTCCGCCGTTACGAACATAATCCTTTGCTTTTCGAATGGCAGAAATTCGTAAGAACCGGAACCTAACCTGACGCCTTCCTGGCCGGCGCCGAAGATGATGTCTTATCGCAAGACGAAAGGAAAAAGCAGCTCTATTTTGTCTTCTCGATCTCCCGGTTGATCTCGACGATATCGACGTCCTGGGAATAGTCCCCGATCAAGTGCTTGCAGAAATAGTCCGCCCGCAGCCAGAAGAAGTACTCGTCCATGTCCCCGAACCCATGGCGCTGGCCGGGAAAGAGGAAGAAGTCAAAGCGTTTGTTGGCCTTGATGAGGGCATGGGCCAGCCGGATGGTGTTTGCTGGATGGACGTTGTTGTCGATGTCGCCGGTGGCCAGGAGGAGCCGCCCCTTCAGGTTCTTGGCGATCTCGGAGTTCTTCTCGATGTCGTAGGCGAACGTCACGTTTCCCTTCTCGTCCACGATCTCCTTGACCCCATGATGCTTCTCGCTCCACCAGCGGTTGTAGACGTTGTTTTCATGGTTTCCAGCCGAAGAAACGGCGACCTTGAAGAAATCCGGGTAGACGAGCATGGCTGCCGTGGACATGAAACCGCCGCCGGAGTGGCCGAAGATCCCGACCTTATCGAGGTCGATATAGGGGTGGCGGGCGGCCAACTGTTCGATCGCCGCTTTTTTATCCGCCAGGCCGTAGTCCCTGAGGTTTCCGTAGCCAAAGGTGTGGTACCACTTCGACCGGCTTGGGTGTCCGCCCCGGTTTCCGACGGTGATGACGATGAACCCGAACTGGGCCAGGCGCCAGGTCCTGTCTCCCCTGGTGGAAAAGGCTTTATCAACGCTTTCTGTCTGGGGGCCTGGATACACGTAGGCAATGATGGGGTACTTCTTAGTCGGGTCAAAATCGAACGGCTTGTACATCACACCGTAGAGGTCCGTGATGCCGTCGTCCGCCTTGACCTTAAAGGTCTCGGGAAACTTGAACCCGGCCTCGAGGAGGAGCGTGATGTCGACGGTTTCGAGATCCATGAGCGCGTTGCCGCGGTTATCATAGAGGACGACCCGGGGCACCGTATCGACCCTCGAGAAATTGTCGACGAAATACCGGCATGAATCGCTCATCGAAACCCGGTGGTCGAAATTCCCCTTGTTCAGGAGCTGGAGGCCCGTGCCGTCGAGGTTGACACGATACAGATGCTCGTAATACGGGTCTTCGCCCGGCTCGAGACCGTTTGCCGTGAAGTAGAGAACCCGGGCCTTCTCGTCGATGCCGACGATGTCTTCGGAGTGAAAAGGGCCAGAAGTCAACTGCTTCTTGAGGCTGCCGCTGCCGTCGTAAAGATAAAAGTGAGCCCAGCCGTCTCGCTCCGACCACTCGATGAGCTCGGCGCCGTTGGCGATAAGACCCAGCGGGCGGGTCTCGACATAGGTATTCATCCGCTCCTCGATGAGAACTTTGACGTCTCCGGTCGCGGTATCGGCGACGCAGACATCGATCCGTTTGAGGTCGCGGCTCGTCCGCGAGAAGTAGAGTCTGTCCGGCGTTTCCGAGAGCCAGAGCGGCGGCCGGTAGTCGTCATCGCGAGTTTTGACAGGGTAGCGGGCCGTCATGATGAAGAGCGTCTGGTCTTTGAACAGGTCGGCCTTGACCTTGAGCTTTTCCCCTTTCTCCAGGTCGAAAATCAGGATTTCGCTCTGGGGGGATTCCTTTTCGCCGGGCATCGGGTACTTGTAGGTCTCCAGGGTCGGACGGGGCTCGGCGATTGAGTTGATAACCCACAGGTCCTTGACCTGACGCGAATCGTTCCGGACCATGGCGAATTTCCTGGAATCGCGGGACCAGACGATGAAGGCCGGCTTGCGCTTGTCCTTGTTTTTCTCCTTATCGACGTTGGTTTCTCCCCTCCCCAACTGGCCGTGGTAACTGTAATTCTCTTCGCCATCGGTCGTGAGCTGCCGTTCCTCGATCGTCTTATCGTCGGGGTCTTTGAGCGCTTTTTCGTAGTTGGCTTTGTCCATCGTGTACAGGTTGTGGTGACGCCCGAAGACAACGATGTTTCCATCAGGAGAGAGGCTCGCCCAATCCGGTCGCTTGGGCTCCTGCACGTAATTTTCGAGAAGGGTCAGAGTCCCGGTGGAAAGGTCGTACTCAAAGTGATGAAACTTGCGTGACTCCTCTTTGGCCGTCTCGACCGCGCTTTTTTCTTTTTCCTTTTCTTTTTCCTTATCGACCTCCTTTTCGACTTTCTCTTTTTCCTTTTTTTCCTTCTCTTCTTTCTTCTTTTCCATTTCCTCCTGGCGCTTCTCGGCCTCAAGGACATCCTTGTTCTTCGGGACCTTGAAGTACACAGCCCGGTCATTCTTGATGAACTTGAGCCCCTCGATAGGCAGATGCTTGGCCTCGTAGGGGTCTTTGGTCAGCTTGGTCAGCATGGTGGCCATCCAGACGTTGTCGAAGAGGGGACGCTTTGACCTTTTAGCCGGGTCAACCAGGACAAAGTTCTTTCCCTCGCTTGTCTCGAAGATATACCAGAAGCGGTCGCTGAATTTGAGCCAGTGAGGGTCGACCGATGTGCTGTAAACCATTTTCTTCATCTTGTTCGGAGTGAAACGGCCGGGGAGTTCATAGTTCGCCTTGGTCACAGACATGTTTTCTGCGGCCCAGCCCGCGGCTGAGGCAAGAAACAAGAAAAAGACCGCGAAAGCAATTGCCGGTTTTCTCATGGCTAAAACCCTCCTGAAAATATTCAGCCCGGGAGCGGCTTTTCTGAAGGCTCCGGGCAGGCACGGTGGCTGCAACGCAGAGGCAGAGATTATACTCATCTTCAAGAACGAGGACAACCGCTAAGATTTGATGTCTGATAGCAGGGCAATTTAGTAAGCTCGGCCCCTCCGGACAACGGCAAGGATTCCGATCCTTTGGTTCCTGCGGTCCAGTTCAAAAATAACCCGGAATTCTCCAACCCGAAACCGGAAGAATCCCTTGAGTTTTCCTGCCAGAGGCCTCACGTCTGAGGCGAGCGGCTCAGTGTCGAGTCCTGTCAGGCGCGGCTGCGCCGGCGGAGGAAGGCAATCATCTTCGGGACGACGTGCGGCACCACATCTGGCAGCATCTTGGGCATCAGGTTATCCATGACCTTCGGCATCAGGTCGGGCATTTGCTCTTTCATATAATCGGGCATCGGAATCATCGCCTCTACCCGCTCGAGCATCACCGGCATGAGTTTCGGCATCATCGCGGGTAAGAGCCTGGGAAAAAGCACGGGAAAGACAGGCTTCATCAACTTGAGCATGAACCCGCCAACGGGACCGAGTCTGCCGATTTCTTTCATCATCCGGCCCATCCCGAGCGGCATGGCCGCTAACATCTCTGGCCACATCGTGTCCATCAGGCTCGCGAACCCCTGCGGCGTCATGAGCGCGATCATCCCCTCGAAGACTTTCCACTGCCGGCTGACCTCGGGACTCGGGTCGGCGAACGTCTTGCCGAGAGCCTCGCAGGCAAAAGAAGCCAGGTCGCGGACCTCGACCGGCGTGCCTTTCTTTTCTTTTGTCACCCGGAATTGAAACTCGCAGCATGGACAGAGCGCCAGCACTGTCCCAGCACCGACTTCCTGGGCTTCATCCAGCCGCGTCTTCCCGATGTCGTGGGCGACCGGCGGGTCTTTGATCAGCGTCAGGACGCTTCCGCAGCAGTGCGCTTCCTCATGGTGAAACGGCATCTCCGCAAGCTCGACCCCGGGGATGGCCTTGATGACCTGGCGCGGCTCCTCGTAAACGCCCGAAACACGGCCGATGTGACAGGAATCGTGCCACGTGACCCGCTTCTTTATCGGCTCGCTGAACTTGAACTCTCCGCTCTTGATTTTCTCGGCCACGACCTCGCTGTAATGCCTGGCCGTTATCCCGTAATCAATCCCGAGTCTCTCTGTCCACTCCGGATAAACGTGCCGCCACATCATGTCGCAGGCCGGGCAGGAGCTGATGACTGTATCGGCCCCCGCCTCCTTCACAGCCGCGATGTTCTTGCGCATCGTCTCCTCGAACACGTCCCACTTTCCGGCAACTAACATCGGCGTGCCGCAGCAGTTCTCGTCATTCCCGAGGATCGTGAACTCAACGCCGGCCGCGTCGAGCAGAGTGACAGAAGCGGCGCCGATATCATGCTCAACGTACGAGGCTGTGCATCCGGCAAAATAGACGTTCTTGCTCCTTGTCCCAGGCCCGTGCTTGGCTCTGAGCGACTCGGGAAACCAGGCTGTTCGGTCCCTTCGATATCCGGCCCATATGTTACCTTCCGCTCTCGTCGCCGCGGCCATCATCTCGAAGGGAGGGAAAGTCATCTGCCCGTCCTCGTGGACGAGCTTGCCGCGAAGCTTCATCCAGCTTGGCTCGATCGGCAGGGCCGCCGAGCACCGGAGGTTGCAGAGCTCGCAGGTCGTACAGACGAGGAACGTATCGACCATGAACTGGTCCCACT
Organism: Candidatus Aminicenantota bacterium; assembly: GCA_037444845.1. GTDB lineage: Bacteria > Acidobacteriota > Aminicenantia > Aminicenantales > UBA8522 > JARYMI01. The sequence continues at coordinate 23,807 of JBBILQ010000017.1, read as the reverse complement.
CGACCCGGCTTTCCATGTACTGACGCAGCCAGTACCACTTGCCGCGCGGCGACTGGCTTTCCCAGCCGCGGCCGTAGAACTGGTCGCACTCATCGATGCAGTATCCGCACTGCGAGCAGCCGTACGCATACCAGGCGACGTCCTCGGGGACGCCGCGCACGGGTCGGGCCGGCCGCTCTCCCACGCGGGTAACGACGTTATTCCCGAACGGCCTGACCAGCGGCTCAAAGACACTGGCCAGCCCGAGCAGGCGGCCGACGAGCTTGCCGCCCGTGACCTTGTCCGGGTTGAGGATGCCGCGGCCGTCCACCTGTTTCTTAAACTTCTTTATCCTCCGGGCCCGCTCTGCGCCCAGGATCTGCCTGGCTTTGGCGGTGAAATAGAGCCCGGTCGAGTAGGGCCGTCCGCCGTGCGCCTCGGCAATCTTCACGATGGTCAGGACCAGGCCGAAGACAAAGTTGTAAGAAAATTTCCGCTGGTCGCTTGGGATGAACCCAAGGATGACGACTTCCGGCTTCCCGTCCCGGCTCTCCCTGATGACCACGCCCTCCTTGACAACCGGCTGGTTCACCTTGTTCTCAATCTCTTCCATCACGTCCCCTAACTTCTCTAACGGAACGACGACCTCGGCCGGGACGAGGGATGGGCCGAGGCGCTTGACAATCATCAACCGGAACCTGTTTTCCCACTCGTGGTCGGCAATTTCCTGGCTCAGGATTTCGCCCTGGCAGTCATCAAGGATTTCGGGAAGCGCGGGCACAACTTTCTGGCGGTCTTGCTCCCGGAAAGCCAGGATGGCGATGTAAGCAGCCGGCAGGATAACTTTGTGCTCGGCCGGATGGCCGTGGTGAGTCCGGACTGGCGCCCTGTTCTTTAGCTCCGCCATGCGCGGGTTGATGAAGACGACCGACCAGAGGGGAAGCTTGCGTTCGACGAACTCCCGGAAGACCGTGGTGAGCTTATGAGCGTCCGGACAGGCGACGGCGACAACGCCCAACTCGCTCATCTTCTGCACGCGCAGGGTGACCTGGCTGATGATGCCTGTTGTTCCCTCGGCGTCGGCGACGAGCCCGAGGTCATCACCCTCAAGCTCCTTGACCTCGCCCGAGGGAAAAACAACCCGCGCCCGGACGACGTTCTGGCCGAACCAGCCATATTCGTAAGACCCGATGCCCGCTCCTCCCTGGGCCAGCCAGCCGCCGGCCGAAGACGACGGATAGCTCGTCGGATAAAGCCTCAGCGTCAGGCCCTGCTTTTTGAGCTCGCGATCGACCTGCTCCCAGGTTAGGCCTGCCTCCACGGTCGCTATCTCGTTTTTGGCATCGATATCCAGCACTTTTTTCATCCGGAAAAAATCAACGACTATGCCGCGCCGCGTGGGAATGATGCCGCCGTAGCCCGAAGACCCCTTGCCCCGTGGCACGAGCGGGATTCTTCTCTGGCTGGCCCAGCGGACAAGATCAACGAGTTCAGCTTCATTCTCCGGCTGGACAACGGCATCGGGGACAGTCTTGCCTATAAACGGCCTGACGAGGCTCGGGATGGCCGCAATGTCGTGGCCGTACAGCAGGCGCTCGGTCGGGTTGACGTTGGCCCTTGAGCCAAACTTTTCTCCAAGCCATTTCCTGTCTCGATTGGTCAATCGGTTCATTGGTGACTCCTTAAACCAATAAAAAAGAGAGAATCTCTCCAGGAGTTCTGCTCACCGAAAAGGATCTTGAGAAATTATGGTCAACAGCAAACGCCCAAAATATCTTACTAAACCTATATATTATATAGAAATAATAATATTTTATCAAGACGAGCCAACGCTCATCAAAATTGCCTTAAGGGAAACGCTCTCTCTGTCATCGCGAGCACCCGATGGGTGCGTGGCGGTCCGGCGAAGTCGCCGCGAGCGAAGCGTGGCGGCATTATAAAATTCGATGAGATCACCACGGCTTCTAAAAGAAGCCTCGTGACGACCCTCTGGGTCGGATCGCTTCTCTTCGCTCTTGATAACCAGGTTTTTTCGGCAATCCAACGAATGGTTATTCCGACGTAAACGCTTCTTCCCGGATGGTCGCCCGCTTGATCCTGTCCTCCTGCGGCATGACGCCGATTCCTGGCCCGGCGGGAACGGGGATTTTTCCCTCTTCACCCAGCTCGATCGGCGGCTCGATCAAATCTTCCTTGTAGTATCTTTTGCTGGCCGACACGTCGCTCGGGAGCTTGAAATTGGGAAGGGAGGCGATGTGGAGGTTATGGGCCCGTCCGATGCCCGATTCTAACATCCCGCCGCACCAGACGGGAATCCCTTCCCGCCGGCAGTGGTCGTGAATCTTTCGAGCTTCGACCATCCCGCCGACGCGTCCGACTTTGATGTTGATGATCCGGCAGCTCTTCATCTCCAGGGCCTGGCGCGCCGTGTCCTCGGATATGATGCTCTCGTCCAGACAGAGAGGAGTTCTCATCTCCCGCTGCAGCCGGCTGTGGTCCCAGAGGTCGTAGGGCGGGAAAGGCTGCTCCAGCATCAACAGGTTGAACTGGTCGAGTATCTTGAGCGCTTCTTTATCTTTAAGACTGTAAGCGCCGTTGGCGTCAGCCTGAAGGGCAATGTCAGGAAACTGCTTCCTGACCTCCTTGGCCACCTCGATATCCCAGCCCGGCTTTATCTTGAGCTTGATTCTTTTGTAGCCTTCTACGAGAAACAGCTCGATTCTCCGGAGAAGCTCCGGGATGGAGTCTTCGATGCCCAGGCTGACTCCGACGGCTATTTCATCCCTGGTTCCGCCGTAAATTCTCGATAGGGGCACTCCCGCTTTCTTGGCCTGGAGGTCCCAGAGGGCGAGCTCGAGCCCTGCCTTGGCCATGGAGTGCCCGCGAAATCGCCTTGCCTCCCAGTAAAAATCCTCAGGCCGGGAAATATTTTTCTTGAAGATGATAGGAATGAGAAACTCGGACAGGATCAACCAGGCCGTGGAGGTCGTCTCGTAGCTATAAAGCGGCGCCACCGAAGCCACGACTTCGCCGTACCCGCAGAGTCCCTCCGAAAAAACCCGGACGATGATGAAACTCCGGCCCTCCTCGCGGCCGAAGCTCGTCTCGAAATGGTGCACGTAAGGGAGGTAGAGAAGCGCGAGCTCTATTCTTTCGATCTTCATCCAATTCCTCCGCCCTTTGACCTTACCATACGACCGCCCCGGGAATCAATAGCCGCTTCGAGACTCCGAGCCGCGAAAGGAAGAATCAAGATGCGTGAAATCTCTATCTGCTCATTCGGTTAACTAGGCAACAAGAGGCCGGCTTTTCCCTACGAGTCACCACAGGAGAAACAGGAACAAAATGAACTGGCCGCGGATCACCCGGCCAGCTCCTTGATCTGGTCGACAAAAAAAGACTTGCACTCTTCCCAGGAGAACGCCACCTTCAACTGGGGCTCAGGATCCAGTTCTGCGTCCTGGAAAAAGACAAGGCTCTTCTGGATGTGAATAAGATTGTAGGGTTCACTGCCATACTTTTGTTCGAAAAGCCTCAGCATTTCTTTCAGGTTCAGACCCAGAGCCTTCATGATAAAGTAAAGATCGACGAAATCTCTTTTTTTGCCGCGCGAAGAGATGGCCTCTACTTTGCTGCAACCGATATCTTCGAGGGAGGCTATGTTCACGCCTTCCCAGCGATGCGTCGCCCTGAGCAGAGGATAAGGATAATGGAAGAAACCAACCTTAACATCATTGAGCCGCCCGACCAGCGTGTTCGAGTCAGTATAATCGATGATGAAGCGTCCAAGTGTCCTTAACGATCGAGCGCAGATGTGATGGCGAAATCTGGTCTTGGAAAAAAAATCAAAGTCATGGGAGGTCCGGTGCCCGAGTTGAAGCGCCGCCGCCGTCCCCCCGCTGAGATAGAAATCGCGCATGGACGGCCACTTGGACAAAATTTCAATCATCGCCTTAGCCTCTGGCGTTAATACGGATTCAAACATGATGCTTTTTCAAACGGGCTTTAAGCACAATGGACCAGTAGTTTGCGCTCTTGACAGAAACATTGCGGCTGGTCTTGAGCACGCGCTCGATCTCCGCGTTGGAATACGTGGAAAAGAGCCATTTAACGGCGTTTTGATCTCCGAGCTCTAACACTCGTTCGATGACATATTTCTTGTGCTTCTTCGGGTCTATTGCTGTCCAATCGGCATCCCAGAACAGGGATCTTAAGTGCTTCATTTTTATTCATTTTACCACAATTTTGCGCTCAGAGCATGTAACTTTTTCGACCGCAACATTGATTATCTGAGAAAGAAGCTCGCCGAAGGAAAGACAGTTTAAGAGCGCCGGGCTTTACCGGCTGAGCCTGATTCCTTTTTTGGCCGCGAAGCTCTCATAGAGATTGATGACTCTCTCGGCCATGGCTTCGGCTGAATATCTCTCGTGAACGACCTCATACCCTCTCTGGCCCAGGCGCGCCCCGAGCTCTCTATCCCGGTAAAGCGTCAGGATGGCCCGGGCCAGCGCTTCCGGGTCGCGCGAAGGGACGAGGAGGCCAGTCTCGAAGTTAATGACGATCTCCGGGATGCCGCCTGCATGAGTGGCGACAACAGGAAGCCCGCTGGCCATGGCATCCAGGATGGAGCTTCCCAGCCCTTCGAGGTGGGAGGAGAGGACGAAAAGGTCGAGCGAGGCCAGGATGCGGGGCACGTCCTCGCGGAACCCTAAGAAAAAAACGATGTCCTCGACACCCAGCTCCTTTGTCTGCCTGTCCAGCTCCAGGCGCAACGAGCCGGTCCCGACGACGACGATCTTGATCTTTGGGGTTTCCTCCTTCAATATTTTTGAAGCCTGGATCAGGTAAGTGTGGCCCTTGTGGTCTTCGAGAGCGGCGACGATGCCGACCAGATAATCATCCGCCGCGAAGGAGAACTCGCGCCGCAGAAAATCGCGGCTTTTAACCTCCCGGAAAGGAGAAAAATCGATCCCGGAAGGGATGACCTGGATGAGGCTCGGCGGGATGCTCGAATCGACCAGGACCTTCTTCACGCCTTCGGAGATGGCGATGATGGCATCGACGTCTTTTGTGTACTTTCCGCGGGAAAAGCGATTTTTCTTCACCGGAAAGTCGACCCGCCGGGAAATAAAGCGCAACGGGACTTTCGCCCGCCGCGCCGCTGCCGCGCCCACGGCGAGGCCGTGAGCGTCATGGAAATGGGCAAGCCGGCACTTGCGCCGCTTCATCTGCCGGCTCAGCCTGAAGACGGCGCTGAAGTCGAACTCGCTCTTCATCTTCAAGGGAAGGACCGGAAGCCCAGCTTCAGCGGCTTTCTTATGGAGAGGGCTTTCCGGCTGGACGACAAATTGGACCGGATAGCCTTTTTTCTTTAGCTCCTGGACGAGAAAAAGCGATTGCCTCTGCCCGCCGCGCCATTCTTTGCCGGCGTCAATATGGAAAAGGCTCAATCCTCTCTCCTTTTTTCCAGATCTCTCTCAGCTTGGCGTACCGGACAAAGACGGCGTACCCGGTGAGAACCGAGATGACCAGGCCGGCAAAGCCGTCGAGGAAGCCGCGTTTCAAGAGGTAGGCCCGGACGAACCTGAAAAAAGGAAGGCAGACAAGATGATACCAGCGGCACTTTTTCTTTTGAGCATAGAGCTTCTGGGCGCCCAAGTCCGAGAACTTGTTGATGCGGGCCAGGTGCTCGGCAATGTTTCGGTAGGTGAAATGGTGGATGGGGCCCTTGAGTTTCTCGACCTTGCCTTCGACCACCAGCTTCTCATGGACGTATTCGCCCTCCCAGCGAGCTTTATCCTTGCGGAAAAGCCTGATTTTGCGGTCAGGGTACCAGCCGGAGTGACGAACCCACCGTCCAAGATAAAAAACCAGCCTGGGAATGGAGAACCCCGAACATTCCGGCTCCGTCTCTTTGAGCTTGAGAAGCTCTTGACGAAGCTCAGGCGAGACACGCTCGTCTGCATCTAAGGAAAGAATCCAGGGAAAAGCGGCTTTGCTGTTGGCGAAATTTTTCTGGTCGGCGAAGTTCGTCCAGGCCCTTTCGAAAACCTTGTCTGTGTATTTTTTAGCGAGTTTCACCGTGCCGTCGCTGCTGTGGCAATCAACGACGACGATTTCCGAGGCAATGCCGTAAAGGCTCTTCAGGGCTCCCTCAAGCCGCGACTCTTCGTTGTAGGTGATGAGGACCGCCGATATCTCCATTGCGGCAATCATAGCACAGGGGAAAAATACAAGGCAAGAACACCGGCGACGTGCCTTCAGCGTCAGTTGGCGCCGGAGAATATTAGCGGTTAAAGAAATTGGCCAGGCGGATGTTCCGGGTCTCTAAGCTGGTGGCGCAGGCCCTCTCCAGGCGGGCCAGGGAGAGGTTGTAATCGACCAGCACCTTGAGCTCCATGGTGCGCGCGTCAGCCAGAGCCTCCTGGTACTGGAGGACGAAGTAATTGGTGGTCAGGCCGACGCCCAGTTTCTTTTCTTCAGCCTCGAGTCTCTTCTCCGCCAGCTCCCTGGCGAGCCGGTAGGCGCGGACTTTTTTGGCGTTAGTCTCGATCTCCCGGACGGAGTCGCCGACTTCAATCAGTATTTCCTGGCTGAAGATGCCGAAATAATAGCTAACATGCCATCTCTTCTAACTTCCCCCCGCCCATGTTGAATATGTGATCAACCTCGCCAATCCGGGAAAGCAAATAGCCAGATTGATGCTTGTCGTAAAAAGAAAGAGGCAGCCGGAGCAGCCTGCGGAAAAGCCCTTTTTTGACTTTCGCCAGAATCTCCTGGTTAAAGACTCCGAAGAGATAGTTCGTAAGAAACGAAAAGACAAGCCTGGCCACTTGAATCCCTATTAGAGCAAGGATGATAAGGTTCAATAGCTTGAGATTTTTCTCTCCAAGGACATCATCAATGATGAATTTCATTATATAGGGAGTAGGAAGCGCCAGCAGCGACAGAACTATCATGCAAAAGGAGCCAATCAGCGCTTGCTTTTTGAAGACTCTGATATAGGGAAGGACATGGTTGAGTTTGGTTAGATACAATCTCATCGGCATTTTACTTTGAAGGAGTAAAACTTGGCAGTGCGCCTTTCTCTTTTCTTACAACGGAATTTTTCAAGTCACCAAAGTCCCAATGCAATCACGCAAACTTGGAAGGAATGAATCCGGCCTTTTGAGTTCCCTGTCTGTAAAAAAAACATAACCATATCAAATCTAATCAAACTCTGTCGTTTTCCTATATTTTCAAATAGCTTATGTCTACATTCCTCTTGAAACAAGGCTCAAAACACATCTTATTGGCCAGCTCAATTTTTAGGAAGCATTATTAGCTTTCAATCACTTATTTCAAGAATTTTTAGGTGTGGATAAGGATCAGATCCATAAAGGAGTATCCGGTTTTGCCAGGAGGTCCCGAGATACATGAAGCGAGCTTCAGGAAGATCTCTTATTTTTTTAATCTTCTTACCATCCAGCTGATAAAGTGAAAGATCCAGGCTTTTTTGCCTTGCAGGTTTATCCGATGTCCATTCCCATCTGCTAAATAATACATACAAACCCCCATTGATCAGTAAGGGCTGCGCAAATTGGCGAATTCTTGCCGACCACCACCGCCCCCCAGCACCTGTACCCTTATCAATCGTATATTCCCTATAAACTTCAGGAAGAGTAATTCGCACCACTTCCTTTTCTGTATTAAGATCATATCCTATAAGCTCCGTTTTGTCATCATGGCATGTCCAAAGGATTCCACCCTCAAGGACGAACCTTTGATTCCCATAAACTATGCTCGGCGCACCAGAGGAAGAGGCAAAACTCTTTTCGAACTTCCTAGTCGTCAGGTTTAATATTTTAAATCTCCCGCCTGACTTCGTATTAACAAAGATAATTCTTTCCTCATCCAGAAAGTCAAAGAAAAGCATTATTTGATCAGGAGGAATATACAGATTCACAAATTTCCCCATCTTATCGAATTCTTTTATTTCATATCCATTCAAATTTAAGACAAATAATCGCCCCGTAAATCTATTTATGATGATTCGATAAGGAGCCTCAATTTCGTCTGGCCCCCTGCCCTTACTTAACATCCTCCTGAGAAATCTTCCATGCCTGTCCAAAACTTTTACGCACCCCTCTTTTCTATCAAGAATATAAATATTCCCCTCTGAATCGCAGGCTACAGAGTCAATACTAAAAAATAAATAAGGATCGTCTTTCTGGGCATTCACACCATCGGTACCAATGGTGGTCACAACGGAAACCTGTATTTTTTTCTCTTGTTCGGGTTTTTTGCTATAAGCACTAAAGGCAAAAGCAAGGATTATTAATATAAATAAATATCTTTTCATTTTACGATTGCTCCACTTATCCTCTTATTTTATTGGGTGATTGGCAAAGTGGGGCCCTTCTGGCCCCACTCTTTTTGTGTCAGGTTTGGTTAGGTATTTCTGGTGCTTTACATCGGGGGTGTACCACACCCGCTGCCTGGAGTCACTACGACAAGATGATCCGTCAGGTACTGGCAAACTGGCCCCCCTGTATCTGGTCCCTTAGTTGTACAAGCACAACAATCAGCTGCTGGAAGCGCTTCTTCGTCAAGATTGTCAAATATCCACTTGAGTTTTTCCATGAATCTCACCTCCTTTCTTAAAATATTTAGACCTTAGCTTTGGTCTGCTTATCTTGATATACCATTTTTAAGTAAGTTAAATAGTTATCGTGCCTTTCTTGGCAATTGCACACAATATTCCCCTTGTTTTTGATAAGGATGTCATATGGACATCCCTCACCAGAACATATCGGCACCATTGAACACTTTCTGCATTTATCAACATAAAACCTGTCATACATGCCCCATTGATCAGCGAGAACTTCGCTTCTCCAGGCAGCATCGTTCAAATCGATAATAAGACCAGTCCTCTTTCCCTCTTCGAGTATTCTCTTTACGTCGTTCGGCCTCATGCCGAACTTGGCCGCTTTATCTTCTATCGTTACCAAATATTGATATGTTTTGCTTCGAAAGAGTTCAATAACTTTTGAATCAACTTGATATGCGCTTCCATCTAAAAGATCGTATATCATGCCTTTTTTTTCATTCACAAAAGTCCGCACAAACGGATGAAACCCATATGTTTTCATTGGATTCGATACCTGAATATCTGGTGACGACTTTCGTAATCATCTTCATGCTTGACCAAGATACGGTTTGAAAGGTATCCTGCACCCCATTTAAGCGTTAAATCAGGAGCGCTCGGAAACGGTATGCGGAAACTGCCCTGGTATTCCATCGAAGGTAATAGAAAGACTAAGGCCTCATTTTCATGGTGATGCCAATCCCGGTTTCCCGTGATGATGAGGAGCCAGTCTCCAATGACCTTGATCCCTTGCAAAGCCGGAGCATGACGCGGCAAACGAAATTCATGACGCATCGCCTTCTTGACCATCTGATTCAGATTGTCTTTGTACCAGGAAAAATACGACATTGAAATCTTCTTAGTGTCCCGCTCCCTTCTCATCACAACTTTAACATCTTTTTGAAAAAAAGTCATTTTTGATTCTTTCAACGAAATAACATCGCTCCCAGATTCCTAATAAACAACGAACTTTCTCGCTCAATAGCAACCTTTTTCAAAGCAGGCAATTCGTATTCTCCGTTGGATTGTCCATAGTTTGAGATAAAAACAGTCCTTATCGAAGGGCATATGCGTTCCAGATTTTTATCAGTCTTTTGCTCGTATGAACAACGTGCAGATAGAATCGCCAAAAAACGGCTCACTTAATCGAGCTCACAGCTCGGACCAAGGAAAATGAATAATATTAAGGCTGGAGATATTTTAGAAAATTTATATTGACATTGTGCGCTTTATTGCCTATTATATGAATGAGGTTGGTAGGCAGCTTACTGGCTTCCTGATCGATTTATTTAGCCTTTCCCAGGCTGGATAAATCGCCAGCCTCTTTTTCTTTAACCACCTTAATACCTCTAACGGGCATCTGCTTCCCATGTACATCAACTAGTGTCTTGCTTATAAATTCAAGCTTTTTCACCCTCTCAAAAAACTCTATTTTTCTGCGGTTTCCTGTAAATCTTGCCCCAAGAATATATGCAACTATATCTGCAGCTTGGATACCAACATTTTCGGACGAAATTGCGAAAAAGGGGACTTTAAGGATAGTATCAAAAGCTTGGCCTCTTCTAGATTTATGGAAGAAATTGCTCAGACTTTTCGAAATATTTCTGTTTGTTTGTATGTGGCGGTCGTCAAATATCAGATGTGCCATAAGTCCGGGATAGTTCTCTTTCATAAACAGGTCTATACGTTCAAACAGAAAGAAAAAAGGCCTCTCAAGCTGGTTTGCGTCAGCGCACGCCAGGTTAATCTCTTCTTTTGAGAAAACAACCGAGGCAAAAATCTGCACGCCATGTCTTCGCATATAATCAAGGATTTCCCTTGCTAGGTTCAGCCCATCAGATTTGATTCCCTTGGATTCAAGTTTAAAAAAAAAGTTCTTAAGAAGGTCTTTCCCCTTTAGCTCAGTATCAGCAGCTTTATGGCCTAAGTGTTTAATTTTAAGGTTGAATATTTGGTTGGAACACTGATTGAAATCATGACTTCCAATCTGAATTGCTGACAATACGCCTACCATGAACATTCCACTGGAGGTCGATTGCCAACTTTCATCTATAAAAAACAGCATGAATTATTATTAACAAAAAATCTCATAGATTGCCATTCAATAGAAAAGAGGACGTGCCGCTTATCAACTGACCACCCACCTAACAAGCGCTTTTTGTAATCTGCCCGCCTTTGTTTCTTTTTTCAAGTTCCTGTTCAAAAGGCTGGATTTTCTCAGTCTTGAAACAAAATTCTACTGGCCTTTCAGAAAATTGGCCAGGCGGATGTTCCGGGTCTCTAAGCTGGTGGCGCAGGCTCTCTCCAGGCGGGCCAGGGAGAGGTTGTAATCGACCAGAGCCTTGAGTTCCATGGTGCGCGCGTCAGCCAGAGCTTCCTGGTACTGGAGGACGAAGTAATTGGTGGTCAGGCCGACGCCCAGTTTCTTTTCTTCAGCCTCGAGTCTCTTCTCCGCCAGCTCCCTGGCGAGCCGGTAGGCGCGGACTTTCTTGGCGTTGGTCTCGATCTCCCGGACGGCGTCCCCGACTTCAAGGGCCGCCCGCTGCTCGAAGGTCTTCAGCCTTGCCTGAGCCTGCTCAAGCTGCAGCCTCGCCGTCACCAGGTTGGCTTTGGTTAACAGGTTATTCAAGGGGAGAGAAAGCGTCAGACTCACAGACCAGTTTTTGTAGAGTAGCTTAAAGGCGTCTTTGATGGATTTTGAGGCGCTCTCTTTTCCTTTTCCGACGATGACGCCGAGAAACGGGTTGTCGTCGAGGTAAATCAGCCTGTCCCCAGAGATTCCCGGGCTCCAGTAAGAAAATTGAAGGTTCAGGCCGGGAAGAGTCTGATTCTTAGCGACACTGACGTTTAGCTCATTTGTCTCAATCTCTTTGGCTGTCATGACTAGGTCGGGCCGCCGCGCAAAAGCGATGTTTGTCGCTTCCTCCATAGAGATTGTCTTTTCCACAAAACCCGGCATGTCCACAGGGATGATGGTCATCCCTCTGACTTCGCCATCAGCGTCCAGGTTAATGATGTTCCGGAGCACCTCTTCGCTCCGCCGGATGAGGCCTTCGGCAGCCACGCTGTCTGCTTCCCGGGAGGCGACTTCTGCCTCGGCGTTCAGAATCTCGATCGGAGCCAGCTTGCCCACTTCGACTTCCTTCCTGTTCTTCTCCAGGAGGTCCCGGGCCAAATCAAGGGACTGCTGCTTCACCTTATGATTCTCAATGGCATAGACAAGGCTCCAGTACGCTTCTTCAACTAAAAAAATCGTATCGATAAGAGTGGCCTTCAATTGTTCCTCGGAGATGTCAAGGTTGTTTTGAGCAACGAGGATCTCCCGCCGGTTGACCTTGAGCCCGAGATCTTTTAATAAAGGCTGATTAAACACAAAAGACAGGACGCTCGAGAAGCGCGGGTTGATGAGCTGGAAGGATTCGTTCGTGTCCGTCTTGTTGTTGGCAAATGACAGCGACGCTGACCCGCCCGTGGGAATCCTCTGAATTACAGAGGCCTGGTAATCCAGGTTTTTGGTGACGATGGTGCCAGCTCCCTGGATCCACCAGTACGGCGGGTTCTCTCTCTGCTCGGTTCCGTAGCTAAACTCAAGCGAAGGCACGAAGTATTCCTTGGCCCGCGCAATGGCGGCATCCGCGATCTCCGGACCGAAAACTTCGACGGCCAGGTTGAGGTTGTTCTTAAGCGCCTTGGCGATGCAATCTCCAAGTGTCAAAGAAAGTGTTTTCCTCTCCGCTTGCTCTTGCGCCAGGGCGGGCGTTAGAAGCGTCAACATGACCAAAAGCGACACCAGGCCTTTTTTCCAGCTCATATTTTTCCTCCTTCTTTGATTACACGATCATCTCTTTTTCTTTAAATTATACGATTTTTTTTGGCCGAAGTTTCCTGCGCCCTTGGCTTGACAACCCGGGCCGAGTTTCGACGCTTTTAAATTACCTGCGGCTTCTTGTCCCCTTTCTTCTGCTTTCCAGCTCAATTTAACAGGGCCATCAACGTCTGCGCTTTCTCTCTTTCTCCCAAAATTCCCGCGGCGAAAGGATAAGTACAGATATGTGCTTCTTCAGGACAAGAAGATCCGCGTCGCCGGTGATGATACAAGCTGGATGGGCCTTTTCAGCCAGCTCAGGTTGATATCAAGCAAAGATGGGCCGCGCAGCAGGTCCCGCTCAGGTGATGATGCGGTTAATGATGCTAAGGTATTCCTTGATATCCCGGACATTTTCTCTCAGGATGCTATAGACTTTTTTGTTATCAACCTTCCAGTACAGATGGACAAGGAGATTCCGAAATTTGGCCATCCTTTTCAGCCGGTCGACGTATTCCCCTGTGAGCAATTCCAGCTCGCCAAGAATCGCAAAGCAATCGGCGTGATCCCGAGGCGCCCTTCCCCCCACGCGGGCGACGATTGAATTGCAGATATCGATCGCTCCCTCGATGGCCACGATCAGGTTGTACTTGGCGCTGTCTATTTTTTCCGAGCTGGATAAGAATTCCCTCTCGGAAATTTCAGAGTAGCGGTCAAGCTTATGGAGAGCCGCATTGATTTCTCCTGCGATCTGCCGGATCCGGTCAACATTGTACTCAGGCACGGGTCAACTCCTCCTGGTAGATCCGTGAAAGAGGAGCAAAATCGAAATATTCGCTCCACGTCATGATGAGAAAATCTTCCCGGACCGACTCGTCTTGTGAAAAAAGGAGGACTCCCCTTGTGACATGGTAGCGGAAACCCAGGGGCGCGTTGTTAAGAATCTTGATATCCACAGGCAGTCCCAGTTTTTTTTCCGCCTGCAAGGAAAGTGAAATCTCATATTCCAGCTCATCAGTCAATCCAAGGGCATGAGTTTCTAGAAAAATTGCTGCGTCGACATCGCGGAATTCCTGCTCGTGTATAAACGATCCGTGCAGGTACCCAAAAACGATTTCCTTGCGGTCCTGGAGGAAGTCCTTAACCGTATGGACGATCGTCTCGGCATCGATCTCTTTTTTGTTCATGTTTTGTTTGATTTTTTTCTTTTTTTAATACATTAGTGGTTTTTAGGGCAGGAGTCAATCCCCTCGCCGCCCCGGGTGAGTGGCCTCTCAGACGTCGGCAAAAAAGTCATCAAGTTTGGCATCTTAGAGAGGAATAGTCAACTTATTTAATCTCTGTCTTTTTCAGAATATCCTCAGATCATAAGACAAGGTGATTTTATTATAAAATATTTTTTGGCATTTTCTATCCCTCTTTTTTTCTCATTTGTTATAGCAAGAATCTCTTACGGACGGATCTATCTTCCCTTATCGTCATCAGAAAGATTTCCTTCAGCCAGGGAAAAGCGGCTCTTTGGCTTGACAAACCCGGCCGAGTTTACTATTCATCATCCCGATGGGCCGGAAGGTTCCTCTTTTTCAGATCGTTCTGCTGCTCGCTTTTTCAATTTTGATCAGTTTTTTTGCCCTTTTTCTCCGCCAGGTCCCTCTTTTTACCATAACCAACCATACGCTGAAACTGACTGCGTTTTCTCTCGCCGCAACCGCAGGCCTCGCCTTCTTTCTTCTTTTGGCCTTCTGGCTTTCTTATTCAAAGATGATCTCCCGGCTATGGACCCTGAAATTCGAGGCTGTCTTGGCCGCTGACTTCCTGACTTACCTGCCGCTGGCGTTTCTCAGCCTGGCTCCGCTGACGCTTGGCCATTACATTTCCGCCGACGACCTCCAGACACGGGCAAGGCTTTTAGGATGGAGCGTGATTCTGGCGATTTTCTGCCTCAAATTCGTTCAACTTCGCAGGTGGAGCAAAGAACGCGCTTCTCAAAAGCCGCGCCTGAGCGAGAGGTTTTTCTCGCTTTCGCCGCGCCGGAAGCTCGTCGTTCTTTTCTTCGCGTCTCTCCTCGTTTTTAGCGCTGGCACTGTTGTTTTTATCTCCACAGGCATCACCCCAGCCGGCGATGAGCCCCACTATCTTCTCATCACCCACAGCCTGTTCGAGGACAGAGATTTCGATTTAGCGAATAATTATGCCCAAGAGGATTATTCCCGATTCATGAAATACGAGGGAAAGATGAAACCCCACGCCGTCTGGGGAGCCAGACCGGGAAGCCTTTACTCGGCCCATTCTCCTGGAACCTCCATCCTCCTTCTTCCCTTTTACGCCCTTGGCTCTCTCTTCCAGGGCCAGGCTCTTCTTTTCTTCATCCGCCTGGGGATGAGCGTTTTCGGTGCACTCCTGTCCCTCCAGGTTTACCTCTATGCCCGGAGTGAATGGCACGGCGAAAACCTCGCTCTCTGGCTGTGGTTTTTAACGGGGTTTACCTCGCCCGTTTTCTTCTACTCCATTCATGTTTATCCCGAAATCGTCATCGCTTTCCTTTCCTTGACCGTCTTTCGCCTGTTTCGTTTTTCTTCCTCATTCTCCTGGCCCAAAGTGATCGTTTGCGGCCTTTTTTTGTCCTCCTTTATCTGGTTTCACAGCCTGAAATACATCGCTCTCTTCATCCCTCTTTTCCTCTTCGGCCTCTGGACCCTGTTCAAAAAAACCAGGCAAGCCTGGAAAATTGCTCTCTTCATCGCCATCCCCGCTGCGGTAACTTTCCTCTATCTTGAATTCCAGCACTCTCTCTACGGCTCCTACTCCCTCTCCTCCGCTACCTGGGCCAGACCGATGACCGGAGAGGAATCTCTGGAGTTCGCCCGAAACCTCCTCTTTGGAATCCCCTTCCGGTACAGATGGGAAACGCTGGCCGGCTATTTCTTCGACCAGCGAGACGGGCTTTTTTTCTATGCGCCTCTCTATTTTTTCGCCTTGCTTGGGGCCCTTGAAATGTGGAGAAGAAAGAAAAAAGACTTTCTCCTTCTTTTCTTCGTCTCCGCCCCCTACGTGCTCGTCTCGGCCTTTTTAACCCAGAGAACCGGTTACGCGCCCCAGGCCAGGCCGCTGGTCTCCGTCATCTGGGCTCTGGCGATTCTGACCGGCTATTTCCTGGCACAAAACAAGAAAAAAACCTTTTCCTGTCTTTTTAACTTCGCCGCCTGCCTGAGCTTTCTTTTCGTCGTCCTTCTCCTCAAGTACCCGCTGAACCTTTATCAGGAGACGACCAGGGGCATCACAGAACGCGGCGGCGGCCTGTTTTATCTCTTGAGCAACATTCGCTTCCGCCTGCCCGATTTCCTCCCTTCGTACCTCAAGGTCGAGGACTGGCGATGGCTTCCCAACTTCGCCTGGCTGGCCCTCACCGGTCTTTTTGTCGCCGCCTATATCTTCATCAAAAAACGTGATTATTCGATCAAACCAAGCGCTCAGGTGCTGCTCGCCGGGGTGGGCTTGTCTGTTTTTTTCATCTGGATCGTTCTCTTCCCCCGCCGGGTCCTCCTCGATCCGGTAATCGTGCCTCTTGCGTCCGGAGAAAGAGCCGTCTTTTATTCTGTCTCCCGGGCAGCCCGGCTGATCGGCCCGGGGAGGTTTCAGCTCCGCGAAGACAACCGCTCCTACCGCTTTTATTTCGTCACTCAGAAACCCGTCGAGGAACTGCGAATTTCGCTCGGCTCGAAAGCAGGCGACTATGAATACGGACTAAAGATTTTTGACAAGGTCTTTTCGAGCGGAACCGCGTCCAGAGAAATCATCGCCGTGAAGCTTCAGCGACCTCCGCGCTACAAACTGAAGAAGCGAAGTTATTACGAATTGATCCTGGACCTGGGAAAAGGAGCCGGCGTCCAGACTGAGCTTCAGCCTTTCCTTTTCAGCATCGACTTTTAGCTGAACTGATCAAACTTTTTGACGCCCCACTTGTGGAGCTTGAATTTTGCCAGAGTTTTGAGGATAGAAACGCCGTAGACGAGGCTGCGCAAAAAACCGATCTGGGAGGCTTCCTCGAAATATCTCGTGGCGATCGGGATTTCCTGGATGCGCAGGCCGTGGACGGCTGCCTGGGCGATGATCTCCGAGTCAAAGACAAAATCGTCGGAATTCAGTTCCAGGTTCACCGTCTCAAGATACTGGCGGGAATAGGCCCGAAGCCCCGAATGATACTCGGTAAGGGACATGCCGAAACCCGCGTTCTCAAGGGCTGTGAGTAAAATATTGGCCACGTATTTCCAGCGGGGCATCCCTCCCTCGAGGGCCCGGCCGCCCAACATCCGAGACCCGAACACGGCGTCGCATTCTTCATTAAGAAGAGGCAGGATGAGCTCTGGGATTATCTTAGGGTCGTACTGGTGATCGGGGTGAACCATGATCATGATGTCGCCGCCGAGCCTGAGGGCTTCGCGGTAGCACGTTTTCTGATTGCCGCCGTAACCCCGGTTCTTCAGGTGGACAAGGACGCGGAGCCCGAGCTTCCGGGCGAGACCGACAGTGCCGTCACGACTGGCGTCATCAACGAGGACAATTTCATCAACCCATTCCCGCGGGATATCCCCGTAGGTCCGTTCGAGAGTTCTCTCGGCGTTGTAGGCCGGCATGACGACGATGATTTTTTTCTTGCGATCTTTCATGTCTTCCCGGGCTTTTGGCCCTCATTTATACCACATTCAGCGGATTTGTTGAATGAAGATCTTGCCTCTGGAGAGGCCTTCATCTATCAGACAAGGATTTCGTTTGAGGAGCGGACGCCGGCCAGGGAGATCTCAGAGTTGAATGTCCACGAGTACATCTGAACAGCCCGGAAATAGGGAAAGAAGCGCGCACGGTAGAAAGCTCCCTGGGGATAGTACTTTTTGGTCCATTCGACGGCGCCCAGGCAGTCCTTTTCCTTAACACAGCGCAGGAATGCCCGGATGAAGGAGAGTCGCTCCCTCGGAGAAAGGTTAAAATAGGCCACGTGATTAATCCAGGCCCAGCGCTCGCTCGTCCGGCCCAAATGGTCGTGGATGATGAAATTGAGGAGGCCTTCGACCCGGCCGTTTTTTTCGTAGACGAGAGTCTGGGAAACGCCGGGATAAGCCAGCTCCCAGGCCAGCTCGTCTCTTTGCCAGAGCCTCGGCAGCTCAATTCTATCCCGGTAGGAATTAAGCAACCGCAGGCAATCATCTAAGTCGCCAAGCCCGTATTCTCTCACGGAACCTGTTTCCCCGCGCTTCATCCCGCGATTTCCACCGATAAGCCGGACGGCGGCCTTCTCCCATTTTCTAAGTCCTTCAGACGAGGCGGCCCGATCGAGGTCGAGAACGCGGGCGATGATATGGAGCTTCTTCATCCATTCGAGCCGATGGCCTTCCGCCTGAAGCTTGCCCAGCATCAGGGTCGAGCGGTGGCCCGTCTCGAACGTCGCCAGGGCAAAATCGTATTGGTAATGCTCGTTGAGCCGGAGCGCCTCGCGAATCACGGCCAGAGCCAGGCCCCGGCGCAGCCATTCCTTTCTCGTGACCAGCAGGCAGCTCAGCGTCCCCCGGCAGGTGCGGCCTCGGAACTCGAACGCGTGAGGAATGTTGGCAAGAAAGGCGACAATTTCATCGCCAAGGTAGGCGGCAATGAGATGATCCTTGTGTTCCAGCCGTCCGAACAGGAACTCAAGAAAAGCCGGGCGGTAAAAATTCGGGAACGAGGAGAGGCCGTACTCATCGCGCCAGGAAGAATGGGCCATTTTTTCCAGGCCCTCGAGGTCACCGCGAAAGGGTTCGATGGAGATTGCGGAGAGCGTTTCTTTCACGACCTGTTCTTGCCGTTTTCTCCGGGCTTGAAGGTCTTGAACCTCACCGGAAGAGCGGCGTTTCTCCGCCAGAACTTGAGCTCGCTGACCTTGTAGAAGTTCCGCTTGCGGACGCTCAGGATCCCGACGACCTTGTCTCCGTCCCAGTGCTGATAATCGTGGTCAGAGATGGTTGGCGGCGCCTGGGGATGAGAATGGATAGACCCGATATACTTGAGGCCGCTTGAAGCCACAATCTTATCGATCGTCCCGTAATCCGGGATGACATAGTCATATGTCGCTTCAACCACGGGCGGGATGATGATACGGGCGATTTTGTAGGTCCGGTTGGCCAGTCTTTTGCCAAGCATTATCCCGTAGACTTCCCGGGGATAGGCCCGGCTGGCCCGCCTTTTGAATTTCCTGAGGTCGCACTCGTTGATCAGAAGCTTCATGAACGAAATCCTACCCTTCGGCCGGGGCCAAAAGGCCTCTGCCCCCAGGCGATTCGGTTTGATTTTCGTCCCCTGGCAAAAATTCTGGGGAAGCCTATCCCTTATAGCACATCATCAAGCCTCAGTCAAACGCACGCATCAGGCAGGAATGGCTCACCACGGGAAGTTGAGGCAGCCGGAATATTCCTTTAAATCATTTATTATCAATATATTATAAACGATATCAAGATTGCTCCTTTTTTTTCGATATTTTTTTTAAAAAACCCTGAAATAATTTTATCTTATTGATTCTAAATAAGTTATTAGAAGAGCGGCCTTCGAGCCTCCTTCGGATCCTTGCGATCGAAAAATATTGTTAAAAACAAACCTTCTCTGTTAAAATAACTGCCGTGTCCAGGATGACTTCTTTGGTCAAAAATCATGAGATTTAACCGACTCTGGCTTGCTTGCCTGATCCTCAGCCTGGCTGGGGTTCTCCTCGCTGGCTCTCCGTATCAGGCGAAAGAACAGACGGATCAGTTTTCTTCCTCTGCTGATTTGGCCGCGCTTTTCAAGGTGCTCAGAGAATTGAGCCAGGATTCCCCATCAGAGTTGGCTTTTCTTCCATCCATCGCTAAAAACAGCTCCGGCCAGACCTGGGCAGTCTGGCAGGAATGGGGAAGCGAGGACAGCCGGTTAAAATTGGCCCGGATCGAGGAGAATCGGATCCTCTCGGTCCAGAGCATCGGCTGCCGGGTCGGGTCCGACATTTCTCCGCATCTAACTGCAGACGGACTCGGTTTGCCCTGGGTGATCTGGGTTAATTATTATGCCGGCGAATATCGAGTCTTTGTCCAGGAGATCTCTTCGGAGCGGACGTGGCGTCTTGATGCTACCAGCACCGCCTCGATCACAAGTCCTCGGCTCGTCTTTGACCGGGCAGGAAACGCCTGGGCTTTCTGGAACGAAGCAGACACCGAAACGGGCGTGATTGTTTACAACGTATTCAGCCAGGGCCTTTGGTCACCCCGGCAAGCCTTCCGGCCGAATGCCCGATATCCTGCTCTCAACCCCGACGCAGCCGCCGACTCCCAGGGCTTCATCTGGCTAACCTGGGCAAGTTACGACGGCCACGACTACGAGCTCTACGTTGCCCGATGGAACGGCCTGGCCTGGGAGCGAGAGATAAGGCTCACGGACAATCAAGATAACGACACCTTCCCTGCCATCGGTCGAGGAAGCCGCGGCCGCCAGGTTGTCACCTGGATGCGCTCTGCGGAGGCCGGCCATCAAGTTTACATTGTTTCTCTCAAAGAGGGGCGGCCGGAAAACGAATTCGCAATTTCTCCCCCGGCCAGCCACATGATGGCCCCTTTTCTTCTGGAGAGCCAGGGAGAGACGAACGTCGTCTGGAAGTCATCTGAAGGAATCAAGATCAGGCCTCTCAAGCCGCGCGATATCCCGGCTGAACATTTTTCAACACCCGCCGCGCCGGACGGACTTCTCTTCAACCCTTCCCTGGATGAAAATATCTATGTTTGCTTCGGCGACAGCATCACCTATGGGTACATCGACCGCGAGCCCTATCCGGAACTGGGCTATGTTCCCCGCCTTGATATCATTCTCAAGCAGCATTTTGGCCCCGCTCTTGCCGTCAACATGGGGATCGGAGGCGAGAACACAATCCTCGCCCTTGCCCGCATCGACAGCGTCATCCGAAGCCAGCAGGGCCGGTTCATCCTGATCATGGAGGGCACGAATGACGTTATCACGCCTGGCCTTGCCATGACCACCTCCGCGTTCAACCTGCGGGAGATCACCAGAAGATGCCTTGAGGCCGGGGTTTATCCTGTGCTCATGACAATCCCGCCGCGCAAGGACTGGCTCGGGGTGATCCAGTACTTTTCAGACAGAATTCTTGAACTTAACAGCCTGATCCGTCAGATCGTTGTTGACTTTCCCTTATCTTTTGTCGATATATACGAGATCTTCGACAACTACCCGGCCTCGGACGGTGGGCTTCTTGCCGTCCTTTCCAGAGACCTCAAGCATCCGAGCGCCAAGGGTTACCAGGTCATGGCCGAATCCTTGTTCAACGAAATCAAGAACATTCCCTTCTCTCCTGTTGACATTCAAATCACGAGCAAATCTTTCAACAACGCCTTCCTTACGCGTCGCGGCACGACCATCATCGGACAGCCCTCAAAAAAACCGTCTCTTGCAGCCGGCTCCTCCTTCGGGACCTATCTCGCCTGGAAGGACAACCCTAAAATTTCTGACAGGAGCCGCATTCAGGGCTACAAAGTCTACAGGGAGGACCGCTCTCATCCTCAAGGCCGCTTCCGTTGTCTTGCCCTCGTTCAATCTCCTCTCGAGTTTTTCGACCCAGGGATCCGTTCGATCGGTCGGTACGTCTATGTCATCTCAGCCGTCCGAACGGACGGCGTCGAAGGGCCTTGCTCTGCCCCCGTCAACGAATAATCCGGGCGGCCTGGAAAAAAGAGAATGCAACTCTTTGGGTGGAAAGGCTATTTTTATATAACGTGTAAGGTATACTATAATTGAAAGGTGTTTTCCAAAATTTTCAAGAGCAAGGACGGCCTCCTCAAACATGCCCTGAGTTTCCTTGCCTCCCTTGCCATCCACGCTGTTCTGCTCACCTTCCTGGCCATCCATTTTGTCTCCGTCAAGATCATCAACTTCAAAGAACAAGTCACTGACATCATCATCGCCCCCAGGCCAAGACTGGAAGCTCCCAAGATCGAGGGGCCGCTTCCGGAGCTTTCCCAGGGCGAGTCCGATTTCCTCGAATTTCTTCCCACGCGGAGACGGAGTCCGCCACAGGCTGTTGAGCCGATCGAAAGCATGGCGGCGGACAAAGGGGCTCCGGAGGTCTCGCCAGCCCTCCCTCTCGACCCGAAGTTCACCTCAGGGTTCAGGCTTGACAAGCAGTCGGAAGGGCAGGCCGGGGTATCGAGCCCAAGGTTGCGTCTGACTGTTCCCGAGCGCAAGCCGGGCGCGATCGAAAGTCAGGCAAAAGTTATCTCGGCACCTGAAGCCGGCGACCTTCGGAAATATGTGTACGCCAACCCTTCTGGAGGTCCAGGGGCCTCCATCGGAATCGCTGCCGGAAGGCGGCCCAGAAGCGCTCCCTCCAGAAGCCGCGCTGTCCCGCCGAGCGTCCTCAAGGTCGACCTTTCGCCCTGGGCCAGGACCGTGATCGAACTCATCCAGAAAAACTGGACCGTGCCGGCAGCCCAAGATTCTTCGTTCGAGGCCTCTGTAGAGATTGTCGTTGTGATTCTCAAAAGCGGCGCTGTGACGCTCATCGAAGTCGTTTCTCCGTCAGAAGACCATGAATTTGACCTGACCGCGCGCGAGGCCATCGAGATAAGCTCGCCGCTTCCCCAGCTTCCCGACAACTTTCCGGCTGACAGCATTGAACTTACACTCGTTTTTTCCAAACAATGATAAAAACAACTGTCAGGCTGCTCATCTGGTCGGCCATCTTGTGCTCAGGTTTCGCCTCTGACTGGCGCACGGAGGTGGCCGCCTTTTTTACGGGGCAGGCTGACTACATGGCAGCAGCCAAGTACCTGGACGGCCAGCTGTCTTCTCTAAATGACGAGGACAAGCCCGTGGCCCTGGGCCTGCTTGCTTTTCTTTCCAACCGGCTGGGGGATAAGGAGGGTGAATACAGGCTCCTGGGCGAATATTTCGAGAAATACGGCCCTCTGGACATGGTTTATCATTTTCTGCCGCTCTCGGCCCAAAATGCCGCTATCATCTACCTCAGGGAATGGATTCTCAAGTATCCCTGGGTCCTCAAGGTCGGCTTCGTCGAAACGAGCGCGCCCCAAGCCAGGCCGGCTGCCTCTTCTCCGCCAGCCAAGCTTGTCCTCGGGCTGGAAATGGCCAACGAAGCCTACTATAAGCTTTTGGAGGGCAATAGTGTCCTGAAGGGGGGGCAGTTCAGGAGAGGGCATAACTCCGTGAGCCTCGACACAAAAAAACTCCTCCAGGAGTCAGGAGCTCATACCTATGTGCTGGAGCTCAAAGCCGGAGACCTCATTGTCAGAAGGAAACTCGCTGTCGACATCAGGCTCAGTGCCTTTGGCGTTGTCGGGAACCAGGGCCCTTCTGGAAAAATTCCAACATACGTTCTGAAATTGTTCTTAGGAGATGACCTCCTTGCCTCCAGCCGAAAATCTCCGCCCGCAACCCCGCCGATAAAGATCGAGATGCCTCAACCGACCGGCGTTTACGACCCGTGGGGTCCTGGCTATCAGAACAAGCCGGAGATCCCGAACACCTTTCCCATCCTCGGGATTCCGGCCATCATCAACGAGCTCATCAAGAGCCTGAAAAAAAAGGACGAAGTGGAGCCGGTGCCTCCCGTCGAGCTGAAGCCGGAAATCACGCTCGTTTTTAAAGGAAAACAACAAGGGACCCGGGAAACCGAGATCATCGCCCGGCTGAGGCTCGACCAAAGGGAGATTGAATTTTTTCCTTATTCGTCGGCCCACAACCCTGACTGATCGTCGACTGCCCGGGCGCCTAACGTTCCACCTGAGCAGGACTTCCCCCAAAAATAAGTCCTAAATATATCTAACCTATTTTCTTTCAGGAATTTACATAAGTCACAAAGTGGGATCGATTGTGTATTCCAAGGCATGCCGGCCGGGTATTCCAACGCAAGCCGGCCACTTTTTGGCCTGTTGTTGGAACAGGTGGCCGGAATCGATTGGAATGAAAAAGGTGCCAAGCCGAATCTGGGTATTCTCTGAAGAAACAGGTATCCTGAGCCTTCCTGATTTTAAAGAGAGGAGGCCTGGATGCCACAAGAGAGATTACGGATGAGAAAAATTCGAGACATTCTAAGGTTGCGCTGGGGCTGCGGGCTGTCGGCGCGCCAGATTGCCCGAAGCCTGAAGGTGGCGCGAAGCACAGTGGCCGAGTATGTGCGGAGGGCCAGGGAGGCGGGTTTGGGCTGGCCATTGCCCGAAGACCTGGATGAGACGGCCATTGAGCGGCTGCTTTTCCCGCCCCCGCCTTCTATTGCAGGGGAGGAGCGGCCTTTGCCGGATTGGGGGGAGGTGCATGAGGAACTTCGGCGCAAGGGAGTGACGTTGTTTCTTTTATGGCAGGAGTACAAGGCTCGCT
>JBBILQ010000016.1:0-42391 GCA_037444845.1 Candidatus Aminicenantota bacterium | reverse complement strand
CGCGTCTTTGGTGATCGCAATTTATGTGATGTTATTTGTGAGACGCACCACTAGCTGCCGATCTGAGTTTCATCCTCTCGGACCTTACGCGCCATCGTTAATCCGGTGAACCCGAAGATGATAAGGATGACGACGGCGGCATAATTCATGACGGCCCAGGGAAAATAAGAAAACGTTGGAACGCCGATCGTCCCGGTGATGTAAACTCCGGCCATACTCCAGGGGATCAGGGGAACGATGATGGCGCCGCTCTCTTCGATGATCCGGGACAGGTTTTTTGCCGCCAGCCCTTTTTTCCTGTAGATGGGTGCCAGAAGCTCGCCCGGGATGATCATCGACAGGTATGAGCTGCCCGTCACCATGGCCGTCACGATGGCGGAAACGACCGTGGTCACGACGATGCTCCATATTTTATTGGCAAAGACCATGACTCTGTCGAGAACGACGGCGAGCATGCCCGTCCGCTGCATGATCCCGCCGAAGCTAAAAGCCGTGAAGGCCACGAGCTGAGTCTCCATCATGCTCATCATGCCGCCCTTGGAGATGAGCCTGTCCACCGCCTCAACTCCTGTCTGGCCCTGATAGCCTGAATTCATGGCTGTGGCCACAGCCGTAACCGAAGCCTTCTGGAAGATGACGGCGAGCGCTCCCGCGATGAGGGAGGAAAGAAGCATGCCGGGGATGGTCGGCTTCTTGGTGAAAGCAAAATAAAAGACAACGACGAGCGGCAGCAACAGGAGGACATGGAAGCGGAAATTTTCCCGGAGCGTCTTGAGGACGAGGCTGACCGTTTCAGATTCGACAGCTTGGCTCTTGTAGCGCAGCCCGATGAAAAAATAAACCAAGAGGCCCAGAAGCCAGGCTGGAACGGCTGACCAGAGCATGTGCTTGATATGGTCGAACAGGTTGGATCCGGCGGCAACTGGAGCCAGGTTGGTGACGTCGGAGAAAGGGGACATCTTGTCCCCGAAATAGGCGCCCGCGACGACAGCCCCCGCCGCCGGGCCAAGCGGAATGCCCAGTCCCATGGCGATGCCGATGAAGGCTACTCCGAGAGTCCCGATTGTTCCCCAGGATGTGCCGGTGGCCAGGGAAGTGATGCTGCAGACGAGACAGGCCGTGAAGAGAAAATATTGCGGGGAGATGAGTTTTAGCCCGTAGAAGATAATCATCGGGATGGTTCCGCAGGCAATCCAGGAGCCGATGAGGATGCCCACGCAGAGCATGATCAGGATGGCGGGCATGGCCTTGTGGATGCTGTCGACGATGCCCCGTTGCATGTCCTCCCACCGGAACTTCAGGAGAAAGCCGAGGCAGCCAGTCAGGAAAGCTGCGGACACGAGCAGAACCTGGGGGCGAATTCTGTAGATCCCATAACCCACCCCTAACAAAGTCCCCATGGCGAGAAGCGGGATCAATGCGACGGCGAAACTCGGCTTTTTTGGCGTCTTCGGCGTTTCCTCTTTCATGAGACTTCCTCGCTGGCGCCACGAAATGTTCCTCTGGCCAGGAGGTTTCCTCCGGCCATCATTCTCCGGCCTAAGGCAAAGACATCGTGCAGCTCAGAGTTTTTATCGAGAAGGATGAGGTCGGCATCCTTTCCGGCTCGAATTTCCCCTTTTTGAGACAGCTTGTAAAATTGCGCGGCGTTTGTGGAGAAAAGTCTGGCGCATTCCTCCAGGCCGATAATTTTTTGGCCAAGAAGCGAACGGAATTTCTTGAGCAGATTCTTTTCTGTGGCGATGGTCAAGCGGACAAGGTTGCCGGCCCTGTCGAAGACGGGCAGGCTTCCGTTGCTGTCAGAGCTGATGGTCACCCGGCTTAGAGGAACCTTTTTTTCCAGGAAAAGGAGGATGGCATTCTCGACACTAACGGCTGATCTCGTTTCATCCGCCGGTTCTTCGCCGGCCGTGAGGTCGACATAACCTCCTTCAAGAGCAAAATCCATCGCCTCTTCCAGCAGGTCCTTGCTCCTGTTGACGTGAGTCGGGATAACCTGGGTCGGGGGGATTTCGGTCTCCCGAATGAGCCGAAAGAGGATTTCTAAACGCCGTGGTCCGCCTCCAAGATGAAGATGAAGAATTCCCGCCTTGCCTCCTAACATGCCGCCAACCCGGCATTCAGCAGCCAGGCGGGCGATTTCCTCAAACGTCGGCTGGGACGAGCGATGGTCAGAGATGGCAATTTCGCCCGCTCCGATGACCTTATCGATGAGGACAAGGTCCCGGCGAATGCTCCCCGTGAGCGAGTGAACGGGAACCTCGTAAGAGCCTGAGAAAATATAGGCTGTTATTCCCTCAACTTCGAGCGCGCGGGCTTTGGCCAGAAGAGATTCCAGGTGACGTGTCACCGCGTCAGTCCCCAGACAGCCGATGACTGTCGTGACACCGCTCTGGATGACGTCTTCCAGGTGAATCTCTGGTGTCCGGCTGGCCGGTCCACCCTCCCCGCCTCCGCCGAGGATGTGAACATGGGGGTCGATAAACCCCGGAAGAACAATCTTTCCCGAGGCATCAACCACCTCGGCAGCGGCACCTTCGATTCTGAATTTGCCTGGATCAGCAAGGCCGATGATTTTGGGGCCGGCGATCAGGATGTCTTTTATCCCCGCATCTTCGGGGGCGTAGATATGGCCGTTCTTGACAAGAGTAATCACTGCCTCCTCCCGATAAAAGTCATGCTCGGGTTTGCCGAGGCGGCTTTTTATCCGGACTAAATTATCATGACAGGGAAGGAATTACAAGCCGCCTGAACAGCCGCGTTTTTGAATTTTCCTTCTCCTTTGGTAGAATAAAAAATGACGATGGCCAGTTTCGAGCAGGAGTTTCGCCGTTTTCAACCCGTTGGACGCCGTCTGGCCTTTCTGGCCCTGCTGGGGAAAAAAATCGAAATCAAGAATGACGACAACTTTGTCAGGGAAGGGCCAAACATCATCGTGGGAAACCATAGCGGGAGTTTCAAGGATGTTGCCGTCATCTACAGGATCGTCCCCAGGCCGATCTTCTTCACGGCGAACAGGATGATTTTCTCCAAAGAAGAGTTTGACTTCCTGATCCGCAAGCACCTTCGGCGTCACCTCAAGGACTTTGGCCTGGTCATTAACTCCGCCCTCAAGCCTCTCAAATATCTTTTTGTGCGCTACGCCTCGACGAATATCGCCAAGATCGGCACGATCCCGGTTGATTTGTACTCCAACAAGCGGGATGCCTTTCGACGCTGTCAGGAATATCTCCAAAAGGGCCGGGCAATCGTCACTCTTCAGGGGAGAGGCCGGGTTTTCCCTAAAGCGGCCCATCCCTACATCAGCCCTTTCAGACGGGGGACCTCTATTCTTGCTTACCTCCTCAACCAGGAAAACGGGATATCGGTTCCCGTCACTCCCCTGGCCATGTTCGGGACGCATATCCCGTTCCTCGTTCCGGGGAAAATCAGGGTCAACGTCGGCCAGCCGATGCACATCGCCGATTATCTTGGCGGCGGGTTTGATGAGACGGTCGGACGCTTCCGGGATGCTCTCGAAACGAGAGTCAAAGCCCTCTTTCTCGAACTCCTCAGGGCCTGAGCCATAGTCGCCCTGGCTATTTTATGCAAACCAAAAGATTTCTTCCTCGGCTGGGTTGTTCAAGGGGAATTTGCCCGCTTTTTTAATGAGAGCCGTGTTTCCCTTGACAAGATAACGGCGGCCCATTAGAATCTCTCGTTATTTGATGATCATGGGTCTCAGGAGGGTTCAATGAAACCATCGATTGGCGCCTCTTTTATTTTCTCTCTGCTGATGTTGGCACCGGGAGGGTATGGCAACATTCAGCCGACGGCTCAGGACAACCCGCGAGCGGCAAGCCAGAGTTCGCCGATGGGCAAGTCTTATCCCGACGGGCACGGCGGGACGGTCTTCTTCCCTCTGGGTGATCTGTCGTTCGCCGACGAGGTCGTCGCTTTCCAGTCGGGAAATCCTTCCGCAGCCAATGAAAAGGACAGAAACCCCGCGTCTGCCCTTGGCATTCCCGACTACGATGAGGCCAAGGATGTCAACTACACGACCCTGGGCTGCGGCGGTGTTCTAACCCTGCGCTTCGTCGACAACGCCCTCGTTGACATCGATGGACCCGATCTCTATGTCTTCGAGATCGGACCACAGGTTGAACCGACCAGCCTGGCCATATCAGAGGACGGCACGAAGTGGGTCGAAATCGGAGCTATCTCCGGCGGCAAGGCATCCGTCGATATCCACGGCTTCGTCCAAACCGGGCAGCTTTTCCACTTCGTCCGCCTGACTGATCTCAAGTCCGGTTGCGGGGGCAGCTGGCCCGGCGCCGACATCGACGCCGTGGGTGCGATCGGGTCGGTGCTCCAGTTTTCCTTGAGCAGTTCCGTCCTGTTCGACTTCAACAAATTCGACCTCAAGCCCGAGGCCAAGGAGGAGCTAGCCCGGATCGCCGCCGAGATCGGGAAATATCCCGGGGCGACCATCGTCGTCGAAGGTCACACCGACTCTGTGGGGTCCCCGGGAAAAAACCAGGTTCTGTCTGTGAATCGGGCCCAGGCCGTGCGCGATTTCCTTGCTTCGGCAGGACTGGAAAAATATACCTTCGACATCAGGGGTTACGGGGAGAGCCGCCCGGTCGCCGCCAACGACACGGATGAGGGCCGGGCTAAGAACCGCCGCGTGGTCATCATCGTCCTGCCCCGATAGGTCCGCACCTCCGACCGTTGCGGCCGGACCTGGAGGATCTTGAAGCCTTTACTTACTCTCTCTCTTCAAAACGGGAGAGGATGTCGGCGTTGATCTGGAGGAAAAGGCTGGTGTTGATCCGGACATCCTTTTCCTCCCTCAGTCTGTTGAGATACGCCTGGAGAAACGTGTTTTTCTTGGCCTCGAGAAGAGTGTTTTTTTCTGTCTCCCTGTTCTTCTCGAACTCCTCGCGGCTGGCTTCTTTCCTTTCCAGGACTCTGACCAGAGCATAACCGTTGGAAAACTCGACCGGATCGCTTGTCTGGTTGAGGGGAAGAGAAAAAGCCAGGCGATCGACTTCAGGGCTTTCGCCAAGAACAGACAGGTATTGTTCTCGCCGGTGTTCGTTGACAACCTTGTGTTCGAGGCCGAGCTTCGAAGCCAATTCTTCCCAGTCTTTTCCCTCAACCTGCGGCCTGGCCGCGTTGATCCGTTCGCGGGCGACGTCTTTTTTCCTGGCGCCGCGGAGGTCTTTTTCGATGTCCTCCCTGACTTCCTCGAAACTGGCCGGCCGGGGCGGGTCGATTCTTTCTAACTGGACGATTCCGATCCCGGCAAAGGTGTAAACAGCAGAAGAAATTTCTTTATCTTTAAGCCCGAACAGCGCCTGGCTGATCGACCCTCCGGTATCAAAATCGCCAAGGCCTTCCCCCTGTTTGAGAAGCCCGGTGCTCTTGACTTTAAGACCGGCTTTCTGGGCAGCCACATCCAGGCTGTTTTCCCTTCGGGCGCTTTTAGAGAGCCGGCTAATTTTTTCGGCTGCCAGGCTCCTGGCCTTCTCGTCCTCGAGAATCGCCGTGATCCTGGCCTTCACTTCTTCTAAAGGTTTTGTTTTTTCAGGCTCCTTGTCCGTGACCTTAAGGATCGACACGCCTTCCTCTGTCTCGACGACGCCAGATGTTTCTCCCTGGCCCAGCTTTTCAGTTTCTTCCCTCTCTCGAGCCGGGAGTCTTCGCCATTCATCATATCCCCAGTCTCCGCCATCTTTGGCCTTTTCGTCCCGGGAGGAGGCTCTGGCGACCTGGCCAAAATCCTCGCCCCCGGAGATTCTCTCGATAAGATCCTCGGCCTGCTTCTGGACGGCCGCTTTATCTTGGCCGGCGTAAGGAAGATGAACCCGGCTTATTCTGGTTTTTTCCGGTTCTTGAAACTGAGACTGGTTCTTTTCATAATATTTTTCTACCTCAGACTCCGTGACCTGAACGTCCTTTTTCAAGTCCTCGGTAATAAAGAAAATATACGAGCCTTCCCTTTTTTCGGGAATCGTGTATCTGTCCTTGTTTTTCTCGAAATATGCCTCGAGCGCGGCGAGAGGCAGTGGTTGGCTGAGTTCGACCTGGCCTTCCTGGAGGAGCAGGTATTCAATCCTTGCCGTCTCATTCTTTTTTTTATAATTGTCCCATAGTTCTTCGGGAGTGACGGCGATCCCAGCGGTCAGAAGACGGACGGCTTTGTTGAGGAGGATTTCCTCTTTGAGGTTCTCCTCGAATTGGGGCACCGACATCCGGTTCCATTCGAGAATCCTCCGGTATTCGGCGAAACCGATGAACTTGCCGTCTCTCTGGAAGAGGCTGATGATTTTCTCCCGGAGCTCTTTGTCCGTGACGCCGATACCCATTTCCTCGGCTTTTTGCCGGAGAAGGTTCTGCTGGATCATCTGCTCGAGGACCTGCTGGGGGATGTTGAGCTGCTGGATGAACGACTTGTTCAGCCCCCGGAATTCCTTCTGCAGGCCTTCCAGCCTCTGTCGGAGGGTAAGGTAGTAGGCCTCAGTGGAAATTTTTTCCTTGCCCAGGGAGGCAATCGTCGCGCTGCCTGCTTTTTCGCCCAGCCGGCCCGCTCCTCCCCATTCGGCGAATATGGCGATGATAAAGGCAGCGATGACGACCCACAACATGGGGATAAGGGATTTAACGCTTTTCCTCATTGTTTTGAGCATGGGTTCACCTGTGTCAGGAGTCTCTTAACAGATTTCTGGCTATGACCAGACGCTGGATTTCTGAGGTTCCCTCATAGATGGACAGCACCCGAGCATCCCGATAGATTCTCTCGATTTCGTATTCTTTGGAATAGCCGTAGCCTCCATGAATTTGGAGGGCGTTGGTGGCCACTTTGCCGGCCGCTTCTGAAGCGAAGAGCTTGGCCATGGCAGCCTCTTTGCCGTAGGGAAGGCCGCGGTCGTAACAGTCGGCGGCCCGGTAGGTGAGAAGCCGGGCGGCTTCGACAAGAGTGGCGATATCGGCCAGCATGAGCTGGATGGCCTGGAATTCTGAGATGGGCCGGCCAAAAGCTTCCCGCTGCTTGGCGTAGCGGACGGCCAGTTCCAAAGCCTTCTGGGAAAGGCCCACAGCTTGCGCCGCGATGCCGATGCGGCTCCCGTCCAGAAGGTGGAGGGCGATGTGCGCACCTCGTCCTTCCTCGCCTAACAGGTTTTCGGCCGGAACCCGGCAGTCTTCGAGGGCGATTTCAGCCGTCAGCGAAGAGTGGAGGCCCATTTTTTCTTCGATCCTGGCCACTTTGAACCCGGGAAAACCCTTCTCGACGAGGAACGCGCTGAGCTTGGCAGGACCCTCCGGCCCTTCTGTTTGGGCGAAAACAAGGATGGCATCCGCTTCGCTGCCTGTGGTCACCCAGGACTTCGTTCCGTTCAAGATATATTCCGGGCCTTTCTTGGCGGCCTTTGTTTTCAGGCTTGTGGCGTCAGATCCGGCTTCTGGCTCCGTCAGGGAGAACGCACCGAGGATCTCGCCGCGGGCTGCCCGGGGAAGATATTTTTGTTTCAAGGCCGGCGTCCCGAATTCGAGGATGGATTTCGAGAAAAGCGACGAGTGAACACTGACGATCAGGCAGACGGATGGAGAAATGCGGCTCAGTTCTTCCAGGGCCAGGATGAGAGAGAGATGATCCGTCTTGATTCCTCCGTATTCGGACGGGATGGTCATTCCGAGGAGACCGAGTTCGGCCAGTTTCCGGATGATCTCAGCCGGGAAGAGGCGGTTGTCTTCGAAAGCACCGATTTGCGGAGCCATCTCTTTCTCGGCAAAATCCCTGACCATATCCCGAAGCAACACCTGTTCCTCGTTGAGCTCGAAGTTCATCTTTTTTTTCCTTTTGGTTTCTTTTGTCGGTGTCTCCGGAAAAGCGAGCAAAGCCGGTCGTACGTCCCGTCCAGGTCTTCGATCAAGACCCTGGTCTGGCTGACAAGAGGCATGAAATTTGAGTCTCCAGGCCAGCGGGGAATCACGTGAAGGTGGTAATGGCCGACAACCCCGGCCCCAGCGCTCTGCCCGAGGTTCATGCCAGCGTTGAATCCATGAGGCCCGTAGCTTTTCTTGAGAATTCTGAGGCTCATCTTGAAGAGGTCAGCCATCTCATTGCTCACTTCCTTGGAAACGCCGTCGATCGAAGCGATGTGCCGGAAGGGAGCGATCATCAAGTGCCCGGGTGTGTAAGGAAATTTGTTGAGGATGATAAAGTTGTGCCGGCCCCGGAATAGGATGTGGGCGCGTCTGTCGTTTTTGAGCTTGAGGGCCCGGCAGAAAATGCATCCTTTCATCCGGTAAACCTTCTTGACGTATTCCTCTCTCCAGGGAGCGGAGATATAGTCCATTATTTATTGACTAGCTCTTTGAGAAGCTTGCTGGGCTTGAAGTAGAGGACTTTCTTGGGGGGGACTTTCACCGGCTCTCCCGTCCGGGGGTTTCGGCCGGAGCGAGAGGTTCTCTTCCGGAAACGGAAGCTGCCGAAACCGCGGATTTCTATTTCTTCTCCCTTCAGGATGGCGTCTTTGACCGTCTGGAAGAACAGGTTGACGCCTTCCTCCGCTTCCTGTTTGGGGATGTCCATTTCTTTGGCGATCCGGTTGATGAGATCGGCTTTAATCATTGTTCGCCTCCTTTGCAGGGCTGGCTTTTTTCGGAGAGCTGATCTTTTTAAATTGATCCTTCATGAGGTCGCCTAAGGTAAGCCGGTCGTCCTGACTGCGGACGAACTTCTGGTACTCGAGCTTCTGCATTTCTAACTGGGCGAGCCTGAAGCTGAGAGAGATTCTCTTTTCCTTGGAGTTTAGTTTGATGATCTTGGCCACCCGCTCTTCACCCACTCTGAAGGATTCATGGGGGCTTTCGATTTTCTTTTCATCGAGCTCCGACAGGAAGATGACGCCTTCGATTCCTGGAGTGATCTCCACGAAGACGCCGAAGTCAGCCAGCCGGACAATCCTGACTTTGACCAAGTCACCAACTCTGTGCCGGGCAAAAAAATCTTCCCAGATATCCCCCTCGAGCTGCTTGATGCCCAGCGAGACTTTCTGCTTTTCGACATCGATGTTCAGGACGATGGCTTCAACTTCCTGTCCGACCTCTAACTTCTGGGAGGGATGTTTGATTTTTTCCCAGGAGATATCGGAAATGTGGATGAGTCCTTCGATGCCTTTTTCCACCTCCAGGAAGGCTCCAAAGTCCGTGATGCTGGTTATCTTCCCTTTGATCCGGGAACCAGGGTTGAATTTTTGTTTGAGGAGCTCTAACGGGTGGGGAGTGGACTGCTTGAGGCCAAGCGAGATCCTTTTTGTCTCCGGGTTTATATCCAGGATTGTGACCAGGACTTCTTCTCCGAGGGAGAGGAGTTTCTTGGGATGGACAAGCTTGCGGGACCAGCTCAGGTCGGAGATGTGGACAAGGCCTTCTACGCCCTCTTCGAGCTCGACAAAAGCGCCGAAATCGGTCAGGCTGACGACTTTGCCCCTGGCCTTCTGGCTAACCTTATACTTATCGAGGATGTTCTTCCAGGGGTCTTCGGTCAGTTGCTTGTAGCCGAGGGAGATCCGTTCATCCTTTTCGCTGAAATCCAGGACGGCGACTTCCACTTCCTGGCCTATTTCAAAGAGTTCGGAGGGATGGCCGATCTTTCCCCAGGACATGTCCGAGATGTGGAGAAGGCCTTCGACGCCGCCCAGGTCGATGAAGGCGCCAAAGTTGGTCAGGGATCTGACCTGGCCTTTGACCTTTTCGCCCTTGACCAATCGGCTGAAAACCCGCTTTTTCTTCTTTTCTCTCTCGTCCTGGAGGAAGAGCTTCCGAGACAGGACCGCGTTCTCGCTCTTGCGGTCGAACCTGACGACCTTGAATTTGAAGCTCTGGCCGATGAGCTTTTCCGGCTCCTTGACGGTTTTAATGTCGGCGTGGGAATCGGGCATGAAGGCCTCGACCCCTGCGTCGACCGTGTAACCGTTTTTTATTTTATTGGTGACCTTGCCGGTCACCCAGCCGTTGGTGTTGTTCGCTTTCTCGATTAGGTCGAGGGCCCTGAGCCTGTCGGCCCTTTTTTTGGAGAGCAGGAGATACCCCTCTTTGATGTCCGTTTTTTCCAGGATTGCTTCCACCGGGTCGCCCGGTCGAAGCTTCTTCGCATCGGTGGTGTCGAAGTCCTCGATCGGGATGACACCTTCGGATTTAAACCCGACGTCCACAAGGACGCCAGTGGGGGTGACTTTGATGACCTTTCCCTTGATGATCCGGCCGGGTGAGATTTCCTTTGCGCTGAACTGGTACTTGTCAAGAAGATGAGCGTAATCCTCGGAGCTCATTTTCTCGTCTTTCTCTGCTTGTTTTTTTAACTCTGCCATGGAACGATATTCTCCCTTTGAGATTGACGGTCGAAACTTTTTCTGATTCTGGACACCGCCTCTTCGATCGCTTCGGGAGGAGTTGAGGCTCCTCCGGAAAGGCCGATTTTTTTCGCCCCCCTGAGCATGTGCGGCGTGATCTCGCTGGCGCTTTCGATGAAATGAGTGTTTGGCTGAATGCGCCTTGAGATTTCGTAGAGCTTGTTCGTGTTGGAGCTCGATTTCCCCCCGACGATGAACAGCACATCGACCTGTGCGGCCAGCTCGGAGGTGGATTTCTGCCGCGTTTGCGTGGAGTGACAGATCGTGTTGTGGACCTCGAGGCATTCGGTCTTCTCTACCAGCGCGGCGACAACCCTGCTGAAAAGAAAGATATCCTGGGTGGACTGGGCCAGGACAGCTCTTTTCTTGCGGCGGGAGAGCGATTGAACCTGGGCCTCGTTTTCGATGATCCGTCCCTTGCCCCTGCTGTAGCCTATCAGTCCTTTTATTTCCGGATGCTCCTGGTTTCCGACGATAATAACTTCTTTGTTTTCCCGTGTCAGACGTTCCACCAGCCTCTGAATCTTCTTGACGATTGGGCAGGTGGCATCCACGATCTTAACCTTTTTCTGCTCGAGCAGCTCATAGATCCGGGGAGCGACACCGTGGCTGCGGATGATAACCGGGCCAGTTTTAACGGATCCGGGGTTTTCAACTGAATGAATCCCCTGCTTCTCTAATTGGGTAATAACCTGAGGATTGTGGATGAGTTCACCGAGAGTGAAGACGTTCCCCGACTGGTGACGCCGGGTTCTTTTGGCCAGGTCTAAAGCCCGTTTGACGCCGTAACAAAGGCCGCAATTCTTAGCGATGATGATATCCATAGATTAAAAAAACAGGCCTTCATACTATCCCAGAAAATAGCTTTTGTCAATCAAGATGCCGACCATAAGTATAGGTAAAATCTGAACTTAGCGAACATTTGGGGGCGGTCGTCCTTGGGGACCGTCCCAATTTTTTAGTCAGGAGGATGGAGGAAAGTCCCAAGCTTTTTTTCGATGACCTGGTGAGGCAGCGGAACGTTTCCGAAAACCACGCCTTTTTCTGGCTCGAGGGCCTCGAGGCTGGCCAGCAGGGCTTTCACTGCAGCCAGGTGGCGAGCCACTCTGAGGGAGAGGGGAATGCCCTCTTCGCCATAGGGAACGAAGAGCCAGCCGAGCCGGGAAGCCCGGGCGTAGAACTTGTCTTTTCCGTCGACGATCAACGACGATGACGGTTTTCCTTTGAGCCTGCCGTGGGAGGCGTTGGGCGTTTCGAGAAGGATAGCGTTGACCCCGGTGTGGTCTCCCCACTCGCGGTGACTGAGACCGCGGAGGTTGGCCGGAGAGGCCTCCAGGCGGATGTCAAACCCCTGCGCCTGAATGTCCATCAAGGCCAGAGCTGCCAGCTCCGAGCTGTTTTCGTGGAAGACGATGGCGTTGATGACAGGGTACTCCGGCGCCGACTCGTGGAGGTCTATGCCGAGGTCGATATTCTCCCTTCGGATGAGCTCCATGACGGCCCAGGCCACTTTCTCGGTCAGGCTTCCTTTGACTCTTCCTGGATAGCAGCGGTTCAGGTTCCGCGCTTCCATTCCGGAGAGCTTCTGGCCTGCCGGGTTGATGTAGATAGCCGGGTCGGGCCATTGATGGACGGGGTTTGTCAGCCGCGAACCCAGGCGAAAAAGCCTCGGCCCCGAGGGCGTCGGCACGGCAAACCGCTGGGGATTGCCCTCCTGCGGGTCGCTGTGGCTGAAGCCGCTCGCGTTGGCCCGGGGGACGATGAAAACGCTTCCCCGCTCGAGGCGGATGTTTTCGATGAGAAGGACGGCTGTGACAAGCCCGGCGGGCTCATTGGGATGCGTTCCGCCTAAGATGAGCACTCTGCCGCCCTCTTCTTTCCCGCGGAAAACATACACAGCCGTGTCACCCGGGGTGTTCATGAGAGCAGGAAAGTAGGAGCTGAGCATTTTTTGCTCCGTGAGCCCGGTTCCGGGGAAGATGCCTTCAGGCTGATGGAGGCTCAGAAAGCTGCGGCCGGAGAAGAAGCAGACGGCCAGGGTCAAAAGAAAAAAGAAAACTGCCGAGAGCTTATTTCCCTTGATGTCTTTCACGGCTTACTTAACCAAAAAGAGCCGGAGCAAAAAGAGCGCCAGGACAAGAACCGTCGAGGCCTGGCTCCAGAAATTTTTCTGGCGGAAGAGATGCCAGGTCAAATGCACGCTCAGGGTGAAGACAATCAGAAGATAGATGAGACGCATGGTTTCCTCTAAATGAATTTATCCAAAAGCGGCGCCAGGAGGAGCATCCCGATCCCCGCGGCCAACTGGAGGAGCGCCGGCAGAAGGCAGCGGCGGATGATCTTGAAAAAATTGCGTTCCCCTATTACTTGGGCGGCAAACCGGCCGGAAATGGCTGCAGGCGGCACCAGGTCACCCAGGCTGGTGATCGTCGAGAGGGCCGAGGACGTGAGGAGGGCATTCTTATTGATCAGGGCGAGCATAAAGGGAATGCCCAGGATTGAAGCGGAACCGAACGTCGAGACGCCGCCGAAGGCGGGCATGCTCAGGGCTATCCCGAGGTAAAGGAGGAAGGAAGGCAGGGAGAGGATGGACATGACGGTCCATCCTCTGGCGCCCGTCAGGGTCATGACCTGGATGAACATTCCCACGCCAGCCAGGATGGCCATGATGGGCATTGCCTCCTCGACGGCTTTCTGGGTGACCCGGAAAAAGTTGACCGGGCGGCCGCAGAAAATACCCGCCAAGCTGGCAGCCATGAAGACACCGGGAATGCCGATGTCCGGGACAGCCCTGGGAAAAAGGCCGGGACAAACCATGAAAAAAGCGAGGACGAGAAAAGGGATGTAGAGTCTGAACCCATATTTGGGGAAAAGGGTCTGCGGAAGGATGGCCAGCATTTCGTCGCGGCCGATAACCCTCAGGTCCCGGTAACCGATGACAAGCGGCATGAGCACCGCCAGCGGCACGATGACGAGAAGGAGAGGAAGGGTAAGACCGACATAGGGCATATCCACACCGCCGCCCATGATCATGATCAGGATGTTCACCGGCGGAGCGATCATGCCAAGAATGCCGCCCATGCAGATGAGTGCTCCCGTCTTTAGCCTGGGCAGGCCCAGCTTCATCATCACGGGAGCGATGAGCGGGCCAGAGCTGAGGATGGCTGCTGTTGAAGACCCGGTGAGCATCCCCGGGAACATGAGGATGAGCATGACGGTAAGGAGAAGCATGACCCGGCTCCTGTAGAATGTTTTGAGCAGAAGGGCTGTCACGCTGTCCAAGATGCCCGATGCTTCCAGGATCTTGATAAACAGGGTGGCCGTGAGGATGATCAGGATCGTGTCGAAATAGCCAAAGCTGCCCTCGACGAGGTGCCGGAGGCTGAGCCCTTGACCGGCAGCGAGCGAGCCGGCCAGAGCTGAGAGGGCGAGGGCAATGCCGATGGGAAATTTGGCGGCCATGGCCAGGAGGACAAAAACGGCCACCATCAGGAAAAAGACGAGGTGCTCGGGCATTTCTTCCTTTTATGACTTTTTATTGTTTGAAAGCTTTCTGGAGAGGATCGAGGGCGCCCACGGTTTTTTCCACTTCGATGAGGGGGATGCTTTTTCCCTGACAGATTTTCGTGAAGAACCCGTCGCTATTTCCTGATTTGACCACGATCGCCATCCTGGCCAGGGTCAGGAACTCAGCGATGAGGTCGTCGGTCTGTTGACCCCGTCGGGCTTCTCCGCCCAGATGGAGACAGAGAATGGGGATGTTTCTTTTTTGGGCTTCAGCGACGAGCGTCCTGACTCTTTCTCTTTCTTTGTCCACATCCAGCCCGGCCGCTCCCAGTCCTTTCAGGCTCGCGCCGAGGACCAGCGTCAGCGTTTTCGTGTTCTGCAGGTCGCTGGCCGTTGCCATCTTGGAAAGGACATAGCCCAGCCCCGCTCTTTTGGCTAAGACCGCGGCCAATTGCACTTCAGCGTTCTGCCCGGCCGATGTGATGAGCACCGGCTGTTCAAAGACGGCCGTCGTGTTTTGGGCAGCCGAAAGGCCTGCGCCTGAGCAGAGAAGAAGAGCGAACCCGAGACAAGCCGTGAGTCGTTGAGTCATCCTGTATCCTTTCATTTTTGTTTTGTTTCAATAGCCGGCGCCCCAACCGTCCCGTCTGGAGTCGGCGCCGCCAAGGATCATCTTCTTGCCACGGAGGACCATGATTCCCTGGGCGCCGCCGAAGTACTTGTCATAGGCTTCCCTTACTGTGACCTCGTGGCCGATTTTGCGGAGCTCTGAGATCGTCGCCTCAGGAAGGCGCGACTCGACGGAGACGGGGCGGGGCTTTCCTGCCACCGAATAGGAGAAGAAGCGGGGCGCCTCGATGGCTTCATCGAGGGACATGCCGAATTCGGTCACGTTGAGGACGATCTGGGCCAGAGAGGAGAAAATGCGGGTGCCGCCGGGCGAGCCAAGGACAAGCAAGGGCGTGCCGTCTTTGAACATGATCAGCGGCCCCATCGAACTCACCGGGCGATGTCCCGGCGCCGGCGCGTTCACTGATTCAGGATCGGAAGAAAAATCTGCCATCTGGTTGTTGAGCAGGAAACCCGTGCCCTCGGGCACAATCCCGGGGCCGAAGAAATCATTGATCGACTGGGTCAGAGAGACGATGTTTCCTTCTCTGTCGACGACGCAGAGGTGGGTCGTGTTGCCCTGCGCCGTTGCGCTTTCTTCAAACTTGCCGCAAGGATAAGAATCGAGCGTGCGGTCAGGCAGGATGCGGGAGGCGATGGCGGCGGCATATTCTTTGGACAGAAGTCTGTTCACAGGAACGGAGACAAACTCGGGATCGCCGACATGCCGCTCCCGGTCGGCGAAGATGAAGCGGAGGGCTTCGCTCAGATGGTGGATGGTTCTGGGAGAATTGGGGCCCCAACCCTTAACCGGCCAGTTCTCGGCAATATTGAGAAGCTGGATGAGATGGAGGCCGCCGGAAGCAGGCGGTGGCGCCGTAACCAGAGCGTAGCTTTTATACGTGCCCAGAAGCGGCGCAACTTCCTCTGCTTTGTAATCAGCAAGGTCTTCGAGCGTCATGATTCCCCGGTTGGCCTGGACGGCCGCGACAACCCGGCGAGCAATGTCCCCGCTGTAGAATTCCTCGATGCCTTTGGCGATGATGAGCCGGAATGTCCGGGCCAGGTCGGGATTGCGGAAGACGTCGCCGGGTTCATGGGGGAGGCCTCTTTTCAAATAGCAGCTTCCTTCCCCAAGGTTTGCGGCCAGTCTTTCGTATTCATCCTTGTTGATGGAACTGAAAGTCTGGCTGACCGCATACCCCTGCTCGGCGATCTCGATCGCCCTTGCTGCCGCGCGCGCCAGAGATACGGTGCCGTATTTTCGGAGAGCCAGGTCCCAGCCGGCCAGAGCTCCGGGCACAGCGACAGCGAGGCCTGTGGATGTGCGCCACATCCCTTCTTGTTCGCCCTTATCGCGGAACATGGTCGGCGATGCCCCCTGAGGGGCTTTTTCCCGGTAGTTAATCACCGTTGCTTTTTGACTGCGGGCCAGGTAGATGACCATGAACCCGCCGCCGCCGATCCCGGAAGCGAAGGGCTCGGCCGCGTTCAGGGCGAAAGCTGTGGCGACCGCCGCATCGACAGCGTTGCCGCCGCTTTTGAGCATTGCCAGCCCGGCTTCGGCGGCCAGCGGGTTGGCAGCCACGACCAGACCGTTCCGGCCGACGAAATTGTAGGGCAGGTGGCGGTCAGCGGGGGGCGCTTTCTGGACAATCGCCTGGCGCTGGCAGGAAAAGAAAAGACTGACCACAACCAGGAGCAAGCGGCAGCCTGTCGCCGTCAGCCTGCGCCAAAGATCATGGTTCCGGTTCGCTTGTTTTTTCTTCGCCGAGGATTCTGGCAATTTCTTCCTCCGTGGGCAGGTCCTCGAGGCTGTTCAGTCCGAAATGGGCGAGAAAACGGTCCGTTGTCCGGTAGATCAACGGCCGTCCCGGGCTGTTCTTCCTGCCGACAATCCTGATCATCCTCTTCTCGAGGAGGGTTTTAAGCGTGTAGGAAGAATCCACGCCGCGGAGCGCCTGGATCTCCGACGAAGTAATGGGCTGATGGTAGGCGATGATGGACAGCGTTTCCATCGCGGCTCCTGAGAGCTTGCTCTTCCGGTCGATCTTGAGGAGACGCCTGACCCAGGGGTCGCACTCGGGTCGCGTTGAAAAAATGTAGCCTCCGCCGGTCTGGATGACCTGGATTCCTCTGCTTCCATCGCTGTATGAGCGGACGAGATCGGTTAGCGCTTCCTCTACCTCGGCGGCAGGGAAGTCGGCCAAAGCCTCTTTGAGTTTTTCGAGCGTGAGCGGTTCGAGCGAGATGAAAACGAGCGACTCGATGATCTCTTTAAGACCCGGTGTCATTTTCCTTTTCTCGCCACGTCCTTCCGAAGCCAGACCTTAATCGAATGAAAAAGCTGCTCCTGGATGGCCAGGACCATCCGGGCCTTGATGAGCTCGAGCAGGCTGAAAAAGGACACGATGGCCTCTTCCAGAGTTTCCTGTCGGCTGAAATATTCGAGGAAATCCAGCACCGACTCCTCTTCGAGCAGGCGGACAATTTCTTTCATCTTGTTCTCGATCGAGACGGACTTGCCTTTGACGAGCCTGAAATTTTCTCCTTCTTTCCTTTTCATCAAGCTGAAAAATGTCTCGGCCAGGTCAAAAAGGGAGACCTCAGCCAGGTCAACGTCACCCGCTTCGGCGAGCGGCGGCAGCCCTTCTCTCGTCCAGAAGAGTGACTGCTCTTCCTCTTTTTCTTTGAGGATGGCGCAGGCGGCCTTAATTTTCTGGTACTCCAAGAGTTGGTCGACCAGGAATCGACGGGGGTCCTCCTCCGGGAAAGGTTCTTCCCGGGGCAACAGCATCTGCGATTTGATGTGGATGAGCAGGGCTGCCATGAGCAAGAATTCCGCCTCCCGGTCGAGGTTGATCCTCTCTTTTCGCTGGAGGCAGTCTAAGTATTCACGAGTGATGACAGCGATGGGGATATTATGGACGTCGATTTTTTTCTTGCGGATGAGGAAAAGGAGGAGGTCGAGAGGGCCTTCGAAGACCTCGAGCCTGACCTCGTATTGGGGACGGTCCTCCAGTAGGACCGTTCCCATTATTCTATTCGTGGCCATGGTTAAAGAAAGATAATGGTCAGGATAAGGATCTTGACGGGCCGGATGATGAGCTGGAGCAGCCCCAGGTAGATCAGAGCCATAACGATGAGAAAGCCGTAGGGCCGAAGGCGGTCGTATTTTTGGGCCGCGTCATCCGACAGGAAACCCATGAGCACGCCGCTTCCGTCGAGCGGCGGGACAGGAATCAGGTTGAATACAGCCAGGTAGATATTGATTAAGACGCCGTAAAAAAGGATAAGCGTGAGCCCTTCGAGCGGATAAAAGCCCCTAGGCAAGCCGCCCCGGCCCACGACGAAAGACCTCAGGAAATCGGCCACACCGGGGCTGGCGGTCTTGAGGAGCACGATCACAAGCAGCGCAAACGCTGCGACTGTCAGGTTGGAGGCCGGTCCGGCGGCCGAGATCCAGAGGTTGTCACGCCGGGGATTCCTCAGGTTGAAGGGGTTGACCGGCACCGGCTTGGCCCAGCCGAAAGGGGGAACGCCGACGATGACCAAGATCAGAGGAAAAAGTACTGTTCCGATCGGATCGATATGAACAATAGGATTTAACGAAACGCGGCCCAGCCTCAAGGCCGTGTCGTCGCCGAACTTATGCGCCATCCAGCCGTGGGCGGCTTCGTGGATGGTGATGGCGAAGAGGAGGACGAAAAGGCTGATAACGAGCGTGACGAAGTCCATTGTTAATAGACGTATTTATAGCATAACGGCTGGATGAGGTAAAGCCGCAGAGACTCGTTCTTTGGCGTCAGGCCTTGAGGATCTTTTCAACCTCCTCTTTGTCCACGTCCAGGATGAAAGGGATGCCGCTCACCCTGGCCGCATCAGTTGTCAGGGCGGCGACGTCGTCGCGCGTGATGAAGCCAAGTCCGAACTTCCGGTTTCCGGCCATGAGCTGGCGCAGGCCCTGGCTCAAGCGCTTGAAATAGGAATAGAGCCCCATTGCGCCAGTGGGGATGTCGTTGAAACGCTGCCCGTGCTTCCTTTTGAGCTCAGGCGCTGTGACGAAAATCTCTTCGGCCGTTGTGCCGAAGCGCTCGACGTAGACAGGAATCTGGCCATCGGCGATTCGCCTGCCGATTGTCTTTCCGACCATAGCCGCGGCCATCGGACCCCTGGCCATCCCCACGGCCTTGACATAGGGAGCGCCGAGAGCCAGAGCCTTGAAGATCTGATCCTCAAAGGTGATCCCGCCGCCGAACACGATGTCGGGGACGTATTCCCCGGCTTTGGCCAGCCTGTGGGCGTACTGGTAGGTGAGCGACCAGATCTCGACGCCGGGGATGCCCCATTCGTTCATCATCCGCCAGGGGCTCATGCCCGTGCCGCCGCCGGCGGCGTCAACCGTGAGGAGGTCAATCTTGGCTTTGGAGGCGTATTTGACCGCCCGGGCCAGGTCGGCCGGCCTGTAAGCGCCCGTTTTCAGGAAGACATATTTGGCCCCGGCCCGGCGAAGCTCTTCTGCTCTCTTCAAGAAGCTCTCTTCCTCCACCATGCCCAGCCGGGAATGCCTCTCGAATTCTTTGAAGCTTCCCTTCTCGAAGGCCTGGATGACACCCGGATCGTCTGGGTCGGGCAGGACGATATAGCCCCTTCTCTTCAGCTCTTGAGCTTTGGCCAGGCTCTTGATCTTGACTTCACCGCCGATGTCCTTGGCGCCCTGGCCCCATTTGAGCTCAACGGCCTCGACGCCCAGCCTTTCGATCACATATTCCTGGACTCCCAGCCGGGTGTCCTCGACGTTGGCCTGGACGACGACAGCTCCGTAGCCGTCGTCCTGCCACTGTTGAAAGAGCCCGACTCTCGTCTCCATGTCGGGCGAGCGGATGATCCGGCTGTTTTTGATCTCAGAGCCCTCGTCCATGGCGCAGACGTTCTCGCCGACTGTCAGGATGGTTCCAGCCAGGGCCGTTCCCACGGCCAGACCTTCCCAGTTCTGCTTGGCTACGTTGGTTGAGCCCATCCCGGAGATGATGAAAGGAAGCCGCAGCTTGATTCCCTTGTCCCGGCCAACGCGGGTCTCGACAGTGACTTTTTCAAACGTCGCCTTGTCGCTGTCCGCCTCGACGCCGTAAGCACCGACGGCCGTTCCCATGATGCTGAAGTGGGAGAGGTCGACGGGATAGTCTTTCTCCGAGGCGGCCGTGATGATGCCGAACGGCTGGGGATAGAGGACCTCGGCCCCCCGGTAGGCGGATTTCCCGATTTCGCACATGCCGATGCAGCCGTCAACGCAGGTGACGCACATCCCGCTGAACGGGCTGATCGAGCCTTCTGTCCTGTTTTTGGTTAACGTCGCCGCACTCCGGTTGAGTTTTGTGTACGCCATGATTACCTCCTAAGTTTTCTCGATATCCTAAAAAGCAATTCTTGTCATTGTTTCAGATAACCTATTTTTTCTCTTCGCCCGCCGGCGCTTCGCGGACGCACGTCCCGCACCGGCCGGCATCGTACATCCAGCACTGGAGCTCGTCGTGGACGTCGAGGCAGGTCGGGTCCATCGTCAGGCAGGCGTTGCAGACATCCGTATCTGCCTGCGGCCCTTGGCAGCGGAGCTGGCAGGCCGGGCAGATGTGCATGCAGCCGCCGCAGAGCCGGCATTCTTCTGAACGAAGGTCAAAAGGAGTGGCTATTTTCTTGTTGTAGCCCCTGTTCTGGAACCCGATGGCCCGGCCGTCCATCTGCTCGGCGCACATGCGGACGCAGAGGCCGCAGAGGACGCACTCCTCGTTTCGGACTTTGAACCGCATCCGGGTCACGCCGAACTTGGAGGCCAAGTCCTGGATCGTTTTGGAGTATGGAGCGATCGAAAGCATCAGCTCGATCATCATCCGGCGGGCTTCAATAACCCGTTTCGTGTCTGTCCTGACGATCAAACCTTCTTCAGCCGGGTAGGTGCAGGAGGAGACGAGCTTCGTCCTCGGTTCTTCTCCGACTTCGACGAGGCAGAGCCGGCAGCCTCCGAAGGGACTCAACCCGTCGTTGTAGCAGAGCGTCGGGATTTCGAGGCCGTAGAACCTGGCCGTCTCTAACAGCGTCCAGCCTTCTTCGGCCTTGACTTCGAGCCCGTTTAGCACGAGTGTGATCATGTTTTCCTCCCGAGCGCGTTCTTGCCCTCTTCGGTCTCCAGCTCACACCTGAGACAGCGCCGGGCCTCCTGGATAGCGGTGATCTCGGAGAATCCCAGTTCAACTTCCTTGAAGTTCTTCTTCCTGGCTGACCGCGGGAGCCTCGGCATCTTGGGTCGTTTCATTCGGGCCAGCTCCTCCTCGCTCAGTTCAGCTGGTTCGATGTAGAC
The DNA here is from genome assembly GCA_037444845.1 of Candidatus Aminicenantota bacterium. GTDB lineage: Bacteria > Acidobacteriota > Aminicenantia > Aminicenantales > UBA8522 > JARYMI01. Next base: position 21,520 of record JBBILQ010000016.1, on the reverse strand, counting down.
GGACGGCCGGGTGAGCCTGTATTCCCTCTCAACGCTTTTCCCCTCGAGGTACCTGGCGATGGATTCGGCCGCGATCTTGCCCGCAGCCATGGCCTGGACGACAGTGGCCGGCCCTGAAACAACGTCCCCTCCGGCAAAAACGCCGGCCCGGGCGGTCATGAATGTCTTAAGGTCAACCTCAAGAGTCCCCCATTTGGAGATGCTCAGGCCGTCTTCCTCGGAAAAGATCGTCGTGTCCGGCCTTTCGCCGATAGCCGGGACGAGCGTGTCGAGTTCGATCGTGAACTCAGAACCTTCAATCGGAACAGGCCGCCGCCTTCCCGACGCGTCCTTGTCTCCAAGCTTCATGCGGATGCATTCGACACCTCTCACCCTTCCGTTTTCAGTGAGCACGTTCACGGGCGCGATGAGAAACTGAATGTCTACGCCTTCCTCGAGCGCGCTCTCGACTTCCTCTTCGAGAGCGGGCATTTCGGCACGAGTTCTCCGGTAAAGAATAAAGACTTTTTTGCAGTTCTTGTCCCGGACGGCAACACGGGCTGCGTCAATGGCCGCGTTCCCGCCGCCGACGATGGCAACCCGTCGGCCCAGAGTCATCCCTTTGCCCAAGTTGACGGCCTCGAGAAGCTCCGCGGCTTGGATGACTCCCTCAGCGTTTTCTCCTCGGATTTCCATTTTCAGCGATTTGTGGGCGCCCGTGGAGATGAAGACAGCTCCAAAGCCTTGAGCAAAAAGGTCATCGACAGAAAAATCCTTGCCCAGGGCAACGTTTGTCTTAATCGTCACGCCAGCATTCTTGATGTTCTCGATGTCGTGATCAAGGAGACTCTTGGGCAGCCTATGATCGGGAATTCCTTTAGCCAGCCAGCCGCCAGCCACGGGCAGAGATTCGAAGATCGTCGGCCGGAAGCCCTGACGGGCGAGTTGAACGGCGGCGGTCAAACCGGCTGGACCGCCTCCGACAATGGCCACCTTTTCCCGGGTTTGAGGCTGTCTATCAAAACGAGGCCTGAGCCCTTTCTGGACAGCCCAATCGGCGACGAACCTTTTCAGGGCTCTGATAGCGATGGGGTCGCCGAGCTCGCCGGCACGGCAGACTTTTTCGCAAGGATGATGGCAGACCCGGCCGCAGATCGAAGCAAGCGGGTTATCCTTGGCGATGACCTCGTAGGCCTCCTCGAACTTCCCCTGAGCTGTCAGGGCGATGTAGACTGAAGCCTCCTGGCTGATGGGGCAGCTATACTGGCAGGGGGAAGAAACGATCTCTTGGCAGACCATAGCATCACACTTCTTCTGGACAATGTGGGCTTTGTATTCGTGCCGGAAGTACTTGAGCGTGGATAGAACCGGGTTGGCGGCGGTCTGGCCGAGGCCGCAAAGTGAGGCGTCTTTTACAGCCACAGCCAGCTCTTCGAGAAGAGCCAGGTCCTGTTCTCGGCTTTTCCCCTCAGTGATATCCTTGACGATCTCCCACATCCGCTGCGTCCCCTCGCGGCAGGAGATGCACTTGCCGCAGGATTCGTCGCGCAAAAAATTCAGAAAATATTTGGCGACATCAACCATGCAGGTCTTCTCGTCCATGACGATCATGCCGCCCGAGCCCATGATCGACCCTGCCTTTGTCAGGCTTTCATAGTCGATGGGGAGGTCGAGCATTTCTTTGGGGATGCAACCCCCTGATGGGCCCCCTGTCTGGACCGCTTTGAGCTGTTTTCCATCCGGGATGCCGCCGCCGATGTCGAAGATGATCTCCCGGAGGGTGATGCCCATCGGGACTTCGACAAGGCCGGTGTTGTTGATTTTGCCGACAAGGGAGAAAATCTTTGTTCCCTTGCTGCCGTCGGTCCCGATCCGGGTGTACCAATCGGCTCCTTTATCGATGATGATCGGCACATTTCCCCAGGTTTCCACGTTGTTGATGGTCGTGGGCTTCCCCCATAGTCCGCGCACGACGGGGAACGGCGGCCGCTGCCGGGGCTCTCCCACTTTGCCCTCAATCGAACTGATGAGGGCTGTCTCTTCGCCGCAGACGAAGGCGCCCGCGCCCTTGGCGATGCTAAGGTCAAAGTCGAACCCTGTCCCCAGAATGTCTTTTCCCAGAAGCCCGAGCTCTTGGGCCTGCTCGATGGCCAGGCCGATGTGTTCGACAGCAAGGGGATATTCATCGCGGACGTAAACATAACCTCTCTGGGCACCGATCGAGTAGGCGCCGATGATCATTCCCTCGATGACCCGATGGGGATTTCCTTCGAGAAGGCTCCGGTCCATGTAGGCCCCGGGGTCGCCTTCATCAGCGTTGCAGATGATGTATTTAAGATCGCCCTTGGCCTTTCGGGCCAGCTCCCATTTTGAGCCTGCCGGGAATCCGGCTCCGCCTCTGCCTCTCAGGTTGGAGGCCTTGATTTCAGCGATTACCTCTTCCGGCCCCATCGAGATGATCGCTTTGGCGAGGCAGCTGTAGCCGCCGATAGAGAGATAATCATTGATATCTGTCGGGTCAATCAACGCATTATCCCCGAGGACAATTCTGCGCTGCTTTTTATAAAAGGGGATCTCGTTTTCCACGCAGCTCACTTCCCCGGTCACCGGATCTTTATAAAGGAGTCTGTCCAGAACTTGATCGTTTAAGACCGTCTGCGCAATGATATCCGCCGCATCGTTTGCATCCACTTTCTGATAGAAGATGGCCCCAGGGAAAATGATGATATTCGGCTCTGCTTCGCAAAAGCCGTGACATCCGGTAGTCCTGACTCTGACTTTTTCTTCCAGCCTTTCTTTCTGGAGGCTTCTCTTGAGAGCATCGATGACCTTCAGCGATCCTCGAGCCCGGCCGCAGGTTCCAGCGGAGACAGTCAGCACAGGCCTTTTCTCTGAATTTCGCTCAGCCTTCAGCCCAGCGATGAGTGTTTCGAGTTCTTTAATTGATGCGGTCTTTTTTCTTCCGCCCATGTGTCTTCTCTTTCGTTGAACACTTCTTGAGGATAGAGCCCACTTTCCCAACGGTCGTCTGCGCGTGGTAATCGCCGTCGACAACTACGACAGGCCCGATCGCGCAACAGCCCAAACACGCCACTGTTTCCAGCGTGAACTGGCCGTCTGATGTGGTTTCTCCTGGCTTGATGTCTAATCTTTTCTGGAATTCGTTCAGAGTTTTTGGCCCGCCACGGACATGACAGGCCGTTCCCAGGCAGACTGTCGCCACATGCTTGCCCCGCGGCTTGAGGCTGAAGGCCCGGTAGAAGGTGGCCACGGCGACAATGTCGATAAGAGGGATTCCGAGTGTCTGAGAGACACGCCTGAGGGCCTCTTGAGGAAGATAATTGTACTCAGCTTGAATATCCTGGAGGATGGGGATGAGAGACTTTTTCTCTAAACGATATTTGTTGAGAATGGTCGTGACTTTTGTATCTGTGGCCTCCACGTTGCCCTCCGGGTTGATCATATTTTTCGGGTTTCGGGTAGAGTCATGCTTTTGTCCTGAAAAGACGGGGGGAGAAGGAATAAGTGGCGCGGGAAAAGAGAAAAGAGGATGCTTCGCAGAACGGATGAAATCTATGACTCCTTCTTATAAATATGAAACAAAAAGCAAAACAATTAATAATAAAAGGAAGTTTTTTATATCAGATGGGATTCTTGTTTGTCAAGCCAGCGGCGACGTTTTCAGAGGAAGGGCAGGTACTTTCTGACCTCGAAGTCGCTGACCTGCTTTTCGAACTCCCGCGAGACGTTGACGTTGTATTCCTCGATCTCGGCCCGCTTGTTGGCGATGAACGTGGCGAAAATGTGATCGCCCAGAGTGTTCCGCATCAGGTCGCTTTTTTCCATGAGCTTGATGGCTTCCTCCAGGTTCCTGGGAAGGACGCGGATATCGAACCTTTTCTGCTTGGCGCTCGACATCCGGTAGATGTTCTCCTCGACGGACTCAGGAAGAGAATATCCTTCCCTGACTCCCTTGAGGCCGGCCATGAGCATCGTGGCAAAGGCCAAATATAAATTGCAGGCCGGGTCGGGCGACCGCAGCTCGATCCGCGTCGCCCCCTCCTTGCCGGGCTGGTATTCGGGGACTCGGATGTAGGCTGACCTGTTCCGTTGGCCCCACGCGATGTAGACCGGAGCTTCGTATCCCTCGATCAGCCGTTTGTAGGAATTGACCCACTGGCTGAGCACGGCCGAGATCTCTCGGGCATGAGTAATCAGGCCGGCCATGTAGCGATAGGCGACATCGGAAAGGTGATACGTGTTCTTCGGGGCAAAGAAGATATTTTGTCCGTCTTTCCAGAGAGATTGATGGACGTGCATGCCGCTTCCGTTCTGGCCGTTGAGGGGCTTGGGCATGAAGGTGGCGTGGAGGTTGTGCATCCGGCATACTTTTTTGACCATGTACCGAAAGAGCATGCCAATATCGGCCATGTCCAGCGCGCTCTGGTACTTGAGGTCGATTTCGTGCTGGCCGTGAGCGACTTCATGATGGTCGTACTCGGATTCGATGCCCATCTTCTTGAGCAGGAGCTGGACTTCCTTGCGGATACCTCCGTGCTTGCCGCTGAAAAAATATCCTCCGACGTCGGTCAAGCTGGTGTCCTGGGCGCTCGGGAAGAGGAAAAACTCGAACTCCGGCCCGACCTTGAAATCATCGGCCCCGAATTCTTCTTTGGCCTGTTTGAGGGTTTTTTTGAGGATAAAGCGCGAATCTCCTTCGTAGTTGTCGCCTTCAGGAGTCAGGATGTCGCCGAACATGATGGCTTCCCGCCAACGAATGTCCTCGGAAAAGCCGACATATTCCCAGGGCAAAACGCGGAACGTGCGGGCTTCGGGCTTGATGACGAGGTCACTTTCTTCAATCCGGACAAATCCCTCGACCGAAGAGCCGTCAAATCCTTTGCCGTCGCGGAAAGCCTTCTCCAGCTCCTCGCTGGGAAAGGCGAAATCCATCGGCCTGCCGAGGATGTCGGGGAAATGCAGGCGCACGAATTCGATTCTGTTGGCCGGGTTCATGACATAGTCGAGAACCTCGCTTTCTGTTTCGAAGCCAAAGCCTTGAGCGGGTCTTTTCGCAGGATCAGCCATCCAATCCTCCTTTTATTCAAATTCTGTTGACCGCAGCCGGGCAATCATCTAAGATGATGGTCAGGCCGGGCCGTGATAGCAAAGACATTAACATTTGCGTTTATTTCTAACATATTTAATTTCAATTGTCAAGTAATTTATTAAAATTATTTTCAAATGACTATTAATTATAATTATTTCAAGTCAATTATCGGGAGGCATCATGATCGATGAACTCGAAGAAAAAATCATCCGGGCCATGAATCAAAACGCCCGCAAAAGCCTGCGGGAAATCGCCAAGGACGTGGGAACATCGGCTACCGCCGTTATCAACAAGGTGAAGAAATTGGAAACCGCGGGCGTCATCAAAGGATACATCCCGCTTGTCAGCGCTGAGCATTTTGGGTTCGATTTGATCGCCATCATCGCCCTGCGCATCTCCAAGGGGAAATTGCTCGAGACCCAGGAAAAAATTTCCCTGGACCGCCGGGTCACGGCCGTTTACGATATCACCGGAGAATGGGACTCGCTCGCTATCGGCCGGTTCAGAGGCCGCGATGACCTCAACAATTTCATCAAGGGCATTCTCTCCCTTCCTTATGTCGACAGGACCGTCACGCACATCGTCTTGAACGTGGTCAAGGAAGAAAAACGGGTCCTCATTTGAGGCGAAGCGAGAGTATCCTTGACAGGAAGAGGAATATCACCTAAGGTATAGCTTTCGAGGAGGAGAGGAACATGGATAGGGAAACGCACGAAACGATCGGCCATCATTATATCGTTGAAGCATCCGGCTGCGACCCCAAGATCATCGGCAGCGTCGAGAAAGTCCAGCAGATTCTTGTCAAGGCTGCAGAGGTGGCCGGCGCCCAGGTTTGGTCAATTTCTTTCAGCCGGTTCCCTCCTCATGGAGTCAGCGGTGTCGTTGTCATTTCCGAATCCCACATCTCCACCCACACCTGGCCAGAGTACGGCTATGTTGCGCTGGATATCTACACCTGCGGCAAGCACGTCGACCCGGAGAAGGCCGTCGTCTTTGCCGTGGAAGCGTTTGGATCGTCAACGTCCCACATAACGGAAATTACCCGAGGCATCGACGAGGGAGATTCCATTTACTACCACAGCTTTGTCACCTGGGAAGAGGACTTCGAGAAGGGATCAGCTAAGAGGAATCAGACTTAGCGCAGGGCAAACGGCTGTAAAATTATTTTACGGTTCGTAAAAAAGATTTGTGAGGTCGTGCATCTTTTCTTGATCATGGGGGGCAAAACAAAACCTGAGCCCTGTTTGTCTGGCACGAAAAATGCTTCTCTATCCATCGATATGAGGGCCGGTCAAGCCAGTTGCCTCTTCCGGAAAAAGGAGGGGTTTCTGCAATCGGCATCTTTAAGGTATAATAAGTAAGTGAAAACGAAAATTGTCAGCTGGGTGTCGATCTGGGTTCTCGTTATCAGCGCATCTTTAGCCATAGCCGCTCAGGGCCAGAGCATCCAGGATTTCATACACAACCTGGAAACCTCCCTTCAAATCAAAGACTTTGCCTCTTACCTTAACGCCTTCAACTCCGGTCTGCAGGAAGACGAGAAGGAAGCCCTTGCCCTCTATTTCGACACGATGAAGATGGAATCCGTGACGTTTCGATGGGCGAACCAAGGGAGCATCGCGCACGATGACCCCCAGGTCTTTCTTCAAGTCATCATTCAAAACCCTTATTCTGCGCGTATCGAGATATGGCAGCTGAAGCTGAATCAGGTCGAAGGGCGATGGAAGATCGCAGAGAAAAGCGTCCGGGGGAACCTCAGCCAGCTTTTTAAGATCGCTCTTCCAGCCGAGCGTGCCGAGCGGGCCGCTCTGGTCGAGATCAGCCATGTCGATGTGAGCCTGTCTTTTAAAGACGCTCTCATCTTTTATGACAATATCCCTGGCCTGGAAACAGCTCTTCTGGTCGTCGGAGACGGGCAGATTAACTTCAGCCCTTCAGATGAAAACGAGCAGCATCAGCTCGATCTCGTTTTCAAGAGCCGGAGGCTGGTGGACAAGGTCGAATACGCCTTCCTCCGTTTCTCGCCGTCCTTTTTCGACCGGAATATCAAGATCATAAAGAAAGAAAAAGACAAGGATACGCCCATCTCCGAGATGGACAGGAACAAGGCCTCTTTCCTGTTCAGAAAGCATCATCTCAATTATTTTACAGTGAAGAGCTCCCTGAGTGCAGAGCCTCTTTCCTTCCTGCCCCAGGGGGACGAGGCTGTCTTCGAGATGCGCGCCAGAAAAGCCGGCGAGCTTGCGTACGTCTATTCCGCGTTCGCCGAGGAAGAGATAACGCTCTACGACCGCTCGCGAGAGCGCTTCCTCAACATGTACTCCCCGTCTTCCGAGAAGGCGAAAAAACGGATGGTCATTACCTTCGGTCAGAAGTATGATGTGGAAAGCTATGACATCGAACTGAGTTACGAGCCGAAAAATTATCGCCTCTCGGCCAGGGCCAGGATCGATATGACAACTCGCCTCGGGCCGCTCGACTCGGTCAAGTTCAGGTTTCATCCCGGGTTGGAAGTCCTCCGCGTATCGGATGAGAAAAAGAGAGAGCTTTTTTTCACCAGGGATAAGATCGGCGAAATGCTCTATGTGTATTTTATTGAGCCCGTCGATAAGGATGAGAACGTGGCGGTCGAAGTGTATTATCGGGGCATCCTGGAACCGCCCCCTCAACTGACTGACACGCTCGCTTCTTCACAGTTCAATGACACCGTTATTCTCGTTCCTCCTCCATATGACACCTATCTTCTCAGCCACTCCTCCCGCTGGTACCCTTGTCCGCCTGACGAGGACTATTTTACAGCCCGGTTAAAAATCATCGTTCCCCCCGAATACAACTGCCTGTCTAACGGGCTTCTCCAGGAACAAGGCAAGTTAAACGGGATGCAGAGCGTGACAGAAATCGAAAAAATAGGAAGCACCTACTCAGTCTTCGTGACGAAGACTCCGGTCAAATATCTGACGTTTCTGGTCGGCAAGCTAACCCTTGTTCAGCAGAACACAGATTCTCTGCCTTTGTTTTCTTATGTTTCATCTGATTTGCGGTTCCCGAAAAAGAACCTCCTGGAAGAGGCGGGCAAGATTCTGGAGTTTTACGAGAGCCGATTTGGCCCTTTTCCCTTTGAAACGCTCTCTATCGTCCAGAGGCTGTGGATGAGCGGCGGGGGTCACAGCCCGGCCTCCTTTATTGTCCTCAACAATATTTCACGGGCCTCGAAGCGGGAATCGGCCGCGAACCTTGTTTATGACCCGAACAGTCCGGTCGACCTGACGGAGTGGAAGGAGTATTTTCTGGCTCATGAAATCGCCCATCAATGGTGGGGACAGGGCGTGACGTGGGCCCGCTACCGGGATCAGTGGCTGAGCGAGGGGCTCGCTCAGTTCGCCTCTATCCTCTATATCCGGTCAAAACATAATCACAGGGCTTTCTCTAACATTTTAAAAAGGTTTTCCAAGTGGATTGAGAAGAAGTCCGCATTCGGACCGATCACGCTCGGCTCCCGCCTCAGCTTTCTCGATTTCCAGGCCTACCAGGCGATTATTTACAACAAGAGCGCGCTGGCCATGAACATGCTTCTTGATCTTTTAGGGGAAGACGTGTTTTTTGCCGGCCTGAGAGAGTTCGTCGCTACCCATAAGTATTCAGCGGCCAGCACGGGACAGTTTCGGCAGGTCATGGAAAGAGTTTCCGGACGAGACCTCGACCAATTTTTTTCTCTCTGGTTCAATTCTCATGTTCTGCCCGAAAGCCGGGTCAGCTATGAAACGGTCAATAAGCAAAGCGGCCTCTTCCTCAGACTCAGAGTGGAACAGGCCGGACACGTTTTTGCCTACCCTCTCTGGGTTGAATGGCAAGAAAAGGGCGGCGGAGGGCGTCGCCGCGAAAAGCTCGTCATCGATGAAAAAAGCCAGGAATTCGAGTTTCCGCTTCAAAACAAGGCGACGAGGGTTGTCGTCAACCCGGATCGGGCTGTGCCCGGCAAAATCACTGTCCACCGGGGCTGAGGCGCTTACTGAAGCCCGATTCCCTCTTTTTCGGGTTAGCTTAAAGTGTCCGAGTCGATGTTCAGCCGTTTGATCATTTCATTGAGAGTTGTCGCTTTTAGGCCTAAAGAACGGGCTGCTCTTTTCTGGACCCCTCGGGCTTTTCTGAGGGCTTTGAGAATCGTTTCTCTCTGGAACAGTTGGGTCTGCTCTTTGAAGGTCAGGTCGGCATCTGGATTTTCGTTCAGCTTATCCGTCCCGGGCCTGTTGGAGGAAAAAAGAGGCGGCAGGCTGTTGCGGTTGATCGTGCTCGATTTCGTCAGGACAACGGCTCGCTCGATAAGGTTCTCGAGCTCACGGACGTTTCCCGGCCAGTCGTGGCCTTCGAGGATTTCCATGACGTCCTTGGTTACCCCCTCGATCTCCTTGTTGTTCTCCCGGCTGTAGATATCGACGAAATGCTTGACCAACAGGGAGATGTCTTCCTTCCTCTCCCGGAGGGGGGGCAGTTCGATTTTGATGACGTTCAGGCGGTAGAAAAGGTCCTGGCGAAAACTTTTTCTGGCGATGAGCTCTTCCAGGTCGGTGTTCGTGGCGGCGATGATGCGGGTGTCCACCCGGATGGTCTCTGTCCCGCCCAGCCTCATGAACTCCTTATCCTGCATGACTCGAAGCAGCTTGGCCTGAGTTTCAGGGTTGAGCGTGGAGATCTCATCGAAAAAGATGCTCCCCCTGTCAGCCGCCTCAAAAAGCCCCTTCTTCTGGCTGACGGCGCCCGTGAAGGCTCCTTTGACATGGCCGAAGAGATGGCTCTCCAAGAGGTCGGGAGGGAGGGAGCCGCTGTTGACGATGATGAAGGCGAAATTCCGCCGGTCGCTGCTTTGGTGGATGGCCCTGGCGACGAGTTCCTTGCCAGTTCCGCTTTCTCCCTGGATCAAGATCGTGCTCCTGGTCGGCGCCGTGGCCTTGATCAGGTCGAAGATTTTGAGCATCGGTTTGCTTCGGCCGATGATGTTATCGAACCCGAATTTTCTTGAGAGCTCATCTTTCAGGCGGATGTTCTCTTCCTGAAGACTCTTGTGCTCCAGGGCCCTGTTGATGGTGAGGAGAAGCTCATCATGTTTGAAGGGCTTCTGGATGTAGTCGTAGGCCCCCATTTTCATGGCTGTGATGGCCGATTCGACCGAGGCGTAGGCTGTGATGATGATGATCACGGCCTGGGGGTCGATCTTTTTGACGCCCTTGAGGACATCAATCCCGTTCAGGCCCGGCATCAGCAGGTCAAGGAGGATGAGGTCATAGGCCTGAGATGAATGTTTTTCTAAAGCCTCCTCGCCCGAGGAGGACAATTCCACTTCGTAGCCTTCAGAGGTCAGGAGCTGGCTCAAGACCTCATGGATGATGGGTTCGTCGTCGATAACGTGGATTATTCCTCTCTCAGCCATGGCTAATGCCTAACAGATGTCGTTTTCAGTCCCGTTTTTTTAAGGTCCAGGTTGACAGGAATGACGATGGCAAAACAAGAGCCTTTGCCAACCTCGCTTTCCACCGTGATGCGGCCTTCGTGCTCTTTGATGATGGCATAGCTTATGGAAAGGCCCAGGCCCGTTCCTTTTCCTATCCCTTTGGTGGTGAAGAACGGGTCAAAGATATGAGGCAGGTGTTGTTTCTTGATCCCGGTGCCGGTGTCGGCAATTTTGATCATGACCTCGCTCGCAGTCTCGGAGGTCTCGATTCTGAGCGTTCCCCCATGCGTCATGGCGTCGATGGCGTTGAGGATGATGTTGATAAAAACCTGCTGCAGCCTCTCGCCCTGGCCCCAGACAAGCTTGACCGGCTGGAGGTCGAGCTCCAGTTTGATATTCAACGCCTTCAGTTTGTAGTCGATGAGCGAGATAATCTCCTGCAGCCCGGCGATGACGTTGACCCTGTGGAACGCTGTGCCCGAAGGATTCCGAGCGAAACTCAGGAGATTCTTGACGATCTTAGAAACCCGTTCGGTCTGGACCTCGATTTTTTCCAGGATCTGGGTGTAATGAGAGTCGCCGAGCTTTTTCTGGAGCATCTGGATGTAACTGGAGATTCCGGTCAGCGGCGTGTTGATCTCATGGGCCACGCCGGCGGAAAGCAGCCCGATGGAGGCCAGCTTTTCCGAGGTCACCAGCTGTTGCTGGAGATGAATTTTCTCGGTGATGTCTTCGAAGACGATAATCGTTCCGTAAGGCATCATCTTGTTGTCCAGGAGAGGAGTCTTGGCGATGTCAAAAATTTTGCTTCCTCCTCCCGGCATCTCCAAAGTGATCTCGCTCAGCAGGCGGAAATCTTGATGGGTGTCGGGAGGAAACAGAGAGAGTGTGTTTTTTGGCCCGAGGATGTCCTGCAACCTCTGGCCGAGGACCTGCTGTTTTGTTCTCGAAAAAATTCCCTCGAGGACGCGGTTCCAGCCGATGATCTCTCCTTTCTGGTCAAGGACAGCCACTCCGACAGTCAAGCTTTCGATGATGTTCTCGCTGTAATCTTTGAGCCTCTCCAGCTCCATGGTCCTGACGCTCGCTTGGTTGTAGAGGGCGGCGTTTTCAAGAGCCAGGGCCACGGGTGATGAGATCGTCGTCAGCAGTTCCCAATCTTCGCTGTTGAGGAAAGAGTTATCCACTTTTTTTCCCATGGCCAGACAGCCGATGAGCTTCTCCTCGACTTTCAGGGGGAGATAATGGAAAAAATTCAGGGCGGGAGAATTCTGTGGCCGGGGAATTTCCCGGCGTTCTGAAAGGGAATAAAAAGAGATGGTGTCGTTTTCTTTCAAGCTCTGGAAGAAAGACGGATCAAAAGCGATCTGCGGCGGGAGGCCGAAGGAATCACCTTTTGAGCTGATGACATAAAAGGTTCGGCTCTCCTCCTCGGCCGGAAGGAGGAGGGCCAGGTTTTTAAGGGAGAGGGCGTTTGCAATCAAGTCGAGCAGGGAATGAGAGAGCCTTTCCAGGTTTCTTTCACGGCTGAGTTCCCGGCTGATGACGAGCAGCGTCTTCCGGTATGTGTAACTTCGCCTGTAAAAGAATCTGTCTAATAGGGCGGAAAACAGCTTTTTCAACGGCGTGAACAACGTTGCCCCTAAGATCATGGCCAAGATACCAAGGACGAGGACGTTCAGCTTGTCTTCGGAAAAAACTTGCGTTTGGGAACTCAGGATGACGTAGAGAGAAGCGAGCGCGAAATAAGAAAAAATAAGGGTCGCCGCCTTCTTAAGGAGGACTTCAAAATCCATCAGCTTGTATCTAGAAACGGAATAGGCAAAAGTCAGAGGAATCAGGGCCTGGAGAAGAAGCGTCAATTCTCCGAACCTGGGAGGAATCAGTCCGAGAAAATAAGGGAGAGCATAGAAAGCGGTGAAGGGGACCATCCCGATTCCGAGCCCGGTGAAAATCCAGCGAAGCTGTTTTTTCGCGATCAGGCTCGGCGGCCGGGTTAAGCTGTGGTAGATCGTCATGAGAGTGATCAGAGTGAACAGGGAGAAATGAAGGATTTCCAGTCTTTCCAGGAGGGTGTAGAGGGAGAGGATGAGAGAGTCGCTCTGGCTGGTGAACAACGGCAGATGGAGCGTCAGGGTGACGAGCCCGAGGACAAGAGCGGGCGCATAGAGAAAAACGATCAACCTGGGGTTTCTTTTTATCAGTCTCTTCCGCTGAGGAAAGATCAGGAAAAAATGGAGGAGCAGAGGGGGGAAGGCAAGAAAAGCGATTTCATCCAGCCAGTAGAAAAAACTGTCCAACACGTCCATTTTCCCCGTCGGTGAGAACGTGTAAAAGGAATAGAGAATCAGGCAGAGCAAGTAGAAATAAATATAGGGCATGGACAGCGTTTTCTTAGAGCTGAAGAAGACGACGACGCCGATGGCCAGAGTGGTCAGACCGATCAGGGCAAGATAAAAATAAACAAGGCGAGTTTTTTTCTGGGCGATGAAAAGAGAGGGGTGGAGAAGCTCTCCAGCCCGGGCAATCTGGTATTTGAGTTTTTGCGCCGTGGCCTCGGCGACCCAGTGGCTCCTCGCAATATCGACCTGGCTCTGGATGGGGATGTCGTTGATGGAATAGAGGATGTCTCCCTTTTTGATACCCGCCAGGTAGCCGGGGCTATTCGGCTCGACGCTGATGGCCGTGATCCGGCCATCTTTCATTTTCCAGGTGACCCCGTCAGTGGGCTCTGTCCAGACTATTTTCTTGTAGATGTTTATTCCGCCGAGCGCTACCAGCACGGCGAGGATGGCGATGGTTAGATAAACCCGTTTATTCATGAGCTGGAAATCCAAAAAATTGAATCAGGAAGAGAAAAAAATTTTCCCGCTTCATGTCAGTCAAGAATATGGCCGACCCCCGTCCTTATGGCCCATTTGATCGCCGGCTGGCTCATCAACTTCTTGAGGGCCAGGTCTTCTTTGAGGCCCAGGGGTCTGGTGTTTCGGGAATAGAACATGCTCATGTAATCATACCTTGGCTTTTTGGGGGGAAATTCTTGGACGGCCAAGGTCATCCCAGCCGGGCGAGAGCTGCCCGTGAGGAAAAAACTCTCGGGCGAAACGGACAAAGAGGCTGTTAGGGCCAGAAGCACGGCGATAAATCCCCTCGAAAGCGCTTTTCTCACTTATTAAAAAATAAATCTTTCCGGGTTTTTTGTCAACCTTTGGGGGTCGGAACAGACTAAACATAAGGGGGAGGCTCTGCGAGAAAAGAGGTAAAGCGAGATCAGGCCCAGCGGCGTGCGTGGCCGGTTCGCTTTGTTTGACAAAACAGGCAGGATAACCTAATATTGACCGTGAATAAGCACGCGATGCCCTATTTTGTCTGCCGAATTGCCGCAGAAGATGGCCGCCATCTCATGCGGTCTTTCCTCGCCTCATCGGCCGAAGAATGTCGGAAGCACTTTGAGTCTGAAGGCTACTGCGTTCTTTCTGTTCGGAAGGACTGGAAGAAGGTGGCACTCCCTTCCCTGCCCTTTGAAAAAAAGATCAAAGACAGAGATTTTATCATGTTCAACCAGGAGCTCATGGCCCTCCTCAAGGCGGGCTATCCTGTCCTTAAGAGTCTTGAGCTTGTTACCAGCCGGACCAAGAACCTGCATTTTAAAGAACTATTGACAAAGGTGGACGCGGACATCCGCGGCGGCAAAGCTCTCTCAGAGGCTTTTTCTCCGTACGACAAAGATTTCAGCCGTGTCTACACGGCTTCTCTCATGGCCGGAGAACAGGGCGGCAACTTGCCCACAGCCATCGCCCGGTATATCGACTATGCCAAGGTCATCGCCGGAACGAAATCAAGAATCAGAGCCGCGCTCGTTTATCCGACGCTGCTCGTTGTTTTTTCCGCGGTCCTGATGGGCATCCTGATCAATTTCATCCTGCCCCGCTTTTCCGGGTTTTATGCCGATTTCGAGGCCCAGCTTCCTGCCATCACCCGTGTTCTTGTCGGGCTGGCAACATTTTTAAAGAAATTGACGCCCTATCTCATGGTTTTGGTCTCGGCTTCAGTCCTGGCCCTTTTTCGGCTGAGAAAAAACGAGACAATCGGCCTTTTTCTGGAGAGGCTGAAGCTGAGAATTCCCTATGCCCGGCAGGTCTGGACCGAGACGGCGATCTCCCTTTTTAGCCGGACCCTCGGCCTTCTGCTTGAAGCGGGAATTTCTCTTCTCCCGGCTGTTCCGATCGCCTGCCAAGCCATTCCCAATAAGCATCTCGTCCGGAAGACGAAGAGTCTTGCCGACGACATCAGGAACGGCCAGAGCCTGTCCGACTCCCTTAGCCGGACCGGCTTTTTCAGCTTTCTGGCCGTCGACATGATCCGCATCGGCGAGACGTCGGCCAACCTGCACGGCATGCTGCGGGAAGTAGCCGATGTCTATGATGACAGGATTCAAGCGAAAATCAACACGCTCGTCTCCTTGATCGAGCCGGTCGTCATCATCTTCATGGGGCTTGTCGTGGCCATGATGCTCTTGGCCGTTTATCTCCCTATCTTTAACATCATAAGGATAACGAGATAGAAATGAATAAAAGCGAACCCAAAAAATCTCCCCTGGCAGAAGAAACAGAAACGAGGAAGCTGGCCGAAAGGTACCATGTTCCCTACATCGACCTTTCGACAGCTCCCTTGAACCGTGACCTCGTCCAGTCCTTCCCTCCGGAATTCCTGTACAGGGCCAACTTCATTCCGCTCGAAGAAAAGGATGATCGGCTGACAATTGCGATCGCTGACCCTTCTGACATCGGAACGATCGACGCCGTCGAATCTTTAATGGGCAAAAAAGTTGAGGTCTGCGCGGCATCAAGGCGGGCCATCCAGGAAGCCCTGCGAAAAAGCGAGACAGCTCTCCAAGTTCTCAAGGACGCCACAGAAGGGTTCATCGTCCAGGTTGTGGAGAAGGATGGGGGAGAGGAGGAAGAGGTCATTTCTCTTGAGAAACTGGCCGATCAGGATGGGTCGATCATAAAGCTCGTCAACACGATTATTTTCACCGCCGTCCAGAAGCGAGCCAGCGACGTTCACGTTGAATCCCGCGATGACGGCGTCAAGATCAAATACCGCATCGACGGCGTCCTCAACGAAGCCCTGGAACCGATCGACAAGAAATTTCAGTCGCCCATCATCTCACGGATTAAGGTGATGTCCGACCTCGACATTGCCGAACGACGCGTCCCTCAGGACGGACGGTTTCGCCTCAAGATCAAGGACAAGACCATCGACTTTCGGGTTTCCATCATGCCAAGCATTTACGGCGAAGACGCGGTCATCCGGATCTTAGACAAGGAGATGATCACGGAAGCGATCTCCGAGTTGAGGCTGGACCTGCTCGGGTTCTCCGACGAGGTCCTCAGAAAATTCCGGCGCTACATCACTCAGCCCTACGGCATGATTCTCGTCACGGGTCCTACGGGAAGCGGGAAGACGACGACTCTCTACGCGGCCCTGACCGAGATCAAGTCGCCCGAGGACAAGATCATCACCATAGAGGACCCCGTCGAGTATCAGATCGAAGGCATCACCCAGATCCCTGTCAACGAGAAAAAAGGGTTGACCTTTGCCCGGGGATTGAGGTCCATCCTGAGGCACGACCCGGATAAAATCATGGTCGGCGAGATCAGGGACCCGGAGACGGCTCAGATCGCCATTCAGTCGGCTTTAACGGGTCACCTTGTTTTTACCACTGTCCACGCCAACAACGTCTTCGACGTCATCGGGCGATTCCTCCACATGCAGGTCGATCCCTACAGCTTCATCTCAGCTCTGAACTGCATCCTGGCCCAGCGGTTGGTGAGAGTCCTCTGCCCGAAATGCAAGGGAGCGGTCAAGTACAACAAGGGCCAGCTCCTCGAATCCGGCCTGGACCCGTCTGTGTATCAGGATCAAGTGTTCTTTGAAGCCCGCGGCTGCTCGGACTGCAATTTTACCGGCTACCAGGGACGCACCGCCATCGCTGAACTCCTCGAGCTGTCCGACATCATCCGTGAGATGATCTTGGATAGGAAACCCCTTTCTGAGGTGAAAAAAAGGGCCAAGGAAGAAGGCATCATTTTTTTGCGAGAGGTCGGATTGGACAAAGTCCTGCGAGGAATCACCAGCCTGAAAGAGCTGAACAAGGTGACCTTTGTGGAATAGGCAAGCCATGAAAACGACGAGCGGTTCAGAGAGAAGCGGCGCCTGGATCAAGAGAATAAAGGCTTTTTTTATGGCCCGGCCCTTGCCGTCCGTCGTTTTCCAGGTGTCCGCCTCGGCCTTGAGCGGGATCAATGTATCGGCGAGCGAGAAGAAAATCAGGCACCGCGCTTTTCTTCCTCTGGCTTATGGCCTCATCGAGCCGCACTTCGATAAACCGAATATCAAACAAGCTGCCTTACTGGCCGCAGTCCTTAAAGAGGGACTTGCCAAGCTCCATTATTCGGGAGAAAAAGCAGCCTGTTTGTTGCCCGAACCCTGCCTAAAGGTTTTTATTTTCGCCTTTGACTCCCTCCCTTCATCGGAGCGGGAAAGACTGAAACTCTTCCGCTGGCGGGCCAAGAAGCAGCTGCCCGTTCTTCCCGACGACGTCCGGTTATCCTACCAGCTCATGAAATCCAACGCCTCGGCAAAGGTCCTCGTTTCCATGGCCCGGTCGGCCGTTCTCCAGGAGTATGAAGACCTGTTTGCGTCAGCGGGAGTGAAAGTCGGCGTGGTCTCTTCTCCCGCCCTGAGCCTTCTCAACCTCCTCAACTGGGCTCAAGAAAAGAGTTTTATCCTGGTCAATATCGAGGATGACTCGGTGAGCCTGGCGGCTGTGGCCGACGCGGAGCCCACCCTCTTCCGGGTTAAGGCTTTTCCGGCCGCACGATCCGGCCTGGTTCCGGAGAGACAGACGATCGAGAATATCGTCACCGAAATTGAAAACACCGTCCATTTCCTCGAAGACAAAGAAAGGCGAGGCCCGAATGCCCTGTGGGTTCGCTCTAAGTCGGCGGAATTCCTGAAGAGCATCCTTTCCGAGCTCGAATCGCGCCTGGCTTTCCCGGTCAGGCTGATCGACTCGCCCTGGCTTGCCGGAGCGAACACCGACGATCAGGCGCTTCTGGCGCCCTTGATTGGTCAGGTCTGATGAAGAGGATTTCTCTGAATCTGGCCGCTCACCCCCTGCGCAATCGGAGGTTTTTCCGTTTTCTCTCGGCTTTGCTTGGGCTCGGTCTTTTAGTATCCGTTTTTTTTTCCGGATACCTGTTTGTCCGCTATTATGTTAAAGCGAAAGAGGCGAGAGAATCCCTGGACAATGTCGAGGCCTCGCTCTTGGCAGCCCAAAGAGAAGAAAGGAGGCTTTCTTCCAGAGTCCAGGAGGCCTTGAAAAAAGACAAGGAAAAGATCGACCTGGTAAACAGCATCATCCTGAGAAAGAGCTTTTCCTGGACGGAATTTTTCTCCAAGCTCGAAGAGGGCCTTCCTGACTCAAGCTACATCCTGTCTCTGAGTCCGACGCTCGTGGACAACAAGAAAATTCAGATGCGCTTTAAAGTCGTCTCCGCCGGCCTGGAAGACCTCCTCGCCCTCGTCGATAACCTCAAGTCCTTGAACTTCAGCCAGATCCGGGTCGAGAATGAAGACAGGAATCCGCAGGGACAGCTGACCCTGGAGATTTCAGTGAGCTATGAAAGAACTCTATAACCAACTCGACGAGCGCGAGAAGAACTGGGTCCGCCTGCTCAGTCTTCTTGTCCTTTTGTCCTTGGCTTTTCTGCTGCTCGTTTCTCTGGGACAGCGGCGGAGCTATCTCCGGATTCTCAGCCGCTTGGAGGCGAGAGAAAAAGCGCTGGCCGAGCTGGAAGCGAAGCGGGCTTGGGGAGCGGCGGAGTGGGCCAGGTGGGAAGAAGCCTACCGCGATATCGAAGAATTGAAAGGGTTGTATTTCTACAAAGCAGAGGAGGGGATTAACCAGCTTCGGCTTGACCTTCAGAAGATTCTTGCCCAGTCAGGCGTCAGCGCCCAGTCGATCCGGTATGAATATGCCAGCCTGGAAGAAGGCGTGGTCAAGAAAACGAGCGCCAGCTTCACCTTCACGGGTTCATACCTTATCCTTAAAAAATTCCTGGAGGCTGTCGAGCAATTTCCCAGGTTTCTGATGTTAGAAAAGATCGATTTCTCGAAAATCAGCGGAGAGGGCAGCGTGTTAGAGTTGAGGATCAACCTGGCAGGGTATCATGAGAATTTTTAGAGCGTTGTCGCTGGCCGCATTTCTGTCCTTGATCTCGAGCTTTTTTCTCCCCGCGGTTGTTCAGGAAGCCGCCAGCAGCACGCCCCTGAAGGAAGAGGCCAAGAGTCTCATCAGGCTTGACCTCCTCCGATCCGAGAAAACTGAGGCCGGGCTTCCCCGAAGGAATATCTTTGCGCCGCGCTCCCGCTTTCATTTTCCGATTCCCCTTCATGTCCGGGAGAGCATCGGCCCGGATGAGTCGGAACCCTTTCCCGGCGAGGGAGGACGTCCCGCCTTAAGCGTCAACCTCCAGTATATCGGGTTCATCGAGTCGCCAAAAAGAATAATCGCGTTGATTATCTTCGAAGGGAAGGCTACAGCCGTCGCCGAGGGTGAAGTCCTCAGTGAGGGCGTTCGGATCGGCGGGATCTCGCCGACAGAGATTGAGATCATCATGCCGGATTCCACGGCCAGGAAATTTTCCTTAGAAGGAGAATGAGGATGAGAGCAAAGCCCTGGCTGGTCATCATCATGGCTTTATCTTTGTGGGGATGCGTGAGCTTCGGCCAGCATTACTACAAGCTCGGCAGCCAGGCCGAGATGAACAAAGAATGGGACGAGGCCATTCGGTATTATGAACAGGCCGTTCAGGAGAATCCCCGTGAATACGGCTTCAAACTGGCCCTGACGAGAGCCAGGTTTTCGGCCAGCCTGTTTCAACTCCAGGAAGCGCGGAGACTTGTCGCCCAGGGCGATAAGGAGGGAGCTTTTAAGGCCTACGAGAAAGCCCTTGCCTACGATCCCAGGAACAGGGCCATCGTCGAGGAGATGAGGCGCTTCCTTCAGAAGCCGGTTCCGAGCGAGGAACCTGAGCCGGTGAAATTGGAATACCCGGTGAAACTCAAAGTCAGCCAGGAAAAAGTCGAGCTCAAATTCGTTGACGCCAGCCTGCGATCGATCTTCCAGGCGCTGGCCAAGCATGAGCGGGTGAACATCATCTTCGACGAGCTGTTTAGGGATATGCCCGTCACGATCGACCTCTCCGGCAAGGAATTCGAGGAGGCGATCAGCTACATCTGCCTGGCCAGCAAGAACTTCTACCGCGTCATTGACGAGAGAACCGTGATCATCGTGCCCGACCAGCCCGTCAAGAGGCTCCAGTACGAGCAGAACGCCATAAAGGTTTTTTATCTTTCCAACCTGAATGCCCAGGATATTTTCGCTGCCTTGACGCAGATGCTCCGGACTCAGTACCGGGCTCCCAATATATTTGTCGAGAAAAACCTCAACACGATCACCATCAGGGACACGCCGGCCAACCTCGAGCTTGCCGCCGATCTGATCAGAAAGTGGGACAAGCCCAGGGGGGAGGTCATCATTGACCTGGAGATCATGGAAGTCTCCCGGCAAAAATTGCGGGAGATCGGGCTGGACCTCGATCAGGCCTTATTTGGGCTCCGGTACGCAGGCCCCGGCGCCACCGAGGATGAGGGCTGGTACAATTTAGGTGAGATCGACCTGGGCACTGGCACGAGCTTCCAGATTTCCCTGCCCACTGCCTTCATCAGGTTTCTCGAATCAGATGTCGACACAAAGATCCTGGCTCAGCCGAGGCTGAGAGGCGTCGCCGATGAAGAGATCACAACCCTCGTCGGGCAGAGGGTCCCTATTCCCCAGACGACCTTCACGCCCATTGCCGCTGGAGGAGTCAGCCAGCAGCCGGTGACGTCGTTTACTTTTGAGGAGGTCGGCCTGGACATAAAAATGAAGCCGAAGATTCACCTGGAGAAAGAAGTCACCCTGGAGGCTGAGTTGAAAATCAGGTCGCTTGCCGGCATAGGCTATGCCAATATCCCCATCATCTCCACGAGAGAAATAAAGAACACGATCCGCCTGAGAGACGGAGAGACAAACCTTCTGGCCGGTTTGCTCAGGGACGAGGAGAGAAAGACGCTGAGAGGGATAGCCGGGTTGAAGAGCATCCCTGTCCTGGGCAACCTGTTTGCGGCGACTGACCAAACCATCGAGCAGTCGGACGTGATCCTGACCATCACGCCCTACATCATCCGGACGGTTCCCCGGACCGCGGCAGACGACAAGCCGGTCTGGATCCAGCTCGAAGGCGTTTCCAGCACGGCCAGAGCTGAGAGAGCACTGGAGGAGCCAATCGCTCTGACAGCAGAGGAAATAGTGAGAAGACCTGGAGAGACAGAAGATATCCCTGAAGCGCGGCGGGAAGCAGCCGGGGACAACGTCGTCTCTCTCGACCCGGCCAACCTGGAAATCCCTCAGGGCCGGGAATTCCGCGTCAGCATCAACATCAGGAGCCAGCAGGAAATCGGCAATTTCTCCCTGAACCTGAGCTTCAACCCTCAAATCATCAAACTCAAGGATGTTATCGAGGGAGGGTTTGTGAGGCAACTGGGCGATAAAGTCCCGTTCTTAAAGAGCATTGCCGAAGGGAGCTGCACGCTGGGCTTTTCCAGTCCTCTGCCGAGCCGCGGGTTCAGGGGTGGAGGAAACCTGGCCGTCCTTGTGTTTGAAGCAACGAGCCAGGGCGAGACGAGAATTTCCTTGGCGGGAATCAAGGCCAACGCTCCGACGGGCGCTTCTCTCGCTTTCACGAGCCGGGAATCGCGGGTTGCTGTCCGGTAGACTCAGCCGTCTTGACTTCAAAAAAACTACCCCCTCTCCGAAATCCAATTTCTGTTGAACTGAGATCATGCCGCTGAGTTGAGGCCAGCAAAGCGATTAG